>NZ_LMTS01000180.1 GCF_001541225.1 Variovorax sp. WDL1 | reverse complement strand
CCCGGCAGCGTCGCACAGACTGTGCCGCCCTTCGCGGTCTGATCGCGGCTAAGTGGACTTCGCGAGGCTGTCGTGGCCACCTACGTGCTCATCGCCATCGTCAAGAAGGAGCTTCAACTCGATGCCTCGCTCTACACATGTCTACAGATCTTGTCGGTGTCGGTTTTCGAGAAAATCCAGATTTCATGCGCCTTGCAGGCCGATGGCTCTCAGATTGATCCGCTAGCCGCCGCTAACCAGTTGAATTTGTTTGACTTTTAACCGGACAGTAGTGACCCCAATGATGAATTCCTCGACTTTCTATTTCGGCCTGAGCGACGAACAGCAAATGATAAGGGAAAGCGTGCTGAATCTCTTGGAAAGAATACTTCCAGGTCAAAAGATTCTCAGCCTCGTCCAGGCGAGCGAATTTCCGTCCGAGGCTTATGCGGCTCTAGCGGCCGCCGGATGGATGGGTCTCCCGTACCCCGAACAACACGGTGGATCCGGCGCCAGCTTCAAAGATCTGGCGGTGCTTGTCGAATCACTCGGCTACCACAATGGTCAGGTCGCGTCCGCGTATCTGACGACGGCAGTTTATGGCGGACTTCAGATCCTGCACGGGGGAACCAAAGCCGTCCGGGATGAGTTGATCCCATCGATCATCAATGGGAAGAAGCTCCTCGCCATTGCGATGACAGAGCCGGACGCCGGCTCCGACCTGAGCGCGATCGCCACCCGGGCTCAGGAGCACAACGGTGACTTTCTGTTGAGCGGGCAGAAGACCTATATCACCTGCGCCCATATCGCCGACTACATCGTCGTGGCCGCAAAAACCTCCCCAAAGCTGGGCTACAAGGGCATCACGCTGTTCCTCGTGGACGCGCGGTCCGAAGGCGTGACGATTCGGCCGCTCAAGTCTCTCGGCCGAGAGATGGTTCATACCAATGACATATTTCTCCACAACGTCGTGGTTCCACGGGAACGGATGCTCGGCGAGCTGAACTCCGGCTGGGCCAATATGATGCGAGGCCTGAACATCGAGCGGATGGTCCTTGCGGCATCGGCGGTCGGGAATTGCCAGAAGATCATCGATTATGCGCGGACGTATGCTAAAGAGCGGCGCGCTTTCGGCCAGCAAATTTCGCGGTTCCAGGCCATCGCGCACAAATTCGCGGACATGCAGATCATGACGGAGACTGCGCGCGCCCTGACATACAGGGTCGCGGACATGCTCGACGCCGGGTTGAACCCCATCATGGAAACATGCATCGCGAAGACGGCTGCGACGGAGAATAACATCCGATGCGCCGACATCGGCTTACAGATCATGGGCGGCGCAGGCTACATGATGGACTACGAAATGCAAATGTTCTATCGTGACGCCCGCATGGGTCCGATCGGCGGCGGAACCAGCGAAATCATGCGCAATGTCATTGCGAAGTGCATGGATATCTCCTGATCTAACCCGCCATCTTGAACCGAAACGCGATGACCAAGCGATTAAATATGTCACACATGTCACACCAAGAAGAAGTGAAGCCCCGGGGACTTTTTTACGAAGACATCGAGATCGGCAATTGCTATACGACACCGCGCCGCACGGTGACGCACAGTGACATCGTGAACTTCTCCGGTGTTTCCGGCGATTTCAGTGCTCCGCATGTGGACTTTGAGTTCTGCAAGAAGCAACCCTATGGCGAACCGATCGCGCAAGGCGTTTTGGTGTTTGCCATCGCGACCGGTCTTCAATGCCAGAGCGGAATCAACGACCGCACGGTCGTCGCGTTCCTGTCCGTGGACAACTGGCGAATGCACGCACCCGTTAGACACGGCGACACGATCTACATGAACAGTGTGCCAATTCAGAAGCGCCTGACCAGCAAAGCCGGCAAAGGCATTGTCACGTTCGCTCGCGAAATCAAGAACCACCGGGGGGAGATCGTGCAGTCAATGACTTCGAGTTCAATGTATCTTTGCCGGCCGAGATGAGACAGGATGTATGCGGGACAACGGATCGACGAATGCCGTTGCCGCCATGATCGATTACCTCACCATCCGTCCGAGGCAACCGTATTAAGCTCGTAGGAAAGGTCAGGCCATGGCTTTGCGATTCGAGAATCTCATGCGGTGGAAAATTCCCAGAATTGAGCAACGTTACGACCGTCGCGATGTCATTTTGTATGCCCTTATTGACTCGGCACTGAAGTATTGAACTCAAGCCGCATAGCGAACCGGCTAATGCTGGAAGTAGCTCTTGATCCGCTCGGGCTGCGGACGAATTGATCGCGCGTTTTACGGGTCCGGCACAAGAGGCGCTGATGCGGCTGCTGGTCTGGCTCAGCCCGCTGACGGCGCGCAGCGCACTGCCCTGTGCGATCAAGCTTCACGAGGGCCGTTGAGCACCCGCAGAAGTTGCACGTAGCCGCAGCACGCGAGGCCTCATAGCCTTGGCTTCAGCAAGTCGCACCGTCGGTGTGGCCTCACCTGGAGCCCTGCATTGAAGACGATTACTGATCCGCCTGAGCGCGATCGATGGGCGCGCCTGCGCTTCTCGATTATCGGCCCGTTGATGGCCGCACCGCCCGCGCCGCGGCAGTTGGGCGCCGCGTTCCTCGCGGTGGCGGCCAAGACCTGGCGCCACCCCGTCTCGGGCCCGGACGTGCGCTTCGGCGCGTCGACCCTGGAGCGCTGGTACTACAAGGCACGCAGCGCCGCGGATCCGGTGGCCGTGCTCAAGGACGAACTGCGCGGCGACGAGGGCGCTTCCCGAGCCTGACGCCGGTGGCCATTGCGGCGCTGACGCTCCAATACCGCGCGCATCCCGGCTGGACGGCGCAGTTGCACCTGGACAACCTGCGGGTGGCTTGCAAGGAGTGGGGCTCGCCGGTGGCCTCGTACGCCACGGTGCGGCGCTACCTGCAGGCCCAGGGCAACAACCGTAGCGCGCCGCGGCCTTGACCCATCTGGTTTGCTTATCGAAGTCGCCAAGAATAATTGATTTTGCTCTTGCCGCACGGCGTCCTATGATTCTTTGGTCGACGCTATCCCGCAGACGGACAGCGTGATTACGCTGCGAGTCGGGCAACCAAGGGATTTTTTCTTGCTCATCTGACCGCGGCCGCAGAGCCTCGAAGCGAGAGCTTCATTCATGAGGCTGAAATACCAAGCTGGAAGATTTTTTGCAGGGGACACATCATGAGATTCGGAATGCTTTTGACTCGGAAATCCATTTGTACCCTGCTTCTCACTCTCGCCGCGTCAGCAGCGACAGCCTTCCCGACTCAACCCGTTCGGCTTGTTGTTCCGTATGCGCCAGGAGGCGCAACCGACGTGGTTGCGCGCGTGGTGGCGCAGGGACTCGGAGACGTTCTGGGCGGCACCGTGATCGTCGAGAACCGCCTGGGCGCGGGCGGCACCTTGGCCGCAGGGTACGTCGCGCGCTCGGCCCCGGACGGTCACACCCTTTTCCTCGGCCTCACGGGGCCGATCGCAACGGCCGGCAAACTTTTCGCCGCGCTTCCGTACAACCCGCAGAAAGACTTCAAAGCGGTCATTCAGCTCGCTTATACGCCCTACTTCATGGTCGTGCCCGCGTCGCTGCCCGTCTCGAGCTACAAGGAGTTCGAAACCTCGGTCGCGGCCTCGGGCGGGAAGATGAACTACGGGCAAAGCGGAAAAGGCACGCTGAGTCACCTGATCGTCGAAGTGGTCCGCCAGCAATCGGGACTGCAACTTGAACCGATCAACTACAAAGGCGGCGCCGACGTGACCAGCGCGCTCCTCAAGTCCGAGGTCCAAATGGGGATGCTGGACTTTCCGCCCGCACTCCCGCACGTCCGGGCCGGAAAGCTGAAGCCTTTGGCGGTCACGACGCGCGAACGGTCGCCGCTCTTTCCCGACATACCGACGCTCGGTGAACTGCTTTCGCTGCCAGGGTTTGAGGCTGTGGCTTGGATCGGCCTCTTCGCGCCCGCCAAGACCCCGAACGACGTGGTGGACCGGATCAATGCAGCCGCTCAGACGGTGCTCGCGCAACCTGCGGTGCAGGAAAGACTTCGCGCGGCGGGCTTCACGATCGTTGGAGGCTCGGCTGACCAGTTCCAGATGTATGTGAATGGCGAAATCGAAAAATGGGGGCGGGTTATTGACAAGTGCAAGGACTGCCTCACCCAAGAGTGATATTAGCCGGCGCCTGTCCTTGCTCCGCGAAGAGCCGGTGAGGCGGGATGCATGAGCGGTGCGAGGAGCTTGTCAGAGAATGGCACTGCGGATCTCGGATAACGGTATGTTTGGGGAATATTGATGTTCAATGGCAAGGCTCTCGAGGATCAGGTGGCGATCGTCACGGGTGGTGGTCAAGGTATAGGAGCAGCAGTGGCGATTGCCTACGCCCAGCAGGGCGCCAAGGTCGCTGTGGTTGATATCGCCAAGGAAAAGGCCTTGGAAGTCGCTTCCGAAATATGTAGAGCCGGCGGGCAGGCGCAGGGATACGGATGCGACGTATCGAACCGCGCCGAGGTTGATGCCACAGTCAGCTCCGTCGTCGACTCCTTCGGCACTGTCACTGTGCTTGTGAACAATGCTGGCGTGACCCGGCCGGCGATGATCAACAAAATGTCGATGAAGGCCTGGGAAGACGTGCTTGCCGTCCACTTGACCGGCAGTTTCAATTTCCTTCAGGCGGTCGTTGACGGGATGACGGGACACAAGAAGGGGTGGATCATCAATGTGGTGTCGGGGGCCGGCCTGCTGGGTACGATCGGGCAGATCAACTATGGCACGGCCAAGGCCGGATTGCTGGGGTTCACCAAGTCTGCGGCCAAGGAGCTTGCGCGTTACAACATCTTGGTCAATGCGGTGGCGCCCGGCGCTGCGACGCCCATGACCGAAACGATCCGAACCGATCCCCGGTTCCGGGAGCAATCGATCCAGAGAATCCTGCTCGGACGCTGGGCGGAGCCAGAGGAACTGACGCCGCTTTTTGTGTTCCTGGCTTCGCCGGGTGCGAGTTACATAACCGGGCAGGTGATCGGAGTGGACGGTGGGATGTCCATCCACTGACACGCCGGACGCCGTCGTTCGTTCCATTTGATCGCGACACAAGACAGCAACCATGCTCTCTTGGCCACTGGCTCTCAGCATGAGCTAGCTGAATCATCCTGCTGATCAAGAAAGGAAAAAATGAAGGAATGGGTCACCCAGATCAGCGAGGTCTCCGAGAACAAGGTTCTCATCTACGGCTACCACCTCGAGGAAATCATCGAGAAGCTTAGCTTCGCGGAAGGGATTCATTTGATCCTGCGCGGGAGGCTTCCCGACGGGCGGGAACTGAGCATGATGAACGCGTTGCTGAATTCGACACTGAATCACGGCTTCGTCTCGGCCAGCGTGATCGCCGCCCGCTTCGTCGCGTCGGGAAGCGCGAACTTCATCGCGGCCGTTGCGGCTGGCCTGCTCACGGTCGGACAGAACACCATCAACCCCGCCCATTCGGCGAACTTCATCCGCCAGGCCCATGAGAAGCGAACGGCCGAAGGATTGGGCATCGAAGCGGCAGCCGCTGCAATTGTCGAGGAGTGCCGGCGTTCGAAGACCCAGATACCGGGTTTAGGTCATCCGACGCACAAAGGCTATGACTTCCGTGCAGTCAAGCTAAGGCAGATCGCGATTGCGAATGGCTGCTGGAACGACAAATGCGATCTATACGAAGCCATCCACCGGGAATTTCAACGTGCGACCGGCAAGGACCAGATTGCGATCAACGTCGACGGAATGACGGCTTGCGTGATGGATGCCATGGGCTTTTCACCCGACGAGATGGCGGCTGTCGCCTCGCTGTCGGTCTTGCCCGGCATCATGGCTCACGTGATTGAAGAGCTGAAACAGGGGCGGAGATTGCGGCACATCGACGTTGCCGACTCCGAATACGTCGGCCCCGCGCAACGCCCCATTCCGGACGAGCGGTAGTGGCGCCGGGATCCGGCAATGAAAGGACGGCAGTGAGCCTCAAGGGAAAAGTGTGTATTTCGGGGATTTTTGAACATCCAACGCGCCACGCACCGGACAAGTCAACCGCCCTGCTGCATGCGGAAGTGGCGCAGGGCGCGCTCGCCGACGCTGGTCTTTCGAAAAGCGACGTTGACGGCTATTTCTGTGCAGGCGACGCTCCGGGTTTGGGGCCGATCAACATGGTGGACTATCTGGGTCTCAATGTCCGCCATGTGGATACCACCGACCTAGGGGGCGCCTCTTATCTGGCCCATGTCTCTCATGCAGCGATGGCGATCGCTTCGGGAAAGTGCAACGTCGCCTTGGTCACCCTGGCGGGGAGACCCAAGGCGGAGGGCGCCGCGACCGGCACGAAGACGCGAATCTTCGGCGCCACGCCTGATCTACCCTTTGAGCTGCCCTTTCGCCCCGTGTTGGTGAACCTGTACGCGATGGTGGCCATGCGGCACATGCACGAATACGGAACGACGCCAGAACAGCTGGCATGGATCCGCGTTGCCGCATCCCACCATGCCCAGCACAATCCGCACGCGTTGCTGCGCGAGACCGTCACTGTCGAAGACGTCCTGCGCTCTCCCATGATCGCTGATCCCCTTCACCGTCTCGACTGCTGCGTCATCACCGATGGCGGCGGCGCGCTCGTCCTCACGAGACCGGAGATCGCAAAGACTCTTGCGCGACCCCAGGTCACGCTGCTGGGCGCGGGAGAAGCGGTGAAGGGCCAGATGGGCGGCAAAGTCGATCTCACTTGGTCGGCCGGACGGAATTCGGGGCGGCACGCCTTCGAGGAAGCGGGAGTGAAGCCATCTGATATTCAGTATGCGTCGATCTACGACAGCTTCACCATCACGGTGCTGATTCAGCTCGAAGACCTCGGCTTTTGCGAGAAGGGACGCGGAGGCGCCTTTGTGGCCGATGGCAATCTGATCTCGGGCGTCGGAAAGCTCCCGGTCAACACTGATGGAGGAGGCTTGTGCAACAACCATCCTTCGAACCGTGGCGGAATGACGAAAATCATCGAAGCCGTTCGTCAATTGCGCGGCGAAGCTCACCCCAATGTCCAGGTGCCCGGTTGTTCTTTGGCGCTCGCTCATGCAACGGGAGGCTCTCTCGGCACCCGTCACGCAAGTGCTACCCTGATCCTGGAAAGAGTCTGAAAAGATGGACGCCGATGTCTGATTTCTCGAGTTTTTGAGAGTCGGTCGACCAGCTGGATTGAGTCGGTGGATTTAACGCTCACTTAGCATCCACGGACTCCGAGGACAATCCTCGTTCCAGCACGAACCGCTGAATCTTTCCGGTAGCGCTGCGCGGCAAATCTCCATGCGCGACGAAACTAACATGCTTGGGCAGCTTGTAGTTGGCGATGCGCCCTCGGCAGAGATTCAGCACGTCCTCGCTCGTGAGCGTGTCGTCGCCCTTGACGACGAAAGCGACGGGGACCTCGCCCCACCGGGGATCGCTTCGGCGCACAACAACGGCTTCGGCAATCCGCGGCGAAGCTAGCAGGTACCGCTCGATCTCCGCCGGATAGATGTTCTCGCCCCCGGACTTGATGAGGTACTTCCTGCGATCCACGAAATCCAGGGAACCATCCTCGTTGCGAACAAGCACATCCCCCATGTGGTACCAACCTTGGCGGAACGCCTCGGCATTGGCCGCGCCATCGCCCCAATAGCCGCTGAAGAGGCTGGGGCCCCGGATTGCTACCTCTCCAGGCACGCCCACGCCGACTTCGTGGCCGTCCTCGCCAACCAGTCGCAGATGACAGAAAGAACTCTGCAATTTGGAAAGTCGTTCGGGCTTTGTGCCGATCGGGATCAGGCCTCGGCCCGCCGGAGGAGCCCCGGTCTCGGTGGAGCCGAAGGTATTGCGAAACGGGGCCTGAAGCATGGAAGTGATCGCCGCAATCTGGTTCCCTGGCACGAGGTCCGCCATGGCACCTGTCACCATGACGGTTCCCGGCTCCAAGGGCATGTCGCTGAAGCCCTGCAATGCTCTTTCGATGGTGCCGGGCATCAGTTGCAGAAGGCCGATGCGCTGCTCTCGGGCCACAGCCGCCTTGATCTTGTCGATGTCGAAACCCTCGAAGACCACCGCCTTGCCGCCTCTCAACAGGTTGTGCAGCACACCCTCGGTCGACGCGATGTGGAAGAACGGCGACCAGTAAATGGAGGCACGATCCGGGAACACGCTCCCGTCGACGTTGTTGATGGCGCACCTGGCGATCATGGCCCGGTGGCTGATGGCGGCGGCCTTCGGCGCACCCGTCGTTCCGCTGGTGTAGAGAATGATGAAAATGTCTTCGGGCGCCGCAGCGTCCAAGGTCTCGAATGCGCTCTCGCGTGCCAAAAGCCGCTCGTATTCATCGCCAAGGAGGAGTTTCCTTTCCGAGCGGCCGAGGCGATCGACCGTCGCGGCATACTTTGAAGAGTAGATCAGGATTACGGGGCTCACCAATTCCAGACAATGGCCCAACTCCTCGTCGGTCTGCCTCCAGTTCTGGCAAGCAACAATGGCTCCCAGCCTCGCGGCGCTCAACAGGAGCTCTATGTATTCGAGGCGGTTTTCAGAGATGACTGCCAGCCGATCTCCCGGCTTGACGCCCAGCCGGCCCAGAGCCCGTGTCAACTGGTTGACCCGGGCGGCTAGTTCGCCGTAGCTGAGTGTTCGATTGTCGAATGCCAGCGCCTGCGAGTTCTTGCTCAGGAGTGCTTGTGTCGAAAAAAGGCTTCCAACAGTCAGCGACGAAGAGCCATACAACGCGGTAAGCGCGAGTGCTTCATTCAACATCGGGATCCCTCACGACTTGTCGGCCTGGGCGACGACGAACCCTTCACCGTTTCCGCATCCGAGTTCGCGCATGATTTCGGCCGTATGCTCTCCGTAACGCGGGGCCGGGCGGCGAATGGATGCCGGCGACTTGGAAAAGAGCATCGGCGACCTCACCAGATGCGTGCATCCCGCGACCGGGTGCAGGTGATCTTCGAACATCCCCACTGCACGAAGATGCACGTCCCTGGCAAGCTGGCCGAGCGTCAGGATCGGCATGCAGGGAATGTCGTTGGACACACAGATGTCCATCCATTCAGAAGCCGACTTCTCGGGGGTGATGGAAGCCACGAATTGGTACAACGGCTCGGCATTTTCGATCCGTGCGCGGTAAGTGGCGTAGAGCGGGTCGTCCATCAGCTGCGGCCGGCCAATCGCCGCAAAAAATCTCAACCACTGCGGGTCGGTGTAAGGCAGGATGGAGATGTAGCCGTCGCGAGTGCGGAAAGGGCGACGAGATGCCTCGAGTAGTCGCTTGTAGCCCACTTCGCCCGGTGGCTCGAACACCCCTCCGCTCATGTGCTCGACCAGGTTGAATGCCACGAGCGTCTCGAACATCGGGACTTCGACCTTCTGCCCTTCGCCCGTCCTGACTCGGTGCAAGAGCGCGGCGACAACAGCCTGGCTCAGGTGCAGTCCGGTCACCTTGTCGGCAATGGCCGTAGGAACATAACTTGGGCGCCCGTCGCGCTTGACGAACATGTCGACCAGCCCCGACGCAGCCTGCACGACGTCGTCGAACGCAGGCTTGTCGCGATAGGGGCCCGATTGCCCGAAGCCCACGCCTTCAGCGTAGATGATGTCAGCCTTGATGCCGCAGACTTCCTCGTATCCCAGGCCGAGACGCGCAATCGCAATGGGGCGCATGTTGTGCAGGAACACGTCCGCGGTTGCAATCAGCTTGCGCATAACCTCCAATGCTTTTTTTGATTTGAGGTCGAGCGCGATCGAGCGCTTGTTGCGATTCAGGTTCAAGTATGTCCCGCTCATCCCGACGTCACGGACTTCGCCCAGGTTCCTCGCGAGGTCCCCGGTCGGCGGCGACTCCACTTTGATGACGTCTGCGCCGAGGTCGCCCAGTGACTGCGTAGCGTAAGGACCCAATATCGTCGTGGTGAGATCGATTACGCGAAAACCTGTCAATGGTCCAGACATGAGAACCTCTTCGGCGGCTCGCTGCTGCAGGTGCGGCGACCTAGGTGGAAATACTGCGGAGGATTCAAGCCCCGTGTCTCAGAGCCTGTGAATGAATTCGGCGGCCGATCTAGCCGCAAAGCACAGCCATAGTTCGAGCTATGGCGAGCATTTGCAACGCGGAGTGGCCACGTTTGGGCGGGCCGGGCGGGCGTGGCGGATTTGTTCACAGGCTCTCAGCCCATCGGCAGATTGAGAAGGCTCTTCGCAATGATGTTGCGCTGGATCTCGTTACTGCCGCCATAGATCGTCGGAGGCCGCGCGTTATAGAACAGTGAGAGTACGTCCACCCGGCTTCCCTCCTCGCGGAACTGCGTCCGCCCCGTGATCCCGCCGGCTGAACCGGCCACTTCGATCGACAGCTCCGAAAGGCGTTGAAATAGGTCCGTGGCGAATACCTTCAGGACCGACACGTCGGCGCCCAGCCGTTCTCCGCGCCGCACAGCGGCCGCGAATTTTTCGTACAAGGAAGCGAGGTCGGCAACATCGAGCCGCAACCGGGCAACGCGATCGGCGTACTGCGCCGAAATCGCGCCGCCTCGCTCAGCCAGAACATCGTCGAGGCGCTTCAACCCCGCTTGAGCCAGTCGAGGGCTTCCGATTGAAAGGCGCTCGAAACCGAGCAGAGACTTCGCGATCGACCATCCTTGGTTGCGCTCTCCCACCAGCCAATCGGCCGGCGTTCGGACATCATCGAAGAAAACTTCCGCAAAGGTGGTCGATCCTCCGATGTTGCGGATCGGCCGGACCGTGATGCCCGGCGACTTCATATCCACAAGGAGGAAACTGATCCCATCTTGCTTCTTCACGCCCTTTTCGGTGCGCGCGAGCATGAACATATGGGTGGCGTCCGTGGCGTAGCTTGTCCAGATCTTTGACCCGTTGATGCGGTAGTGGTCTCCCTCGAGAATCGCCTCGGTTCGCAACGCTGCCAAGTCCGACCCGGCCCCCGGCTCGGAGTACCCCTGGCACCAGATGAAATCTCCACGCAACGTCGGCGGAAGGAACAACTGCCGCAGGGGCATCGACCCATATTGGATCAACAAGGGGCCGAGCATCACGATGCCCATGTCCGGTGTGCGAGCCACGCCGTGACGCTCCTGCTCCTCCATGAATATCAACTGCTTCGCAGGAGTGAGCCCCATTCCGCCCCACTCCACAGGCCATGCGGGCGCGGCCCAGCCTTTGCGGAAAAGCGTTCCGTACCAATCCTTGACCTCTGCCCAGCGCAAATGGTGGGCCGGAAACCGCAAGTACTCCGGGAATTCGGTCTCGAAGAAGGTCCGCACTTCCGCCCGAAAAGCTTCATCGCTCAGCGAGTTCCAGTCTGTTTTCTGCATGATTATTTCGGCCTTTGTCGTTCGCGGAACGTCGCTCACGCCGCGGCCGACGCCTGCTGCATCTCGCAATAGCGCAGCCGGTGATGGCAGGCGTTCCCGAGCCACGAAGCAAGCACGATGCACTTCTGCACGAAGAGCCCGATATCGCACTCATCTGCGTAGCCAATGGCCCCGTGAAGCTGCACCACTTCGCGCGCCATGTTCATGGCAGCCTCGGAGCAGCGAGCCTTGACTCGGCTCGCCCACCTGCTCAATTGCGATCCGTCGGAACTCAGCGAATCGAGAGCATCACGCACGACGGATTCACAGACCACCTGCTGGATGTACAAGTCCGACACCCGATGCTGCAGCGCCTGGAAAGCGCCGATCGGCTTGCCGAACTGGACGCGAACTCGCATGTGGTCGAGCGTCATTTCGAGCGCCCTCGAAATGACGCCGAGAAGTTCGGCTCCCGCCAGCACCGTCGAAGACTCGATGGCGAGCGTGAGGGCCCTGGCGGCGACTCGCGTCGAGGCGACTACCCCTTCGCTGACCTCGACACCGTCGAGATGCAAGAGGCCGAGTGTCGTGCCGTCGGCAGCAAGCTCATGCGTCACGGACAGACCCGCGACACCGCGCTTAATGAAACATATGACCATTCCGTCGCCACTGCGGACGCTCACCAGATAGCCGTCGGCGTCGGCGGGAACGACGAAGCGCTTGACCCCATTCAACCGTCCCTTGTCAAGACTCGTTTTGACCGCGCCCGGCGCAAGGTCGCCTTCAAATTCCTGCCATGCCACGGCCAGAATCGCGTCGCCCGCGGCCACTTGCTGCAAGAGCGAATCCCGGATTTCCACGTTGTCGCTGTTCGTCAGTAGCAGAGGCGCCATGGCCGCCGCCGCATTTAGAGGCTCGGGCGCGAGGTCTCTGGAAATCTCTTCTAGAAGGTTCCCCATCTCGCGCAACCCAAGGCCGAGCCCGCCGAACTCTTCGGGAACCAGGATGCCGGGCCAGCCCACCCCGGCCATTGTTCTCCACATCTCACGATTGACGCCTCCACCAGAGTCGCGCAGCTGCCGGGCCCGCGCAACACCCGGATTGCGGCGGGAGAACGCCTTGGCCGAGTCTCTCAACGCGGTGATGTGGTCTTCTTCGGCGCTCATCTTTGGTCGGAAATCATCGTTCATCGAAGTTCATCGAGAAGAAAAGCCGGTTCCCGGGGTGGCATGCACGGGCGTCAGTCGGCGCTCGGCGCGAACACTGGGATCGTCCCGTGTCCCTCCGAGTTGCGAAACGTGAGCCTCACCTTCTGACCGATGCGCAACGCGTCCGGGTCGCAGTCGACGACGTTCGTCATCATCGAAACGCCCTCCGCCAATTGCACGTATGCAATGACGTAGGGGACAGCGGAGCGGCGCATCACACTGAAGCTGTAGATCACGCCCTCGCCGGAGGTTCGACTCCATTGCGTGTTGCCGCTGAGGCAATGTGGGCAAACCGGCCTCGGATAAAAGTGAAAGTCTCCGCAGCCCAGGCACTTCTTGAGCATCAGCTGACCCTGGCCTGCGTAGGTCAAGTAGTCGGCCACCTCTGGAAAACTCGAGAAATCAGACATCGGAGCCCCTCTTGATCAAGAAAATCCCTTGGTTGCCGACTCGCAGCGTTATCACCATAATCCGTCTGCGGGATAGCCTCTACCTAGCCTCTACCTAGCCTCTACCTAGCCTCTACCAAAGAATCATAGGCCCCCCTGCCGCAAGAGCAAACGAATTATTCTGTGCGACTTCGATAAGGAAACCAGATGGGTCAAGGTCGAGGCGCTCGACTGCGGCCAGATCCACGCTCTATGAATCGAAGTGCTTGGCCGGCTCGGCGAGGGTGTTGTTTTAGCTCAGGGCGCCGCTTCTCCTGGCCGGGTCATGGTCAGGTCATCGTTGACTGCCGTTTCGTCTCGGGGGGTTCCGAAGCGGCTGACCTTGACCGCCAGTTCCGCTACCGCTTGCGCAAGCCATTGATCGCCTTGGTGCTGAAACACGGCGTAATACTCGATAGGGGGCAGACGGGGCGTGACGTCGAGGTGCTGCAAGCGCCCGGCCCCGATGTCGGACTTGCAATAGTCGACCGGCAGGTAGCTGACGCCCAGTCCTGCGAGCGTCCAGGATGCAAGCACAGAAAGGCTGTTGCTGATATTCAGGCCACGCCCGACGGCAGTGGAATTCTCGAACCACCTTTGCAGCGTGGGATGGATGCTGGAAGCCTTGGCCATACTCAGGATCGGCCAGGCATCCAGGTCCCGCGGGGAGAGCGCAGTTCTGGGGACGTTGAGCGCAGGACTGGCCATCCATCCGAACTCTACGGGGCCAAGTGCCACGTTGTCCAGTTCGGATTGCGTGATCGGCCCGGGCAGCAATGCGACATCGATCTGTCCCTGACGTAGCTGCTCCAGTAGCGACACAGTCAGATCGACCTTGAGTTCCAGCGTGACTCGCGGGAATTGCGCATTGAGCGCGCGCACCAGGTTCGGCAGCCACGTCAGGGCGACGTACTCTGTGATGCCGATGCGGAGCTCTCCAGTCACGATCATCGGGTCGGCTACCCGGGTCTTGATTTCAGTGATGAGGGTGAGGATCTGCTCGGTGTAACCGACGAGTTCCCGCCCTTTCGGGGTCAGCTTGACGGACCGGGCGGTGCGGTCAATGAGCTCTTGTCCCAGCGCGCTTTCCAAATCGCGAATCCGCATCGAGATGGCGGATTGCGTGGAATGCAAGTGCTCCGCGGCCGCTGTGAAGCTGGCTAGCCTGGATATCCAGTAAAGAGCTTCCAGATGTTTCAGTGTCATCAATGACATGTGCCAGCGTGGCGGATTTGTTGAGGTGCGGATAGGTGCGGATACAAGTCTATCAAAACAGGTTGGAGTCTCGGGCTTGCTCGATCACTTCGTCGTCCAGCCAGCCGCGCAACAACTCCTGCACGGTCTGCGGCGTTGCTACGACGCCCTGTGTCGGTGCCGCCGGCGCGCTCCTGCTGAAGCGGGGGGCCGGGCCAGGCTGCAGTTCACCGGCAACTTCCACATAGATCCCGCGAGCCTTCATGTGGGGATGTTCCGGAGCCTCGTCCAGGTCCAGAACCGGTGCGAAGCAGACATCCGTTCCCTCTAGCAGCCGGGTCCATTCGCCGCGCGTTCTGGTCCGGATGCGTTGCGCGATCTTGACCTTTGCGGCTGGCCAGCTCGCGCGATCATATTGAGGCGTGTCAATGTCGACCTCGAGCAGTCTGAGCAGGAGTGTGTAGAACTTTGGCTCGACCGCTGCAATAGAGATCCATTTGCCGTCGGCGCACTCGTAAACATCATAAAAATGCGAGCCCGAGTCGATGAAGTTCGTACCGCGCTCGTGGTTCAGCAAGCCAGCTTTCAATGCGCCATGGAGTTGGGTGGACAATGAAGCCACACCGTCCACTATGGCGCCATCGACGACCTGACCGCGCCCGGACGCCTTGCATTCGAGCAGGGCGCTCAGCATTCCAACGACCAAATACAGCGAGCCGCCGGCATAGTCACCCAAGAGATTCAAAGGAATCGCGGGCGGCTGCCCCTCGCGTCCGATGGCATGGAGCGCGCCGGTCAGGGCAATGTAGTTCAAGTCGTGACCGGCGACTTCTGCGAGCGGACCCGATTGGCCCCAGCCCGTCATTCGGCCATAAACCAGCCGCCGGTTGCGCTCCAGGCAGACTTCGGGACCGATCCCCAGACGCTCCATCACCTGGGGCCGAAATCCTTCCATCAATGCATCAGCCCGATCGATCAGGCGCAGGGCGAAGTCCTTGCCGGCAGGCGACTTCAGATCCAGTTGAATTGTCGTGCGGTTGCGCAAGGAGTAATCGTACTGAAGTGGCCGATCCAGACCCAGGCCCGACGCTTCCTTGCGGTCGATGCGGATGATCTCCGCTCCGAGGTCTGCCAGCAACATTGCGGCAAACGGACCAGGGCCGATCCCTGCAAATTCGACGATCTTCAATCCAGCCAAAGGTCCCATGCTATTCCTTGTTCCTGTTGATGACACATTGCGGAAGCTTTATCAGCTTGCTCGTCAATGAAACCGACCCGCTCGACCGACAGTTCACCTACCAACCTCCGAACGACAGGCCGCCGTTGACGCTGATGGTCTGCCCGGTAACTTGCGTGGCAGCAGTGCTCGCCAGAAAGGCGGCAGCTTCGGCGACTTCATCAGCGTTGGGGGGGCGACCTTGCGGGAACCTCGCCAGAGCCTTCGAAAAGAGGTCATTCCCAAAGCCTGGCTTGGAGAACATTCGGTCCCAAGCCGGTGTGTCTGAGGTGAGCGTCAGCGCGACTGAGTTAACCCGGATGGCATCGCGCGAAAGCTCTCGAGCCAGCGCCTTAGTGAGCAAGATGATCGCAGCGCCGACGCCGCCGATGACGGACTCACCAGGGGTGGGGTGACGTGCCGCATCAGTGGTGATCATCACGATGGCCGCAGCGCCCGACTTGCGCAGATACGGGATCGCGGCATGCACAGGAAAGATTTTTGCAAGCAAGCGTTCGCGGAAGCTCGATTCAATCTGATCGGGAGTCATGTCTGCGAAAAGTGCAGGCCCTACCGAGCCATACGCGCCCGCGCTGACAAGCACATCGAGTTTTTCCATTCGTTCGGCGGCAACTGAAACACTTGCGGCCGCACTGGCGGCATCACTCGCGTGAGCTTGCACGTAAAAGCAGCCGTCCGAAATTTCGCGCAGCTGCGCCGCCGCTGCCTCGCCTGTCTCTGCCGTGCGCCCCGAGATAGCGACCACGGCCGAACGCCGTGCCAGCATCTTGGCAATTGCAAAGCCAATTCCACTGGTGCCACCGCTGACCAGCACACCTTTTCCTGCAAAATCGTTTTCCATCGGAACCCTCCAGAACCAAGGCGCAACTCGCCACACGCAAGCGAACTTTGCTCTGCCCCACGCGGCCTTCCTAAGCTCATGCGCGTCGTCGGACCATTCTTTTCGTCATCGTCATCGTCATCGTCATTCGATTTACGATGTGATCAACGGTCGCGGTGTCGCGCTTCATTCTTATTAATAAGGCCACCCCACCGATTCAGTTGCACGCTTCCCTGGGCGATCAATTTCTCTTCGCGCTCCACCACCATTGCCTCGAAGAAGACTGTACCGTCATTCCGATGCATCCGGATTCGCAAGGTTTCACCGGGATAGAGAAATCCGGCAAATCGAATCTGGAGCCCGGAGACGAGTTTTGTCTCGTAGGCGCAGAACCCCTGAACGACCGACTTTTCGATCAGGCCGAGCGTGCATAGGCCGTGCAGAATTGGCCTGGAAAAGCCCGCCGCCGCGGCCACCGCAGGATCGCTGTGCAGCGGGTTGTAGTCGCCGTTCAATCTGAATATCAGCGCCTGCGCGGGATTCGTGTGCACATCGCAACTCACGACCTGATCGCGGGGGGCGGCCGGGCGGTAGGCGGGCAAGTGAACGATTTGCGAGACCGAGGGGGAGCCGCCGAACCCGCCATCGCCCCGTGCAATTAAAGACGCTATCGATGACGCATAGAGGCTGCCATCGGAAGAGTCACTCAACAATCTTTCCACATAGATGACAGCGCCGGACTTCGGCCCTTTGTCGGCGATGCCGATGACCCGAGACCTCGAGCGCACACGACCCTGGGTCGGCAGCGGCTTGTGAAGAGTGAGCCACTGCTCTCCGTGCACCACCTTGCTCTGGTCCACGCCGGTTGCCGGATCGCGCAACCATGAACCTGGTGTGGCCAGGACCAGGGCCATGGATGGCAGGGTTTGCAGCTCTTTCTCGTAGACAAACGAAATTTGCTTGGGGTCCGCAGGGTCGCTGCCGTAACCCACGCTAAGGGCATACAAAATGACATCGCGCTGGTCGTAACTTTGCTCAATGCTTGGAATTTTCCATTGCATGAGATTCTCGAATCGCAACGCCATGGCGCCCTACCCGGACCTAAGCCGGCAGAGCCGGAACCAACAACGGGTAGCCGAGTGCTTCCACAAGCACCGGCAGAGCATCTTCAGGTCTTCTCTCAGCATGGTCTGTCTTACCGTTGTAGACCGCGAAGGGCGGCACAGTCTGTGCGACGCTGCCGGG
>NZ_LMTS01000161.1 GCF_001541225.1 Variovorax sp. WDL1 | reverse complement strand
ACACCGGGACGACGACCATCAACCCCGGCGCGGTCCTGGACACCGCGGCGTCCGGGATCGCAAACAGCAGCGGCATCATCAACAACGGCACGCTGTGGTTCGAACAGGGGTCGCGCGGCACCGTCGGCCAAGCCATCGGCGGCAGCGGCGAGCTGGTCAAGTTGGGCAGCGGCACGCTGACGCTTTCCGGGGCCAACAGCTATCGCGGCGGCACCTTCGTCGAAGAGGGCACGCTGGCGATCTCCGCAGACGAGAACCTGGGCGCGGCCTCGGGAGCGCTGACGCTCGATGGCGGCACGCTGCGCAACACCGAAGCCTTCGCCACTGAACGCAGCATCGGCATCGGCAGCGACGGCGGCACCTTGCAGACCGACGCCGATCTCGCGGCGAGCGGCATCGTCAGCGGCAGGGGTGCTCTCGTCAAGACGGGTGCCGGCACCTTGACGCTCAGTGGCGAGAACGACTACAGCGGCGGCACCGATCTCAAGCAAGGCGGCATTGCCGTCACCCACGACAGCGCCCTCGGTACCGGTGAACTCGCCATGCACGAAGGCACCACGTTGCGCTTTGCCGCCGATGGCCTCGCCCTGGCCAACCCCATCGCCTTCACCGATGCCGTCGATCCCATCATCGACACCGGGCCCTTCACCGCCACCCTCACCGGCGCCATCACCGGCCCCGGCGACCTGAGCAAGATCGGAAGCGGCACGCTCGTTCTCTCAGGCGCCAACAGCTACGGCGGTGCCACCGCCGTCACCGAAGGCACCTTGCGCGCAGGCGCTGCCGACTCCTTCAGCGCTGCCTCGGCCCACAGCGTCGCCCCCGGTGCCACGCTGGATCTTGCCGGCTTCAGCCAGAGCATTGCCGCGCTCGGCAATGCCGGCACCGTTTCCCTCGTCGGTGCGACACCCGGCACGACTCTCACCGTCAACGGTCCTTACGTGGGCAACAACGGCCTGCTGCGCCTGGGCACCTTCCTGGGTGACAGCGCCAGCGCGAGTGACCGCCTTATCCTCAGTGGCCCTGCAGCCGTGGCCAGCGGGCGCACCACCCTGCAGATCATCAACCTCGGCGGCCTGGGTGCGCTCACCACGGGCAACGGTATCGAGCTGGTGAGCGCTCTCGACGGCGCCACCACCACCGTCCAGAGCACGAAGGATGCCTTCGCCCTGCAGGGCGGCCGTGTCGATGCTGGCGCCTTTGAATACCGCCTGCAGCCCGGCGATGTCGCGGGCGCCGGGGAGAACTGGTACCTGCGCTCCACCAGCACCAGCATTCCACCGGCACCACCGGCTCCTCCGGCCTCCCCGGCACCCGTTGATCCGTCCCCGCTGCTGCCTCTGGCTCCCACGGCTGCCCCCATCCAGGTGCCCACCTACCGC
>NZ_LMTS01000287.1:1815-60722 GCF_001541225.1 Variovorax sp. WDL1 | reverse complement strand
ATCGAAGACCGTCGTCAAGACGGGATCACCACGCGCTTACTGCACGTCTACGCGCCCGGATCTGAACAGCGAGTACTGGCGGCTTGCGCCGAGCCTGGGGCATCGGTGCGCTGCCGCAGCCGTCCGCCCGCAGAATGCCCGTGAAGGTCTTGAGGCAACTTGGAGGCATTAGGACCGCTGCAGGCGCGCTCAAGCGCTCGTGTCCGCGCGGAGCTGGCGTCGAAGGATCTTGCCGACGTTTGTCTTTGGCAGGCTATCGCGGAATTCGATGTGCTTGGGCCGCTTGTACCCAGTCAACTGGTCGTTGCAGTAGCGCGTCACGGCATCCTCCGTCAATGTGGGATCCTTTCGGACCACGAAGACCTTGATCGCCTCGCCTTGCTTCTCGTCGGGCACGCCGATCGCCGCGCACTCGACTACGCCTGGGCACAGCGAGATCACGTTCTCAAGCTCGTTTGGAAACACGTTGAACCCGCTCACGAGGATCATGTCCTTCTTGCGGTCGACGATGCGGGTATAGCCGTCCTCCTGCATGACCGCGATGTCGCCGGTGCGCATGAAGCCGTCGGCCGTGAACGCCGACGCGGTCTCCGCAGGCTGGTTGTAGTAGCCGACCATCACGTTGGGCCCTTTGATGCAGAGCTCGCCCGCCTCGCCGACTGGCAGTGAGCGGCCCTCGTCATCCTTGATCGCGATCTCGATGCCCGATAAGGGCAGGCCGATGGTGCCGGTGAAGGCTGCGTTCAACACTGGATTGTTCGTTCCGATCGCGCAGGTCTCGCTCATGCCCCAGCCCTCGATCATCGGGCAGCCTGTAGTCTCGAACCACTTGCGGGCCGTACCCTCGGATGCGGCCATGCCCCCGGCCTGGGAGACCAACAGGGTGGAGAAGTCCACCGTCCTGAAATCCGGATGCATCAACAACGCATTGAACAGCGTGTTGACTGCCGGCAGCATGTGGAACGGTCTCTTCCTGAGAACAGCGATGAACTGGTCAATGTCGCGTGGATTGGGGATCAGCGTCAGGTGCGATCCCTGGCGAATCGCTAGGAGGCACAGCGTCAGGGCGAAGATGTGATAGAGCGGCAGTGCTGCGATGCTGTTGACTTTGGACGAATCGCCTGCCCGCTCGAGCGCCGGATTGAACCAGGCTTCGGCCTGCAGTGTGGCCGCAATGATGTTGCGGTGCGTCAGTACGGCACCCTTGGACAGCCCGGTAGTGCCTCCCGTGTACTGCAGGAAGGCGATGGAGTCGAGCGTGCTCGTATCCGGTCCGAGCTTGAGTCCCTTGCCTTCGTCGATCACTTTCGGAAAGGGCGCCACGGTTCGGCCCTTGTCGAGTGGGAGCTTGTACGGGGGCACCATCTTCGCGAGATGCCGCACCGCCAGAGTGATCCAGGTGCCGTAGAGTCCGCCGAGCAGGTCACCCATCGAAGCGACGACCACATGCTTGATCGGCGTTTGCTCGATCACCTGCTCGAGCGTTGCTGCAAAGTTCTCGAGAATGACAATCGCCGTCGCACCTGAATCCTTCAACTGGTGCTCGAGCTCGCGCGCGGTATATAGCGGATTGACATTGACGCAGGTGTAGCCCGCGCGCAGTACCCCCGCCATGGTGACCGCGAATTGCGGCACGTTAGGCAGCATGATAGCCACGCGAGCCCCCGCCTCCAGCCCACGCGCCTGGAGCCAAGCCCCCAGCGCCCTGGACAACTCCTCGAGCTCCGCGTAGCTCATCCACTTCTCCATGCACACCGAGAACGAACGCTTTGCGTAGCGCTCGAACGACTCCTCGAACATCTGGGCCAGCGAACGGTATTGCTCGGGATGCACCTCGTGCGGCACGCCCGGCGGATAGCTCTTCAAGACGGCTGATTGCATGCGAACTCCTTTGCCGCGGATTGTCGAAGCGAGTTCGGCCGTGCCGCCATCGGGCTTGTCCCAGGGTCGCGCCAGATCTGTCGCGCGTGCGATAGTCGGCCGCATGGTCGCGCGTCTTCAGCAATGCATCGTGTCGGTTTGGCTCCTTGCCGCTGTGGTGTGGACTGGCTACTGGTGGCCGCGCGCGCCGGGCGTGGCCCTGGTTGGCCTTCTGACCTTGAGCCTGGCCCACGCGGCCTTCCTGGCGCTGGAGTTCATTGCGAGCTATCAGGTCAGCAGGCGAGACCCGTTCGGACGCGCCACTGCGTTGCAGTGCGCGCGGGCTTGGGCTGCTGAAAGCCGGACGGCCCTGAGGGTGTTCTGCTGGCAACAGCCCTTTCGCTCGCGTGCAGTGCCTGACCATTTGCCCGTGGGCAGCGGCCGCCGCGGCGTTGTGTTCCTCCATGGCTTCCTCTGCAACCGAGGCTTCTGGAATCCCTGGCTGCGGGAGCTGCGCGCGAGGGGCCATGCCTTCATGGCTGTCGATCTCGAGCCAGTCCTCGGCTCGATCGACCATTACGTGACAACACTCGACGAGGCGATCTCGCGCGTGACTGCAGCCACCGGACGCTCGCCGGTCCTGATCTGCCACAGCATGGGCGGCTTGGCCGCCAGAGCATGGCTGCGCAGCGCCGATGCGGGGCGCGTGCATCGCATCGTCACGATCGGCACGCCGCACCGCGGCACCTGGCTGGCACGCTTCGGTCGTACCGTGAACGGACGGCAGATGCGGATCGATGGCGACTGGATGCGGCAGATGGAAAGCGCTTGCAGCAATGCACGTGAAGTGCCGTTCACCTGCTGGTATTCGAACTGCGACAACATCGTGTTCCCCACCTCGTCGGCCACGCTTCCCGGCGCAGACAACCGGCTCGCGCCGGGGCGCGGGCATGTGGAAATGGCCTTTGTCACAAGCCTGCGGAAGCAGACCCTTGCACTGCTCGACGAGTGAACAGCCTCGCGCTCAGCGAGAGGATTCGCCCGGCAACAGCACACCGGCCTCTATGTCGGGCTGCCGGGCGAGCGCCTGGTAAAGCGGTGCGAAGTCCGGCGCCGTCAGGTCGAAGAGCTGCGAAAAGCTGTCGATCACGAAGTAGTTGCGCTGGTAAGTGTCGATCTTGTAGCGCGTACGCATTGCCCGCAGCAGATCGAGCGGCAAACGCAGCGGCTCCGTGCTGCGCACCGCGTGCTTCAGCTCACCGACCGAGCTCAGGATCCCTGCGCCGTAGGCACGCAGACCCTCGGGCTGGCGGATAAGCCCGAACTCGACCGTGTACCAGTAGAGCCGTGCGAGCTTCTCGCCGGCGCCCAGGTCGTGAGCCTTGATGCCGCCCTGTCCGTAGCGCTGCACGTAGTCGGCAAAGGTCGGGTCGAAGAGCATCGGAACATGCCCGAACAGATCGTGGAACACGTCGGGCTCCACGATGTAATCGAATTCTGCCGGCTTGCGGATCCAGTCGGTGACCGGAAACTTGCGATTTGCCAGCAGCGTGAAGAAGGGCAGCTCAGGGATCAGCCCGGGCACCGCAACGATCTCCCAGCGGGTCGCCTTATAGAGCCGCTCGTTGATCTCGTCGAAGCGCGGGATACGGTCCTTGATGCCGAGCAGGGGCAGCGATTCGATAAACGTGTCGCAGGCCAGCCCTGGCAACTGCGCGGCCTGGCGTTCATAGAGGCGCCGGTAGGTGTCGTGATCGGCCGGCGTATAGCTGGCCCAGTCCTGCGGGCAGGTGTAGTCGGCGAGCACGGCACCGCCGCGCGAATAGTCGCCGCGCGGCGGCCGATCCGATTGACCGTAGACCGCGGGCATGACCGCACCTGAAGGCGTCTCCATGAAAAGCTCCGAATGATGTTTGCTTGAGCCAGCGGTCCAAGACGCGCTGCGCATTGCTTGCTCTGTGTGTGATGGAGCAACTATTGCGCGGCGCTCAACACGCCCCGACGTATCTGATCCAGCTCGATACTCTCGAACAGCGCCTTGAAGTTGCCGTTGCCGAAGCCGTCGTCCCCTTTGCGCTGGATGAACTCGAAGAAGATCGGGCCCAACTGGTTCTCGCTGAAGATCTGCAGCAAGAGCGCGTCCTTCTTGCCGTCGATCAGGATCTTGCGCTTGTGCAGTTCCTCCAGGCTTTCGCCGTGGCCCGGAATGCGCTTGTCCACCAGTTCGTAGTAGGTGTCGATGGTGTCGAGCAGCTTGACGCCGCTGGCGCGCAGTGCGTCGACCGTCTTGTACAGGTCGTCCGAACCCATCGCGATGTGCTGAATGCCTTCCCCGCGATAGAGGTCCAGGTACTCCTGGATCTGGCCGGGCTGCTCCTTGCCTTCCTCGTTGATCGGGATGCGGATCTTGCCGCAGGGGCTGGTCATCGCCTTGCTCTTCACGCCCGTCACCTGGCCTTCGATGTCGAAGTACTTGATCTCGCGGAAGTTGAACAGGCGCTCGTAGAAGTCGGCCCACTCGTTCATGCGGCCGCGGTGGACGTTGTGCGTGAGGTGGTCGATGTAGGTCAGGCCGTTACCTTCCGGCGCAAGCGCCTGCTGCGCCGTCAGGCCGGGCAGGGCTTCGAAGTCGACGTCGTAGAAGCCGATGTTGCCGATGTCGCCCGGCTCCGCGCCGTTCTTGCCGCGCCAGCGATCGACCAGATAGATCAGGCTGTCGCCGATGCCCTTGATTGCCGGGATGTTCAGCTCGCCGGGCCCAGCCTTGTCGGCAAAGCCCCACGCGCCGAGCGAGATGGCGCGCTCATAGGCGGCCTTGGCGTCCTGCACGCGGAACGCGATGGCGCAGACGCTGGGGCCGTGCTGGCGCGCAAAGCGCTGCGCGAAGGAGTCCGGCTCCGCGTTCACGATGAAGTTGATCGTTCCCTGGCGATACAGCAGCACGTTCTTGTGGCGATGCTTCGCCACGGCCCTGAAGCCCATGCGCTCGAAAACCTGGCCCATGGCGGCCGGATCGGGCGCGGCGTATTCAATGAACTCGAAGCCGTCGGTGCCCATGGGGTTCTCCCATGGTGTGAAGGCGGGGGCGTCGGCGGTGCTCATGGGGGGCGTCTCCAGTAAGAGAGTGGGAGGGGTTGTCGAGTTTGGCGCTGCGGTCGCGCAGGCAAGTGTTCAACTGTAAAAGCGCACGTTCTCATGATTTCAGCGTTATCACGCCTAAAGTTCAGTCATAACGCAGGAAAACTGTGACAATAAAGAAATGGACGCACTCGACAAGCTGGATCGACTTATCTTGCGCACGCTGCAAAGCGATGGCCGGGCCACTTATGACCAACTGGCCGAGAAGGTCAGCCTCTCCCCAAGCGCGGTGTTGCGACGGGTCCGGCGCCTGGAGGAGAGCGGCGTCATCGACCGCTACGTCGCACTGGTGAAGCCTGAGGCTGTGGGCCTCGGTCTTACGGCATATCTCAATGTCCGCCTCGAGAAGCACACCGAGACCCACAAGCGCAACCCGATGGACCTGTTCCGTGCCAGCGTCCAGACTTGGCCAGAGGTGGTGGAATGCGCCGCGTTGACAGGGGAAATGGATTATTTGCTGCGCGTGGTTGTTGCCGATATGGCGCACTACAGCCGCTTCATCATGGACACGTTGCTGAAGCATCCGAGCGTGGAGGACTGCAAGACCAGCTTCGTGCTGGACAGGGTGAAAGCCACCACCGCTGTGCCGATATAGCAACAGGGAGGGGCATTGTCCGTCTCGGACTTCAGTTTTGTAATCTTATGAATTACTTTTTAGTCCTTGCGAGCTTGTTGGTTAAGGGAAAACCCCTATATTGGAGCCATGCATACCGCCAAGGCACTTTTCAAAGCCTCGCTCGGCCTCGGCTCCTTCCTGAAAACGCCCATGGTTGAAGCCCAGCCGCGCACTCCCGCGCCCGCCCCTGTGATGGTGCCGATCCGTTCGATCGGGCCACGCGAGCGTGATCGCATCGCGCAGCACCTGCTCGCGCTCAAGCCCCACGACCGCTACCTGCGCTTCGGCTACGCCGCCTCTGACGAGCAGATCCAGCGCTACGTCGGCGGTCTCGATTTCGATCGCGACGAGCTTTTTGGCATCTACAACCGCCGTCTCGATCTGATCGCGATGGCGCACCTCGCCTTTGCCCCGGACGATCAGCTCAAGGATTGCGCCGAATTCGGCGTCTCCGTCGCCGAGCACGCTCGCGGCCGCGGCTATGGCGCCCGCCTGTTCGAGCGCGCAGTGGTGATCGCGCGCAACGAGGGCGTAGGCATGCTCTTCATTCACGCGCTGAGCGAGAACACGGCCATGCTCAAGATCGCGCGCAGTGCCGGCGCCACGGTGGTGCGCAGCGGCTCCGAATCAGAAGCCCATCTGCAGTTGCCCAATGCGACCTTCGACAGCCGCATGAGCGAGATCGCGCTCGAGCACTACGCCGAGGTCGATTTCCAGCTCAAGACGCGTGCCAAGCAGTTCTGGGCCTTGCTGGCCACCCTGCAGGAGATCCGCAGCGGCGTGCGCGCCGCGCGCGAGCAGTCCTCGCCTTGAAGGGCCGCTGCCACAGGCGATCGGCGGAGCTCCGCGCGAGGGGCCCATTCCGGTATCCTTGCGTTTCCCCAACTCCGCCCTCCCGCAGTGGCTGATCCACACCCCGACCGCGCACCCGTTGAACGCGAGGACAAGCGCAGTTTCCTGCAGAAACTCGCCGAGTTCATTCATCCCGGACCAGACTCGCGCGACGAGCTGATCGAAACCCTCGCTGACGCCGAAGACAACGACGTGATCGGCGCCGAGTCGCGCGTCATGCTCGAGGGTGTGCTGCGCATGGCCGACATGACCGCCGGGGATGTGATGGTGGCCGCGCCGCGCATGGACCTGGTCAACATCGATGCGTCCTTCGAGTCGCTGCTCAATCTGGTGATCGACACGGCACACTCGCGCTTTCCGGTCTACGAGGGCGAGAAGGAAAACATCATCGGCATCCTGCTGGCGAAGGACCTGCTCAAGCTCCAGCGCGCGCCAGGGCTCAACATCCGCGCGCTGCTGCGTCCTGCCACCTTCGTGCCCGAGAGCAAGGGTCTGAACGATCTGCTGCGTGAATTCCGCGGCAACCGCAACCATCTGGCGATCGTGATCGACGAGTTCGGCCGAGTGGCCGGCCTCATCACCATCGAGGACGTGCTGGAGCAGATCGTCGGCGAAATCGAGGACGAATTCGACATTGCCGAGGACGAGGGCGACATCTTCGGCCTGGCCGACCACACCTACCGCGTCTCGGGCGACACGCCGATCGAGCGCGTGGCCGAGGCCTTCGGCATCGTCTTCGACGAGGAAGTGCTGAGCGAGGACTTCGACACCATCGGCGGCCTGATCGCTCACGAGATGGGCCATGTGCCCAAGCGCGGCGAGCACTACGCGCTGGGTGCCTTCGACTTCGTCGTGCTCCACACGAAGGGCGGCGCCGTGCGCTGGTTCAAGGTCTCGCCGGCGCGCGGCGACGACGCGGGCGATTGAAAGCGCCGGTGCGCGCGCTGGGCTTCGGACTCGCGGGGCTCGCTCAGGCCGCGTCGATCGCGGCTCCCTGGAGTGGCCAGCCGTTGTGGTGGCTGCAACTGCTATCGCTGGCCGCGCTGGTCTGGCAGCTCGATGCGCTGCGGGATCGCGCCGCGCCGCGCCCCTCATGGCGCAGTGCGGCGCTCTACGGCTGGGTGTTCTCGACCGCCTGGCTGTGCGGCACCTTCTGGTGGCTCTTCGTCTCGATGCACACCTATGGCGGGCTCGCGGTGCCGCTCGCGGCGATGGCCGTGCTGGCGCTGTCGGCAGCCCTGTCGCTGTATTACGCTGCAGCCGCGGCCTTCTACTTCGCGTTCGCGCCTGTCCATCGGGCGGGCGCCGTGATCCTGTTCGCCGCCGCATGGACTTTGGCCGAGCTGCTGCGCAACAGCCTGTTCACAGGCTTTCCTTGGGGGGCGGGCGGCTACGCCCACGTCGACGGTCCGCTCGCGGCATACGCGCCCTTGCTGGGCGCGTATGGCTTGGGCGCCGTCGCGGCTGCGATTGCGGCGCTCGCTGCAACTGCGTTGCGCGCCCCGCGCGCCGGCACGCGGATGCGGGAACTGGGCGCGGCCGTGATCCTCCTGGCCGCGCCGGCACTGTTCGTCGCCGCGCGCGGCACACCCGACGAGGCGGCACTCTCGCGCGGCCGTATCGACGTGGCGCTGCTGCAAGGCAATATCCCGCAGGACGAGAAGTTCATCCCCAGCGGCGGCATCGCCACCGCGCTGCAGTGGTACGGCGAGCAACTGCAGCGCGCCACCGCGCCGCTGGTGATCACGCCCGAAACCGCGCTGCCCCTGCTGCCTTCGCAACTGCCTCCCGGCTACCTCGACGCCATCGCGGCGCGCTACGCGAGCGGCTCGCAGACCGCGATCGTCGGCCTCCCACTGGGCAATGGCCACGTCTACACCAACACGGTTCTGGGCTTCGGCCCCGGGCGCAGCACGCCTTACCGCTACGACAAGCACCACCTCGTGCCCTTCGGTGAATTCGTGCCCCGTCTGTTCCGCTGGTTCACCGACATGATGAACATTCCCCTGGGCGACTTCCACAGCGGCGGCCTCGCGCAGCCGCCGCTGGAATGGCTGGGCCAGCGTATCGCGCCCAACATCTGCTACGAAGACCTGTTCGGCGACGAGATCGGCGCCAACTTCCGCGACGAGGCAAGAGCTCCCACCATCCTCCTCAACGTGAGCAACATCGCATGGTTCGGCGACACGGTGGCAATCGACCAGCACCTGGCCATCTCGCGCATGCGCGCGCTCGAATTCGAGCGGCCGATGGTACGTGCCACCAATACGGGCGCCACCGCGGTGATCGATCATCGCGGCCGCGTCACGCGCGCGCTGCCGCGCCTCACGCGCGGCGTGCTGGTCGCGCCGGTCGAAGGTCGCGCAGGGCTCACGCCCTTTGCGTGGTGGGTCTCGCGCTTCGGGCTGTGGCCGATATGGGGCCTGGCGATCGTGATCGTGGCCGCCGCGCCCTTCATCAGGCGGCGACCGGCCAGTCGCGCAGCTTCCCCGGATTGAGCAGGCCCAACGGGTCGAAGCGCTTCTTGAGCTCGATCACCTCCGCCGGCAACGAACCGCCGGCCTTGCCGTCCTCGACGATGTTGACGTGCGGGTTGTTGATGTGCACGCCGTGCTCGCGGTGCAGGCGGATGATCTCGTCCAGCCGCTCCTCGGTCGTGAAGCGCACCAGCTGCAGGCCGCTGCAGGTCATCAGCCCACTGGCGTTGCGCAGGAACTCCAGGTGCATCATCACCTCGCCCGCAAAGAGCTTCTCCATTTCGGCAACCTGCCGCACATGCTGCCCGGGCGTGAAGCCGCTCTGCAGATAGGTCAGGTTCCTGTCGACCTTGAGTGCATGCAGCGTTGTGTGGTTCCAGGTGAATTCCATCAGCGTGCGGTTGCTCTTGTGCACCTCCTCGGCTGTCTTGCGGTAGCTCATGCGGCCCCCGTGGGCGGCAATCAGCTCCAGCAGCGGGTCCTCGCATGATTCGGCCACCAGCGACAACACCGCATGGCAGCCTTGCGGCAGGTGCTCGGCCAGCTGCGCCAGGTGATCCGGGACCGGGCTTGCGAAGAAGGCGATCTCGCGCTTGACCATGCCCGGGGCATGCGCGAGCCCGTCGGCGAAGGCCAGTGCCGCGTCGAAGTCCTCGAAGACCACCAGACTCTCGAGCCAGGGATGTGCGGGCGCCAGCCCCACTTCAAGTTCGAGCACCAGCCCGTTGGTGCCCCACAAGTGGTGCATGCGCAGCGCCTCGGCACCGCGAAGCTCGATGACCTGCGGCTCGGCCTCGATCGTCATGGCCCGCACCCCCAGCACGTTGCCGGCCGCACCCAGGGGCCCGTAGTTGATTGATCCCACGCCGCCGAAGCCCCCGCCGAACAGGCCGCCCAGCGTCGCGCTGCGATAGGTGGAGGGCACGCAGCGCAGCTCCTGCCCGGAGGGTCGGGTGTGCCTCTCGAGCTCGCCGAGCCGGATGCCCGCCTGCGCGCGCGCCAGGCCGGGGCGTACCCATCGCATCGCGTTGTAGCCTGTCATGTCGAGCACCACGCCGCCGGCAAGCGGGGTGGTCTGGCCATAGTTGCCGGTGCCGCTGCCGCGAATGGTGATCGGGACCTTGCGGCGCACGCAGGCGCTCACCACGGCGCGGATCTCGTCCTCGGTGCGCGGGCGCACCACCGCGTCGGCGCGCTTGTCCTTCAGCTGACGCTGGAGCACCGGGCTGAACCATGAGAAGTCCTGCGACAGCCGCGCAATGCGGCTCTCATCGGTGATCCAGTCGAGTTCGGGCAGTTCCAGATGCAATTGCTCGACGGCGGAGGCGGGGGCGTTCATGGAAAGAAAGTCAGTCCTGTGAGAGTTCGCTCGCATGCCAGGAACCCAGCGCGAGCTTGGTGAGCCAGGCCATCAGCACGAAGAGCGCGACGCCTGTCAGAGAGATCAGCAGCAGCGCCGCGAACATGCGCGGGATGTTGAGCTGGAAGCCGGACTGCAGGATCTGGTAGGCCAGTCCCGCGCCGCTGCCGCCCGTGCCGGCCACGAACTCGGCCACGACTGCGCCGATCAGCGACAAGCCGCTCGAGATGCGCAGGCCACCGAAGAAATAGGGCAGCGCGCTCGGGATGCGCAACCGCACCAGCTGCTGCCATCGCGTCGCCCGGTTGAGCTTGAAGTAGCTCTGCAGATCGGGCTCGATGCTGCGCAGCCCCAACGTGGTGTTGCTGATGATCGGGAACAGCGCGACCAGCGCCGCGCAGACCACCATCGCGGCCGTGGGGTTCTTGACCCAGATGATGATCAGCGGCGCCACCGCGACGATGGGCGTCACCTGCAGCAGCACCGCATAGGGAAAGAGCGCGGTCTCGATCCGCTTGCTCTGCACGAACAGGAAGGAGATCAGCACGCCTGCGACCGTGGCCAGCACGAAGGACAGCAGCGTGATCTTCAGCGTGACCAGCAACGCTGTGCCGAGCGGCACCCAGTCCACGATGAGCGTCTTCGTCATCAGCCACGGCGAGGGAACCAGGTAGGGCGGCAGCTCCATGGCCGTCACCAGGCCCTGCCAGAGTGCCAGCAGCGCCACGCCCACCAGCAACGGGTAGATCACGCGCTGCGCGCGCGGCTGTTGCAGCAGAGGCAGTCGTCTGCTCGCTGCACCAACTTCGGCTACGGTGCGGGTCGCCCCCGGAGCGGCAGTGCGGCTCATGGTGTGCTCTCGTCGTAAGTGCCATTGCTGGCGCGCAGCAGGCTGTCCTGCAGCTGCTTCGCATAGCGGCTGAATTGCGGCGACACCATGAAGTCCGCGCTGCGGGGATAGGGTTCGTCGATGTGGAACTCCTCCACCACTCGGCCGGGCCGTGCAGCCATCATCACCACGCGGCTGGAGAGGAACACCGCCTCGTGTATCGAATGCGTCACGAAGATCACCGTGAGCTTCTTCTTGCGCCACAGGTCGAGCAGCTCCGCATCGAGCTTGTGGCGCGTGATCTCGTCCAGCGCGCCGAAGGGCTCGTCCATCAGCAGCAGGTCGGGTTGGGTCACGAGCCCGCGCGCGATGGACACGCGCATCTGCATGCCGCCCGAGAGCGCGCGCGGCAGTGCGGTCGCGAACTTGTGCAGGCCCACCAGTTCCAGCGCATCGGTCACGCGCGCATCGGCCTCCTTGCGCGGCACGCCGGCCAGGTCCAGCGGCAGCCGCACGTTGCTGCGCACACTGGCCCACGGCATCAGCGTGGGCGACTGGAAGACGAAGGCCATCTTGTGGGCGCAACTGTGCAGCTCGGCCACCGGCCGGCGCCACAGCAGCAGGCGCCCATCGCTGGGCTCCAGCAGCCCCGCCACCATCTTGAGCAGCGTGCTCTTGCCGCAGCCCGAAGGGCCGAGGAGCGTGACGAACTCGCCCTCGGCGATGGCGAGGTCCACCGGCAGCAGGGCGCGGGTGCCGTTCGGGTAGGTCTTCTCGGCCGACAGCAGCTCCACCGCCGGCGCGGCGGGCGCGGCCGGCGGCGCGAGCACGGCGGGTTCGATCCGGTTCATGCGTGCGGCCCTGCGGTCTCTCAGGGCAGGACCTTGGCTTCCTTGACGAACTCGGTGGTGTAGGTCTTCGCGATCTCCACCTTGCCCGGGTCGAGCAGCTTGGCCGCCACCAGGAAGTCGTAGCTCGCCCTGGCGCGCGCATCGGTGATCACGCCGATCCCCATCGTCGCCGCGTCGCCGCCCGTGATCATGCCCATCTCCTTGAGCTTGCCCACGCTGTAGGCCAGCTGGTCGTCGGTCATGTTGGGGTTGTCCTTCTTGATGAGCGCGTTGGCTGGCGCCGGGTCGGCGAGGTAGCTCTTCCAGCCCTCGGCCGAGGCCTTGACGAAGGCGGCCACCTGCTTGCTGCGCTCCTTCACCGTCTTGTCCATGCAGGACACGGTGGTCGCATAGGCCGGGAATCCGTGGTCGCTGAACATCAGCACCGTGCTCTTCACGCCAGCCTTCTGGATCGCATACGGCTCGGAGGTCAGGTAGCCCTGTTGCGCCGTGTTCTTGTCGGCCACGAAGGGCTGGATGTTGAAGGTGTAGGGCCGGGCCTGCTCGTCGGTGAGACCGAACTTGGCCTTCAACCAGGGCCAGTAGCCGCGGTTGGCCTGCGAGCCGATCAGGATGGTCTTGCCCTTGAGGTCCTCGAACTTCTTGACGTCGTCGTGCGCGATCAGCACCTGCGGGTCCTTCTGGAAGAAGGCCGCCACGTTGACCACCGGCACGCCGCCTTCGCGCACCTGCATCATCTGGATGTCGCTCGACCCCATGATGCAGTCGGCTTGGCCGGCAGCCATCATCTGCGTGATGTTGACCTGCGGTCCACCCATCTTGATCGTCACGTCCAGCCCGTACTTCTTGTAGATCCCCTGGGCGACCGCCTGGTAGAAGCCGCCGTGCTCGGCCTGCGCGTACCAGTTCGTCATGTAGGTGAACTTGTCCTGCGCGTGCGCCGTCGCGGCGGTAGCGCAGGCGAGGATGGCGGCAGCGGCCAGGCGGCCGAGGCGGGAGGCGGAAAGATCGCGCATGGTGAAGACCTCTTGAGCGGTAAGGAAGGGTTGAAGAAAAAGTCGCCGTTGCAAGGAGCGCGCCTCAGGCCGCTGCGGACTGGATGAAGCCACGCTGGTGGCCGCGCTCCCAGGTCGCTTCCTCGCGCACCACCCAGCGCAGCGCATGCAGCTCGGTCAACGCCTGCGTCCAACTGGCGGCCAGCGTGTCGAGGATCTCCTCGCCCTGTTCGCGCGTCGCGCTGGTGGGGTCGCCGATCACGCCGCTGGGCCCGAAGTCGCGCGCGGTCCAGGCGCAGGCCGGGCGGCCGTCAGCCGACAGCAGCTTGATCGGGAAGGGCGGCGGGAAGTTGGCCGCCGCGCGGTCCATGTGCACCGTGTCGGGCGCCAGCGCCAGCATCAGCGCGGTCTCGGAATGGCCGGCGTGCATCGAGAGCTTTCTCTCCTGCTCGCTGATCTGCCGGCTCGACGCATTGGGCAGTCGCGAGACGCCATGCGGCACGATGATGAAGTCGCCATGGCGCAGCCGCAGCTCGCGCGCTGCCATTTCCAGCACCTGCGGCTGGCCGCCGTGTCCATTGGCGAAGAGCAGCTTGCGAAAGCCTGCGCGGTAGACCGACTCGCCGATCTCGGTCACGGTCGCGAGCAGCGTGGTACCGCTCAGCGTCATGGTGCCGGGGAAGTGCAGGTGTTCCTCCGACTTGCCGTAGGTGATCGTCGGCAGCGCGAAGGCACGCACCTCGGGCGGCAGCCGTTCGAGCGCCTTGCCCATCACGCCGGAGGCAATCACGCTGTCGACCGAACACGGCAGGTGCGGGCCGTGCTGCTCGATCGCGCCGCAGGGCAGCACGATCACGGTGTTCTCGCGGTCGGGCAGCGCGTCGATCTCGGTCCAGCTCAGATAGGGCAGGAAGCGGTGGGGCGGGATGTAGCCGTGCAGCATGGGGGACTCGTGGTGGGAGGCGGTGAGAGAGAAAGGGCTCAGGCAAAGCGCGCCATCGCCTGGCCCACGCGCTGCAGGAAGCGCTTGAGCTGGGACTCGGTCGCCACGTTCATGTGGTAGTGGGCGTGGTAGTCCACGCGCGCCTGCTGGCCGGTGAGGCGCCGCATGTAGCGCGTCACGATCTTGCGAGGCGGGTCGCCCATGTACCAGGCGACCCAGCGCGGCCGGCCGTAGGTCACGACGGCCGAGATGCGCTTGATATGGGTCAGCATCGGCTTGACGTTGGCGGGGTCGCTCAGGTCGAAGGCCACCCCGGGCATGAAGAGGCGGTCGAAGTAGCCCTTGAGCATCGCGGGCAGGCCGAAGCACCAGGTCGGAAAGCAGAACACGATCGCCTCGGCCCGGCGCAGGCGCTCGATGTAGGGCATGAGCGGCAGCTGGTTGCTCGGCACCTCGTGGTACCCCAGGCGCTCCTCGCGCGAGAGGACCGGATCGAAGCCCTCGGCATACAGATCGCAGTCGTCCACCTCGTGCCCCGCCGCCTTCAGGTTGCGCAGCACCTCCTGGTGCAGGGCGGCATGGAAGCTGGTTTCGACCGGGTGGCAGTAGACGACGAGTACGCGCATTGAATGTTGACCGCTTAATCAGAGCAGATGGTCAGGTTACGCAAGCGACGTGCCAGCAGATACGCACCCGAATGGGGCGGAAGCGGCATCCCAAATACTTGTTGCTTTCAATCCAATGATTCAAATATGATTGAACAATGGAAGAAAACGACGTTGTCCGAGCCCTCGCGGCGCTGGCCCAGCCGGTTCGGCTGCGGGTGTTCCGCAGCTTGGTGGTCGCCGGCCCCGCGGGCCTCACGCCCGGCGCACTGGTCGAGGCGTTGGAGCTGCCCGCGACCGGCCTCTCCTTCCACCTCAAGGAACTCGTCAACGCCGGCCTGGCATCGCAGGAGCGCCAGGGTCGCAACCTGATCTACCGCGCCGCCTTCGATCGCATGACCGCCCTGCTGGGCTACCTGACCGAGAACTGCTGCCAGGGGGAGGCCTGTCTTCCCGAGGCAGCGGACGCCTGCAACAACTGCTGAAGGAGAGAAACCCCATGAAGCGCTTCCACGTTCACCTGCACGTAGACGACCTGGCCCAGAGCGTCGGCTTCTATTCCAGGCTGTTCGCGGCGGAGCCGGTCCGCCTCGAGGCCGACTACGCCAAGTGGATGCTCGACGATCCTCGGCTCAACTTCGCCATTTCCACGCACGGGCAGGGCCACGGCGTGGACCATCTGGGCTTCCAGGCCGAGGACGAAGTCGAACTGGCCGAGCTCAAGGCACGCGCCGAATCGGCCGACCGCGCGATCCTGGACGAAGGCGCAACGGTGTGCTGCTACGCCCGCAGCGAAAAGCACTGGGTGACCGATCCGCAGGGCATCGCCTGGGAGCACTACCGGACGCTGGAACGCGTGGAAGTCTATGGCGAAACCCGCCCTGCAGCCACCGTGCAACAGGGCGGCGGCGCTTGCTGCACCGGCGCGGTGCCGAGGGGAAAACGGCTCGCCGTACCCGTCAAGAGCGCCTCTTCCTGCTGCTGACGGCACATATCGCCCAACCCAATCCCCTCACTTCGACGATCCCACCCATGACCGACACGACCCACAACGTGCTTTTCCTCTGCACGGGCAACTCTGCCCGCTCGATCATTGCGGAAGGCCTGACCAACCACCTCGGCCGCTCGAGGTTCAAGGCCTTCTCGGCCGGCAGTTATCCGAAGGGCGCGGTGCATCCCCTCGCCGTCGCGACCCTGCGCACCCTTCACGTCCCGGACGCGGACTACCGCAGCAAGAGCTGGGACGAATTCGCCAAGGATGGCGCACCGAAAATGGACTTCGTCATCACCGTCTGCGACCAGGCGGCCGGCGAAGTCTGCCCCGTCTGGCCCGGCCAACCGGTCACGGCCCACTGGGGCCTGCCCGATCCGGCTGCGGTAGAAGGCACCGATGAAGAGAAAAGGCGCGCTTTCATGGACGCCGCCGTGACGCTGAAGCGGCGCATCGAGTTCATGCTGTCCTTGCCGCTCCACAAGTTGGAGCACATGGCGATCCAGCACGAGGTGCGCGAGATCGGCAAGCGCTGAAGGCCACCATGAGCGCAGTGATCGAAAGCCCGCCCCGGGGCGCGGCCTCCATGAGCGTCTTCGAGCGCTATCTGACTCTCTGGGTGTTCCTGTGCATCGTCGCAGGCATCGCACTCGGCCAACTGTTCCCCGCCGCCTTCCAGGCCGTCGGCCGACTGGAAGTCGCGCGCGTGAACATCCCGGTGGGCGTGCTGATCTGGGTGATGATCATCCCGATGCTGCTGCGCGTCGACTTCGCGGCGCTGGCCCAAGTGAAGCAGCATTGGCGCGGCATCGGCGTCACGCTGTTCGTCAACTGGGCCGTCAAGCCCTTCTCGATGGCCTTCCTCGCGTGGCTGTTCGTGCGACAGGTCTTCGCGGGCTATTTGCCGGCCGAGCAACTGGACAGCTACGTCGCAGGCCTGATCCTGCTGGCCGCGGCACCGTGTACGGCCATGGTCTTCGTCTGGAGCCGGCTGACTGGCGGCGACCCGGCCTTCACACTGTCCCAGGTCGCCTTGAACGATGCCATCATGGTGTTCGCCTTCGCGCCGATCGTCGGGCTGCTGCTGGGCCTTTCGGCCATCACCGTGCCGTGGGACACCTTGATCACCTCGGTGGGGCTGTACATCGTTCTGCCGGTGATCTTCTCGCAGCTGTTGCGCCGTCGGATCCTGCGTGCCGGCCCCGCGGCCTTCGAGCGCGCCCTGCATCGCATCGGTCCCTGGTCCATCGCGGCGCTGCTGCTGACCCTGGTGCTGCTCTTCGCGTTCCAGGGCGAGGCCATCCTCCGGCAGCCGCTCGTGATCGCGATGCTGGCCGTACCGATCCTGATCCAGGTCATCGTCAACTCGAGTCTGGCCTATTGGCTGAACCGGAAGGTCGGCGAGAAGCACAACGTGGCCTGCCCCTCGGCGCTGATCGGCGCCTCGAACTTCTTCGAGCTGGCCGTGGCGGCGGCCATCAGCCTGTTCGGCTTCCATTCCGGCGCCGCGCTGGCCACCGTGGTGGGCGTGCTGATCGAGGTGCCGATCATGCTGGCGGTGGTGAAGGTAGTGAATGCATCGCGGGGTTGGTATGAGTCCTGAGCTTCCGAACATCGACCCTGCCCAGTTCGACAGACCCGGCCTGGATCAGCTGTTCGTGCAGCAGCGTTCCGCGCATGCGCCCCGCATCCTGCTGCTCTACGGCTCGGCCCGGGAGCGCTCCTACAGCCGGCTCCTGACAGAGGAGGCCGCGCGCCTGCTGCGCGCCATGGGAGCGGAGACCCGCATCTTCGATCCCCGCGGGCTGCCGCTGCCCGACGACGCGCCTGAAGACCATCCGAAAGTCCGCGAGCTGCGCGACCTGGCGCAATGGGCGGAGGGCATGGTCTGGACCTCGCCCGAGCGCCACGGCGCGATGACCGGGATCATGAAGGCGCAGATCGACTGGATCCCGCTGTCGGTCGGCGCGGTCCGGCCCACGCAGGGCAAGACGCTCGCCGTGATGGAGGTGTCCGGCGGCTCCCAGTCCTTCAATGCGGTCAATCAGATGCGCGTGCTGGGCCGCTGGATGCGCATGATCACGATCCCCAACCAGTCCTCGGTCGCAAAGGCCTTTCTCGAATTCGGCGAAGATGGGCGCATGAAACCGTCGCCCTATTACGAGCGCGTGGTCGATGTGATGGAGGAACTGGTGAAGTTCACCCTGCTCACGCGCGACTGCGCCGGCTACCTGGTCGACCGCTACAGCGAACGCCGGGAGAATGCCGCGGCGCTGTCGAAGCGCGTCAATCAGCGCAGCCACTGAGCGGGAAAGCCTTGCCCGGCCGCCGCACCACCACCTTGATGCTCGGCGTGGCGCAGACGCTCGCCTGGGCTTCCTCCTATTACCTCCCCGCGGTCCTGGCCGGGCCCATGGGGGCCGAGCTCGGTGTCTCTCCTTCCACGATCTTCGCGGCCTTCTCCCTTGCGCTCCTCGTGTCCGCGGCGACCGGTCCCTGGGCGGGGCGCGCGATCGACCGCTTCGGCGGCCGGCCGGTCCTCGTCGCGAGCAACCTGGTGTTCGCCACGGGCCTCGCCGGGCTCGCGCTGGCCACCCATCCCGTCCATGTCTTCGCTGCCTGGCTCCTGCTCGGCGTGGGGATGGGCAGTGGGCTGTACGAGGCCGCGTTCGCGACGGCGGTGCGCCTGCACGGGCGCGATGCGCGTGGTGCGATCACGGGCATCACGCTGCTGGCGGGTTTCGCGAGCACGGTGGGCTGGCCGCTGTCGGCCTGGCTCGAGGACGTCGCGGGATGGCGGGGTGCATGCCTGGCCTGGGCCGGACTGCACCTGGTCCTCGGCCTCCCGCTGAACGCGCTGCTGCCGCGGCCGCCGCCGGCGCATGCCATGCAGGCGGACGATGGCAACGCCGAGCAGGGCCGGGCCGCCGCCCTCACGCCGGCGCAGCAGCGCCGGGCGGCCTGGATCATGGCCTACGTGTTCGCCGTCACCTGGTTCATCAGTACCGCGATGGCCGCCCATCTGCCACGGCTGCTGCTGGCCGGCGGGGCAACGCTCGCGGTGGCGGTGTCGATCGCGGCGCTGGTGGGGCCGGCACAGGTGGCGGGCCGGTTGATCGAATTCGGGTTCCTCAAGCGTGCGCACCCCTTGCTGTCGGCCCGCCTAGCCACCTTGGCGCACCCGCTGGGTGCGCTGTGCGTGGGTCTGTTCGGAATGCAGGCAGCGGCGGCCTTCGCCGTGCTGCATGGCCTGGGCAATGGCATCCTGACCATCGCCATCGGCACGCTGCCCTTGCTGATCTTCGGCCCCAAGGGCTATGGGCAGCGCCAGGGCCTCCTGATGGTGCCTGCGCGAATCGTGCAGGCCGGTGCGCCCTTCCTGTTCGGCCTGGCACTGGAGCGCTGGGGTGCCGGCGCGCTCTGGCTCTCCAGCGGGCTCGGCTTGTCGGCTTGCGCCGCCCTGCTGGCCATGAAGCTGCCGCCGGCGCCGGCGCGGCGATCGGCGGATGCGGGGTTGGTGAAGGATGCCGTCGCCAGTCGCTGAGTCGCGCTGCTCCAGGCGAATCAGCGATCGATCCCGCAGCCGTTCAGCACGAAGGCGACCAACTCGCGCGCGATCGGCTCGCGCTCGATCGGCGCGTCGGGCGGCAGGCCCAGCATCACCCGTGTCTGCAGCGCGTAGTCGGCGTAGCTCTGGGTCATGGCCCAGATGTGCATCAGCAGCAGGCGCGCGTCCAGCGGCCGCATCAGGCCGCGCGCGATCCAGCCGTTGATGATGTCCACCTTCTTTTGCGTCCAGGCGCGCGCGTTCGGCCAGTAGCGTGCCAGGTTGCGCCCCCCGTCCAGCACCTCGCGGGTGAAGATGCGCGAGATCTCGGGGTTGTCGAAGGCATGGTCCAGCTTCTTGCGGATGTAGTCCGCGAGCACCGGCCCCGGCGCGCTGGCGTGCTCCTCGAAGGCGAACACCACCTTCCAGTCGTGCAGCACCTGCATCAGCAACTCTTCGTAGAGCTCTTCCTTGCCGGCGATGTAGTAGTGCAACTGCGGCTTGGTGAGGCCGGCGCGCGCCGCGATCGCCTGGGTGGAACTGCCCTTGAGCCCGTGCAGGCTGAACTCGGCGATGGCCGCGCTGCGGATCGCGGCCAGGATGCGCTCGCGGCCCGGCCGTGCGCGCGACAGCGGGCCTTCCGGCGCCGGCATCTGCTGCGCCTCCGCGGCTCCGGCAGGAAGGGTTGGACTGCTCATGGGTAGGGCGGCATTGCCGCGTGGGCGATGGTAGCGCTTCGTTCGAACCGTCTCGCCGGCATCGCCCCATGCGCAGGAAGCATCTCAGGCTTGTCACGGTGGTGCGGGCTTCCGGTATCGTCCCCTGCCTTTCGTGAAATTCTTCACGCCAACAGGAGCCCCCATGTTCTTCGCCCCCCGCTTCCGTGCCTTCGCGGCCGCTGCGGCGTTGACGGCCGCCGCCGCCATCGCCCATGCCCAGCAGGCCCTGCCCAATGTGGTGATCCTCGCGACCGGAGGCACCATCGCCGGCGCCGGCGCCTCGGCCGCCAACAGTGCCACCTATGCTGCCGCCAAGGTGCCGGTCGACAAGCTGATCGCCGGCCTGCCCGAGATCTCCAAGGTCGCCAACGTGCGCGGCGAGCAGGTGTTCCAGATCGCCTCGGAGAGCTTCACCAACGACAACCTGATGGTGCTGGCCAAGCGCGTCTCTGCCCTCGCCAAGCAGGCGGACGTCGACGGCATCGTCATCACCCACGGCACCGACACGCTGGAGGAGACCGCCTACTTCCTCACCCTGGTGGTGCGCACTTCCAAGCCCATCGTGGTGGTCGGCTCGATGCGTCCGGGCACCGCGCTGTCGGCCGACGGCGCGCTCAACCTGTACGACGCCGTCAACGTCGCCGCCAGCAAGGACGCGTCCGGCAAGGGCGTGCTGGTGACCATGAACGACGAGATCCAGAGTGGGCGCGACGTCAGCAAGGTGGTCAACATCAAGACCGAGGCCTTCAAGAGCCAGTGGGGCCCGCTGGGCATGATCGTCGAGGGCAAGAACTACTGGTTCCGCGCGCCGGTGAAGCGCCACACCATCCAGTCGGAATTCAACATCGACGAGATCGCTGCGCTGCCCGCGGTCGACATCGTCTACGGCTACGGCAGCGTCCCCGCGACCGCGATCGATGCTCTCGCCAAGAGCGGCGTGAAGGCGCTGGTCCATGCCGGCACCGGCAACGGCTCGGTGGCCGACCGCATCGTGCCCGTGCTGCAGAAGCTGCGCGGCGACGGTGTGCAGATCATCCGCAGCTCCCGCGTGCCCGACGGCTTCGTGCTGCGCAATGCCGAGCAGCCCGACGACAAGTACGACTGGGTGGCGGCGCATGACCTGAAGCCGCAGAAGGCGCGCATCCTCGCGATGGTGGCATTGACCAAGACCAACGACCCGAAGGAAATGCAAAGGATCTTCTGGGAGTATTGAACCCCGGGGGGCTTCCCGCTTCACCTCGACGGCCGCAGCGGCGCAAGCCCTGCGGCCGTTGTCCATCCAGGCGCTCTTAAAATGCCCGGTTCGCTGTTCGAGGACTCGAACAGCCAACACCCCAAGATGCTCACCTTCCAACAAATCATTCTCAAGCTGCAGTCCTACTGGGATGCCCAGGGCTGCGCGCTGCTGCAACCCTACGACATGGAGGTGGGGGCCGGTACCTCGCACACCGCGACCTTCCTGCGTGCGCTCGGCCCCGAGCCCTGGAAAGCCGCCTACGTCCAGCCCAGCCGGCGTCCCAAGGACGGCCGCTACGGCGAGAACCCGAACCGCCTGCAGCACTATTACCAGTACCAGGTCGTGCTGAAGCCGGCGCCGGCCAACATCCTCGAGCTCTATCTGGGCTCGCTCGAGGCGCTGGGGTTCGATCTGAAGAAGAACGACATCCGCTTCGTCGAGGACGACTGGGAGAACCCCACTCTCGGTGCCTGGGGCCTGGGCTGGGAGGTCTGGCTCAACGGCATGGAGGTGACGCAGTTCACCTACTTCCAGCAGGTCGGCGGCATCGACTGCCGGCCCATCACGGGCGAGATCACCTACGGCCTCGAGCGCCTCGCGATGTACCTGCAGGGCGTGGACAACGTCTACAACCTGACCTGGACCGAAAGTTCGAAGGGCGAGAAACTGACGTATGGCGACGTCTACAAGCAGAACGAGGTCGAGCAGTCGACCTACAACTTCGAGCACAGCGACGCGGACTTCCTGTTCGCTGCCTTCGCTGCGCACGAGAAGCAAGCGAAGCATCTGATGGAGCAGAAGCTCGCGCTGCCGGCCTACGAGCAGGTGCTCAAGGCGGCCCACAGCTTCAACCTGCTGGATGCGCGCGGCGCCATCAGCGTGACCGAGCGTGCGGCCTACATCGGCCGCATCCGTAACCTTGCGCGCAGCGTGGCGCAGAGCTACTACGAAAGCCGGGAGCGCCTCGGCTTCCCGCTGGCGCCGCGCGAGTGGGTGGCCGAGATGACGAAGAAGGCGGCCTGAGCGATGAGCACCAAGAACAACCTGCTCGTCGAGCTGTTCGTCGAAGAGCTGCCCCCGAAGGCGCTCAGGAAGCTGGGCGATGCCTTCGCCGGCGTGCTGCGCGACCAGCTGATGGCCCAGAGCCTGGCCGACGCGAGCTCGGTGCTGACGGCCTATGCCTCTCCGCGGCGCCTGGCGGCGCACCTCACCAACATCGGCGCGCAGGCGGCCGACCGCGCGGTCTCGCAGAAGCTGATGCCGGTGGCCGTGGGGCTCGATGCAGCCGGCCAGGCAACGCCGGCACTGCTCAAGAAGCTGGCCTCGCTGGGCGCCGATCCTGCCGCCGTGCCCAGCCTGCGCCGTGCGATGGATGGCAAGGCCGAGGCCCTGTTCTTCGACAGCAGCGCCAAGGGCGCGACGCTGGCAGAAGGCCTGCAGAAGGCGCTGGCCGAGGCGATCGCGAAGCTGCCGATCCCCAAGGTCATGAGCTACCAGCTCGAAGCCGGCTGTGCGCTGCCCGGGTGGACCAGCGTGAGCTTCGTGCGTCCGGCGCACGGGCTGGTTGCGCTGCATGGCGATACCGTGGTCCCGGTCGAGGCGCTGGGCCTCCAGGCCGGGCGCGAAACCCATGGCCACCGCTTCGAGGCCCAGCGCGACCCGATCGTGCTGCGCAACGCCAACAGCTATGCGGTGCAGTTGGAGGAAGAAGGCGCGGTGATCGCCGGCTTCGAGGCGCGCCGCTTCGAGATCGCGCGCCAGCTGGCCGAGGCTGCGCTGTCGGCCGGCGCCGGCACGCAGCCGATCGACGACGATGCGCTGCTCGACGAAGTCACTGCACTGGTCGAACGCCCCAACGTGCTGGTCTGCGAATTCGAACGCGAGTTCCTCGGCGTGCCGCAGGAATGCCTCATTCTCACGATGAAGGCCAACCAGAAGTACTTTCCGCTGCTCGATGCCGCCGGGCGGCTCACCAACAAGTTCCTGGTGGTCAGCAACATCCGTCCGGCCGACCCCAGTGCCGTGGTCGGGGGCAACGAACGCGTGGTGCGCCCGCGCCTGGCCGATGCCAAGTTCTTCTTCGACCAGGACCGCAAGAAGTCACTTGCTTCGCGCGTCGAGTCGCTGGGCAAGGTGGTCTACCACAACAAGCTCGGCACGCAGGGCGAGCGCGTCGAGCGCGTGATGCGCATCGCGCACGCCATCGGCGAGCAACTGGGCAAGGCGTCGAGCGACCCGGCGCTGGCGCCGCGCGCCGTGCAGGCGTCCCAGCTGGCCAAGGCCGACCTGGTCACCGACATGGTCGGCGAGTTCCCGGAGCTGCAGGGCATCATGGGCCGCTACTACGCGCTGCACGACGGCCTCGAGCACGCCGTCGCCGATGCGATCGAGGACCACTACAAGCCCCGCTTCGCCGGCGACGCGCTGCCGCGTGGTCCCGTCGGTATCGTGGCGGCCCTGGCCGACAAGCTCGAGACCCTGGTGGGCATGTTCGGCATCGGCAACCTGCCGACCGGCGACCGCGACCCCTTCGCGCTGCGCCGCCATGCGCTGGGCGTGATCCGCATGCTGACCGAGCGTCAGCTGCCGCTGGGCCTGCGCGACCTGATCGGCCAGGCCTACGCCGCCTTCGGCGCACCCAAGGCGGGCGACCATCCGCTGGCCGACCCGACCGAGGCGCTCGAAGCCTTCATCTACGACCGCCTGGCCGGCAGCCTGCGCGAGCAGGGGGCCAGCGCCCAGGAGGTCGAGGCGGTGCTGGCACCCGCGCCGCAGCGCCTGGGCGAGGTGCCCAAGCTGCTGGCGGCGGTGCGCGCCTTCGCAGCCCTGCCCGAGGCGCCGGCGTTGGCCGCGGCCAACAAGCGCATCGGCAACATCCTCAAGAAATCGCCCGAGGCCGATGCGCATGTGAGCGAGCTGCTGCTGCAGGACCCGGCCGAGAAGGCGCTGCACGCCGCCATGCAGAAGGTCGTGCCCACGGCCAATGCGCAGTTCGACGGCGGCGACTACACCGCCTCGCTGCAGACCCTGGCTGCGCTGCGGGGGCCGGTCGACGCCTTCTTCGACGACGTGATGGTCAATGTCGAGCAGTCCGACCTGCGGCTCAACCGCCTGGGGCTGCTGATGCTGCTGCACCGGGCCATGAACCGGGTGGCGCAGTTGGAGAGGCTGGCGGCGTGATCGGGGGCCCCATGAAAATCGTCATCCTCGACCGCAACGGCACGCTCAACGTGCACCGCGAGGACTTCGTCAAGAGGGACATCGAGTGGACGCCGCTGCCCGGCGCGCTGGAGGCGGTGGCGCGGCTCAACCATGCGGGATGGCATGTGGTGATCGCCTCCAACCAGTCCGGCCTCGGCCGCGGGCTGTTCGACGTGGCCTCGCTCAATGCCATGCACGCCAAGATGCACAAGATGCTCGCGGCCGTGGGCGGGCGCGTGGACGCGGTGTTCTATTGCCCGCACAGCCCCGACGAGAACTGCGAATGCCGCAAGCCCAAGCCGGGCCTGTTCCTGCAGATTGCCGAACGCTATGGCGTGGATCTCGCCAACGTGCCGACCGCCGGCGACAGCCTGCGCGACATGCTGGCCGGCGCGGCCGCGGGCTGCGAGCCGCACCTGCTGCTGACCGGCATGGGCGCTGCCTGCCGCGGCGTGCCGCTGCCGCCGGAATACCCGCCGAAGACGCGTGTGCACGAAGACCTGGCGGCCTTCGTCGACTTCCTGCTGGAGCGCGAAGAGCGCAAGGCAATCAACCTGGCAGTGTGATGTCCCTCCTCCGATCCATCGTCCACGCCCTGTGGATGCTCGTCACCGTGGTGCCGTGGGGGATGATCATGGTGGTCAGTTCCCTGTGGAAGCGCGGCATCCCGCTGTACTGGATGGCGGCGCGCTGGCTCGGCTGGGCGATCGGCGGCGCCCGCGTGCTGCTGGGCATCGAGACGCGCGTGACCGGCATGGAGAACCTGCCGCAGGACAAGCTCGCCGGCTGCGTCCTGCTGGTGAAGCACCAGTCGACTTTCGAGACTTTCCTGATGCCGACCTTGATGCCGCATCCGCTGGCCTACGTGTTCAAGAAGGAGCTGATCTACGTGCCCTTCTTCGGCTGGGCCATGGCGCGACTGGACATGATCCACATCGACCGCAGCCAGCGTACCCAGGCCTTCAACAAGGTGGTCGCGCAGGGCCGCGCGCTGCTGGCCCAGGGGATCTGGATCATCATGTTCCCGGAAGGCACGCGCATCCCGCGCGGGCAGCAGGGCATCTACAAGACCGGTGGCACGCGGCTGGCCTGCGAGACCGGGGTGCCGGTGATTCCCATTGCGGTGACCTCGGCAAAGGTCTGGCCGCGCAAGGCCTTCATCAAGCGCCCCGGCGTGGTGGATGTCTCCATCGGCCCGGCCATCTCGAGCGTCGGGCGCAAGCCCGATGAGCTGATGCGCGAGGTGGAGGCCTGGATCGAGGGTGAGATGCGCAGGCTCGATCCCGAGGCCTACGTCTCTGTGGAGACGGTGTCGGCCTGAGGACAGGCATCATGCGCGGCCTGCTGCAATTCACGCTCGACCTGTTCGAGGCGCCCGTGCCGCCGCCGGCCCCTGCGCCGGCTCCACCCGCGCCTGTGGACAACGCCGCGCCCCCTGCGATCCCCTTGGCGGACGCGATGAGCCCGGCCAGCTTCGTCCATCCACGCGCCACGCGCGAGCTCACGCTGGGCAATGCGCGGGTGGCCTACGAGTTCACGCGCGGCAAGCGCCGAACCATCGGCTTCGTCGTCGGCGCCGAGGGCTTGACGGTGCGCGCGCCGCGCTGGGTGGCTTTGCGCGACGTCGATGCGGCGGTGAAGGAGAAGGCCGACTGGATCCTGCGCAAGCTGGCCGAGACGCAGCAGCGCCATGCGAAGCTGGAGGCCGCGCGCATCGAATGGCGCGACGGCGTGAGCTTTCCGTTCCTGGGCGAGCCGGTGCTGGTGCGCCTCGACCCGCACCACGGCTTCGAGGGCGTGGGCGCGATGCTCGATGCGGGTCACGGCGAGGAGTCGCGCATCCTGCGCGTGGCGCTCGCGCACAACGCCAGCCCGGCCCAGATCAAGGATGCCGCGCAGGCCTGGCTGATGCGCCAGGCGCGGCGTATCTTCACCGAGCGCCTGGACCACTTCGCGCCGCGCCTCGGCGTGTCCTGGAACAAGCTCACCCTGTCGAACGCCTCGACGCGCTGGGGCAGCGCCCGGGTCGACGGCGCGATCCGCCTGCACTGGCGGCTGGTGCACTTCCGGCTGCCCGTGATCGACTACGTGGTCGCCCACGAACTGGCCCACCTGCGCGTGATGGACCACAGCGCGCGTTTCTGGGAGACGGTGGAAACGGTGGTGCCGAACTACGACGACTTGCGCCAGCAACTCAAGGAGCAGCCGGTTCCGAAGTGGTGACGCTCACGGCTATCGCGCGTGCGTGACGCCACCGTCGACCACCAGCGTCGAACCCACCACGTAGTCGCCCGCCCGGGAGGCCAGGTAGATGGCCGCCCCCGCCATGTCCTCCGGCTCGCCGATGCGCCCGGCCGGAATGCGGCCCTTGATCTCCTCGCCATGATCGCGGGCATCCTTGTTCATGTTGGAAGCGAAGGCGCCCGGCGCGATCGCGCTGACGACGATGCGCTCCTGCGCCAGGCGCAGTGCCATGCGGCGCGTGAGCTGGATCAGGCCGGCCTTGCTCGCCGCGTACGAGTACGTTTCCTGCGGATTGACGGAAATGCCGTCGATCGAGGCAATGTTGATCACCTTCGCCAGGTGATCGGTGGCCGCCTTCCTGAGCATCGGCGTCAGCGCCTGGGTCAGGAAAAACGGGGTCTTGAGGTTGAGGTCCACCACCTTGTCCCAGCCGCTTTCGGGGAATTCCTCGTAGGGCGCGCCCCAGGCGGCACCGGCGTTGTTGACCAGGATGTCCAGCGTGCTCTCGTGCCTCGCGTAGGCCTGGACCAGCGCGTGGGCGCCTTCGACGGTGGAGACGTCGGCCGGCAGCGAGATGCAGGGGCCGAAAGCGGAGAGCTCCTGCGCGGTCTGGTCGCAGGCCTCGGCCTTGCGCGCCGAGATATAGACGCGCGCGCCCTGGGCCAGGAAGCCTTCGGCGATCATGCGGCCGATGCCGCGCGAGCCGCCGGTGACGAGGGCCGTGCGGCCGGCAAGAGAGAAGAGTCGGGTGGTGTCCATGCGCTTTGTCTCCAGGAATGGGGACCGAGCTTAGTGCGCGCGGGCACTGCCGGGCGTCACCTTGGCGCCACCGGCTCCGGCGCTGCGTCCTCGTCCAGCGCCAGGACCACCTCCTGCAAGGTGCGCGCGAGCTTGTCGCCATCCAGCGGCTTGTGCAGGATGCGCGCGGCCACGGTCGAGAACTCGCGGAAGCGCGATGGCGCGGTCTCGCCGGTCACGATCACCGCCGGCAGCGCCGGCCGCTGCTGGCGCACCCGCGCGATCACGCCCAGGCCGGTCTCGTCGCGCAGGCGGTAGTCCACCACCATCACGTCGGGCTCGAAGCCCTCGGCCAGCGCCTGCTGCGCCTCGGCGCCGGTGGACACGCCCTTGACCGACCAACCCAGCTGGTGCAAGTAGGTGCACATTGCGGACAGCACCTCGGACTCGTCGTCCACCAGCAGCACCGCCAGTCGCGTGCCGTCGCAGGCGCGCGCCCGGGCGGTCGCGACTTCGGGGTGGGTTTCGTCCATCGGCACGGCGGGCGCGAGGTGCAGGGTGAAAGTGGTGCCGCGTCCGGGTTCGCTGTCCAGTCCGATCTCGATCTTCAGCAGCTCGGCCGTGCGTCGCACGATCGCCAGGCCGAGGCCCAGGCCCTGGCTGCGGTCGCGCGAGGGGTTGCCGATCTGATAGAACTCCTCGAACACCCGCTCGCGCTCGTTCTCGGGGATACCCGGGCCGGTATCGCTCACCCGCACCAGCACCCGGCCGTCGGCGGCGGATCCGGCCGAGAGCGTCACGCCGCCGCGCATGGTGAACTTGATCGCGTTGTTCACCAGGTTGCCGACGATGCGGATCAGCTGGTCGGCATCCGTCAGACCCCACAGCGGCGTCTCCGGCACCGTCACCTTCAGGAACAGCCCCTGCTGCGCGGCCAGTGCCGCGTATTCGTCGCGCGAGGCGCGCAGCACCGCGCCGATGTCGTGCGGCGCGAACCGGGCCTCGATCGTGTGGGCGTCCAGGCGCGAGATGTCCAGCAGGCCGTCGAGCAGGCCGCTGCTCTGGCGCAGCGCGCTGCCGATGCCGCGGCTGACCTCCTTGAGCAGCGGGTCCGGCGAGCGGCGCGCCAGGATGTCGAGCGTGGTGGCGTTGATGGACAGCGCGTGCAGCGGCTGGCGCAGGTCGTGGCTGGCGGCCGCGAAGAAGCGGGTCTTGGCCTCGCTGGCGGCGGTGGCGCGGTCGCGTTCCTGGCGCACCGCCTCCGACAGCACGGCGTTGTCGTCGAGCACGTTCATGAGCTTGTGCAGCATGCGGCCCTGGTCCTTCACGGTGGCCAGCAGCATGAAATAGACGAGCAGGATGCCGGCCGCGAACATGTAGCCGATGGCGCCGCCGCGCCAGGCCCACCCGCCGGCAAGAAGGCAGAAGGTGAGGGTGCAGAAGCCGACGAAGGCGCGCTGCGAGCCCGCCACCGAGGCGGCGCCGATGGTGCAGCCGGCCATCAGCACGGCGGCCACTGCCATCGGTGCGAAGTCGCCGGGCGCGTAGAAGGCGAAGGGCACGATGCTCGCGGTCGACACGCCGTTGTAGTCGAAGCCGCGCAGCAGCCGCGGCAGGTATTGCAGCTGGGCTTTCGGTTCGGCGCGTTCCACCGCGAGCCCCAGGCGCCAGCGGTACACCATGACGGCACCGGTCAGCACCAGCCAGACCCACGGCCAGAATGCCACGCCCTGGCGCCAGACGATGAAGGCCACCAGGATGTATCCCAGGTAGTTGAGCGGCAGGCGCCGCGAGTACTCGAGGATGAGCTGCAGCCGACGCTCCAGGATGCGCTGCCCGATCCTGGCCTCGCGCGAGGTCCCGGCCAGCGGCATCGGGGCCGAGACGGCTTCAGTCAATGCGCACGCCCTCGCGCGAGGCCTGGTAGGCAGCCTCGGTCCTGTTGCGCACGCCCAGCGCGGTGTAGACCGCCGTGAGGTGGGCCTTCACGGTGGATTCGGCGATGTCCAGCTGGCGCGCGATCAGCTTGTTGGGCAGTCCGCGCGCGGCCGCGCGGTAGACGTCCATCTGCCGCGGGGTGAGGCCGGCGAGCCGCGGGTCTTGCCCCGCAGCTGCGGCGCTTTCAACCTGGGGCGGCGGGGCCGCATTGAGGGTTTCCAGAGGCAGGAAGATGCGCCCGGCCAGCACCTGCTGGAGGGCCGCGACCATCATTTCCGAGCTGTACTTCTTGGGGATGAAGCCGGCCGCGCCCAAGTCCACCGTGTTGCGGATCATCGTGGCGTCGGTGTCGCCCGACAGCACCACGATGCGCGCCATGCAGCCGGCGTCGCGCAGCCGGCGGATCGATTCCTCGCCGGTGCAATCGGCCAGGTGCCAGTCCAGCAGTACGAGATCGAACTCGGCCAGCTCCACCAGCTTGACGGCATTGCTCATCTCGCCCGCGGTCTCCACGCGCAGTTCGGGCACCAGGACGCTCAGCAGGTTCTTCATGCCCTGCAGGAACATCACGTGGTCGTCGATCATCAGTACGTTCATCGACGGGAGTATTCATCAGAACAGGCTCGGTTCGAGCGGCCTTCGACTTTGGTCGAAGCGGGTTTGTCGGGAGCCGCGAGGCTCGTTCAGAGGGTGAGCGAGCGAAGGCTCTCGAAGGCGCGCGGCCGTCCGTCGAGCGGGTCCCGGAAGGCCAGCGACTTGGCCAGCAGCTGCAGCGGCCGGTCGAAGTCGTCGGCGCCCTCCGGCAGCAGCGTGGGGTAGAGGGTGTCATGGCGGATCGGCAGGCCCAGCGCGGCACAGTGCACGCGCAGCTGATGGCGGCGGCCGGTCAGCGGCGACAGAAGCAGGCGCGCCCAGCCGTCGCGGGCCTCCAGCAGCTCGAAACGGGTCTCGGCGTTGGGCTCGCCCTCCACCTCGCGCATGCGCATGAAATGCGTGTCGTCGACCAGGCGGCTGCGGCGCACGGCAGGCAGGGCCGGCGTGCCCTGCCACGGCACGATGGCCTCGTAGCCCTTGGTGATGGTGCGCGCGGCGAACAGCGCGTGATAGGCATGGCGCGTGGCCGGCTGAACCGAGAACAGCACCAGGCCGGCGGTCTCGCGGTCGATCCGGTGCAGTGGCGCGAGCTGGTCCAGGCCCAGCTTGCGCTGCAGGCGCACCAGCAGGCTCTGCTGCACGTACTTGCCCACCGGCGCCACGGTCAGGAAGTGCGGCTTGTCCACCGCGAGCAGGTGTTCGTCCTGGAACAGCACCGTTTCCTCGAAGGGCACGGGCCGCTCGTTGTCGAGCGAGCGGTAGTAGAAGACGTGCAGCCGCGGCTGGTACGGCCGGGTCGGCGTGACGGGGACGCCGTGCTCATCCACCACATCGCCCGCGCGCATGCGCGCTTCCCACGCGGCGCGCGGAATGGCGGCGAAGCGCTCGACCAGGAATTCGGCGATGGTGGGCCAGGGGCCGGGCGGCAGCGCGACGCGGCTCGGGCCGACGCCGTCGCGGGTGGGCAGCGGCACGGCCGGCATGGCGGGCCTCAGGCCGCGGCCAGGGCCGAGGCGATCTCGGCCAGCCGCGGACGCGCGGCGGCCTCGGGCTGTGTGCAGCGCCTTTCGAGCTCGGCCAGCCGCTCCAGCACGGCACGTTCTGCATCGTCCGCCGGGCGGCAGCGCGAGCGCAGTTCCCCGAGCAGCAGGCCGAAGGCGCGAGCCTCGAGGCGCTGCAGCGCCAGGGCCTGATCCGCGCTGTCCGGCGGCAGGAAGGAGGCGGCGCCGAAGTCGCCCAGCAGGCCGTTGCCCTCGCCATCCCACAGGATGTTGTGGGCATAGAGGTCGCCATGCACGATGCCGCGCGCATGCAACTGCGCGGCGGCCGAGGCGATGCCGCGGGCCAGCCGCAGGGCGGCCGCCACCCGCCAGCCGGCGTCAGCGGCATAGACGTCGCGGGTGCAGGAATCCAGGCTCGGTGGCCCCGCCAGGTTGCGAAAGCGCGGGTCCACCAGCGCCAGCACCAGGCCGGATGTGCCTTCGGGGTGGTCCTGGACCCGGCCTTCGACCGCGATCAGGTTCGGATGCGCGCCGGCGGCGATGCAGGCGGCCATCTCGCTGTGCGGCCAGCCGTCGCTGGTGACCTCGCCCTTGAACAGCTTCACGGCCACCGGCCGAACGCTGCCGTCTTCCTGCGCCCAGTCGGCGCGGTGGATCACACCGGATGCGCCTTCGCCCAACTGGTCGCGCAGCGACAGGCGCCGCCAATCAACCGCCGGGATGGCCGCCGCCTCCACCGCGGCCGTCTCGGCCCGGTCGTCGAAGGGGTTGCCCGCGAAGGCCAGCCAGGCAAGCCGGGGCAGGGCGGGCAGCCAGTCCGGCAGGGCCTCGAGACGGTTGGCCGAGATGCGCAGCAGCTCCAGCGCGCGGCAGGCGGCCAGCTCGGCCGGCAGGGCCTGGAGGCGATTGCCGGCCAGCATCAGCTTCTGCAGCCGGGTGCAGTTGCCGATGGCGGGCGGCAGCGCGTCGATCTCGTTGTCGGTCAGGATCAGCCAGCGCAGCGCGGGCGGCAGCGCCTCGGCCGGCACCGTACGGATGCGGTTGGCCTTGAAGCCGATCATGTCGAGGCTGCCGCACCGGCCCAGCGCAGCGGGCAGCTCGGTGAAGCGGTTGTTCGAGCAGAAGAGCACGCGCAAACGGTGCAGCCGTCCGAGGTCCTCGGGCAGCGCCGACAGTTCATTGCCCGAGAGGTCGAGTTCCTCCAGCGTGTCGGCCAGCGAGAAGATCTCGCGCGGGAACTCGGTCAGCCCGCAGCGCAGCGCAAGCCGTCGCGCTCCCGCCAGCTGCCCATTGCGCAACGGGTCCAGCGTGGTTGTTGGAGTGGCTGCGCCCCCGGCTGCGATGCGACCGCCACCGGGCGGCCGGGCGGCGGTCATCCGGTAACCTCCGCGCCATGCGCTGCGGGGCTATTCGACTTGGGAGCGGCCCGGTGTCTCATCCAAATACGCCGAAGCGCCAGACGCCGTCCTCTCCCTTGCGCCGCTGCAGCTGCCCCTCGCACCACAGCAGATGCAGGTGCGCCACGGTCTCGCCCAGGGCGAAGGTGGTCTGGTGCACGTCGAGCGCGCGCTTGAACAGGACCGGCAGCCCTTCGGCGGCGGTGAGCGGCCGGGCCGTGCAGGCCTCCAGAAGCTCGGCGAGGCGGTCGCGGTGGTGGTCCTGAAGCTGCTTCACGCGCTGGTGGATGCCGGTGAATGGCTTGCCGTGCGAGGGGAGGCCCAGTGCGTCGGCCGGCAGCGCGTTGAAGCGATCGATGCTGTCGAGGAACAGGCGCAGCGGGTTGGCCTCGGGCTCACCCGCATGCACACTCACGTTGGTGGAGATGCGCGGCAGCATCATGTCGCCGCCCAGCAGCGCATTGAGCTCCTCGCAATACAGGGAGATGTGCTCCGGCGCGTGCCCGTAGCCGCTGATGCAGCGCCAGGCACGCCCGCCGATGCGGACCGTGTCGCCGTCGAGCATGCGTACGAAGCTCGCCGGCACCGAGGGCACCATGTCGGCGTAGTAGCTGGTGCGACCGCGGATGACCGCCAGCGCCTTTGCATCGGTCATGCCGTGCGAGACGAAGAAGTCCGCCGCCGCATTCCCGCCGGCCAGGGTGTCGCCGGTGCTGGTGAGCACGCGCGCGACGTGGTAGTCGGTCGAGCTGATCCACAGCGGCGCATTCCAGCGCTGGCAGAGCCAGTCGGCCAGGCCGATGTGGTCAGGGTGCATGTGCGTCACGATCACGCGCAGGATCGGCAGGCCCTGGAGCTCGTTCGCAAAGACCTGCTCCCACTGCGCGCGCGAGGCCTCGTGCGCGATGCAGCAATCCACCACCGTCCAGCCCTCCACGCCGTCGATGCTGTCGCGCAGCAGCCAGAGATTGATGTGGTCGAGCGCGAAGGGGAGGGCCATGCGCAGCCAGCGCACGCCAGGCGCCACTTCGAAGGTCCGGCCCGGCGCAGGCAGCGTGTCGCCGTGGGGGTAATGGAGTTCGCGTTCGAGCAAGTTCATGTAGGATTGACGTTAACGTAAACGTCATGGGGAAGACCCATCATTGTAGGTAGTCAGGCCCGAAGCTGCTGTCGCCCGCGCAATCGACCAACCGGCTCACCGATGTCCTCGCAGACCTTCACCATCGGCGAACTCGCCAGGGAATTCGACCTCACCACGCGGGCGATCCGCTTCTACGAGGACATGGGCCTGCTCGCCCCCGAGCGCGCGGGGCAGCAGCGCGTCTACACCGCGCGCGACCGGACCCGGCTGGCGCTCACGCTGCGTGCCAAGCGCCTGGGCCTGAAGCTCAACGAGGTGAAGGAAATCCTCGACATGTACGACAGCCCGCGCGACACCGTGCCGCAGCTGCAGCGCTTCCTTGGCGTGCTCGGCAGCCATCGCGCCCAGCTCGAAGCGCAGCTGGAGGAGATGCAGACCAACCTCGCCGAGATCCGCGCGCAGGAGAAGCAGGCCCGCGCGGCCCTGACCCGCGCGTCCAAGCCGAAGGCCCGCTGAGGCCTCATCATCGTCCCTCATTCACTATGCACGACCCCATGGAAAACGACACGCCCGACAACCTGGAGGATCTCTTTGCCCACAACCGCACGTGGGCAGCGCGCATGGAGCGGGATCGTCCCGGCTTCTTCACCAGCCTGGTGAAGCAGCAGACGCCCAAATACATGTGGATCGGCTGCTCCGACAGCCGCGTGCCTGCCAACCAGATCACCGGGCTGGAGCCGGGCGAGGTGTTCGTGCATCGCAACGTCGCCAACATCGTGGTGCACTCCGACCTCAACGCGCTGTCGGCGATCCAGTTCGCCGTCGAGCGGCTCAAGGTCCAGCACATCATGGTGGTGGGTCATTACGGTTGCGGGGGCGTCCAGGCGGCGCTCGAAGGCGCGCGCATCGGGCTGGCCGACAACTGGATCCGCCATATCCAGGACGTGCGAGACCGCCATCGCGTACTGCTCAGTTCCCTGCCCGAAGAGCTTCGCGCCGACGCGCTGTGCGAACTCAATGTGACGGAGCAGGTGGTCAACGTCGCGGTCAGCACCGTCATGGAGGATGCGTGGAGCCGCAAGCAATCCGTGTCCATCCACGGCTGGGCCTTCGGCGTCCACGACGGGCTGCTGCAGGATCTCGGCATGACGCTCGACGGCGTCAAGCCCATCGAGGCCTTGTACAAGGCGGCCGTCCAGCGCATCCGCTACAAGTGGAGCAAGCGGGCCGAACTGCCGCAAGCCAACGTCGATCCGGCGCAAGCCGAGCCGTGAAATCATGTTTCCCCAGCGCCTCGATTCCCCGCTCGCCTATGACATCGCCAAGGCGATGCGCGACGGCTTCGATCGCCACTACCGGCTGTTCCGCGCAGAGTCGGCCCGCGCCAAGCATCGATTCGAGACCGCCGACTGGCCGGGCCAGCAGCGGGCGCAGCGCGAGCGCATCGAGTTCTACGACCTGCGCGTGAGCGAGGCGGTGGCCCGACTCGAGAAGGAGTTCAAGGCAGGCGAGCAGCCCATGGACGTCTGGCACCAGGTCAAGCTGCACTTCATCGGCCTCCTGGTCGACCACCACCAGCCCGAGCTGGCGGAGACCTTCTTCAACTCGGTCACCACCAAGATCCTGCACCGCGCCTACTTCCAGAACGACTTCATCTTCGTGCGGCCGGCCATCAGCACCGAGTACATCGAGCCGCGCGGCGCGCCCACCTACCGCGCCTACTACCCCGAGCAGCACACGCTGGCCGGCACGGTGCGCCGGCTGCTCGAGGACTACGCCCTGCAAGGCCGCTTTGCCGATATCCAGCGCGATGCCGAGCGCGTGGCCGCCGCCATCCTCGGGCGCTTCCACCAGGTCAAGCTGCGCGCGAACTTCCAGCTGCAGGTGCTGTCGGGCCTGTTCTACCGCAACAAGGGCGCCTACGTGGTCGGCAAGATCATGAACGGCTTCATCGAGCTGCCCTTCGCGCTCCCGATCCTGCATGACCGCGCCGGCAAGTTCTACATCGACGCCGCGCTCTTCGGCGAGGAAGACCTGCAGATGCTCTTCAGCTTCGCGCGGGCCTACTTCATGGTCGACATGGAGGTGCCATCGGCCTATGTGCAGTTCCTGCGCTCGCTGATGCCGCGCAAGCCCCGCGCCGAGATCTACAACGCGCTCGGGCTGGCCAAGCAGGGCAAGACGCTTTTCTACCGCGACTTCCTCTACCACCTGAACTACTCGACCGACCGGTTCCGCATCGCCCCCGGCATCAAGGGCATGGTGATGCTGGTGTTCGACCTGCCCTCCTTTCCCTACGTGTTCAAGGTCATCAAGGACTTCTATCCGCCGCAGAAGGACACCACGCGCGAGCAGATCAAGAGCAAGTACATGCTGGTGAAGCAGCACGACCGCGTGGGGCGCATGGCCGACACGCTGGAGTACAGCGACGTCGGGTTCCCGCTGGACCGCTTCGAGCCCGAGCTGATCGAGGAAATCAGGCAGTTCGCCCCCAGCCAGCTCGAGATCGGCGACCGCGACGGCAACGGGGAGATGGAGTTGGTGCTCAAGCATGTCTACATCGAGCGCCGCATGATCCCGCTCAACATCTACCTGCAGGAGGCCTTCGACCAGCTCGAGCATCCCGAGCACGCGCACCGGGCGAGCAAGCAGCTGGAGCACGCGGTCGTCGAATACGGCAATGCCATCAAGGACATGGTCGCGGCCAACATCTTTCCCGGCGACATGCTGTGGAAGAACTTCGGCGTCGCGCGCGGCGGCAAGGTGGTGTTCTACGACTATGACGAGATCGAGTACCTCACCGAGTGCAACTTCCGCCGCGTGCCGGAGGCCCGCACCGAGGAGGACGAATTGAGCGGCGAGGTCTGGTACTCGGTTGGCCCGAAGGATGTGTTCCCCGAGACCTTTGGCCCTTTCCTGCTCGGCAACGAGGCAGTGCGCGAGGCTTTCATGGCCCACCACGCCGACCTGCTCGACGCCGCGTTCTGGCAGAGCCACAAGGAGCGCATCCAGGCCGGCCAGATGCTCGATGTCTTTCCCTACGACGAGGCGCAGCGCTTCCAGCACGATGGCCATGCGCCTTACTTCTGAGATCGGCCACGTCCGAACTTGTCTTTGACTTCACCAAGGAGCACTTCATGTCTGAATCGATCGTGATCGTCGGCGCCGCGCGCACCCCCATGGGCGGCTTCCAGGGCGACTTCTCTTCCCTCGCCGCGCACGACCTGGGCGGCGTTGCCATCAAGGCGGCCATCGAGCGCGCGGGCATTGCGCCCGACACGGTCGGCGAGGTGCTGTTCGGCAACTGCCTGATGGCCGGTCAGGGCCAGGCACCGGCGCGCCAGGCGGCCTACAAGGGCGGCCTGCCCGACAGCGCCGGAGCCGTTACCCTCAGCAAGATGTGCGGCTCGGCCATGAAGGCCGCGATGCTCGCGCACGACCTGCTGCTGGCCGGCACGCACGAGGTGATGGTGGCTGGTGGCATGGAGAGCATGACCAACGCGCCCTACCTGATGCTCAAGGGCCGCGGCGGCTACCGCATGGGCCACGACCGCATCTTCGACCACATGATGCTCGACGGCCTGGAAGACGCCTACCAGCCCGGCCGTTCCATGGGCACCTTCGGCGAGGACTGCGCGGCCAAGTACAAGTTCACCCGCCAGCAGCAGGACGAGTTCGCGATCGCCAGCGTGGAGCGCGCCAAGGCCGCTACCACCTCGGGCGCCTTCAAGGCCGAGATCGCGCCCGTGCTGGTCAAGGGCCGTGGCGGCGACACCCTGATCGAGATCGACGAGGGCCCGGGCAAGGTCAAGCTCGACAAGATCCCCACGCTCAAGCCGGCCTTCAAGAAGGAGGGCGGCACCATTACCGCCGCCTCCAGCTCCTCGATCAACGACGGCGCCGCGGCGCTGGTCATGATGACCGAGAGCACCGCGAAGAAGCTGGGCGCCAAGCCCATCGCGCGCATACTCGGCCACGCCACGCATGCGCAGCAGCCCGAGTGGTTCTCGACCGCGCCGGTGGGGGCGGTGGCCAAGCTCTTCAAGAAGACCGGCTGGGGCGTGAAGGACGTGGACCTGTGGGAGGTCAACGAGGCCTTCGCGGTGGTGCCGATGGCGCTGATGCACGAGCTCGACGTTTCGCACGCCGTGGTCAACGTGCATGGCGGCGCCTGCGCGCTGGGCCATCCGATCGGCGCCAGCGGCGCGCGCATCATGGTCACGCTGATCCATGCGCTCCAGCAAAAGGGCAAGAAGCGCGGCGTCGCCACGCTGTGCATCGGCGGGGGCGAGGGCACGGCGGTCGCGCTCGAACTGGTCTGAAGCCGGCAGGCACGATAACTGCAGTTGCAGGACCGTGAGGGCGCCGACCATCGGCCCAGGGCGCCTTCACTCGATGCGCAACCCTTGCCGATGCCCGGAGCCCTCAATGCCTTCACCGATCTCGCAGGCCCAGTTCAGGAAGCTTCGCCTGCTGCTTGGCCAGGGGCGGGTGGGCTCGGTCTACACCTACCTGGCCGATCACGGCTATTACTACGCATGCTGGGCCGCCGGCGAGGTCGACGGAAGATCGCCCGCCGAGCCGCGGCTCGGCACGGTACCGGGCCTGCGCCTGGAGACTGTGCAGCACCTGCAGGCCGGTGAGCTCACGCAGATCCGGCTCGCCATGGCTTGCGGCTACCTCGATGCCCTGAGCCTGCAGTTCGACAAGAGTCCCTTGATCACCCGCGACGTCACTGCCGAAGAGACTGCCGAGTTCCATGGCGAAGTCTTTCGTGCTCATTTCCTTGGTCTCACAGACTGGTCGCTCTACATCCCCTTCGAGCAGCAGGAGAAGGCCGGCGGCCTCGAGGCTGTCGAGCGCTACTGGCAAGGCGTGCTGCGCACCTCCGCGCAGCTGAACGCACGGGCCATCGCACGGGCCGCCGCGGCCCTGCTGGCCGCTTGACGCGCCGCGCGCGCGCTGACACTTTTTGGCCGTTTCTCGGCACGCTGTGACATTTCTTGGCCCGTCGCGCACACGGGCCGATGGGGGCGAGCGCTCCCTAGAATGACGGGTTCCCCAACTCGCGGAGACCTCCTTCATGCATCCGGGCCCCGAAGTCACCGTCATCCAGGAGCCGCCATGCTGCTGACCCCTGACCAGGAAGCGATCCGCGACGCGGTGCGCGCCTTCGCCCAGGCCGAGCTCTGGCCCAACGCGCCGCGCTGGGACCGCGAGCACTTCTTCCCGAAGGAAGCCCATGCGGGCCTGGCGGCGCTGGGCGCCTACGGCATCTGCGTGCCCGAGGAGGATGGCGGCGCCGGCCTTGACTACCTGACGCTCGCCCTCGTGCTCGAAGAAATCGCGGCCGGCGACGGCGGCACCAGCACCGCCATCAGCGTCACCAACTGCCCGGTCAATGCCATCCTCATGCGCTACGGCAACGCGGCGCAGAAGAAGAAGTGGCTGCAGCCACTTGCGCAGGGGCAGATGCTGGGCGCCTTCTGCCTGACCGAGCCGCAGGCCGGCAGCGATGCCTCATCGCTGCGCACCACCGCACGCAAGGACGCGGACGGCTGGGTGATCGACGGCGTCAAGCAGTTCATCACGAGCGGCAAGAACGGCCAGGTCGCGATCGTCATCGCGGTCACCGACAAGGGCGCGGGCAAGCGCGGCATGAGCGCCTTCATCGTGCCCACCGACGCGCCCGGCTACACGGCGGCGCGGCTGGAGGACAAGCTCGGCCAGCATTCGAGCGACACCGCGCAGATCAACTTCGACGCCTGCCGCATTCCGGCCGAGAACCTGATCGGCCAGGAGGGCGAGGGCTACAAGATCGCGCTCGGCGCACTCGAAGGCGGGCGAATCGGCATCGCAGCGCAGAGCGTGGGCATGGCGCGCAGCGCCTTCGAGGTCGCGCTCGCCTACGCCAAGGAGCGCCAGGCCTTCGGCAGCCCGATCTTCGAGCAGCAGGCGGTGGGCTTCAGGCTGGCCGACTGCGCGACGCAGATCGAAGCGGCGCGCCAGCTGATCTGGCACGCGGCCAGCCTGCGCGATGCCGGACTGCCCTGCCTGAAGGAAGCCGCGATGGCCAAGCTGTTCGCCAGCGAGATGGCCGAGCGCGTCTGCAGCGCGGCCATCCAGACCCTGGGCGGCTACGGCTACGTCAACGACTTCCCGCTGGAGCGCATCTACCGCGACGTGCGCGTGTGCCAGATCTACGAAGGCACGTCGGACATCCAGAAACTGCTGATCCAGCGAGCGCTGGCCTGAAGCGCTGCCACGGCTGTCATCGATATGGATGACAGACAAGCGCGGCGCGGCGGCGCACCATGGGGCCTTTGTCTCACGGAGGGGGCCACCATGTCCATCGATCGCCGCGCATCGTCCGCCTGCACCGTCGCGCTCGCGCTGTGCACGGCTGCTTTCGTTTCATCCGCGGGCGCGCAGGGTGCGCCCCTTGACCTCGCCACGCTGACCGCCAGCGAAGCCGCGCAGCGCCTGTGCGCCGGCTCGCTGACCAGCGAGCAACTGGTGACGGCCTACCTCGCACAGGCCAAGGCCAAGCCGCAACTCAATGCCTTCATCACGCTGGACGAGGCGGGCGCCCTCAAGGCCGCGAGGGCTGCCGATGCGGCGCGCCGCCGTGGCGGCCCCTGCAAGCTGCTGGGAGGCCTGCCGGTGGCGATCAAGGACAACATCCAGGTCCAGGGCCTGCCGGCCAGCGCCGGCACGCCCGCGCTCAAGGGCTTCGTCGCCAGCGCTGACGCGCCGGTGGTCTCGAAGCTGCGCGCAGCTGGCGCCGTGGTGCTGGGCAAGACCCACATGCACGAGCTGGCCTTCGGCGTGAGCGGCTACAACCCGGCCTTCCAGACGGGGCCCGACGTGGGCGTGCGCAATGCCTACGATGCGACGCGCATCGCCGGCGGTTCCTCCTCGGGCAATGGCGCAGCACTGGGTGCGCGCATGGTGCCAGCCGCGCTGGGCACAGACACCGGCGGCTCGGTGCGCATCCCGTGCGCCTTCAACGGCTGCGCCGCGCTGCGCCCCACCGTGGGACGCTATTCGCAACAGGGCATCGTGCCGATCTCGCACACGCGCGACACTGCGGGGCCGATGGCGCTGTCGGTGGCCGACCTGGCGCTGCTCGACCGCGTCATCGCCGGCGGCACGCCGGTGGTGCCGGCGGACCTCAAGCGCGTACGGCTGGGCGTCGCAAAGGTTTTCTACGCCAATCTCGACGAGGACACCCGCGCCGCCACCGATGCGGCGCTCGCCAGGTTGCGTGACGCCGGCGTCACGCTCGTCGATGTCGAGATGGCCGGGCTGGCCGAGCTCAACAGCGCCATCAGCTTTCCTGTCGCGCTCTACGAGATCCATGACGACCTCGCAAGCTACCTGGCGAAGTACCGTGCCGGCGTCGACATCGGCCAGGTGGCCGCGGGCATTGTCAGTCCCGACGTCAAGGGCACCTTCGAAGGCCTGGTGCTGCCGCGCAAGCTGCCGGCAGCGCAGGGCGTGGTCGACGCCAGGCCGGCCTACGACAACGCGATGCGCAAGGCGCGGCCCGCCCTTCAGAAGCTCTACCGCGATACCTTCAGGAAGCACCGGCTCGACGCGCTGGTCTTCCCCACCGTGCCGCGCGTGGCACTGGCCGCCACGCCCGAATCCAGCAGCGTGGAGAACTTCGGCCTCCTGATCCAGAACACCGACCCCGGTAGCAACGCCGGCATCCCGGGCCTGCAGCTGCCCGCGGGGCTGGGCGCCGCGAGCGGCTTGCCCGTGGGGCTGGAGCTCGATGGGCCGGCGGGCAGCGACCGCAGGCTGCTGGCCGTGGGGCTCGCGGTCGAGGGAGTGCTGGGGCGCTTGCCTGCGCCGAAGTAAACGGCGCGGCGCCGCCGGAGCGCCGAAGAAAAAGTGTTAATCGTTGCAGCACCTGCGGCCTCGCTGTTAGCGTCGCGGCAGAAAGAGCAACAAATGAACAGTGGACTGCAGGGATGGGCCGCCTTGCGCGCATGGATGCGAGCTTCGTGGCGGACGTGGATCATGGCGTGTTTGTTCGGGTGCACCGGCTTGGGCCATGCCTCCGAAACACATTTCTCCTGGGAGCCTTTCGGCTATGCGCTCGAATACGACATGCGGGATGTCGACCGGGGTGTCTGGCCCGGCCTGACGACGTTCTCATCGGCCGCGTCGGAGGTCTGTGGTGCTGCGCGGCGCGAGTATTCGTGGGTAGGCAGCAAGTACTGCTCTGCGGCCGGAGACGCGCTTGACAATGAATGGGATGGACCCATGTGCCGGCGTCGCGCGGTGGGTTGCGGCTCCCCCGTCGTCATGGATGATCTCGATGGCCCGATCCATCCGGTCTGTCGCGACTATCCGAGGACGGCACGATGGCCCATCGGTGCCGTCGCTTACATCTCACGGGAACCGTTTGCTACCGGCAGCTCTTCGGGAACCTGCATCTGCCCCGCCGGCAGCCGCCCGGACTTTCCTTCGGGTGCTTGCGTGCCGCCTCGCAAGATCGAGCTGAAGGCTTCCAGAACCCGCTATTCGAAGAAGGAGGGGGACAAGCCGGTGGACCTGTGGATTCATGTTCACGAAGGTGGCAGCACAGGAATTGCGGGCCAGCGCATCACGCTGACGGTGACGCCGAATGAGGGGACGCCCGGCACGCTGTCGGTCGCAAACGGCATCACCGATGCGACAGGACGCTTCGGCAGTGCCTACCGCTTTCCTGCCCGTTTCGACAAGGCGCAGATCGACACCATCAAGGCGGAATGCTCCAGTTGCGATCAGCCGGCGATGGTGGAGATCAAGATGGCGCCGGTTGTCATCGGGTTTTTCAATGGGGTGTGGAATACGAGGTTGCAGGCGGGTGATGGCCTGACAGCGCTGAGGAGACTGGTCGGGCCGACTCACAACGACGTGCCCCTTCGCTACGAGAACTTCTATAACCAGACCGGTAAGGGCAACGGCAATACTGCCCTGCAAGACATCGCCGAGACATTTATTCAGCGCAGCAAGGAACTTGACGGTGTTCTGGCCAACCGCTGGGAGCACTATTGGGACCTGCTCTCGGGTCGCCAGGGCGATCCGAGCTCGATGACCGGAAGTCTTCTGATCGGCTTGAAGCAAGGAGGAGCGGGGCTGGCCGATCTGATCGATGCCGCTGCCAGCTCAATGCTGGCAGGATTCGTCAAGGGCGTATCGCAACTGTTGAGCAATCCGCCCACGGCAGGGGATATGGCGGCGCATTTGATCAAGCTGCAAGGACTGGCCGACGAGGGATCGGACTTCGTCCTGGTGGCACATTCGCAAGGCAACCTGTTCGTTAACGTCGCCTACGACGAGCTGCGCGCGAGTCGCGCCGACGTCAGGGCCAAGGTGGTCCATGTTGCGCCCGCGTCGCCTACGTCGCGCGGTGAGCATGTACTAGCCGACATTGATCAGGTCATCAACGGGTTGCGCAACTTCGGCAGCAACAGTGTGCTGCCCATCAACATCTGGCTGCCATGGAGCGCGGCGGATGCAAGCGGGCACACGCTGGTCGCCACATATCTTGACGCTGCGCGCGTCGCCCGTGACCGAATCAAGGCCATGATCAGCGCTGCGCTGGAGGCCCTCTGAGAAACGTCAATCAAAAAGGAGGGAGTCACATGCGTATCGCACCCAAAGTCGAATTCGCCTTGTCTACCGTTCGTTGGGCACTCGGCACGGTCCTGATCGCTTCGCTGGCAGCCTGCGGCGGGGACAGTGGCAACAGCGGCAGCAGCAACTACACAGCACCTGCGGGTGCACCAACGGCTGCGGGGCTGACAACAGGAGGGGTGGGAGCGGCATCAGTACCAGCGGCAAGTTCGGCGCCCGCGTCCGCAGCGCCAATTTCCGCGCCAGGAGCGCCCCCGCCACCTTCCATGCCAGTCCCCGGCGTTGCCACGCCACCTGCGCTCAGGGAGCAGATCGCCGCACTTGAGCGGAGTGGCGCCTACCCCGCGCTCGACCGTTCCAGCGATGTTGCAGGACCCGATGCCAATAGGAACGGCGTGCGGGACGATATCGAGGCATGGATCAACGCCCAGCCGATCACCGACTTGCAGCGCAAGGCGCTGATGCAAAGTGCAAGGGCCTTGCAGCGAACACTCATTCTGGACGTCAAGGACAAGACTGCTTTGCAGAAAAGCGGTGAAGAAATATTGGCGTCCACCAATTGTGGCGACAGCGTATTCAGTCCTTACGCGATCTTCTCTCACTTATTAGGAAAGATCGAAGCGATGACGGCCAATACGCGAGAGCGCGCAGTCCGGTACATGCAGTACAACGCAGCGAGCTCTGGAAGCTCCACGACGCTTCCAAACGGCAATACCTGCGAGCCGTGACGCAAGGATGCAAGGCCGCCAGCGCACTTCTCCGCTTCAGCGCCCCGGCACCCACGCCGCCAGCGCCGAGCGTCGCTCGATGCCCAGCTTGCCGAAGATGCGACGCAGATAAGTGCGCACTGTCGGCACGCCGACACGCGCGCGCCGCGCGATCTCCTTGTCAGTGAGGCCTTCGCACACCGCTCGTGCAACCTGCTGCTCGCGAACACTCAGGCTGGCCCAGGCCGCCTCGCGCGTGGCGGCGGGCGAAGCATTTCGCTGGGCGCGGCGCAAGGCGCCGATGAACGCCGGTTCGACCAGATCCAGCAGCGCCGTCTCGTGCGCGCCGAAGTCCCCACGCCCGCGTCGCCGCCAGATCCGCAGGTCGCCGAGCGCACGCTCGCCATCGAAGGCATGGAGGTTCATGCCCCAGTGCAAGCCGTCACGCGACAGGAAGTCGTTGAAGAAGGCAGTGCGCATCAGCGCGCGCTGTGGCATCACCTCGGTCACGCGGGTGGCGCGGCGGCGCGACTGCAGCACGAAGGTGATGGGATCGTGGTGCTGGTGCCACTGCGCATAGCGGTCGAGGTTGCTCGGCGCCATGTTGAGCGCCACGCGCTTCCCGAAAGTGCCGCTGTCTGCATCCCACACGAATGAGGCGAACTGGTCCGCCCGCAGCAAGTCCAGCAGCGCCCAGCCCAGGCGCTCGCGGATCTCGGACTCTCCCTGGTCCTCCGCCAGCAACGCGAAGATGTCGCGCAGCGCCTGCTGTTCCGAAGCCTTCAGATACATGGCCGTTCTCCTCGTCCTTGCCGAAGCCTAGGGCGCGAGCAAGCAACGCGCCATCGGGGCGATTCAGGGTTGCACAATGGCCGCACCCGCCACGCCCCCCCAATGCCCAGACCCGAGCCCGATTCCTGCCCTTGCGGCCGCCGAGACCGTCGCGGCGCTGTCCTGCCCTGCGCCCAATGCTGCGGCCGCTACCTGAACGACTTCGCGCAAACGCCGGCGCCCGACGCCGAATCCCTGATGCGTTCGCGCTACACCGCCTTCGTGCGCGAACGCGCCGACTACCTGCTGGCGACCTGGCATCCCTCGCGCCGCCCCGATCGCCTCGACTTCGAGCCCGGCGTCAAATGGCTGGGCCTGGAAGTGCGCGCCCATGCCGAGCGCGAGGCCGGCCATGCCGAGGTCGAGTTCGTGGCGCGCCAGCGCGACCGGTCGGGCACGGCCACCCGGCTCGTGGAGCGCAGCCGCTTCGTGCGCGAGAAAGGCGAGGGCGATCTCCTCCGTTGGTACTACATCGACGGGGTGATGCGCTGAATCGTTCCTGCGCTTGAAATACAGAGACCCCTCGCGCAGCCGGCATTTCTTGCTACGGATTCGATAGCAAGGCCGCGCATTGTGCGCGATTTGGCGACAGTCCGATTCCGTTTGGCTACTTTATCCGGGGCGCTCCGGCCCCCACACTCCCCTCAAGCTCAGGCAGCACACCGAGCAGCACTCCAAGCAGCACATACCGACACCCCGAGAACTCCATGGCGACGAAGTACAGCACGATCATCCCGACCGCATCCCGCTGGATCGGCGCGATGCTGGCTGCGCCGATCGCCGCTGCCGCCTTCTGGCTCGCCGCGCCGGCCGCACATGCCGAAGAGGCTGTGATCACCCCTTTCTCCGCCGCGCGCGGCGCCCAGGCGCCCCAGCCCTGGCGCTTTACCAGCCTGCCCAACAAGACGCCGACCCGCTTCGAGGTGGTCCAGGAGGGCGCGCAGAAGGTGCTCAAGGTCGAGGCCGAGCAGTCCTACGGCAACCTCGTGCATGCCACCCGCGTGCCGCTCAATCCCTCGACCACGCTGGCCTGGCGGTGGCGCGTCGACACCTTCGTGGAGGGCGCCAACCTGCGCACTCGCGCCGGCGATGACGGCGCAGCGAAGCTCTGCGTCTTCTTCGACTTGCCCGTAGAGCGCCTGTCCTTCGGGGAGCGCACCCGCCTGGCGCTGGCGCGCCGCACCACCGGCGAAGAAGTGCCCAGCGAGGCGCTGTGCTACGTGTGGGACAAGAAGGAAGCCAAGGGCGCCGCGCTGGACAACGCCTTCACCCGGCGCATGCGAATGGTGGTGCTGGAGTCCGGCGCTGCGTCGAATCCCGTGGCCTTCGTGAGTGAGCGCCGCAATCTGCTGGCCGACTACAAGCGCGCCTTTGGCGACGAGGCCGGCGACACGCTGCCGGACGTTGTCGCGGTTGCGGTCTCGGCCGACGCAGACAACACCCAGGGCCACGGGCTGGCGTACTTCTCCGACATCGACCTGCGCAGCATCGCGACGACCCGCAGTGCCGGGGTCCAGCTCCCGCCGGCGCGCGCCGGCACGGCGGAATAGCGATGAACGATCTCGTCGCTCTTCTTTCCGCGCAGGGCGCCGCCGTGGTCTTCCTGGCCACGCTGGCGACGCGCCTGGGCGCGCCGGTGCCGGCCGCGCCTTTCCTGGTGGTCGCCGGCGGGCTCGCCGTCGACGGGCAGCTGTCCTTCATTGCCGTGATGCTTGCCTCCGTGCTGGGCAACATCCTCGGCGACGGCGCCTGGTTCCTGGCCGGGCGCCGCTGGGGCTACCGCGTGATGCGCTTCCTGTGCCGCGTGTCGCTGTCGGCCGACACCTGTGTGCGGCGCAGCGAGTCCATTCTCGGGCGCTGGGGCGGCCTGTCGCTGATCGCGGCCAAGTTCGTGCCGGGCGTGTCGGTGGTGGCGCCGCCGATGGCCGGGGCTCTGGGCATGTCGAACGCGCGCTTCCTGGCCTACGAGACGCTCGCCGCGGCGATATGGTCGCTGGGCTTCCTGGCGCTCGGCGGTCTGTTCCATGCCGCGATCCAGGACGTGCTGGCGGTGATGGCCAACGTCGGCCTCACGGCCACGCTGGTGGGCACGCTGCTGCTGGCCGCCTTCGTGGCCTGGCGATATCGCGCGCGCCGCATCGCGCGGCAGGCCGAGGACATCGCGCACATCGAGGTCGGCGCGCTGCGCGAGGCCTTCGCCGTCGGCGCGCGCCTCATGGTGGTCGACCTGCGCTCGGCCGAATCGCGCCGGTTCGACGACCGCGCCGTGCCTGGCGCCGTCGGCATCACGTACGGCGAGCTGACGGATCGCCTGGCCGAACTCCGGGCCGCGCGCGAGCTGGTGGTGTTCTGCGACTGCCCGAACGACGAGACCGCCATCGCTGCCGCACGGCTGCTGGCGAAGGCCGGCCTGCCGCGCGTGCGCGTGCTCGCCGGCGGCATCGCGGCCTGGGCCGCTGCCGACGCGCTGGCCTCGGAGCCGGCCCCGCTCGAGGCCGATGCGCCGGACGTCGCCGTACATCCCGCTTGATCCTTCTCGCGCGCGGGGCCTAGAATCGGCCCCGCTCCGGGGTGTACGCGCGATGCGTGCTGAGATGGCCAAGCGGCCGAACCCGCGAACTTGAACTGGTTCATACCAGCGTAAGAAGAGCTGCGACTCCCCGGCCACGGAACCTTCCCATTTCCGCCGCGCCGACCCGGAGCGATTGCGGAGCACCCATCAACCCGAAGGAGTGCCCCGCATGAATGCCCCTGACAAGTTCGCCTCGCTGCTCACGCTCACGCGCGAGCCTTTCCCCGCCTCGACCAAGAGCGCGATCGCGAGCCCGCGCCGCGCCGACGTGCGCGTGCCCGTGCGCGACGTGCTTCTGACCAACGGCGAGACGGTCTCGCTCTACGACACCTCGGGCCCTTACTCCGACCCATCCGCCGACATCGACGTGCGCCGCGGCCTGCCCAGCGTGCGCGGCGCCTGGATCGCCGAACGCAACGACACCGAGGCCTATGGCGGCCGCATCCGCCAGATGCTCGACGACGGCGCCACCCACGCCGACCGCGATGCCCAGAAACTCGCCGAGCTGCGCGGCGCCGCCTCGGGGCTGCAGCGACAGCCCCGGCGGGCCCTCCCCGGCCGCAACGTGAGCCAGATGCACTATGCGCGCCGCGGCATCATCACCTCCGAGATGGAGTACGTGGCCCTGCGCGAGAACGGCAAGCGCGAATGGATGGCCGAGTACCTCGGCGACGCCGCGCGCGAGAAGCGCCTCGCCGGCAACCCCATGGGCGCGCAGATCCCGAAGCTCATCACGCCCGAGTTCGTGCGCGACGAAGTTGCGCGTGGGCGCGCCATCATCCCGGCCAACATCAACCATCCCGAGGTCGAGCCGATGGCGATCGGGCGCAACTTCCTGGTCAAGATCAACGCCAACATCGGCAACTCCGCCGTCACCTCCAGCATCGAGGAGGAGGTGGAGAAACTGGTGTGGGCGATCCGCTGGGGCGCCGACAACGTGATGGACCTTTCCACCGGCCGCAACATCCACACCACCCGCGACTGGATCGTGCGCAACAGCCCGGTGCCCATCGGCACGGTGCCGATCTACCAGGCACTCGAGAAGGTCGGCGGCGTGGCCGAGGACCTCACCTGGGAGATCTACCGCGACACCCTGATCGAGCAGGCCGAGCAGGGCGTGGACTACTTCACCATCCACGCCGGGCTGCGCCTGCCCTTCATCCATCTCACGGCCGATCGCCGCACCGGCATCGTCTCGCGCGGCGGCTCGATCATGGCCAAGTGGTGCATTGCGCATCACCAGGAGAGCTTCCTATACACCCGCTTCGAGGACATCTGCGAGATCATGAAGGCCTACGACGTGAGCTTCTCGCTCGGCGACGGCCTGCGCCCCGGCTGCGCCGCCGACGCCAACGACGAGGCCCAGTTCGCCGAGCTGCGCACCCTGGGCGAGCTCACGCAGATCGCGTGGAAGCACGACGTGCAGACCATGATCGAAGGCCCCGGCCACGTGCCCATGCACATGATCCAGGCCAACATGGACGAGCAGCTCAAGCACTGCCACGAGGCGCCCTTCTACACGCTGGGCCCGCTGACCATCGATATCGCGCCGGGCTACGATCACATCGCCAGCGCCATCGGCGCCGCCATGATCGGCTGGGCCGGCACTGCGATGCTGTGCTACGTCACGCCCAAGGAGCACCTGGGCCTGCCGGACCGCGAGGACGTGAAGCAGGGAATCATCGCGTACAAGATCGCGGCCCATGCCGCCGATGTGGCCAAGGGTCATCCCGGCGCGCGGGCGCGCGACGATGCGTTGTCCAAGGCGCGCTTCGAGTTCCGCTGGCAGGACCAGTTCAACCTCGGCCTGGACCCCGACACCGCGCGCGAGTTCCACGACGAGACCCTGCCCAAGGACTCCAGCAAGGTGGCGCACTTCTGCTCCATGTGCGGCCCCAAGTTCTGCTCGATGAAGATCACGCAGGAGGTGCGTGAATACGCGGCCGCGCGTGGCCTGGCGGAGCAGGAGGCGGTGGTCGACGGAATGGCCGGCAAGTCTGCCGAATTCAAGGCGGCCGGCGGGGAAATGTACATCCCGATCAAGCCCGCGGCATAAGTCGAAGCAGGAATCCGAGCGCGGAAGGCGCGGAGGTTTGCGAGGGCCCTTACCATCGACCTCATGCCCTCCATCCCCTTCGACGCCGTCCTCTTCGACTGCGACGGCGTGCTCGTCGACTCCGAACCCATCACCAACCGCGTGCTCGCCGAAATGCTCGGCGAGCTCGGCTGGGCGCTCACCGTCCAGGATTCGATGCGCATATTCACCGGCAAGGCCGTCAAGGACGAGACCGCCTTGATCGAGGCCATGACCGGCTTCACTGTCACGCCCGACTGGCTGGCCGAGTTCCGGGCGCGGCGCAACGAGGCGCTCGAACGCGATCTGGTCGAGATCGCCGGCGCGCCCGCTGCGGTGCGTATGCTGCACGCGAGCACGGCCGGCCGCATCGCCTGCGCCTCGGGTGCGGACCGGCACAAGGTCCGGCTGCAGCTGGAGAAGATCGGCCTGCTCGATGCCTTCGAGGGCCGCATCTTCAGCGGCCACGAGACGCCGCGCTCCAAGCCGGCGCCCGACGTCTACCTGGCGGCGGCCGCGGCGCTGGACGTGGACCCGGCGCGCTGCGCGGTGGTGGAGGACACGGTGACCGGTGCCACCGCCGGCGTGGCGGCCGGCGCCACGGTTTTCGGCTACAGCCCCTGCGACCTGGGCCACAGCGGCCCCGAGGCACTGCGCGCCGCCGGTGTGGCGCATGTGTTCAGCGACATGGCGCAGTTGCCCGCGCTGCTGGCTGCGTGGCCCGCGGTGATGGCCTGAGGGGGCGTCGGTTCCCGGTGAGGATGCGGCGGCTCAGCCGCGGCGCGGGGTGGCGGCCCTGGCCATCGCGGCCAGCGCTTCGGTCATGGCCTGGGCACGGGCAGACCAGAAACGGGCGATGAGCTGGTCGGCGTTCTTCTCGACGTTGGGATGAATGCGCGACCGGCCGGAGGTGGCGGCGAACTCGATCAATGCCGCGTATTCGGAAGTGTCGGTGTCGGGGATGTGCATGCCTCGATCCTATGGCGAGAAAACTGGGCCGGAGTCTGCTTGGCGAGCGGTGCCGGGTGCAGCGGCGAACTTTGTCACGAATTGTCGCTGCCAGGCAAGTTTCCTGGCGCGGAAGCCGCGCTCGAGCGTCGGAATGCGCCGGGCGTGACGCCGGCCCAGGCGCGGAAGGCGCGCGAGAAGCTTTTCTCATTGCGAAACCCGACGGACAGCGCGATGTTCTTGATCGGACGTTGGGTGCGGCGCAACTGCTCGGCTGCCTGTTCGTGGCGCACTGCGTCCTTGAGATGCTGCAGCGAGACGCCTTCCTCCAGCAGCTGGCGGTGCAGCGTGCGGGCCGAGACGTTCAGGATCGCCGCCAGGGTCTCGGCCGTGGCCGCCTGCCGTCCGTGGGTGCGCAGCAGCTCGCGCACCCGCTGGCCCAGCAGCCGGTCGCGGCGGTACTGCAACACGGTCAGAGGCAGGGCGCGCCGCAGCATGGTCCGCAGCGCCTGCTCGTCGCGGCGCAGCGGCAGCGCGAGGTAGCGTTCGTCGAAACTGTAGCTGGCGACCCCGGCCCCGAACTGCAGCTCGCCGCCGAACATCAGCGGATAGGCATCGCGGTGCGGCGGTGCCTCGAAAGGAAAGCGGGCCGCGCGCAGCGACACACGCGAATCGATGGCCCAGGAAGCGTAGCCGTGCAGGAATCGCAGGTTGGAGACCAGGCAGAACTCGCGCAGCTCGCCCAGGTCGATGTTCTCGCGGATCGATACCGTGGCCACGCCGCCCGCCACCTGGAGCTCGAGGCCGATGTCCGAGGTCAGCAGGCGGTAGTGGCGGCACCAGCGCTTGACGGCCACGCCGAGGTCGGGTGAGCTCAGGGAGGCGCGGCACAGCATGCCGTAGGTGCCCCAGGGCAGGCGGCGGCTGAACCAGCCCAGGGCCTCGTCGTCCAGCTCCTGCATCGCGTGGCCAGACAGCGCCTCGAACTGGGCCGCGGTCACGCGGCCTCCCGTCAATTGCAGCTCGCGCGGCGCAATCTGTGCCTGTGCCAGGGCCTCGGACGGATCCTTGCCATGGCGCTCGTAACCCTTCACGATCGCTCGGACGAATGCCATGGGCGTGGCCGCGCGGCGGGCGGGCTTGAAGGGAGAAGCGGTCACGAGAGACGAAATTTCGATGGCGCGATATGCAACCATTGTGACGCCAAATGCAACGACAGCCGGCGTAAGCTGCGACTGCCCGCGCGGGATTTCTTCGGCGCGCGAAACGAACCCGAATCCAAGGAGACTCCCATGCATGATCCCGGCCTCAATTTCGATCTTGGCGAGACCATCGATTCGCTGCGCGACGCGGTGTCCGACTTCGCCGCCCAGGAGATCGCGCCGCGTGCCGCCGAGATCGACCGCGAGAACCTCTTTCCCCACGACCTCTGGAAAAAGCTCGGCGAGCTCGGCCTGCACGGCATGACGGTGAAGGAGGAGTACGGCGGCACCGAGCTGGGCTATCTGGCCCACATCGTGGCCATGGAGGAGGTGTCGCGCGCCTCGGCGTCGGTCGGCCTCTCCTACGGCGCGCATTCCAACCTCTGCGTCAACCAGATCCACCGCAACGGCAGCGAGGCGCAGAAGAAAAAATACCTCCCCAGGCTGGTCAGCGGCGAGCATGTCGGCGCACTGGCCATGAGCGAGCCCAATGCCGGCTCCGACGTGGTCAGCATGAAGCTGCGCGCCGAGAAGAAGGGTGACCGCTACGTGCTCAACGGCGGCAAGATGTGGATCACCAACGGCGGCGACGCCGACACGCTCGTCATCTACGCCAAGACCGAGCCCGAGATGGGCGCGCGCGGCATGACGGCCTTCATCGTCGAGAAGGGCTTCAAGGGCTTCTCGGCCGGCACCAAGCTCGACAAGCTGGGCATGCGCGGCTCCAACACCTTCCCACTGTTCTTCGACAACTGCGAGGTGCCCGAGGAAAACGTGCTGGGCGGCGAGGGGCAGGGCGCCAAGGTGCTGATGAGCGGCCTCGACTACGAGCGCGCGGTGCTCTCCGGCGGCCCGCTTGGCATCATGGCGGCCTGCATGGATGCGGTGCTCCCCTTCATCCACGAGCGCAAGCAGTTCGGCCAGAGCATCGGCGAGTTCCAGTTGATGCAGGGCAAGCTGGCCGATATGTATTCCACCTGGCAGGCCACCCGCGCCTACGTCTACGCGGTCGGCAAGGCCTGCGACCGCAAGGACCATGCGCGCACCTTCCGCAAGGACGCGGCCGGCGCCATCCTCTACTCTGCCGAGAAGGCGACCTGGATGGCCGGCGAGGCCATCCAGGCGCTGGGGGGCGTGGGCTACACCAAGGACTTCCCCGTCGAGCGGCTGTGGCGCGATGCCAAGCTCTACGAGATCGGCGCGGGGACGAGCGAGATCCGCCGCATGCTGATCGGACGCGAGCTTTTCGCCGAGACGGCCTAGGGTTGGACCTCATGCCCTCCGCCGAAGGGAGAGGGCGCAAGACAGGAGACGATATGGCCTTGACTGAGAGCCTCGACCGCGGCCCTACCGATGTCCCGCTGATCGAGCAGACCATCGGCGACTTCTTCGACGACATGGCCCGGCGCCAGGGCGATCGCGATGCGCTGGCCAGCGCGCACGAGCAACGGCGCCTGAGCTACCTCGAATTGCAGCGCGAAGCCGACCGGCTGGCCAGCGCGCTGCTGCAACTGGGGCTGGCACCGGGCGACCGCGTGGGCATCTGGTCGCACAACAACGTGGCCTGGGTGCTGATGCAGCTCGCCACCGCCAAGGTCGGGATTATCCTGGTCAACATCAACCCGGCCTATCGCACGTCCGAGCTCGAGTACGCGCTCAACAAGGTGGGCTGCAAGGCGCTGGTCACGATGCAGCGCTTCAAGACCAGCGACTACGTCGGCATGCTGCGCGAATTGGCCCCTGAGCTCGCGAGCGCCCAGGTCGGCGCACTGCAGGCGGCGCGCCTGCCGCAGCTGCGCACCGTGGCCTGGATCGACCGGGCGGGCGAGGGCGAGGAACTGCCGGGCCTGATGCGCTTCTCGGCCCTGCTCGACATGGGCCGTGCCGATGACCCGCGCGTGCCCGGCATCGCGAAGACGCTGAAGGCCACCGACCCGATCAACATCCAGTTCACCAGCGGCACCACGGGCTTTCCCAAGGGCGCGACGCTGACCCATCGCAACATTCTCAACAACGGCTTCTTCATCGGCGAGTGCATGAAGCTCACGCCGGAAGACCGCCTCTGCATCCCGGTGCCGCTCTACCACTGCTTCGGCATGGTGCTGGGCAACCTGGCCTGCCTCACCCACGGCGCGGCCATCGTGTACCCCAACGACGGCTTCGATCCGCTCACCGTGCTGCAGACGGTGCAGGCCGAGCGCTGCACCGGGCTGCACGGCGTGCCCACCATGTTCATTGCCGAGCTGGACCATCCGCGCTTCAACGAGTTCGACTTCTCGACCCTGCGCACCGGCATCATGGCGGGCTCACCCTGTCCCACCGAGGTGATGAAGCGAGTGGTCGACCAGATGCATCTTGCCGAGATCACCATCGCCTACGGCATGACCGAGACGAGCCCGGTGAGCTGCCAGAGCTCCACCGACACTCCGCTGGACAAGCGCGTCTCCACCGTCGGCAAGGTGCAGCCGCACCTCGAGGTCAAGATCGTTCACCCCGAGACCGGCGCGATCGTCGCGCCCGGCGTCTCGGGCGAGCTCTGCACCCGCGGCTACTCGGTGATGCACGGCTACTGGGAGGACGAGGAAAAGACCCGTGAGGCCATCGACGCCGAGGGCTGGATGCACACCGGCGACCTCGCCACCATGGATGCCGAGGGCTACGTCAACATCGTCGGCCGCATCAAGGACCTGGTGATCCGCGGCGGCGAGAACATCTACCCGCGCGAGATCGAGGAGTTCCTCTACCGCCATCCGAAGATCCAGGACGTGCAGGTCGTCGGGCTGCCCGACCGGAAGTACGGCGAGGAACTGTGCGCATGGATCATTCCCAAGCCCGGCCAGACACTCTCGGCCGACGAGGTGCGCGAGTTCTGCAGGGGCCAGATCGCGCACTACAAGGTGCCGCGCTACATCGAGTTCGTCGAGGCGTTCCCGATGACCGTGACCGGCAAGATCCAGAAGTTCAAGATCCGCGAGGCGATGAAGGCGCAGCTGGGACTTGGAGAGGAAAAGACCGCATGAACGCGGACCGTGCATTCGACCCCCGCTGAACCATGAGCCAACTAGAAACCAAACTCAACGCCCGCTCCGCCGAATTCCAGGCCAATGCGTCCGCCATGCGTGCCCTCGTCGATGACCTGCACGCGCAGTTCGCCAAGGTCGAGGCCGGCGGCGGCGAGGCCGCGCGCAGCAAGCACACCGCGCGGGGCAAGCTGCTGCCGCGCGAGCGTGTGGCGCAGCTGCTGGACCCCGGCACGCCCTTTCTCGAGATCGCGCCGCTGGCGGCCCACGCGATGTACCACGGCGCGGCGCCCGGCGCGGGCCTGATCGCAGGCATCGGCCGCGTGAGCGGCGTGGACTGCATGATCGTGTGCAACGACGCCACGGTGAAGGGCGGCACCTACTACCCGATGACGGTCAAGAAGCACCTGCGCGCGCAGGAGATCGCCGAGCAGAACCGCCTGCCCTGCATCTACCTGGTGGACTCGGGCGGCGCCAACCTGCCGAACCAGGACGAGGTCTTCCCCGACCGCGACCATTTCGGCCGCATCTTCTACAACCAGGCCAACATGAGCGCCCAGGGCATCGCGCAGATCGCGGTGGTGATGGGCTCGTGCACGGCCGGTGGCGCCTACGTGCCGGCGATGAGCGACGAGTCGATCATCGTCAAGGAGCAGGGCACCATCTTCCTGGGCGGTCCGCCACTGGTGAAGGCCGCGACCGGCGAGGTGGTGACGGCCGAGGACCTGGGCGGCGGCGACGTGCATACGCGCTTGTCCGGCGTGGCCGATCACCTCGCGCAGAACGACCTGCACGCACTGGCGCTGGCGCGCACGGCCGTGGGGAACCTGAACGCGAGGAGCGGCCAGGCCCAGGCCGACCAGGCCAAGGAGGTGCGCCCGCCGGCCTTCCCGCCCGAAGAGCTCTACGGCGTGATCCCCACCGACACCCGCAAGCCTTTCGACGTGCGCGAGATCATTGCCCGCATCGTCGACGGCAGCGAGTTCCACGAGTTCAAGGCCCGCTTCGGCGCGACGCTGGTGTGCGGATTCGCCGAGATCGAGGGCATGCCGGTAGGCATCGTGGCCAACAACGGCATCCTCTTCTCCGAGTCGGCCCAGAAGGGCGCGCACTTCATCGAGCTGTGCTGCCAGCGCAAGATCCCGCTGGTGTTCCTGCAGAACATCACCGGCTTCATGGTCGGGCGCAAGTACGAGAACGAAGGCATCGCGCGCCACGGCGCCAAGATGGTGACGGCCGTCGCCACCGCCAACGTGCCCAAGTTCACGATCATCATCGGCGGCAGCTTCGGCGCGGGCAACTACGGCATGTGCGGGCGCGCCTATTCGCCACGCTTCCTCTGGATGTGGCCCAACGCGCGCATCAGCGTGATGGGCGGCGAGCAGGCCGCGAGCGTGCTGGCCACCGTCAAGCGCGACGGCATCGAGGGCAAGGGCGGGCAGTGGAGCGCGCAGGAAGAAGAAGCGTTCAAGGCACCGATCCGCGATCAGTACGAGCTGCAGGGCCACCCCTACTACGCCACCGCGCGGCTGTGGGACGACGGCATCATCGACCCGGCCGATACGCGCCGCGTGCTCGCGCTGGGCCTGGCCGCGGCGCGCCATGCACCCGTCCCCGAATCGCGCTTCGGCATCTTCCGCATGTGATGCCAAGGAGAAGAGCATGTCGCTGCCGAACTACTTCGCGAGCCTGGCGCGCTACCACGTGTGGGCCACTCACAAGCTGCTGGAATCCAACCTGAAGACACTGCCGGAGGCCGACTGGCGCCGCGACTGCGGGCTCTACTTCCGTTCGGTGCATGGCACCGTCAACCACCTGCTGGTGACCGACAACATCTGGTACTCCCGCTTCGCCGAGGGCCACTCTCCGCGCGTGCCGCTGAACTCCGAACTGCACGCCGACCGCGCCGCGCTGTGCGAGGCGCTGGCGCAGGCCGTGACGCGCTGGAGCCCCTGGCTCGCCACGCTCGCGCCCGAGCGCTACGACGGCGAGTTGGCCTACACCCGCAACAACGGCGAGCAGGTGCGCATCCCCTTCGCGCCGGCGCTCGGCCACGTGTTCAACCATGCGACCCACCATCGCGGCCAGCTCACGGCGGCGCTGACGGGCATGGTCCAGCCCGGCCCCGAGCTCGACTGGGTCTACTTGCTGCAGCAGGAGGCAAAGCAATGAAATTCACCACGCTGGAGCTGGCCTTCGAAGGCCCCGTCGCGCGCATCTGGCTCAACCGGCCCGAGCTGCGCAATGCCTTCGACGAGGTCGTCATCCGCGAGCTGGACGAGGCCTTCTCGCAGGCCGGCGCGGCAAACGAGGTGCGTGTCATCGTGCTGGGTGCCAACGGCCCCGCTTTCTGCGCCGGTGCCAACCTCAACTGGATGCGCCGCGCGGCCGAGTTCACGCACGAGCAGAACCTTGCGGATGCGGGCGGCCTGGCCGCGATGTTGCGCACCATCGACCAGAGTCCCAAGCCGGTGATCGCGCGCGTACAGGGCGACGTCTATGCCGGCGGCATGGGGCTCGTGGCCGCCTGCGATGTTGCGGTGAGCGTGGACACCGCCTGGTATTGCCTGAGCGAAGTCAAGATCGGCCTGATCCCCGCCACCATCAGCCCTTACGTGCTGCGGGCCATGGGCACGCGTTCCGCACAGCGCTACTTTCTCACGGCCGAACGCTTCAGCGCGACCGAGGCGCATCGCATCGGATTCGTGCATGAGGTGGTGACAGCCGATGCGCTCGATGCCAAGGTGGCCGAGATCGTGAAGGCCTTCACCAGCGCCAGCCCGGCGGCGGTGCGCGCCTGCAAGCAGCTGATTGCCGACGTGGCGGGCCGCGAGATCGACGATGCGCTGGTCGCGAAGACCGTGCAGGGTATTGCCGACATCCGCGCCAGCGAGGAGGGCCGCGAAGGCGTGCAGGCCTTCCTGCAGAAGCGCAAGCCCTCCTGGATTCCCGGCTGAGACCTCCGGCGTCATGGAATCCCTCGACCTGCCCCAACTGCTCGCCCTGTCCGCCGCCATCGGCTGGGCCAGCGGCCTGCGCCTGTACCTGGTCGTGCTGCTGACCGGCCTTGCCGGCTACCTGGGCTGGGTGCCCCTGCCGGGCGGGCTGCAGCTGCTCGCGCATCCCGTGGTGATCGCGGCCAGCGGCTTCATGGTCTTCATCGAGTTCTTCGCCGACAAGATCCCCGGGCTCGACTCGCTGTGGGACATGGTGCACACGGTAATCCGCATACCCGCGGGCGCCGCGCTGGCGGCCAGCGTCTTCGGCGCCGACCACGCGGTCATGGCCACCGTCGCTGCCTTGCTGGGCGGAAGCTTCGCCGCCACAGCGCATGCGGCCAAGGCCACCACGCGCGCCGCCATCAACACCTCGCCGGAGCCCTTCAGCAATGTGGGTGCCTCGCTGGTCGAGGACAGCGTGGTGCCCGTGGGGCTGTGGCTGGCGGTGGCGCATCCGCTCGTGTTCCTGCTGCTGTTCGTCGTGCTGCTGGCGCTGTCCGTCTGGCTCATCCGCAAGAGCTGGCGCTTCCTGCGGGCGCTCTTCAGCCGGCTGACCCGCATCTTCAGCGGCCGGCCGGACCCGGGCGTGACGTCCGCCTTCCGCCTGAACAAGCACGAGGACGGCCAGGTTTGAGTTTTTTGTAACAGCACGGCCGCCCGTAGCCGGGCCGTTGCGCGACGTTGAGGCAAAGATGATTCGTACAGCAGCGAACGTCGCGCAAGCGGCATGCATCTCGCAGGCAACCCCCGCATTGCGGCGGCGCGCCGGGCTGCCTACGATGCGCGGCCGTAGTGCCCCAACAAACGAGGAACTTAACCTGTGCTGAGTCCTGCTTCTCCGTCCTTAACCGCCGCATCGCGCAACGCCGACTGGCAGCAGCGCAGCCGACGCCACGTTTGGCACCCCTGCACCCAGAGCATCCGCCTCGAGGCCGTGCCGCCGCTGCCGATCGCGCGCGGCGAGGGCGTCTGGCTGGTCGACCACGACGGCCGCCGCTACCTGGACGCCACCAGTTCATGGTGGGTCAACCTGTTCGGCCATGCGCACCCGGCCATCAATGCCGCGCTGAAGCAGCAGCTCGACACGCTGCCGCACGTGATGCTCGCCGGCTGCACCCATGCACCCGCGGTCGAGCTGGCCGAGCGGCTGTCAGCATTGACCGGCGGCGCACTGGGGCACTGCTTCTACGCCTCCGACGGCGCCTCCGCGGTGGAGATCGCGCTGAAGATGAGCTTCCATGCCTGGCGCAATGCGGGGCGTATCGGCAAGCGGCGTTTCGTGGCGCTGCGCCAGGGTTACCACGGCGAGACACTGGGCGCGCTGCATGTGACCGACGTGGCCGTGTTCCGCGATGCCTATGCGCCGCTGCTGGGCGATGCGCACCTCGTACCGTCGCCCGACGCACGCGCCGCACGGCCGGGCGAGGACGCCGCCGATGTCGCGCGGCGCGCGGCCGATGCGTTGGGCGCGCTGCTCGCAGCGCAGCACGACGCCATCGCAGCCGTGATCGTCGAGCCGCTGGTGCAATGCGCCGCCGGCATGGCGATGCACGACCCCGAGTACCTGCGGCGGGTGCGCGCCCTGTGCGACCAGTACGGCGTGCACCTGATCGCCGACGAGATCGCCGTGGGCTGCGGCCGAAGCGGCAGCTTCTTCGCCTGCGAGCAGGCCGGCATCTGGCCCGATTTCCTGTGCCTGTCCAAGGG
>NZ_LMTS01000287.1:0-1780 GCF_001541225.1 Variovorax sp. WDL1 | reverse complement strand
GCGGCTACCTGCCGCTCGCGCTGGTGATGACGCGCGAGGCCATCTACCAGGGCTTCGTGGACGACGACGTGGCGCGCAGCTTCCTGCATTCGCATTCCTACACCGGCAATGCGCTGGCCTGCCGCGCGGCGCTGGCCACGCTCGACCTGTTCACGCACGAAGACGCGCTGAACCGCAACCGCGCGCGGGCGGCGCGCATCCTGCAGCGCCTGCACGAGGGCTTGGGCACGCGGCCGGTCGACCACCTGCGCCAGCGCGGCATGATCACCGCCTTCGACGTGCGCGAGCCCGGCGAGCGCTTTGCCGAGCGCTTCCATCTTGCGGCGCGCGACCAGGGCTTGCTGATGCGCCCGATCGGCTGCACCGTCTACCTGATGCCACCGTACGCGATCGGCGACGACGAGATCGACCGCATGGTCGAAGGCACGGTCGCCACGCTGGATGCGCTCGACCTTTCGCCCGCTGCCAAGGAGGCTCGCGATGTCGCGCTTGCTTGACCGCCTCCAGCACGAGATCGCCACGCTGGATGCGCAAACCCTGCGCCGCCGGCGGCTGATCGCCGAGACGCCCTGCGCGCCCGAGCAGCAGCTCACGCTGGCCGGCGCCGCCGCGCCGCGCACTGTGCTGGCTTTCGGCAGCAACGACTACCTCGGCCTGGCCGCGCACCCGGTGCTGGCTGCGGCGCTGGCCGAGGGCGCCGCGCGCTACGGCGCCGGCAGCGGCGGCTCGCACCTGATCCTCGGCCACTCTCGCGCGCATGCGCAGCTCGAGGAGCGGCTTGCCGGTTGGATGGCGCCGCACATTCCCGAGGCGCAGAGCCTGTTCTTCTGCACCGGCTACATGGCCAACCTCGCCGTGCTTTCCGCGCTCGGTGGCGCCGAGGCTGTGATCTTCTCCGAGACGCTCAACCATGCCTCGCTGATCGACGGCGCGCGCCTGGCCAAGGCGCGTGTCGAGCGCTACCCGCACTGCGACGTGCAGGCGCTCGATGCGCAGCTCGGGGCCTGCGAAGCGCCGGTCAAGCTGATCGTGAGCGATGCCGTGTTCAGCATGGACGGCAACATCGCGCCGGTCGCCGAGCTGCTGGCGCTGGCCGAGCGCCATGATGCCTGGCTGGTGCTGGACGATGCGCATGGCTTCGGCGTGCTGGGCGCGCGGGGCCGCGGCGTGCTCGAAGAGATGGGCCTGCGCTCCGAGCGGATCATCCTCGTCGGCACGCTCGGCAAGGCCGCCGGCGTGGCGGGCGCCTTCGTGGCCGCACACCGCACCGTGATCGACTACCTGGTGCAGCGCGCGCGGCCTTACATCTTTACCACCGCCGCGCCGCCGGCCATGGCCCATGCGCTGCTCGCCAGCCTGGACCTGATCGAAGGCGAGGAAGGGAACCGGCGTCGCGCGCAGTTGCGCGCACGCATCGCGCAACTGCGGGCAGGCCTGCAGCGCGTGTTGCCCGCCGGCGGCATGGCCAGGCTTGCCGAGTCGTCGACTGCGATCCAGCCGTTGATCGTGGGGGACAACGCGCGCGCGATGCAGCTGTCGGCGCAGCTCGACGCTTTCGGCCTGCGCGTCGGCGCGATCCGTCCGCCCACCGTGCCGGTCGGCACTGCGCGCCTGCGCATCGCGCTGTCGGCCAGCCACGGGGAGAGCGATGTGGCGCGGCTGGTGGATGCGCTGGGGCGGCTGGTGGCGCAGCCGTGGAAGGAGGCGGCGTGAAACATCGGGGGTGGGGCTTGCTGAACATGCTGTCGGGTGATTCGGACGTTGCTGTTGTGTTGAGGCT
>NZ_LMTS01000030.1 GCF_001541225.1 Variovorax sp. WDL1 | reverse complement strand
CTTCCTTCACCTCGGGTGAACAACCTCTTGGGAAACTACAGCTAGCAGGGCAGGGGTGGCGGATGGAAAAGAGGATGGGATTCGGACCCATGTGGAGCAATGCTCACCGGACTTGCAAACCGGCGCCTTCGACCGCTTGGCTACCTCTTTGTAAAACTGGAAGGATGTTGGGGAGGGACACCGGCCCGGCGATCAAGGCCGAGCCCGGACCGCCACGGAGGCGATGCGCGCCATGGATGGAGCGAGCCGCAGGAGTTGGACCCGCCTCTGCGCCTTGGAAGGGCGCCGCCTAACCGCTCGGCCAGGCTCGCGTGGTTTTGGTGGATCGTCTTCGACTCGAACGAAGCATGTCCCGAAGGACGCGGGATTTACAATCCCGTGCAGTAGCCAGCTCTGCTCACGATCCATGTGTAGGTGGTCCCGCGCACACGATTCGAACGTGTAACCCCAGGCTTCGTAGGCCAGTGCTCTCATCCAATTGAGCTAACGCGGGAGGGAAAGGGTTTCTGAAGTGGCGGATGCGGAGAAGATTCGAACTCTCGAGCCGAACTTGCGCCCGGCAGCACTGTTTTCGAGGCAGGCCCCTTAGTCCACTCGGGCACGCATCCAGGGTTGGTTGGTACGGTTGGAGGAGAAAAGGGGATTCGAACCCCTGTGCCGCATCCCTGCGACCACCGCATTTCCAATGCGGGCCATTCGACCGCTCTGGCACTTCTCCACACGCGAAACAATGAGGGTGGCGGAAGACGCGGGGTTCGAACCCGCGACCGAGGGGATTCCTCGATACCTGGGTTCAAGCCAGGCGCAATAGACCGCTCTGCCAGTCTTCCGGTGATGATGGTGCAGCCCCGAGGTGTCGAGCCTCGCCCTCCTGCTTTTCAAACAGGCGCTTCCACCGGGTTAGCTTGGACTGCGAGAGGGGTGGCGCTCCGAGGGGAAGTCGAATCCCCGGCTTCCTCCTAGACAGGGAGGCACTCTGGCCACTGAGTTATCGGAGCGAAGAAAATGGTGGAGATGGGCGGGTACGATCCGCCGGCCTACTGCTTGCAAAGCAGGTGCTCTCCCAACTGAGCTACATCCCCGGGAAACTGGCGGAGCATGTCGGTAACGATCCGACCAACCGCTTTCGCAGCTCCGACTTAGCGGGTCGGTGCCTTACCTCTCGGCCAATGCTCCTGATGCGTGACAATGGTGTCCGGGTACGGGTTCCGGCGACTCCCAATCTTTGAGTCCGGTTTCCGGGAGAGGACGATCTTCATCGCCCTGTCTCGCTTCTTGTCTGGTCGGGGTGGCAGGTCTCGAACCTGCGACCTGATGCTCCCAAAGCATCCGCGCTACCAGCTGCGCCACACCCCGAGAAAAGAGAAAATTGGAAAGCCGTGCACGATTCGAACGTGCGAATGCCGGAATCAAAATCCGGTGCCTTAGACCATCTTGGCGAACGGCCCGTATCCGCTTGATCCAACGTAGAGTCCGCAGAATCAATGACAAGGTAAATGGTTGCGCTAGCACGATTTGAGCTTGCGATCTCGAGCGTATGAAACTCGCGGGGACGACCTGACTCCCCTATCGCGCGGATTGGTAAAGTAAATCGACGAATGAAGCGTCCGCGACTGGAGCCGGATACGGGATTTGAACCCGTGTCTACAAGGATGAAAACCTTGTGTCCTAAGCCACTAGACGAATCCGGCAGATATCTGATGGAGCCCGCAGTCTGAATCGAACAGACGACAACCAATTTACAAAAATGGTGCTCTGCCAACTGAGCTATACGGGCATTTGAAAATGGCACCCCGAGTAGAAGTCGAATCTACAACCTCCGGTTTTGGAGACCGGCGCTCTGCCAATTGAGCTATCGAGGTATGGAGTGAGGTGGCAACTGGTCCCCCAAGCAAGCCTCGAACTTGCATGACTTTCGTCCCCGGCTTCTGAGACCGGTGCGTCTACCAATTCCGCCATCGGGGGGCGATCCATTTCGGTTGTGTCTTCACGCGATTCGAGCGCTTGCGCACTCACGTCGACATCGCTGCACATGGTTGGGTCCAGACCATGCACATCCCCCCAGGCCGCCGACGCGGTTGGCCTCTGGTGGTGTTGCAAAGACACACCCGAAATGGAGCAGCACGGAGGGCTTCGATCCCTCGGCCTCAACGTTGGCGACGTTGCGCTCTTCCTGGCTGAGCTACGGCTGCATGTCTTGCGAGCCGTTGGCCCCACCAGTGAGGGGCGCGACTCGCGGCAAATTTTTAAGGATCACCCACCGGCGCCACTCGGCGAGTGAGTTCACGGCAGCGCGATCACTGCTGTGGCGATTGGCACTGGTGCCTTCCGCGGGTAGGTGCCGATCGAGATCTGCACGAGGGAAAACAAAAAGGCCCGGATCCATTTCGGAATCCGGGCCTCTGGTGAGAGAGCTTGGAAGGTATGCGCCTACGCGCTACCTCCACCCGGGGATGGCTGATCCTCATACTGTCCAAGCCACGGTGCGGCCGGGACGGACTGAATGGAGTTCAGCTGCGAATGCATCTTGGATGTCGTCAGACTGCGACCACCACAAAACGAGACGCGCACGAACGCCCGGCCCGATGCGGGTCGAATGTTCAATGAGGTCAGGTTTGCTTTCACGATGGTTCCAGTTGGTGGCTTTGTTCTCGATGAATCGGAGTACGGTTGAAGAAACGGACGAAACAAGTTCGTCGATGGGGTGTAATGTAAACTGGGTTTACTTCCCGCCGCAAGCTTTTTTTTCAAACCTGTTTTTTTTCCCGACACGATCAACGCCGCGTTGCCCCGGAACACCAGCATGTCACTTCCCGCAATTCGTCGCAACAACACCCTCGTCCTGTTCGGCGAGTTCGTAGCCGAGCAAGCGTTGCAGGGCGTGAAGCCTCTTGGCATGGCAGAGCTGTTCGCGAAGAAGCTGCAGATCTCAGCAAGCATGTGGACGCAGATCAGGTCCGAGAAGACGCAGAGGAACATCTCGGACAAGCTCGCCAGGCAGATCGAGACGGCCTGTGGCAAACCTGCGAAATGGCTGGATGAGGATCAGACCACGGAGCCTGAGGTGGATCATGGCGAGGAGCGCTTCATCGAACTGGCGCGCCTTGCCTACCGCAGCCAGAACGCCCGGGGTAAGCGGGCATTGCGCACCCTGATCCTGGAGCAGACGAAGCCGCCTGAGGCGTGAAGGCGAAGCTTCGGACGCAGGGTCAGGCCGGCAGCATCGGCGTGATGCAGTCCTCGAAGCCCACGTGCACCCGGTTCATCCGGCGCATCAGGACGGCGTCGCCCGACAGGATGGCGAGCATCATTGCGCCGATCGTCACCAGGCCGTTCGAGCATTCGACGAGCTGGCGCACAAGCTGAACCGGGTAGCCCTCCTCATGGCGGCGCAGCGCGTGAATGCCTCCGTGGATGAAGGAATTGAGGGCGTTGCGCTGCATCTTGTTGAACTGGCCCAGCATCGCTGCGGGCGCGGCGGCGGCCGGCATCGCGGCAGAGGCCTTCTGCAGTTCCTTGATCATTCCGGTGGCCATAGGTAGATCGCGAGCCGCCTCTTCGCTCTCGGTCGTGAGTGGCGCGCCTGCAAGGGTGACCTGGGCGTCGGTCGCGGCGAAGAGCAGCCAGGACGAGCGTGTCGTCGCCTCGAACTGCATCCTCATTGTCGGGACAGCGGAGGAGATGAAGCCACCCGCGACTAGCAGGCGCAGCGCTCGGGCATGCTCCAGCGAAAGCGAAGCGGCGGTGACGCTCAAGCCCATGCGCAGCCTGTCGGGCCCGTACACGGGATAGGTGTCGGGGTCGAGCAGCCTGACGATCGTGTCGTCGAGCTCTTCGGAGCGGCGAAGGATCTGTTCGATGGGCATGGTTGGAAATGGCGTCTTGAGCGGAAATTTTTCGGTTTGCCCTTACGGTGGGCTTTCCCGATCCGTATTCTGGTCCTCATGAAAACGAAATCCATGAACCGCCTCCTCCTCGCCGCCATGCTCGTGGCATGTGTCTTTGCAGCAGGCTGCGAGTCCGATGAAGCCAAGAGCTGGCGCGAGTTGAAGGAGGCTCAAGAGGCCCAGGCAAAGGCCAAGGCCGCGGAGGTGCCCGCTTCGCAAGACCCCGAGTGCATCAGGCAGAAGGACGCCCGCCTGAAGGGCGAGATAGGACAGGAAGGGATGACCGAACGCTGCAGCCGCGCCTTCGGGTGGGCCATCCCTGCGCCGGGCGGAACCTGACGGTGGAGGGGAAAGGCCGCCCTCCACCGGCCCCCGAAAACATCTTTGCAACCGAGTTCCCGTCTGGGCGAGATAGCGATCAGTCGAAGCTTCACCTTGCGCCAGTACGTCGGGGTTTGGTCATGGTGATCATCCTCGCGGGGACACGGTCTCGTGGGACTGATCGGTCTCCTCGGCGGCCGCGTTCAGAACACCCGGCCGAGCCGAAAGCAGCAACTGATCCCCCGCGATCTCGCGCGCCAGCGCCGTAGCGAGCCGCGCGATACGCTCGCGGCGCCCTGCGTCGAATTCGAGGCCAGTGAGATCCACGGAAACCCGAGCGATCTCGGAAGGTTCGGCTTCGCCTGGCGGCGTCGTCGAGAACGTCATGCTGTCCCGCTTCGCCAGCTCTACAACCGAGTCGCCGGGCGTGCCTGGCGGCAGGTCGATGTCCTTGAGCTGCTCTTCAATTGCGCATTGGGCGCGGCGGAAGCGGAACTCGCCGAGTTGATCCGCGGGCCCCGCGAGCACCACGAACTCCCGCGAATCCTCGTTGCTCGTGTCCTCGTTCACGAGTGTGGCGGCGAATGGCTCGGCGGCGAGCTCGCCGACGGCCAGCACCAGTGGGCGAAAGGTGTCAGTGGCGAAGCCGCGCGGGCATTCGCACGTGATCTGCAGGGTGAAGCACTGCGTCCTGTCATCGTAGGCGACGCCGGTTTCGTGAAGGTCGGAGTCGTCATCGAGCAGCTCGTATCCGAGCCAGTCGAGGAAGTTGCAGCACGCGGCCTGCACCTGCTCGCGGGTGATTTCCGGGCGCAGAATTGCGTCGACCCGTGCGTATGCGTTGAAGCCCATGTGTGTCCCTCAGCCCCGCGGGGCGTTTGCTTGTTCGATGGTGGGTTCGGCTTCTGCAGTGGGCGCCACGATGGCATTCGAGCGCGATACCGCTTCGTCGCGGACGCGTTCGATCCCAGACTTTGCAATCTGGAGTAGAGCTTCGTAGTCGGCACCTTCGGGCGGCCTGCCCATGCCGGCGTTGAGGCCTGCATCGAAGTGGTTCAGCGCGCGCATCGCCTCTCCCGCTGCGTCCAGCGCGCGCTCGGCAGCGCCGTAGCCCGGTCTGGGGTGAAGGATCAAATCCTCTCCGGCGATCTCGCGTGCGAGCAGCACTGCCAAGCGTGCGATGCGATTCCGACGTGCCTGGTCCAGGTCTAGGCCGAGGAGATCGACCGAGACGCGGGTCACCGCGTCCGTGTGGTGCTCGCCCTTCGGGAACGCGGCAATGGTCATGCACTCGCGGGTGGCGATGTCCTCGAGGGGCCATCCGCGGGCGCTCAGGGGCAGGGCGATATCCTCGACCGGAAGGCTCCAGCGTGCCATCCGTGTCTTGTACTCAGGGATGAGATGAGCCGGACCGGCAATGACAGTCGTGTAACGCTCCTCTGCGTCCCCAGTGTCCTGGTTCTCCAGGGTGGCTTCGAAGGCGTCCTCTGCGATTGCGCCCACGGCTTCGACGACTGGAAGGAAGACGTGGTCATAGAAGTCATAGCCGGCGCTGATGTCTGCGCGGACGATCAGAATGCCGTCTACCAGCGCAGCCAACTTCTCCTCCATCGGGTCGTCCCGGTCGAGGAGATCAAATTCCGAGTCGTCCAGTAGTGGCTTGAGGGCTGCCTCGACGGCCTGCCTGGTCACGCCCTCCCGGATCGTTGCTTCGAAGGTGACTCGTGCGTCGTATCCCATTCTGATGCTTCCTCAGCCCCGTAGGGCGCTTGCTTCTGCGGTTGTGATCTCGGTCTCGGATGCACTGTCCCCTATGAGGTACAGCTGCCGCGCCCGTTCAATGATCTGGTCGGCCCGCTCGGTGTCGGCCTCGAGCTGCTCCTGCGAGCAGCCGTTGGCGAGGGCTTCCTTGACGAGTTGGTCGCGAGTGACGATGCGGCCGCCTGGGAAGTCGGCTTCGCCCTGCCAATCGAAGGTGCGGCCGCCGGCGCGTACATATGCATGAACGAAGTCGTCGCGCACGACGATCTCACTGCCATGGACCAGCGCGGAACGCAGCGCCAGCGCCATGCCCCAGCAGCCGCCTTCCTCGAAATGCCATCCGACCTCGGCCTCATCCACGGCGGCTTGCAGATGGCCGGCAAAGCAGGTCGGAGTGACGGCGTGGTCCAGGATGCTGATCTGTTCGGGCTCGAAGGCCACCCAGACGCGCTCGTTGGGCATGTAGATCCCATCAAAGCCGCGGGCCTTGAGCGCTACCGCGGACTGGTCGAGCTGCTGGCTGTACGGGACGTCCAGGCCGTAGCGCACGATGGTCCAGGGATTGTGAATCTCCAGGCTCGCGGCGATGACGCGCGGCGCGGCATCCTTGCGGATGCGCTGGTACGACGCTGCTGCGTTGTAGTGCTCTGCGAAGAAGATCCCGCGCTCGTTCTGCGCGAAGGAGCCGAAGGTTGCGCCGGTACCGTGATAAACGATCGGAGGCGGGAGGGGGCGATCGCTGTGCAGCATCGAGTTCATGCGCGCGGCGCCGCAGACGCGGCCTGTTCGTTCTCGCCCTCACGGGCTTGGCAAGCGGCGGGGTGAGCGGCGTTCAGCAGCCCGATTGCGAGGGCGAGCGGGTCGCGGCTTTCCAGAAGCTCCATCGAGGCCGAGCGGGCGACGAGGGCCGCAACTTCACGGCCCAGAGAGGCAGGATCCAAGTTGAACTGCCTGGCGGTGCCCTGGATTGCAATCTCGGCGTTGCCTGGCTTCATTCGCGCGGCGCCCGCGATCGCGAGCTTGGCCTTGTCTTCGAGGACAGCCTGCATGATCTCCTCCACCGAGTGGTTCACGCGTCCCAGGAACATGTTGTGCTGCCCGTTGAACTTCGAGCAGAAGGTCTTGGAAGCCGTGCGCAATGACTTGCCCTTGAACAGGTCGCGCGTGACGTACTCGATGGCCATCGGGGAGACGGCCGTGGAAGGCTGTGCAGACGGGGCGGCTGCAATTAAGCTGGACATGCGCTTTTCCTTTGGGAGCGTCAGGCGGCGTACGCCGGGGCGTCTGTGGCCTTGTTGAACGGATGGGTGGCGAGCACGCCTGCTTCGATCAACCCTTCAATGACACGCTCGCGCATGTCGTCATCGGCGATGTGGTGGAGCGCGCCGAGCCATTGCCGGCAAGCAGCGGTGCATATCTCGTCCGTCTGCTCGACCACGTACTGGAGCGCATCGCCGTCCTGTTCGACTGCCGCCCGGACGACGGCTTGGCTCGGCTCTGGAATGAAACGCAGGGCACGGCCTTCGCTGCGGACCGCTGCGAGGGTCAGCTCCTCGGTCCATTCGCGTCGGTTGATGGTGCGCAGCAGGAAGCCGTTGTGCTGGACGGTGGCGAGCAGGCGTGCGAAGTAGGTGTCGGTGGTTCGGAGAGCGGCGTTCATCTGAGGCTCCTGGGCGTTCAAGGGAGAGGGCGATCAATCGCGGATGCAGGAGCGATGCTGGGCTCGTCGGGTGTGGTGAGCGCGGTCTCCGCGTCGTCGCGGATGAAGCTCGGGACGGCGAAGTGCGCAAACACGTGGCCTTCAGGGTCGCGGACAACGATCGCGCGGCCGTCGGGGCGGCAGGCGATCTGCGTCCCGAGGACCGTGGCCGACGTGTCCGGCGCAACGAGGCGCACGAGGGCGGCGGTAAGAAGGTCGCGGGCAACCAGGTCGGTGAGCATCTGTGTCATCCCCGCGGCGCTTCGGCCAACTCTTCCGATTCATGCTCTTCTTCCTCCTCGGCGAGATCGGCGGCGAGGTGCCAGGGGAAGTTGCAGGCGTCCATCCTTAGGAGCACGGTGGCGACTTCGGTACCGGATTCACGGAAGGTGCCTGCTGGGATGTCCTCCACCTCGGCTTGGCTGGCCGCTGCGAAGTCGCGGAAGGCCGCGGCGGCTGCAGTGTTGCGGTGCTGGAAGCTCGGGCTCGTGATGGCGATCAACACGCCGTCCGGCTTCAAAAATCGAGCTGCGTGTTGGACGTGCTTGATGTCCTGCAGGCTTCCAAAGGGCGGGTTCATCACGACCGCGTCGTAGATGGGCGCCGGCTCGATATCCAGGAAGTCGCCGTGGATCACGTCGCTCAGGCCGGCAGCCTTGAGCTTCGCCACGTTGCGGGCCAGGAACTCGCAGGTAGTCACGTTCTTTGCCCCCACGATGGCTGCGGCGCGCAGCGCCAGGCTCCCGTCACCAGCGCTCGGCTCGAGCACCTTCATGCCAGGAAGCAGCCCTGCCATTGCGACGGCCCGATCGGCCAAGCCTGCAGGGGTCGGGAAGAAGCCAAAATCCTTTGCGGTGAGGTATTCGCCCGACGCGATGACTGCGGCGAGGGCTTCGTCGGCGGCGCCCTCGAAAACGTGGGCTTGGGTCTTCCCGCCTCTCCACGCGCCGCCCAGCTCCTTCAGAACAACGTTCACCCGCTTGTAGAGCTTGGGGTCGAGGCGCTCAGGCCCGAGGAAGAACTTGTTGTCCTCGGTTCGGCCTGCCCGGAGTACGGTCAGCACGTCTTCGTCGATGCGGCGCCCGCGCGATCCAGCGGCGTCTGGCACCGCAGCGCCGTCCAGAGTAGGCGCGGGCGCGGCAGTTGCGCCGGCGATAACGCGAGGCTCAGGCTTCGAAGCAACCGGCTGGGCGACAGGGCTTGGCGCCGGGGCCGGTTGGACCTCCGGCTGCACGGATGATTGGATCTCGCTGAGGAGCGAGCCGATGCGCGCATTGCCGTCGGCGGGGGCCGCAACCAGGCGAACGTGCGCGACGGTGGGCCCCGGCTTGAACTTGGGCAAGGGCAGGCGTCCCTCGAAGCGAGCCCGCAGTGTTTCGATCTGGGCGTCGGAGACACCGCCGAGCAGGCGCGAGCCGATGATGTGCTGGTACTTCAGGTACAGGTCATGGACGCCGTCGACGCGCTCGACGAGCTCGACGTAGTAGTGGCGGTCCGCCGTGTCGTTCCCGACCACCTGGTAGATGGTCTCGCGCCCCAGAAGCGCCATCAGGTGCGGCGTCGCATCAATGTCGCCGAAAGCGCCCTGGAGCCACTTTCCGTTCCTGGGCAGGCAGAGCCACATCTGCGACTTGGTGCGCACCCCTCCGGTCTTTACGGGGGACGGGCAGACCCGTTCGAGGAGGTCAGCGACCTGCGAATCCGAAAGGATGGGTCGGCGGCGGAAGAAGTCATCGCGGGTATTCATGCCCGCGATAGTAGGTAGACGCGAATCGAAAGCGTGCGATGTTTTCTCGTGTGCGTTTCACGCAATAAGAGAAAAGTAAGAAGCTTGTTTGCTTGCTGAGAAAAATCGGTGACGAGGGAGGAAGTCCGGGGCGTGAGGTCTTGGCAACGGTCGATGAGTAACATACCGACACAACCAAGAAGGAGAAGACCTTGCCGATCCAAATCGTCGAGAACGAGGACAAAAAGATCGAAGTTACCTTCGAGGATGGTAAGAAGCGCAGCTACTACCCTGGATGGCAGGTGATCCTGGACGTGCACTCTGTCCAGGAGGCAATGCAGATCCAAGACGAAACGGACGAAGGCGTCCAGGCCAAGCGGTACATCACAGGCACCGCGGTGCTTCAGGACCGCGACATTTCCATCATCGGCGAGCCCGACAAGAAGACCAGGACCCTTGAGCTGGGCATCTGGGATCGCGAAGTTCCGCTCCGAGACGACGGAGAACAGCCTGCCTTCTCAGCCCCGGCTGGGTTCGCTAACATCGGGTTCAACAGGGCCGATTGGGAGAACGGCACCAAGGATCAGTGGTACGTCGCGCTGTACCTGCCCAAGGCAGCGTTCGAGCCTCTGATTGCCGCGATCGCAGAAGGCAAGGTCGCCAGCATTATCGTGGTGCTGCGCCTAAAGGTATTCACGACCCATCACCCGATGGCACCCGGCGCCCGCAACGAGAACTTGTTCTTGCGGCCAGCAGACCCAGGCGATACCTTGGATTGGCCGAAGCACGCCAACGGGTACGTGAACAGCATAATCACGAAGAACACCCTTCACGCCATCGCGCCCCCTCCGGAGCCGGACCCTTACGCATCCGAAGATGAACCGAACACGGAAATTCCGGCTTCCGCACCGATTCCAGCCGACCCCGTGGCCGCCGCAGTCGTGGCCTTGAGCGCGAACGTAGAGAAGCTCAGAACATCCCTGAAATGGGGCGCCGGCCTGATCTTCGTCGCGCTTCTCTTCCTGGTCGGGAAGTGACCCGTTTCCTGTAACAAGCCTTGTGTAGCTCTACTGAAAATAGAGTTTGCCGATGGTCGCAAACCCCATGCTGGAGTAGAGGGAGGCGCCTGCTAAGCGGCGCGTTGTCTGTGAACCCTCGGAAAGCTAGCTGCTTCTTCGATCAAGCCGCCGCTTCACTGGAGGCTACCTGGCAGCGATCGGCCCCTCGCCCGTCGTGCCCCTTCCGATCGCGGCCGGGCCCCTGCCCCTTAAACGGAAGGGCTGGCGCCGTCGACGTTCGCTCCCTCGAGCGCCACCTTGAGGGCTTCCTCCACCGCATCGATCCGCTTGGTGCAGACGTTGTACGCTGCAACGGACTCGGTGACGATCTTCAGCAAATCGTCGATGTTGGGCTCTTTCTGCTCGCGCAAGGTCTCTGCGTGCTTCTGGAGCACGTCGTACGCTGCGCGAAAGGTCTGTTGTTCCATGTTGGAGTCCTTCATTCTCGGTCGCCGGCGCGTGCACCCATGGTGCCGTCCCGGAGCTGAATTTCAATGTGCTGGCCTGGCGCGGCCTGCGCGAGACTGGTGATGGGCTTGCCGGTTGCGTCGCGCACGATGGCAAACCCGCGGCGGAGGGTCTTGTCGGGGCCTTGGCCCGTAATCTCGCGCATGAGCGCCTCGGAGTTCGCTCGGGCGCGGCTCAGCGTTGCCGTGGCGCGCTCACCCATCACCGCGAACTGCGTGTCGGCTTGGCGCCGCGCAGATCGCGCGCCGGCGCTCGCCCGATCGAGCACGGTGTTGAGCGAGACGCGCGAGCTGCTGCGCGCTTCGGCCAGGCCGGCAGTGGCACGGGCCTGAACCTCGGCCATGCGTTTGGGGACGAGCTGGCGCGCGGTGGCCACCTGCGCCGCGGCGTCCTGGCGCACCTGGGTTACCAGCCGCAAGCTTTCCCTGCCTGCCTGGTGGACGTCGCGCACGGCCGCCAGCCCGATGGCATTCATGGCGTCCCGGCTGCGCTGCCGGACGCGCGCGACGCTCGATCTCGCATCCGCCGCCACCTGGCCGTGGGCTCGCTCCACCGCAGCTCGCATCTCGCGCGCCGCGCGCGCCGCCATGCTCATGATCGTCTCGGAGGCAGCCTTTGCCTCGCGGGCCCGGCGCGCGATGAGCTTCTCGATCGCACCGATCACCTTGCTGGGGGTGTCGAACTTGGAAAAGGCGACCTCGTCGAGGATCGTGCTGTCGCGCTCGTGTCCGATGCCGGTGAGGACCGGCAGGCGCTGGTCGCAGATGAAGCGTGCCAGGTCGTAGTCGTTCAGCCAAGCCAGATCGTTCACGGCGCCGCCACCGCGGATGATGACGATCGCATCGGGCAAGTCGTCGGCGGCCGCGCACTCCTCCAGGGCCGCGGTGAGCGCCGCAATGATCTCGCGCGCCGCACCTTCGCCCTGGAAGCGGCTGTGCACGTAGATGAAGCGGCAGATGCCGAATTGCGCCAGCCGGTCCGACTCTTTGCGGAAATCGCCCAGGCCGGCCGCCTCGTGCGGCGCCACTACCAAGACCGAGGTGAAGTCCCAAGGGGGCGGCACCTTCTTGTTCTGCTCGAAGACGCCCTCGCGCTGCAACCGAGTTCGGATCTCCTTCTTGCGCGCTTCCAGGTCGCCCAGCGTGTATTCCGAGTCGATGGCGTCGATCTCAAGGCTGAAGCCGTACTGTGCCTTGAAGGTCGGCTTGGCGCGCACCAGCAGCTTGATCCCGGCGCCGATCGTCGCACCGGTGGCGCGCTCGAACTCAGGCAGGATCTTGCCCGCGACATTCGCCCAGATCATGGCGTGCGCCTTCGCGAGCACCTGGCCGGCCTTATCCCGCTCAGACAGCTCGAGGTAGACGTGTCCGTTACCGAGCTTCACGTTCACGACCTCGACCATTGTCCAGACACCGCCCTTGAAGGCCTGTGCGATCGCGGTGGCCACGCCGCCGAGCAGGCGCGACAGTGGAATGCCCTTCGCTGGCGCTGCAAGCTCGCCGCTGACGGGTGCGGTGGGTGGGGCGACCTCTCGCGAGGCGAACAGGTCGGGCGCGGGTGCGCCGGCCGCCGGCGCGGCGCGGGCCGGCACCGGAGCTTCGTTCGAGGTCCCCGGCAGCAAGTTCCATTTTGCGAATGCCGACAGGTCAAGATCCGGGCGGACCCACCAGCGCCTGGTCTCGGGGTCAAACCGGGCGCCCAACGCCTTCGCGGCGTCCTTTTCCTTGTAGGGAACGTTGAGGTAGTGGCGCTCTTCCATTTCGGAGATTTTCGAGCATTCCGCAGGACGAGTGGCGCAGATGCCTACGTCATGATGCGTACGCCCACTCGGCCCTTTTGGACCCTATATCGCTGGTCCCCTTGGTGCGTGAGGCTCTTTATGTGAGCTTCATCACCTCACGCCCCTCACATCGCCCAGGGCCACAAAGCGGTGCCTTGGACTGTTGGCGCGTGGAGATAAGGCAAGGTCTTCATTGCCTCCGCCAGCGCATGCGGCTCAACGGACTTGTCGGTCTTGAAATGCTGGTAGATGGCCCGGTTCGGAGCCGAGCCGCCGACCGACCGCAGATAGTCGATCAGATCGCGTTCAACGGGCCGCCAGGTCCAGTAGTCGGCCGCGGGCTTGTTCTTGAGTGCGACCGATGCGCGGCCGACCCGGCGCATTCTGCCGGACGCAATCAGGGCTTCGAGGAGCACGTCGTCCTCGACGAAACCTGGCACTGGCTCCTGGAGCCTTGCGCGCGCCGAGGAGATCCCTCGCGGCGGGGCTCTCAGGGATCGCAGGCCCTGCGTGATGTTCTCGACGGACAAGGGCCGAGGCCAAGTTGCGTTGAGCATATGCTCAACGACGTCGACAATCGGGCTCGCGCCAATGACTACGCCGTAGCCTGATTCATCCAACCATCGGACAGCGCTCCACTCGTTGAGGATTTCGCGTAGCAGCAACTCTTTTCGAAGTCCTTCGTGGCGATCTCCGAAAGCGTCCGCGAGGTGTTCGAAGCGGAACGCGCCCCTCGCCGCGGTCAGATCCTTAGCCAGCTCGCAGACCTCCAGAATGGTGACGGGCTTGACGTCCTGATTCCAGTAGAACAGGTCGCAATTGAGGCCGTCGACTGCGACGGGGACGTTGTCCATGCGTCCAATCTTCATCTGGAAAACGTCGGTCATGAACTTCGCGACGCCGATGATCTGCGAATCGCCGATGACCGGCGCGAGCCTGGTCTGAAGGTGCCGAGCACCCATGAAGCCTAGGGACGTGAGGTGGTCGGCCATTTCGGCCAAGGCGGGCGAATAGAAGGTGGTAGCGAGGAATGGACTGATGATCTTCGCGAGCGTCCGACGCAGGCGGAACGTGCTCGGGGGCGCGGCTGCAGACCAAAAGTGCGGATCGAACTTGCCGTCCTCGGAAACTCCGAACGCCCAAAGGAGGCTCTCCTCTGTCCACGGCTCCGGGGCGGAGGCATTCGCTAGGAGCTCCCTCAGCACCCAACGTATCTCGTGGGCGATATCCATGGTCTCCACCGCGTCGAGCTGCGCCTGGAAGATCGTTGCGAGCTCTGCTGCGCCAGGAATGATGCTGCGGGAGAGCTTTCCGATGACATGGTCCGCATCGAAGAGCTCGGGCCGGTTCAGGGACACCACTTTGTGTGCCTCAAAGAGCAGCCATCCCAGCCGATGGTCATTGCCTTTGATCACGTGCCCCGACTTGGAGCGAAGCCTGAAGGATTCGTCCCGGCGTTTGCGTCGTTCGGCGCTGCTGGAAGGTGGCGACAGATTCAGCTCGGCAGGGCGCCTTACGGGCGCCGATCCCGGCTTGGGGCCCCTTGGACCGGCCGCTGACAGTCCACCGACTCCGATGTCGACCCAATCCGAATCGGTGAACTGGTTCGGATACTCGGGCTGCCGCGTGCCCGGGTCCGGGCGTAGCGCCTTGACCAGGCGGCTCACGCTGGTGCCGATCCAGACGAGGGCTTGCAACAGGGTGAACCGGGTGCTGCCAAGCGACACCTTCAGCCCGGCGGGCGAGCGCTCCGCCCACAGGATCTCGGCGGTGGCTCGGTTCACGTGCGCACGTGTGAGAGTCTTTGGAGCTTTCTGGTTCGCGAGCATCTTCGCCAGCAAGGCGGTGATCACTGCTTCGCTATGCGCGTGCTCGTCGGGGCTCAGCGTTGCAACGAAGTCGGGGTCTGCGAAGCGCTCCAGCAGAACGGGGGCGCGCTTCGTGGGGAACACCATTCTCCAGGGCAGTCCGTAGGCGATAGCGGGCGGCAGAGGAAGGATGGATGACATGGCGCGGAGGATACTGAGTTTTTCACGCAGGGCGAAACTCCGGCGTGAACCAGTTCAGTCGATTTTCCGCCCTATTCGCCCGGTCTCAGGGGCAAGGGGCCAAGTCGTACTCAGTCGAGAAGGTGGTTGGCTCGAACGATGAAGAGGGCCCGCGATCGATTGTTCACGCCAAGCTTGCGGTACAAACGCCAGAGATGAACCTTCACGCTGCTCTCGATCAGGCCGAGCGAGGTTGCCATTTCCGCGTTGGTCATGCCGCGGTCCATCATCGTCACGAGCTGTCGCTGGCGCTTGGAAAGCTTGAAATCGGGAGCGCCATTCGATGGAAAATCGTCCGAGCTGGGCGCCGCCGCCAAGAGGGCCCGCAGCGCCGCGGCGTACTCGTTGCGGCCCCGGGCCTTCTCGATGTAGATGTCGGCGCCCGACGCAACGCAGGCCTCCTCCATCTCGCTTGATGGGCGGCCGGAGAACACAGCGATCTGCGCCTTGGGGAACATGGACCGGACCTTGGCAACGCCGTCGTCGGAGTCGTTGTCCGGGAGGTTGATGTCCAGCGAAACGAGGTCGGGCGGGCCGTGGTTGATCAGAGCGTCGTCCAAGCCGGCGAGACTGCTGAGCTCAACGATGTTCGAGTGCGGCCGCAGGCGCCTCATGGCCATGACGACTGCATCGAGGAGCATCGGATGGTCGTCGACGGCGTATATCGTCATCGGCACGAAAATAGCCCTCCTGACCCCTGACTCTGGGGGTCGGCAAAATGAATGTGAGTGTCGTTTCCGACGTCGCTGCAGAGGCGCTTCTACAACGCGAAAAGAGGCGTGCCGAGCAGGCGAGCTGCTCAGGGTTGGGATGGTTCGGTCCGACGCATTCTTTTCCGTCGAGGAGTCTGGCGCAGAAATGGCCCGGACGGCGCTTTTCGGGCAAGAACAGTGTTCGCGAACGCGAACATTTGCGCGCTTTGCGCCATCAGTTTCGTTTCGCGCCGGCAGGCTTCCAGTGCTCCAGGTCAAAGGATGCGAGAAACCCCGGACGATCACTCATGCGAAGGCCGCCGCCAGCGGCGTACTCGGCCATCATTTCCAATGCCATCCAACGGTAGCCGGCTTCCTCGCAGGCCAATGCCGTGGAGCACCAGCCACCGAAGGGATCGAGCACCAGGCCGCCAGGGGGCGTAAGGAACTCGACCAGCAGCTTCGCGAGCTTCACCGGCATCAACGCCCCATGCACTGGCAGGCCGAGCGCCTTCGCCTCTTTGCGGGTCTTCTCGACCTCCCTGCTGACATGCGCGATGGAGATCACATTCTTGGGGATCTTCCCAGCGGTCACATTGCCGAAGGAGCCGGGCCGGAGCTTGAACGCGCCGTCGCCATACGTGGCGGTGCGGACTTCGCCCCCGGCGGCCAGAAGCTGGGTGTGGCGCTTCGAATGCGGCTGCAGCACGCGCCGGTTGTCGGCGATGCAGCGCACCGGGTCGTTGCAGAAGATCAGCACCGGCTCGTAGCCGACGTTCAGCTGCTGGCGCTTAATCGACGCCCAATATGTCGGTCCTGGGGGCTTGGTCGGGTTGTGCCAGATCGCGCGCTCGAGCAGCTGCAGGCCCAGCCGGTCGTGCAGCGCCAGCGTGAGCCTCTCGACGTACATCGATCGGGCAGGGGACTTGGACAGGAAGATGTCATTGCTGACGTTCAGCGCGATACAGCCCCCGGTGATCAGGTTCTTCAGGAGCGGCTCCAGGGCGCCGCAGATGAAGTCGACGTACTCTGCCTCGGAGCAGTTGCCGTAGGCCCGTGCCTCGCGCAAAGGGTAGGGCGGCGAAGTGATGATCGCGGAGATCTGATCAGTGAGCTTGCCGGCGAGCGTCTCAGTGCGCGTCCATATCGCGAGGCCAAGATCCGTGCTGAATGCCACCAGGGCGACGCCTTCTGGTGCGGGCGTAAGGTCGCCGTCTTTCTGAGCCTTTGGCGTGAGCCGCCACTTGCCTCTCTGACCAGGAATCCGCTCGAGCAGCCCTAGCCGACGCAGCGTCTGCTGTTGCCAACGCACTTTCCTGTGCTGGAGGTTGTGGGGTTCCCGCGCGCGACCGACGGGCTTGCGATCGCCGCCGGTGAGGTTCAGCGCTTGGTAGAGCGCCGAGTTGGTGATTCCCTCGTCGTTGATCTGGACGTTGCGATAGGCCGCGAGGATAGGTTCGAATAGGTCTGACTGCTGCATCGTTCTTGTTGTTTGCCGGTGGGGCTTACCGCAGAACAAGATCGCACACTCGGACTCAAACCCGCAAGGGCAGCTCGCGAAAAAAGATCCGCCTGGCTTTGGCGCGGCCCCGTGACAATGGGCAATGTCCTCTTCCCCTGCACCCACGGTCTCAATCGCCCGGGCGTTCGCCGTCGAAGCCCACGGCGACCAGATGTATGGACGCCACCCATACGTCCATCACCTTGATGCGGTGGCGCAGCTCGCCCGACCCTATGGGGAGGACGCAGCGGTGACGGCTTATTTGCACGACGTGAAGGAGGATGTCCCGGGGATGACCTTCGCCTTGCTGAGCGAGATCTTTGGCGATGAGGTGACGGAGGCGGTGGATCTGCTGAGCGACCCTCTGGCTGACAGTCGAAAGGAACGCAAGGCAATGGCCTATTCACGGCTCGCGGCGACTGCCAACCGGCTCGCCCTCATCGTCAAGCCCTGCGACCGCCTGGCGAACATGCGTGCCTGCATCGCTGACGGCAGCGCCCGCCTCTTGGAGGTCTACCGCAGCGAGCATGCAGCATTTCGCGCAGCGGCCTTTCGCCCGGGGCTTTGCGACGAGATCTGGAGCGAATTGGACGAGCTTGTCGAACGGCCGATCAGCGCCGATTTCGAGGGACGGCGGCAGCCGGCCTGAGGCTTGCCACATCGAGGCCGAAAGAGGGATTGAGCAGATCGATCCCCGCCCCCTTGCACTTGATCCACGGTCCACCTGGGTGGCCTTGCCCATCCCATGCATCAAGCGCTGCGATCGCGTCCTCGGCGAGCTCGTAGCAGTAGCGCCTTTCGTGGCCGGCCCAGTCCAGACCAACGACCAGGCCGATGGTGAAATTGAAACGCAACAGGCCCAGGTACTTCTCGCCGATCCGGCGCACGTGTGTGTAGCCGTTCTGAGCGAGCATCTCCAGGAACTGATCCTGGCTGGCTGAGGTCGATCGGATCGTCATGTGAGGTCTGTTGGGGTTGTGCCTGCCGAAGGGAGGAACGTTCGAATGCTCTCGGCCACACTTCACTTCGGCGCCGGCGCTGGCTCGACCTCTGCATCGTCGACAGCCGCCGGCACGATCGGCTCGATCAGCGCGTCCAGAGCGTCGATGTCCCTGCCTGACAGGCCCGCTTCCTCATAGAACTGGTGCCGGTGCGCGACGACGTCGACGACCCGGTCCACGACGGCATACGCACCTCTATCCGTAAGCTTGAAGTAGTCGAACTCGGACAGCACGTTTTCCATCGAGCCCAGGCGGCCCTGGGAGCCGATGCGCAGGTAGTGGTGCGAGGACGCCTGTGTGACGACGTCGAAGACCGGCGATAGACGCAAGCGCTTCAGGCCTGCGGACTCGGTCTCGATGAACCCGGTGTTCTTCAGGTGGTCGTCAGTGTTCTTGACAGCCACGTTGAGGGCCATGCGCGCGAAGATGCTCGTGCGGTCGTGAACGGGATCAGTCGATACCGCCGATGCAATGTGGGCGAGGTTCGCATAGGAGAAGACACGCTGGTCGCGCGAGCTGCTCAGGCGCTTGTCGTCGGGAACCGCGCTCACGAGGGAGATGGCGCTGGCGTAGTGCAGGCGCTGAAGCTGGGGATTGCGGTCGAAACGGCGCACCTGCAGGACGGAACCGAGCTCTGTCTCGACCAGGCGCACCTCGGGCACTTCGATGCCGATGGCGGCCGCCATTCGCATGTTGGCGTACTCGACGCGCTGCCGGTCGACCGTGCTTCCGGGCTCGCTGAACTTGCAGATCCAGATGCCGTTGTCCCGGTCTCGCATCACCGCCTTCGCGCGCGCGCCGCCGATCGACCAGGAGCCCGCCAGGAGGCCCTGCAGTTCTTCGGGCATGGGCGTGGTCGCAAACACGTTGTGCGCGGCCTGGTGGACCCGCAGGAGATCCTGTTCGATCAGGGGCAACGTGTCGAAGCCGGGCAGGTCGCTACGCTTCAGATCCGGACGGGTCGAGAAGAGCAGGGCGCCCACGCCGTTGCCGCGGCCCATGAGCAGCAGGGCCGATTCGGCGGGGTTCGCGATGCCGGTCTTGTGGCGCATGACCTGGCGGCCCCAGATGTCGGGACCGGCGTCGAAGAGGACACCCAGGTTCACGAACTTGCTGTCGGTCTCGATCCATCGAGGCGTGGCCGTCAATGGCAAGTTGATCGGGTCGAGCGGGAAGCGTCGCCGCTCGTTGGCGAGCCACTCGGCCACGTAGCGGAACTTCGCCGAGAAGCCGCCGACCACTGAAGCATCGAAGCGCATCTCGCCGACCGGGCGCACGCCGTCCGGGCGGTCAATGTGTACGAACAGCCGGGCGGGGACAGATTTGGCGTCTGCTGAGGGTGTGGAATTGCGCATGTGCCTCAGGAGGAAGGGATGCTCGGCCGGCAGGGCTTGGGCGTGCGCCCGCGCTCTCGGCGCGCGCCAGATACTGGCGACGCACTCTGGGGCAGCTGTGTGAGCGCCTCGACCACATCGACGCCGTAGACCTCCAGCGCCATGATGAAGTCGCCGATGGCAACTCCGCCGGCCGGAACGCCGATCTGACCGGCGGAGGGTTCGGTCGACTCCATGCGCTGATAGGTGCGCAGACCCACACCGATTCGCTGTGCAGCCATGGCCTGTGACTCGCCATGCTGCAGGCGTAAGGAACGCAACGTCTGCGAAAGAGCGATGACAGCAGTTTCAGCCTTGATGGACAGGGCAGGCATGGTCTCCATAATACGCCAAATATGGCGTTTTATCGAAGACCCTACCACGCTCCGCGGCGGCTCGCCTCGCGCCTCGCCCTGGCTCACGGCTTGGTTGCAGCGTAGATGGCCACGCTGACCCCGGTACCGGCGAACTCGTTCGAGAACACGCCGGACCATTCCCCCGCCCAGCCTTCGAGCAGATCCTTGCCGCGCATGGACGCCGGCAGGATGGCCACGATCCGGCCGCCGGCCTGGACCAAGGTCGAGGCTTCGTGCAGGTGCGCCAGCGCACGGCCGTCCGCAAAGGGCGGGTTCATCAGGCACTTCGTCCACCTGGTGCTGCCGGCGCGCTGAGCGGTCGCCCAGGCGATGAAGTCCGCCTGGTGCGCCTGGTAGCCCCTTGCGCGCAGAACGTCGCACCGCAGGCCCGAGATCTCGACGCACGTGGTCCGTTCGGCTGGCAGCAGCCCGGCAAGACCGCCTATGCCGGCGCTCGGCTCGAGATAGTTGTCCTCGGGGCCGTCCGCACCAAGCATCTCGTAGACAGCTTCTGCGACTGTGCTCGGCGTTGGGTAGAACTGGAAGGACGCGGCATCCGGGATGCACCCGGAGATGCGGATCTTGTTGAGCACGGCGGTCGGGTTGAAGTCGAAGGTGTAGCCGTACCTCGAGGGCACGCCCCCGATCGCCTCCAGCACACGTTCGGCCTCGCGGAGGGCGTGCTTACCTTCGTCCTTTCCGCTGTAGGAGAGCGAGAACTCCCAGGTGCCTGCCGCTTCGTGGCGACCCACGCCGCCAGCTTCCAGCAGGCGCAGTACCGCGAAGGGCAGGGGACGCTCCATCAGCTTGAAGGTCTTCGGCTTCGACGTCGGGCGCGCCCGGAACTTGGCCGGGATGGCCATGGGGTACAGGCTGGCCAGCACGCTGTTGAGCCGGTAGGAGATCTCCGGGTTGATCTCGAGGTGCGCGGTCCCAACCCCCCGATAGATGCGGATGCGCAGCGCGCCGCCATCGATGTCGTGCCATTCGCCCCATGCACCGCTCTCGGCGATGCGGCGAAGCACGTTGGCCGTTTCATAGTGCTTCAGTCCCGGGCGGCCCATGAAGGTCGCGATAACCGAGCGCAGGTCGTTGATGAGTCCCGCGCGGCTGTGGTTCGGGTAACCATCGCTGAGGACGTAGCTGAGGATCATCCGCTTCGAGAATCCCTGCGGTTGATTCGTGACATGGGTCCCCGAGAGACCTCGGAAGATGCCGTCCACGCGCTCGCAAAAGAACTTGTGGCGCGAGGCCAGCAGATCTGCAATGGTGGGCCTGACCGCCTCTTCAGTGAATGGCACCGTCTTGCGATCGGCGATCGCTGTGTTCCATTGGTCGCGGCGGCTTTGCGGCATGCAATCCAGGACGTCGGTGAGCGCGAGGGCCTTGGACCAGTAGCTCGCATCGAGCACGGACATCGCACCGTCCACGTCGGCCAGCGAGCTGATGGAGAAGTGGTGCCCGCGCCTGATCTCGCTGGCTTCCAGGAAATAGCTCATCGCCGCTCTGAACTCCTCACCAAGCAACGCGTCGGCGAGTTGTTCGATGCTGCGCTTTCGCGCCTGGTACTGGCCGAGCAGCTCGTCGAGCACGTCGCTGCTCACCGGCGCAAAGAAGGTTGCGCTCTCGTCGACCAGCTCGGTTTCGGCGCGCTCGACGGCCTGTAGTTCTTGGGCGTTGCGGTTCATTGCGAACCAAGATTTCGACGAAGGCCTTCGCCTCGCGCTCTTCGATCGGCTCGACGCCGGCGCGGCGCGGATCGAAGACTTCGCCGGCGGGCCTGTAGCTTGCGCGACGGTGATTCCAGCGCTGGCAATGCAGCTCGAGTTGGCGCGGGTGCGCAGCTGGTTGGACCACGCCCTCATTCGAACGCATACGCAATCCTTCTTCCAATGATCCGCTTCTCGAGCACGCTCAGCGAGTCGCGGGTGCCAGCAAGGACGTCCTTCCCTACAGAACTGAGAAAGCAGGCGCCCGGCGTCGTGCGGAGCCACTCGTCGGCGGTCCCTTGCGAGAATTTCAGGCCCAGGTGCTTGGCCACCGCGATTCCCTTCGTGTGGCCATGCCTGAACGCGAGCAGGATGCTCATCGCGTGCTGATGGTGGCCCGGTGGAACGTAGAAGACGCCATAGCGCCGGTCGTAGACGAACGGCCGGTTCAAGTCGGACTTGGCGAGCGGTTCGGGCATCGACATCTGCGCATCGCACATGCTCCACCATTGCTTGTCGGTGAACGGTTGCACATCAAGCATGGGCGGGCCCGGCGAAGGCAAATACGCGCGTGATCGCGCCGCTCTCGCTGCGAACCGCGACCGGGTTCAGGCCGATCAGGCCACCGCCGGCGTAGTTGCACGGGCCGCCATCCTTCTTGAAGGTGTGTGAGTCGTCGGCGCCGAGGAAGCGACCGAGGCAGGAGAACGCGGCTTGTGTGTCCTTCGCGCCGGCGTTCTTCCAATCCTCGACGGCGGCAACGTGGCCGCAGCTCGGGCACACAAACCGCCACTTCAGGGGATCTGGCCCGAACAGCCGGGAGGCTTCGGCGCGCCATTGCTCAGCGGAGAGGATCGAGTCGGAAAGGCCGTTGGCCCCGATGGGCTGGGAGGTCTGATTTGTGTTCACGGTATGGGCCTGACGCGAGATGTGAAAACAGTATGCTGATCCGCGATCGATTCGCGCAAGGCAGAAGCTGCTTCACTTCGCCGATCGCGATTTGCTACGGGCGGCCGTCGGGCCTACAGGCGTGACGCGTCGAGGTGAGCGCGGAGGGCCTGCGTCGCGTCGTCATCGAACCCAACGAACGATCCGCACGCGACCAGGCGATTGACGTGCCGGTCGAACTGCCACTCCGCGTCATCAAGGGCGACCCACGGCTGTTCAACGCCTCCATTCGCCGCGAGCCATTCGCAGATCTCGCCCTCCCGGCGAGCGTGCACGTAGCCGGCGTTGTCGCGCTTTGGGAGCGGCGTAGCCCCGATGATGCGTGGGCCAATGTCGGGCGAGAAGAACTCGCGCAGCTCATCGAGCGAGAGGCGTTCGCGCCACATCGAGCTGATGACGATGCGCACGTGCGGGAACTCGCGCAGCAGCGCCTCCAGCCGGGGCAAAAAGCAGAAGTCGGTGCCGTCGTTGGGAAGGTGCCCTTCGCCTTCCGGATGCAGGACGCCATCGAAGTCCAGGAAGAGGATCAACGCGGCCCTCTTCCGTCGACGAGCGGCCAGGCCAGGTGCGACCCCATGTCCACGCCGAAGGCCCGGAAAGGCGCGGACGCCGACATCAGCCCCTCGTGGACGTAGTCGATAGCTCGGTGGTGGTGCCCATGCACGGCTAAAGATGCACCCATGGAGACTGCGAGATGGTCGATCGCCTGGAAGCCAATATGACGGCCCGCGTAGGCGCCTCCGGGGGCCGCCGCCGGCGCCTCATGCGACACAAGAATATCGGCCTCCAGCCCGAGCATCGCCTCGTATTCGTAGAGGAAGATGCTGGACAGGTGCTTGCGCGCGAAGCCACCGCGCCATGGGCCCTCCACCGTACCGCCTCGAGTCACATGGCGCAGGAGGTCGGCGCGGGAGCGGAAAGGCGCGTTAGCCTTCGGCTCGTCAGGATTCCAGATCCTCCCGCGAAAGACGCCGCCCAGGCCCGCGACCCGGTAGCCAGCGATCTCGACGACTCGGCCGTGCAGGTTCCGATCGGCCAGTTCCGAGCCCCACAGGTTGTCATAGTCGGCATCTGAGTCGGTGTCGTGATTGCCGTGAATGAACCAGATCTGCGTGAGGTCGCGGATCGACCGGAGCTCGACGTGCAGCGGCTGCCGCGCCTGGACATCGCCGAGCAGGATGATCGCCTCGGGCCGATAGCGCTGGACCGCGGCGATGATGGGCTTGAAGTCCCCGTGCGGATCACCGAAGAACATCAGCTTCGGCACCGCGCTGCTGGCTGTCCGCGAGGATGGAGGTTGCTGGGAACTGATCATTTGGTGGAGCCGAGTTTGTCAGCTCTTGGAGTAAGGATGGGAAAGTCGGCAGGGGAGTTCCGTTATGGAGGAATCGGCCGCCCCTGACCCCGGGAGGTCCGATTGATACAGAAACGGAAACACCGCGTCGCCGGCAGACGCGCTCTGACGCGCGCCGTGAGGATTACCTTTGAGGCATGCGAGCAATCGGCTCGTCGACATCTAAGGAGTTGCCACCATGTCCACGCCTCTTCATTCCGAAGCGAATCTTGCATTGCCATCGAAGCTGTCAAGCGTGCAGGCCCGCGTGCTCGCCGCTCAGAAGCTTCCGGTAGCACTGACTCTGGCCGCGATCATTCTGTCGGTGTTCGGCATTCGGTCGTAGCCGTCCTTCGCATCGGAGGAGGTTTGTTCCTCGAGCCGCGGTTGCGAGTGGTCGGTCGCGGGCCGCATTGTGGACGCTGCGCGGCGCGACCGTAGGGCGGATAGCGGCCGAACGAGTTTCTGCGAAGCGGTCGTTCATTGCCCCTCGCACGCCGTTACCTGAGCAAGCGCGCGATGTGCCCCGCGTAGACCGCGACTACCTTCCAGTAGAAGGCCATCGGGGCCTTCGAGAAGCGCCACGAATGCTGCGCTTTCATCTGAGCGCTTGCGCGGATGTCGAGCAGCAGGGCGCGCAGGTGTTTGCGTGTGTCCTCAGGCAGAGACTGGATCTCGCGCGCCGCTGGCAACTCGATCAGCGGGTTGCGCACGGAGGGCCGCAATGACCGCGGCACTTCGGAAGGGGTGATGATTGCCATGCTCTTGTTCAGGTAGGACCGCAGCTCTCGCCGAACGCTCCTGCAGGTAGCTTCCAGCTTTCCACAACGATCGGCGCATCAAAGGTGGTCGACATCGCGCACTCGAGCCAGAAGCCCGTTGCCGCGGGGTAGGGCGCGCCCAGATCAGCCAGTGCGCCGACGGCGAGCTTGCGATGGATCGTCACGCCGAAGTCCTGCTCGTACGCTGCAATCCGGCTGAAGGCTCGTGGCGCGATCGCACGATTCGTGGCCCATTGGTCTTTGGATCCGAAGATGCAAAACTGACATGAGACACGTCCGTAACCTAGACGGTACGCTGGGTGGACTTCCAGGCGGTGCTTTTCGATGATGGCCCACACCTGTGCCTCTGACCACCCATGCACCGCTCGCCAATGGTCGATATGCCGGGCAGTCTTTCCGTGGCGGCTGTCGGTGCGATGCCGCTCGAAGGTGGCATAGCGCGCCCGCGAGCTGGATTCCTCGGCGCGTTCCCCGGTGACCACGAGCGTGCGCTGATTGCGAAACTTAAGGTCATTGCGCAGGTATGACGCGCCCACATCGATCTTGGCGGCACTCGAGCACCAGCGCGTCGAGAGCGAGGCGCTTTGCTGCGGGAACTTGCGCCGCGTGCCCAAAGGGCCATTCACGCCGCCGACTTCGATGCGTTTGCCATCCTTGTAGAACACCACCGGCGCGGTGCGCGTGTCCTGACGACACATCTCTCGCTCAATCCCACCTTCTCGCCAGGATGTGACGAACTCCATGCCCAGGTGCCGCGCCACGGCCTGGCCGTAGGCGAGCGTCACAGGCCAATCCATCAGGCCTTCGCCCGCATCGGGGTCGCCGTCGACGTTATGGTGGTGCAGTTCGATCTTGCTTGCCGGCACACCCAGATCGAGCAGGTGGAGCACCGACGCCAGGCTGTCCTTACCCGTGGAGAAGAAGCACACGAATCGGTCGTAGGACCTGAGGTCCGGCGTTCCGTCGTCCTCGATGTAGGTGAGTTCGTCCTCGGCTTTGGAGGTGGGCTCGGTGGCAAGCAGGGTCATGCAGACCAGCATACGTACCGCACTCGGAATCGCGCTAGGGCAGATCGAGAAAATATGTTCGCGCAGTCGGCTCGGCGCGAAGTAGAAGCTAGATCTCGATGATCAGCGCCGGATTGAATGCGGGATTCAGCTCGGGTTCGAATGAGCTCGCGTAGCCGCGCGGGTTGCACACGACGCGCGTGTTGCCGACGCGATAGTCCATGCTCTCATGCGTGTGTCCATGAATCCAGCAGGCCGCTACCTTGAAGAAGCTCTCAGGGAGCTCATTCACGTACGCCGTCGAGACCCAGTTCGAGGCGAACCTCGGATGCAGCGAGCCGCGATGAGGAGCATGATGCGTGACGACGACCGTGGGCCCGTCGAAAGGTTCGACAAGCCTGTCGGCGAGCCACTGCCGCTGTCTGAGGTGAAGAGCGGCTGTGTCCTCCGGAGCCAAGCGGCGCTTCTCTCGTTTGGTGGCGCCACGACGGCTTACGGCCTCAACCACTCGGATGCGCCGGTAGTCATTCATGCTCGACCGTGCGGCCTCCATCGCGCGAGGAACGTCGCTCATGGTGCCCTCGCCTGTCTTGATCGCGAGCGCAAAGTCGGTCCAGAGCGTAGTTCCGAGGAACCGGACACCCTGCAGCACGACCTCGCCGGAATTCAGCGCGTGGACGTTGCCAGAGGCGGCACGGTCCATGTCCTCGAGCGTCGTGTCCATCACGCCGCCGTAGAACTCATGGTTGCCGGGTACGAAGACGATGGGCGTCTGCTCACCGAAGTTGTCGGGCCGCTGGGCCCACCGAAGCGCCTTGGCCGCCGTCGCCGCGATGTCGCCTGCCAGGATCACGACGTCGGCCTCGAACTTCGGCACGCGGAAGGTGCCGAACTCGAGGTGCAGGTCTGAAAGGGCGAGGAGCTTCATGTCGCCACCAACTTTACGGGAGGCGCTCTTGATCTCGCTAGGGCAGCGGCGCCGGTAACCGATGAATGGGAGGAGTAGCATGCCGGGGAGTCCCTCCAAGGAAGCCGAAAGTTGTCGTCGTTCAAGACCCAGGCGCTGCTGCGGCGCGTCGCCGCCACGTCCAGCCCGGAGCGTTCGTTCTGGAAGGCCATTGGCGCGCTGGCGCAGGAGCCCAGGCCGAACTGGGGCCTCGATCTCCACGCGGGACGGCAGCCGCTGGCGACCGATGCGTTCGTCTACCTGATCGACACGGGCAATCTTTGGGTCGCGGCCGCGGCGATCTTGCCGGCGCAGCTGGCGTCACTGAGGCACGAGGTCGATGAAGCCCGCAGCACCGCTTTGCGAGCCCTCGCTGCAGCGGCCATGGCCAGAGCCATCCAGGCGGCTCAGCCGAACGGGGGATCGATGGCGTTGCCGGAGACGTTGCAGGCGTTCGCTGCAGGCCTGCGCGCGATCGCCGCGGCGCCGGGGTTCATCGCCACGGCCGAGCAGTCACCGGAGCTCGACAACCACCACTGGATCCTGCTGCTGTACCGTCTGATCGACGGCGAGGTGCTCGCTGGGTTTGGCCACATCGATGACCCGGTCCCCGGCATGCGCGAACACGAGATGCTGGTCGAGTACGTCGGGACTATGGTCGAGATGGATGTCGCCTCGGATGGCAACATCATCAATGCGGCTGTGAGGCAGGCACGGGGGGTGCAGTTGGCGCCCGCCCTGCGTCACCTCGCCGCGGGCGGCTTTTAGCATGGAGGACCTCCGCGCTCTGACCCGCCGCTTCCCCCGGGCGGGCCGCGTCGATTCCATTCATCTCCGTCCCTCCCGGCGCGCTCCGACAATTTCGGTGGGCCAAGTCATGGCCCTTGTCGATCAAGGGCTCGAAGGAGACCACAGCTCCAGCGGCCGCGCTGGTGGCCGCCGGCAGATTACTCTGATCCAAGCCGAGCATCTGCCGGTCGTGGCCGCCCTTGCGGAACTGCCTCAGCTGGACCCGGCCTTGCTGCGACGCAACCTGGTGATTTCGGGCCTGAACTTGACGGCAGCACGTTCCCTCTTTCGGGATCAGCCTCTCGAAGTGGCGATTGGGGACGAGGTCCGTCTGGAGATCACTGGACCTTGTGAGCCATGTTCTCGAATGGAGGAGGTGCTCGGGCCGGGCGGCTACAACCTGATGCGAGGGCATGGAGGGTTTACGGCGCGGGTGCTTCAAGGCGGAACGTTGCGCGTCGGCGACCAGGTGATCTGCCGGCTTGCTGCTGAGCCTTGAGTTCGGCTCGACGCCACGGCCGCGTTCAGCCTGACATTCTTCTCGCCACCTTGACTTAAACCGCAAAGCAAACGCTCGGTATGACTCGGCCCATGGCGTGGAAGACCTAGTCAAGCCGTGATGTGCTTCTTCCCCGGCAGGATGCCTTGTGTCGAAAAGTTGCATCGGCGGCGACGCGCCGCAGCAGCGCCTGGGGTCTCCAAACCTTCGTTCTGGAAGGCCGGTACGGTGGGCGACTCGAATGGCCTCAGCAGAGACGCATCCACCGGGCATCGGTTCCGGTCCAAGTGGCGACGTTCACCGCCGACTGTGGAAAAGTGCCGTGCGGGTGGCAGTGCGTGCCGCTACGCTAGCAGCATGAAAAAAATCATCCTCCTCCTTTCGTCGGCGCTCGCGCTCGGCGGCTGCGCAACCTCTCGGACGATCATTGGCCAGGACGGCAAGCCGCTGCACAAAATCTCGTGCGACGGCTCGGTGCTGAGCATTGATGCCTGCTACGAGAAGGCGGGGGAAATCTGCGGGAGCGCGGGCTACGACATTGCCAAACAGGACGGCTCCGTGACGCCCTTTTTCTTCGCTGGCTCTGGTGGCTCATTCACGGCTGGCTCAGTCGTGAGCCGTAGCGTTCTGGTGCGCTGCAAGGCGGTTAGCTGAGTCTGGAAAACCGGGGTGGTCGCACAACGCCATTGGCCGCTTGCGGCCAAACACCGGCCATCCGAGCCCATTGCTCAGGGCAGCGGTTGTGGCGTTGAAAAGCCCTGCCAGAATGCATACCGGCCGCGCGACGGCGGAGCGCCCATACCTCGACCCAGGAGCTGAATGACAACGCAGAACCGCGATGACAGAGTCTTCATTAAGAACGCAATGCCGCGTTTTTACGCACACGTGGAGGAGACCCTCAGCCTTGATCGGCCCGAACTGCTAGAACAGCTCGGGTCGCTGCACCTGGTGGGGCGGTGCAACTGCGGCTTGGACGGCTGCGTCTCGTTTGTATGCGAGTCGGCTGACGCGCGCTTCGCATCTATTAACGGCCGGCGCCCACTTTCCTATCCTCTCGACAATATGCACGGTTGGTACACCGTATCTGACGATGGCGTACTCGCTGGTTTCGAAATTCTGAACGACTACGACGACGGGTATCTGAATAGTCGCCTTCTCGATGCCGGCTTCGGTTTCGAAGCTCGCTCGGCCGAGGCGACCCTCAAGGAGTCTTCCGGGGGCGCAGACGGTGACGGCGAAGGTTCGCCGCCGCCTCTCAAGCTCGGTACGAAAGCTCAGGAAAAGAAAACGTCGACTCGTTCCGTTTACATGACAGCTGGCGCAACCCAACATCTAATTGAGTACCGGCTCGGTGTTCAGGCATACGGCCCGGAGGAGGTCTTGGACTTTACCGAGGTCGCGATGGCCTCGAACGCTAGCCCGGAGGTTACCGTTGCCCAGAAGGTTCGATACCTCTCGCTGCTGAGCGTTGCGGTGCGTGATCAGCGGACAGAGCGAATGTTCAAAGCGAGGATGCCGCTCAACGAGGTCGAGGATGGATTTGAGGTGCGCACAGTCGTCCCGGAAGGCCGCTCGTCCGGGGGGCGGAAGTAAAAAGGCCCATGACGCCGTCAGCAAGGAGGGGATAGAGTCGGCCACGAGCAGACGTTCGCCAGCAGGTTAGATTTGCGCGTATGACACGTTCACGAACACCTCTTGAGGTTGCCGCCGGCAAGCTCATCGCGGCAATTCAGAAGGAATGGGACATTGAAGCTGGCGAGCCGGAGTCGGCTGCGGGCGAGCACGCGATGCATGCGACCCACGAGCTGCTGCAGGCCGCGTCCAAGTTCGGTTCAATCGTGAGCGTCATCGGCTCTGGCTCGGTATCGGCGTTTTTGGGCGAGCAGTGGGTCCAGGCGCATCCGAAAGTCCTGCCATATATTGCAGCCCTTGAAGGCGCTGGTTGAGCAACGGACGGCAATCGGCCCCATTGCGGACCTGTCAAAGCCCCAAGGGCAACGCCGGGTCTCGGGCGGCAAGCGGTCCTAGCCTTCCCGTCGCCATTCGCTGCGCTACCAATGAACCGGGTAGCACCGGCGAGAATCAGAACACCCCGACACGGAACGACGCGCCAGCCGCGTGCGGGCCGCAAGGGCCTTCGGCAGGGCGATCCCCGTCCGGCCAGGTGAGTCAACCCGACCGTTGCGGTCGCATTTGGGCCAACCTATGGAATTTTTGTTCCTGTCCGACCGCCAGGCAGTGGTCAAGCACCTCACTGCCGAACTGGAGACGTGCAAGCGCGCCGCCTGGGCCGTTGCCTGGACGACGGGAAACAGCGACGTCTTCGAGGCCGCGATGCAGCATGCGGGCAAGTTCAAGTTCCTGCTCACCGGGACAGCCGACTGGATCACGGCGCCCCAAGCCATCGCCGCCATGCGGGATGCCGTTGGCGACAAGTTCCGGGTGCTCGAGCCCGATCGCCTGCCCATGTTCCACAGCAAGATGTACCTCTTCACCGATGACGTCCGCGCGGTGGCCATCATCGGCAGCCATAACCTGACGCGCGGCGCATTCCACCGGAACGACGAGGCCTGCGTTGCGATTGAGGCCGCACATGGCGATGAGCAGATGAAGAAGATGTGGAAATACGTCTCGGATGTCTTCATGAGCCCCGAAGCACAGCTGCCGGACGATGGCTGGCTTTTCAACTACAGCCACCATTACGCGCAGCGCAAGCAGGCTACGAAGCCCCTGAAAGAATTCGTAGCCAAGCCGAAGGTGAAGGTGACGCCTCCGCTACTGCAAGGGCTCAATCTGCCGGATCCCTACAAGCTCGACTGGCCGACCTACGCAGATTTAGTCTTCAAGGAGGATGGCTCCGCGATCGGATCGCACACTTTCGATGGGCGCGCGAAGGTGCTCGAAAAGGTGAAGGAACTCTTCGCGAACGCAACCACCTTCGCGGGGCTCCCGCCCGACGCTCACGAACGAATCGCTGGCACCGTCAGAACCTGGCCCGCGAGCGAGCCCAACTGGCACTGGTTCGGCGCAATGAAGAGCCCGCCGTTTCGAGAGTCCCTCGCCCAGCAGACTGCGAAGTGGTCCGATGCCCTCGAGGCGATCCCTACCATTGGCCTGGTAGAGGAGCACCACTACCGGCAATTCCTGCAGGAGGATCCTGCAAAAGGGAATCTCGCAATCCCGGCACGATCGCGACTGCTCGCCATGAAGCGGCCGGACGTGTTCGTGTGCGTGAGTGAAAGAAACAGCGTCGGCCTCGCGCGCGCATTCGGCTTCGGCATGGAGGGCGGCGCGCTCACAACGCAGACGTACTGGCCCCTCATCGAGAGGATTCGGGAGACCCCTTGGTGGAGAGCCGAACGGCCGACTCAGGCCGGCGACGAGCAAAGACTATGGGACGGCCGCGCCGCGTTCCTTGACGCCCTCTACTACGTCCCTAAACAGACCTGAGCCGGCCGCGGGCGGCGTTTCGCGATCTCTCTTGCACCGGAAGCGACAAGCCTCTTACCCAACCTCCAGCGCCCGGCGTCTAAAGTACCGCTCCCGGCCCCAGGCAGGCAGGAGTCGAGTCCGTTCAAACTTCAGCAATGGGCACATCTCCTAAGAATAGGGGCCCCTTCGCGTGACCGCTTCGCAAATGTCAGCCGACCTTCGGAGCATTGCCTCTGAAGTACCGTTCATGGCCGCATGCCGCCGCAGCCTGCAAGAATGGGCCGCGTCCGATGCTATGCGCCGACTAGAGCAAGTCCCAGTCGGCGGCGCAAACGAGCGCGAAGGAGGGCGGTCGTGCCCCATACCAGCGCCGTGTTCGTGGCCAACCCGAGGGACACGATCACTGCGCCGCGCTCGGCGAAACCTTGTCCAAAGTCCAGGAGAAGAAGTGCCAGGGACCAGGGCAGCGCGCACAAGATCGCCACGAACAGCATGACGCCGTGTTCCGCTGGGCTTTGCGTCGCCGCTGCCAAGCCCACCGCCAGGGCGGTGACGGTGCCAGGTAGCCACCAGGCGTGGCGATACCAGAGCGGCAAACGGCGGTAGTTCATGAGCAGAAATTGTGGGATCTGCGGCGCAGAATCGCTGCGAACTTTCGCACACTGAGCCATAAAGCGTGCGTCTGTGGCACGCCTCCCACACTCAGTCGCTATCGAGACGGAGGACGGCGGGGCGTCACGGCGCCGTCGATCCGCACTTCGGCGCGCAGACGAGATGGTTCTTTCCGAGAAAACGCCGGGTGGCCATCTCCGTACGTAGCGCGAACTTCCCGCACTTGAAGCACGACATCATGGCTTCGGCGCGTGGGGTCGTGATGATGGAGCCTTGTGCCTTCTTGACATAGCGAAGGCCGTCCTGGGTGAGCTGTGTGTTGGACATCGGCGCTATTTTACCCGGAGGCAATTCTGCGCAGGGCGAGGGGACAATCTCCGCATGAGTTTCAAGACGACCCTTTTCAAGGCGCTGGAGGCCGCCGCAACGGTTCATTGCAACGGGCACCAGGTCGTGAGCAAGATGCTGGATCAGACACCGGAAGCGCTGCTGAAGCCCTACGTGGACCTCGACGACGGGGCGACGCTGTACATCCACGATGCGGAGATCCTCATCGACGACGAGGGCCGCGCCTACAGCACCGCGTCAGAGGCAGATACCGAGCCGCTCGTCTGGAGCTTCCAGGTCGTCCGCCCAATTGCCGCCAGCGACGTTTCCACCGTCGAGCGGCCGCCGCTCAAAGTGGCGGAAGTGGTCGGCCGCCTCAAGGCAGTACGTTAGAGATGCGCCAGGCCGTCACCGATTCTCACGATGACAATGCGCTACTAACATCCGCGGATCTGATCGAAAGAGGAGTTGCCGTGGACAGGGACATCATCGAGACGCGTGGCGCCGCGGCGCTACGCCGCCTCTTCACGGCGTCCAAAGGAGGTGCCATCGGACACGCACAACGCGGCGCGGCTCTTCGCGAAGCGGTCGTGAAACGCAGCGCGAAGACCTTCGGCGGCTCCGGGATGCCATTGATGCACCCCTGGGCGGAAAGGGCGGCGTGATGGAGTTCTCCAGTGACGAACGACACGCAGAAACGCTCGCGTTCTTAGCGCAGGTCCGGGACTACCTTGCTCGGTGGCCGCCGCATCCGATGAATCGGGAAATGCTGAAGAAGATCGACGCCCATCTGGAGCAGCCAGGCCATCGCCTGGTGGCGCGCGCTGACACAGTGCGCGCGGGCGGGTCCTATACCGCCGTCGGGCAGTGCCTTCTCGAGGCCGAGCTCAAGGGCGATGAGCTTGTCGTGCGCCTGCCGCGCAAGCCATCGACGGCGCCCGATGAAATGGTGCTTGCGGCGTTGAAAAAGGAAGGGATTGGCATCTCCCTCAAGCTGGCGCGTTCGTAGCGAATCGGATCCGCTGGTTCGCCTGGCTCTCACGCGTTTCGTTCGCCTGTACGGTCCGAGGGCTCGTCCGAAGGATAGAACGGTGATGTGATCACCCATGGGCATGTCCTTCGGCGGCGAGCGGCCTCAGGCCGCATCAGTGAGGCGAGCGCACGATCTCAACGGGCCCGATGCCCGAGTACACCGTCTCGCCTGTCTTGAGCAGCACGACGCTCCAGCGATCGCCCGGGGTGATCTTGTAGTCGCCCGGCTCGAACGCGAGCTCCATCTCCTCATGCACATCCGGGCCCAGCCATGAGGGCATGCGCAGCAGGGCAGGGGATCGGGCGAAGAGGTCAAAGGAGTCGGTCATGCGCCGATCGTAGCGGCGGGCTACGCCCCTCAGTTCAGGGCAGCGCGGAACCTGAACGCCTCGAGCATGAGCCCGCGATGCATGAGGTAGTCGCCGGCCTCGTAGTAAACGAGCTGCGCATCCAGGTAGGCGCCGACCATCGACTCGGGAAGCAGCATCGGCGACAGGCCGGCGGCGACGAGCAGGGCATTCTGGATGACCCGCGATGCGCGCTTGTTCCCGTCCTCGAACAGCTGGAGGTAAGACAGGTTGCATGCGGCATATAGGCAGGCATCGAATGGGTTGGCCGCGCGGGCCAGGCCCGCGAAGATCTCGGCCGCCAGCCCATCGAGGTAGGCCGCGCCATGCGGGGGCATGTAGTCCGTGCCGGTGATCCGGACATGCCTGGTCGTGCGCGTCGCGCCGAGCTGCTCGGCCGGTAGGATCTGGCGCATCAGCACCCGGTGGATCTCCCGAAAGCCTGCGAGTCCGGCCTGGACGATCTCGTGCGCGTTGTCGAGGATCAGCGTGTGGGCATCGCGCAGGTTCAGCAGCATCTGCGTTTCCTGGGGGCTCTTGCCCGCGGCGATGGTCCCCGCCGTCAACAACGCGTTCGCGTCTTCCCGCGAGTAGGTGTTCCCTTCCACCCGGCCCGACGTGTAGGCGAAGTCGATCGCCGACGCCTCCCGCCAGGCTGGATCGTCAAGGAGGTCGTGAAGCGGGGTGTGCTGCGCTAGGAGGCGCAACTCGTCCAACTCGGCATCGCGGAAGACCTCCAGGTTAGCAAGGCGAGAGGGGACGAAGGCGATGGTCATGAGGGCGATCGTCGCAGGATCGTGCGAGGTCTTCGATGCACCGGTAAGGGCTCTGTCCGAACCCTGGAATTCTTTCTCCATCCCTCCGCCAAGCGGCAACGGCTCAGCGCGGAAACCAACCGCGAATATCGGCGAAGCGTTGCTCGCTACCCAGGATCGAGCGATATGACGCCTTGTAATGACGCATTTCCAAGTACGGCACCCGGGCCACCTTCTCATCTTCCTCGGCCGTGGTTAGTCGGCACAGGAGATCGTCCTGATCGACGTTCACGTGGGAGCGACAATTGAATGGACGCACGTCGTAGATGGTGCAGGTGCCGACTCTGGAAAGGAACGGGCAAGCAACGCCCGTAGCTCGCTTCTGCCGCTCGGAGATGCCCCGTTCGGCTTCCTCCCCTGCGATTCCAGCCTTCGCGTCAAGTCGGCGGCCGGTCGCCTTGTGAATGACACGGGCTTCGGCTTCGCTTATATCAAGTGAAATGTGGCAACAGTGTGAGCAGCCTTTGCTACACGCAGTCAATCCCTTCGACGGAGCGACGGCGATATCGATGGCTTTCATAAGCCACTCAACCTTGCTCGCGGCATTCTTCGCTCTTGCAGCTCGGTCGAGCATTTCGGTTGACCGTTCGTGCGCGCGCTGCGTTACCTCAGCAGCCCGCATCTCCTGCAGCTTCGACTCGAGCCTGATTTCCAAGCCTCTGGAGCGCTCTTCGCACGCGGCTTTGTGTTCCTCGTCGTGTTTGGAGATGAAAGGATAGGAGGGAAGGGGGACGTTGGTCATTGGGGGCGCTTCTTTGGGAGGAGAGGTTGGCAAACGTCAGCTGAAAGGCCGCGAGCCGCATTCTTTTATCGCTTGATTGAATAGGTCACGAAAGTCCGAATATGACCCCTTGGCGTCGCGTACGCGCTTCTGTTGGCGGCGCCCGGTAGAAAGAGCCGCCGCGTCATTCCGAGGCTTTCCTGGCTCGCGATGTTCGGCCAGTGGGAGACTTATTGTTCTCTGCACTACGTGCCTCGATCTGGCGCAGCGCAGCAGTTGTGGCTGCTTGGCTCTCGCGCAGCTGCGCGATCTCCCTCTCAGCCTGGTCCTGGTGGCGCTGCAGCTGGGCGGCAAGGTCGTTCGCCCGGTGCTCTGCCCCGGCGGCCCGCTCTCGCAACATTGCAAGTTCGACCTTCCCCTCCTGCTCATGGCGGGACCATCCGGCCGCCGCCTCGCGGTGCGCGGACTTCTCGGCTTGGAGCGCCTGCTCTGCCGCGGCCAGCGCGGAGCGTGCAGCCTCATGTTCTGCGGCCCGGGCCTTCTGTTCCTTGGCGAGCTCGGCGGCAGCCTGGCCCGCGGCCACCCGCTCGCGATCGACGTCGGCAAGGAGCCGGCGCTCGTGCGAGACGTGGCGCTGCTCGGCTTCCTTCGCGTCGCGCTGAGCCGCGCCCAGTTCCATGGCTGCCTTCTCGCGCAGGGCTTCCTTGCTGGCCACGGCCTCGTCGAGCGCCTTGCGCAGGCGCCGGACCTCGGCTTCCGAGTCGCTGAGCAGGCGTGCGGATTCCTGCTGCTGCGTGTGCATCTGGGCTTCGATCGCCGCGACCGCCTGGCGCGAGGAGGCCAGCGCCTCATCGAGCGCGATGCGGGCCTGCTCGAACGAGGCTTCGCGCTGGGTCAGCTCCGATTCCTTCTGGGCAAGGGCTTCGCGCTGCAGCTCGAGCTCGCGCCGGGCCGCTTCGGTCTTCTGAATCTGCACCTGGTCGGCCTCGCGGCGCGCGGCCTCCCAGAACAGCTTGGCGGCCTGAACGACGGCCAGGGGCAACTGGTGCGCCTCGCCGTCGGCCAGGTTGGCGCCGCGGCCGTCCAGGCGCTTGCCGAGCGTGGCAAACCAGCGCTCCAGCATGGGGCTCACGGTGTTGGGCGAGCCGCTGCCGATCTTCTGGCGCACGCGCTCGATGGTCGGGCGCAGACCCTCGTGCACGAGCGCGTCGGCGGCCTCCCAGACCTGCGATTCCTGGATCCCACGGCCGCCGCGTGGCGCGAAGGTGGTGACGTTCGAACTGATGCTTTCCATGGGTGCTCCTGGCGGCTATGGGCGCTCGGACAGGCTCAAACCCAGTCGTTGCATCACAGCCCTGTTTACTTACGATAATAAAGGTAGCGCGTGGTCACGTTGTCAGCGCCCGGAGTAGCCGTTGCAGACCGGTTGCCGGTAGCTGGCTATTGACGGCTTAGCGCAATTTGACGCGTGAAGGCCCCGTGGGATTCAAGAGCAGTCTTCTCTCTCTTGGTACTCGTGGCCTCGTGGCGCTCTCATTCGCTCATCCCCTAGCGTCCTTACGTTTGGCCGTCAGCCAGCATGTGTCGGATTTTGCAGAGGACGAGGCGGCCACTGCTAGCTGAATGACGTCAGCCCAAGCTTAGGTCGGGGCCGCCTCGCCTCACCACACCTAGCCTGCATGAGACGTGCCGTGGTCGTGGGCGAACTCCGCAGGCATCCCTGAGGCTATACAGCTTTCAAAAAACGCCAATCCACCTTCTGCTGTCGTTACTAAGATTCTGTCTTCGGGCAAGTGATTGCCTCTCAGAACTCCATCAAATTTGGGACGTACAGCATGCATCAAACCAAAGAACTAGGCCTCTCGATACTGCAGAAGGTGCTTGGAGCGGAGTATTTTGCGAAGCGCCAAGCTTCCCAGAATGCCTTCAACGTCGAAATGCGGGGCCTTGTCGAGGAATACTGTTTTGGAACGATCTGGGGTCGGCCTGGACTTGACGCCCGTACACGTAGCATGCTGGTGCTAGCCATGCTGACGGCCCTCGGCAAAGGCGCTGAACTCAAGATGCATGTGCTTGGTGCAATCAACAATGGCTGTACGGTGGACGAGATCAAGGAAGTACTTCTTCAGGCCACCATCTACTGCGGAGTGCCGTCCGGCGTTGAGGCCTTTCGCGCTGCAGAGGAAGTTCTCAACCAGCTGAACTTGATTCCCAAGGCGTAAGAGAGTCGACCATGGCAAACATCGGCTTTATCGGCCTCGGCGCCATGGGTTTGCCCATGGCCGAAAACCTGCTGAACAAAGGGCACGTCGTATGCGGCTTTGACCTGTCGCAGAAGTCCCTGGCTCGATTTGCATCTCATGGCGGAACCGTCGCGACTGGCATCGCCGACCTCATGGCCCGTTCGGAGATCATCTTCACGATGTTGCCGAATGGCCCGATCGTGGTCGGCATGTTCGAGGCACCAGACGGCATCATCGCCAACGCCACGAAGTCGCATATCCTGATCGACTGTTCAACCACGGGCGTGCCCAGCGCGCGCAGGTTGCACGCCATGGCGCAGGCAAAAGGCGTTCGCATGCTGGACGCACCTGTGTCGGGCGGGGTTGGTGGCGCGGAGGCGGGCAGTTTGGCCATTATGGTCGGCGGCGATGCTGAAGTGTTTGCCCTGGTGAAGCCAGTCCTTGAAGGCATTGGAAGGAACCTCGTGCTGGCGGGCCCGGCTGGAGCCGGGCAGGCGGCCAAAATCTGCAACAACATGGCCGCGGGCATCATTAAGATCGCTATCAGTGAAGCGTTCGTGCTAGCGCGCAAGCTGGGTGTTGAAGACAAGGTCTTCTTCGACATTGCATCGTCGGGCAGCGCCCAGTCCTTCGCCTTGACCAAAAGCTGCCCCGTCCCGGGTCTCGTCGCGACATCGCCGAGCAGCCGCAACTACAGCAACGGCTTTGCCACAAAGCTGATGTTGAAAGACATGGTGTTGGCGCAAGAAGCAGCAATGGAAGCCGGCGCGGCCACGGTGCTGGGCGGCGCTGCGACGCACCTGTTCCAGCTCTGCGCCAATGCAGGCCATGGCGACCAGGACAACGGAATCGTTTATCAGTTCCTGCTCAATCAACAGCCTGCAAGGTGACGTTTGCGGAACCGCGTAGCCGAATCGGAACATCCCTGCGACGATCGGATCGCTGGCTGGCGCTTGCTTCACGGCAAGGGCTCGCACCGCGCTTGCAATGGCGCAAGCCGGCGACCCAACTTACGTCGAAAGACCTCCGCCGCAAGGATCGCAGCTGCGGCACCGCTCGTAGGCGCGTGGCAGCACGCGATAGAAGGGAGCCCGCTGAGGCAGGGGCCGAGAGATGCTGCGGGATGGTCGGCAAGCCCCGCAAGGCCAGGAAGCAACGCCTGACAGGTGCATGTCGCCTGCGCCATCCAGGTGGAGGCCAGTCTAGGAAGCGTTCGTTTGTCGTGTTCGACGCGGGCGCTGCGGATTTATCGGCCCTTTTTGCCTCGCGTACGCATATCGGGCGGGCCTCGCCCCGGCTTCCTTGCGCCGGCATCGGGTTCGGCCATGTCATTGAGCAGGGTCAGCGAAGCCATCGAGGACGATCTCATCTCCACCCTGACGCGAAGCCCGGCTACAAGTAGAGCGTGATGTCCACATGCTGTAGTTCGCGAACCAAGCCAGCGTAGCAGGTGTGACAGGCACAGGTCTTCGTGGATGAGGACCTCGATGATCAAATATTGTGGATCTTCCGAATCCAAGGGCATGTTCTGATGAAAATGACGCTTCGCCACATGGAGGTCTTCCGAGCCATCATCCTGGCCGGCTCGGTCAGCGCAGCTGCCCGTATGCTCTTCGTCTCCCAGTCGGTGGTCAGTCGAACTCTGGCGCACTTGGAGTCGCGCATCGGATTCGCGCTGTTCATCAGGACTGGCGGCGCCTTGCGCCCGACCGAGAATGCGCTCGCCCTGTTCAGGGACGTGAGTGAGGTCTTCAACGCGGCCGAACGCGTTGAAATGGTGATTCAGAAAATGGGCCTCCCAGCGCGGGGGCGCGTAGCTTTTTGCGCGAGCCCGTCATTGAGCTTCAGCGTCATTCCCTCTGCAATTAGCGACTTTGTCAAATCTGATCCAAGCGTCCAGTTTTCGGTGAAGACGTCTCTGATCCAGGAGATGCCGTCCGAGCTCCTTGGAAAATCTTCCGAGTTCAGTCTTTCCATCTGGCCGATCGATCATCCGAATCTCGACTGCGTGCCACTTTTCACTGGGCGCTTGAAGGTTGCCTTCGCTAAGGGGCACAGGTTGGCAGCCCTGGACCGCGTGGCCATCGACGATCTCAAGGACCTGCCCCTGATTTCGTTCATGAGTGATCAGTTCGTCACCAGCCAGATCAACCAGCGATTCCAGGCCGCAGGTGCAGTCGCCGATCCCATCGTGGAAGTCAGCCGGTCTGACATCGCCTGTGCGCTAGCAAGGCGGGGTGTCGGCGTGGCGCTTGTATACAGCTTTAGCGTGGATGACGACGCATGGGCTGGACTGGAAGTGCGGGACATCCACGTAGACATCCCGGTTTTCGCATACCTGATCACTTCGAAGTTCTCGCCGCTGTCCTCCCTGTCCGCACGCTTTGTTGAATTTCTGTGCAATTCCGCCGAATCCTTCGGTTACGAGCGTCTTCCCTGAAGCAGCCATGACGGCTGCCTGGGTTGGGTATGTTCAGCAGGCATGGCTATGTTCAAACCGACATAAGGATCTTCGCACCCGGACCCTGTGACCAGCACTATATTTGAGCAATCTCATGCTTGCAGCAACCTTGAAATGTGTGAGTCGGATTGGCTGCATAAAACTTGAAAGTCGCCGATACCATGGAAGAGCCAGTTGTCAAAAATCGAGTCGCCCTAGTAACCGGTGGCGCTGGCGGCATCGGAGAGGCCGTCTCCCATCACCTCGGCCGCAGCGGTGTAAGTGTGGTCATTGGCGACAAGGACGATGGAGGAGCACAGAACGCCGTGAAGCGAATGCATGCAGCCGGGTTTAAGGCTGCATCCCTCTGCATGGATGTCAGTGATTCGGGATCGGTGTCTACTGGCTTCGCCAAGATCGAAAGCGAATTCGGTCGCTGCGACATCTTGGTCAACAATGCAGGTATAGCGCGCGGTAATTACTTTCTTGACTATTCTCTCGCAGACTGGGAAGCGGTGATGCAAGTCAACGTCACCGGGACCTTTCTGTGTTCCCAACATGCCGCACGAATGATGGCGCGCGAGAACTGGGGCCGCATTGTCAATGTTGTCTCCATCGCGGGGATCAAGGCATCAGTAGGGCGTACCGCATACGGCCCGTCCAAGGCGGCGATCATTTCGCTTACCAAACAGATAGCGATTGAACTTGCTCTTTCCGGAATCACTTGCAATGCAGTCGCACCGGGCCCGGTCGATACGCCCCTCACACGCGCGAGTCATTCCGACAAGACGCGGGCGCTTTATCACAGCCAAATTCCCATGCGCCGCTATGGGACGGCAGACGAAATTGCTGCTGCAGTTTCTTTTTTGGCTTCGGAGCAAAGTTCATACATCACCGGGCAGGTGCTGGCTGTGGACGGCGGCTTTGTCGTTGGCGGGCTTCTCGAACGCTGAACGCATCGTCTGCGCCGATCTACATTGACGATACGCAGGCGCGGCAGAAACTCCTCGCTCCAGACTCTTGCGTAGTCTGCTCGAGAACCTCTGCACGGGTCAGAAGTTGGACATCCTTCTGAACCCTCCTTTTTCAAGCCTCTAAATTTTACCTGCGCAATCGACGACAGGTCGACGAAGCCATGACCCCAAGGCATGGCGACGCTTAATTCTGCAACCCTTTGGACCCCAAGTGCGGATTGCGTTGATTCAATGAACATGTAGCATTTGCTCATGCGCATGTTGGGCCATATTGAGCGTTCTGCTCATTCGTATTCTCAGATGCCTCCGACTTGGTGTCGTGCCTATTGAATGCCCCCAGTCGGAATCAAGAATCAAAGAGACACAAAACATGACTACTCGTCATTTGGTGCATCCCGAGTTGACTGGATTTTTGGATCAATATCCCACGCTCGAGATGACGCAGGAACGCCTCGTCTTTCTACGCGGTAGCCGCCCTGCGGCCGACATCAGGGGTACTGAAGAAGTTCAGGTGGAGGAGCGCTACATCGAGTGGAATAGCGGAAGCCAGCCTATTCGCGTGCTTGTCTTTCGGCCAGTGTCTAAAAAGATGGCGCTTCCGGTAATTATTCATATTCACGGCGGCGGCTATTTATTGGGCAAACCCGAAGACAATATTCAGGAAAACATCGAACTTGCCTTGTCGTGCGGCTGTGCAATTGTTTCCGTTGCCTATCGTCTTGCGCCGGAATTTCCATACCCGGCTGCACTGGACGATTGTCATGCAGTGCTGGCCTGGCTGTATCACAACGCGGCGCTGCTGCAGATCGACAAGACGCGTATTGCTATTAAAGGCGAGAGTGCGGGTGGTGGTCTGGCGGCCAGTCTGGCGTTGCGTGCGAGAGATGAGGGTCTTTATTCGATCGTCCTCCTGATCCTGATCGCACCTATGCTCGAGTACCCCATGGATCAAATAAAAAGAAAAAGCAACCCATTTTCAGGAGAATTCATATGGACCAAAGGCAGCAATATTTTTGCTTGGAAAGCCTATCTCGGTAATTTGTATGGGCAGGTCGATATTCCGACATATGCCGCCGCCGGCAATTCATGTAGTTTGAACGGACTTCCTCCAACGTTTTTGGCTGTCGGTTCGCTGGATTTATTCCTCGAGGAGGATGTTGATTTTGCACTGCGGCTCAATCAATCGGGGGTATCAGCCGAAATTCATGTTTATCCGGGCGCCTATCACAGTTTTCAGCGCGCCGGTGATACTTCATTCCTGAAGCGCCTCAAGCATGACTACCGTGCGGCCGTCAGAAATTCTTTCTGCAATGGCGATATCAAAGACGACCGCTGATATTTTTCCTTGAGCGTTCGGTAATTACCGCGTTGAAATGCAATTTCGCGCCCATAAGGCGTAGTTCGAGGGGCGCCGCTGTCGCATCTTGGGCAACCGAATGAGAATTTTCAAATTTTCTTGTAGATAGGAGACATACATGCACGTATTCAGTTCTACCCGGGCGCAGGCCGCAAGCAAACGGCGGCAGCTTGCAATAACGCAAGAAACTGGTGATTTGCCGTATCACAAATCGGAGTGGATGGAAAGCGGTGCTGATCCAACGCTCTCTCCGACGATTTTCCTCATCGAGCAACCACCCAACACGGTCGTTGAACCGCACTTCCATCGCCAGAACCAGTTTCAGCTGTTCGTTGGCGGCGGCGGCCGCATCGGACAGGAGACATTGCAGGCGGTGACCGTGCACTACGCGGGTGCCTATACCGGCTACGGACCCCTGGTGGCCGGGGAAAATGGTATCCAGTATCTCACGATACGCCCGGTGCTGGACACCGGCATATTGTTTGCGAGAGAGGCACGCGAGAAGATGCAGCGAGGACCCAAGCGCAACGCCACTTCTGCTCCTCTTGTCGCAATGTCAGGTGCCGAACGAATCGCGCTGGGGGCGACCCGGACCGTCGAGGCCATTCCTGTGGGCTCGGACGGCGTGGGTGCGCGCCTGCTTCAACTGCCTCCGGGCGCTGTCGCGGAGACACCATTCCCCGCTGCGGCTCAGGGCGCCTTTGTGGTTCTGCTAGCCGGCCAGCTCGAGCATGCCCAAGGGCAGATGTCGGCTTGGGAAAGCGTCTTTGCCTCCAGCCCTGACGATTTGCCTCGCCTCACAGCCGGACCGGAGGGCGCCGAGGCGATCTTTCTGTTCACTCCGCCACGGGCGTCGGCCTATTCCTGACGACACAAGAGCGAAGAGGAAAAAATGAAAATCAATCGCCGAGCCCTGCTGCAATACGCGGTCCACGCGTCTTGGTTCGCAACCCCGTGCCTTTGGGCGCAGCCTGCGGGCCGTCCCATTCGCATCATCGTGCCGGCTTCGCCCGGATCGTCTCTAGACTTGATGGCCCGCTATCTGTCGGGGCCCCTCCGCGACGGCTTAGGAACGGACGTCGTTGTGGAGAACAAGGTCGGCGCAAACGGCGTCATCGGAGCGGATTTCGTTGCGAAGTCGACGCCGGACGGCACCACGCTGTTGCTGACCTCTGTGCACCACTATCTGAGCAAGGTCGTCGCAGAAGGTGCGTTGCCTTATGACCCTGAAAGGGACTTCACGCCGGTTGCACGGCTAGCCAATGGAACGAACATGGTCGTCGTCCCTGCAAGCTCGCCCTACAAGACCCTGGAGGACATGGTGCAGGACATGAAATCCCGTCCCGGACAGGTCACGTTCGGATCGTCTGGCAGCGGCAGTACGACGCATCTTTGCAGTGCCTTGCTGAACCAGATGACGCACACGGAAGCGAAGAACATTCCGTACAGGGGAACAGCGGGCGCCACCACAGATGCCGTTGGCGGACAAGTCGACTTCACGTGTCAAAGCACCTCGACGGCCTTGCCTCTCGTGAAAGCTGGCCGCCTGCGCGCTCTCGGTCAAACGGGCAAGCGCAGGCTGGAGGGGATACCCGATGTCCCAACGGTTGCCGAAGCGGGTGTCGCGGGCTACGAGGCCGTGTTCTTTCTAGCACTGCTCGCGCCTGTAGGTACCCCCGCGCCGATCATCAACAGGCTGTCAGATAGTTTGGTAAAGATCGCCGGCACCTCCGCATTCAAGGAGTTCTGCGCCATGCAGCAACTCGCGCCCGACTTTGCGGATGCCCAGGCCTTCAACGCCCAGATACCCGGAAATGTGGCGCGCTGGCTGCAGATTGCCAAGGCATCGAAGCAGTAGCAGCCCGAGGAACACGAGGCGCCGCGGTCGTGCGTCGGACAAACAGGGCACGACACATCCGGATTTGCATTCGCCAAGGAACAAAATTGCAGAATCGATCGAATCTGTTGGTGCGCGTCGCCCGCAAGCAATTCGAGGCCTCCGGCATACAGACCTTCGAATTCGTTGCGGCGACTGGCGGCATCCTGCCGCCGTTTTCGGCCGGATCACACATCGAAGTCCACCTGCCGGGAGGCATCACCCGGTCGTATTCGTTGTTCAACGATCCGTCCGAGGGCCACCGCTATCTGATCTCAGTCTTGCGAACAGTGACATCGCGAGGCGGATCGAGCGCGATGCACGAACTGGTCAATGAGGGCGATGTATTGGAGATCAGCGCACCGCGCAACCACTTTGCGCTGGCATCCGACGCCAGGCGCCACCTGCTGATTGCTGGGGGCATCGGAGTGACCCCGATTCTCTGCATGGCGCAGCGGCTGGCCGCACTCCAAAGCAGTTTTGACTTGCACTACTGCACGCGCTCGGTTGAAAGCACTGCGTTCCGGGCGTTGATCGCGGCCTCTCCAGCGCTTGGAAAGAATGTGTCCTTTCATTTCGACGACGGCGCACCAGAGCAGCAGCTTGACCTTAAGGCGTTGCTGCATCCTGAGCAAGGCACCCACCTCTATGTTTGCGGTCCTGCGGGCTTCATGGAAGCCGTGTTGTCGACAGCTCGCCTGCAAGGATGGGATGAAGCCGCGCTTCACTATGAGTATTTCTCGGCCGGTGACGCGATGGCGGGTCCTGGATCGGCATTCGATGTTCAGCTAGCCAGCTCAGGCAGGGTGATCAAAGTCGATTCGAATCTGACTGTTGTGCAGGCGCTCCAGGCGGCTGGTGTTGGTATCACCGTGTCCTGCGAGCAGGGCATCTGTGGTGCCTGCCTGACGCGCGTCATCGAGGGTATTCCGGACCACCGCGACTTTTACCTTACACCGGACGAGCAGGCCGCCAATGATCAGTTCACACCATGCTGTTCGCGCGCAAAGTCTGCGCGGCTCGTGCTGGACCTGTAATCACGGAGATGGCCTGACACGCGCAACCGTGGCGTGCTGGCCGAGTGCTCACTTCGGTCCCGGCCGGCTTGTTTTTTCCATGGGTCAAAGGCATGGATGTATTCAACAAAGCAAGGCAGGACGGCGGTTATTGAAGTTGTGCGGATTTAGCATACCCCTTCAAGACTTGCGGGCAGTCGGCGGACAACTTCTCGTTTGAAGGTCGGCGAAACGGCGAGATGACGACGGTCGGAAGATCGCTTCTGGCGCCTTGAAACATCAAAGGAAACATTCAAAATGCAAACCACGACGTCAGATTCGAAGTCACGTCTGCCTGTGGCGGCCCGCGTGGACGCGGTCGTCGTTGGAGCTGGCTTCGCCGGGCTTTACGCTGTGCATCGCTTGCGTAAGCAGGGCATGACCGTGCTTGGCATCGATGCGGCCAGTGACGTGGGCGGCACTTGGTACTGGAATCGCTACCCAGGCGCGCGCTGCGACGTGCCCAGTCTCAACTATTCCTACACCTGGAGCGAAGAGGTACGTCGTGAGTGGCGCTGGAGCGAGAAGTATGCGACGCAGCCGGAGATCCTGCGCTACATCCAATTTGTCGCGGACAAATTCGACCTTCGCACGGACTATCTTTTCGATACCCGCGTTACCGCAGCCGATTTTGATGAGGATGCTGGAACTTGGTATGTGAAGACAAGCGCGGGTGATCGTATCGAGGCTCGCTATGTGTTGCTGGCGACCGGCAATCTGTCGGTGCCGAACTATCCGAAGGTTCCAGGGCTGGGAGATTTCGCGGGACCCGTGTACCACACGGGCAAATGGCCACATCAGAAGGTGGATTTTCGCGGCAAGCGGGTCGGGGTGATCGGCACGGGATCTTCGGGCGTTCAGGCAATTCCGATAATTGCCGAGGAAGCGGAGGAACTGTTGGTTTTTCAGCGCACGCCCAATTTTTCCGTACCCGCCCACAACGGTCCGCTGACCGATGAGGACCACCTGCGGTTCGAGGCGGACCTTCCGAAATTCAGGAAGAGCCTGGAGAACTTCGGCCGTGTGCCGTCTTCGGCCTACTCGGCGCCAGTGCCTTCCGATGAAGAACAGCGCGCACGGTACAACCATCTTTGGGAAAATGGTGGCGAGTCGTTCCTTGTGGCCTTCCCGAACTTGCTGACCAGTCAAGAGGTCAATGACGGTGCCGCCGCATTCGTCCGCGAGAAGATCCGCACCATTGTGAAGGATCCGGCGACAGCACGGGCCCTGAGCGCAACGACCTCTCCATTTGGCGTGAAGCGGGTCTGCGTGGACACCAACTACTTTGCCACGTTCAACCGGCCGAACGTCAAATTGGTGAATTTGCGGCAAGAGCCGATCGAGACCATCACCCACAACGGATTGATGACCTCAACCGGGAGATACGAATTCGACGAACTGGTGATCGCTACCGGCTACGACGCCATGACGGGTGCGATCCTCGCCATGGATATCCAGGGTCGGGACGGCCGAAAGCTGAGGGACGAATGGGCGGCCGGTCCACAGTCTTACCTTGGCCTCATGGTCCACGGATTCCCCAACCTGTTCACCATCACGGGACCCGGAAGCCCCTCGGTGATTGGCAATGTGTTGCTGCATGGCGAGCATCATGTGGACTATGTGCTGCGCTTGATCGAGCACGCCGCGGGAAAGCAGGAGCCAACGATCGACGTGACCGCCGAGGCACAGGACAAGTGGGTTGCACACGTCGCGGCCGTTGCTGACAAGACACTGTTCCCGATCGCCAATTCTTGGTACCTGGGCGCAAACATCCCGGGCAAACCCAGGGTCTTCATGCCCTATGTCGGGGAGGGGTATCGGACAAAATGTGCGGAGATCGCCGCGCTCGGGTATGTCGGCTTTTGCTTCAACGAGACCCCTGTCTTGTCGGATAGCGCAAAGAGCGCATGAGAGGGGCCAGAAAATCATGAGGAAATCTGCCGTGGCGCTGGCGCTTGTTGGCGTCCATGGCGCGCATGCCCAGCCCGTTTATCCGGCCAAGCCGATTCGCCTGCTCGTCAATGCAGCACCCGGAAGCGGTGGCGACTCACTGGCCCGGCTGCTGGCTGAGAAGCTAGCGCGCGAACTCAACGGCACTGTCGTCGTCGAAAACAAACCGGGCGCCGGCGGCACCATCGCCATGGACATGCTCACCCGGGCTGCGCCCGACGGCTACACGCTGGGCCTAGGGAGCCACTCGACTCACATCCTGGGCCCCGCGTCCAGCCGCCATGTCCCCTATGACCCAGTGAAGGACTTCACACCTATCGGGAAAGTTGGCTCGGCCGCGACGCTGCTGATCGCGGTGAAGGACTACCCCGCAGACAACCTAGATGAAGTGGTCGCCCTGTCGAAGAGGAGCAAGGAACCCCTTCAGTATGCTTCCTGGGGAAACGGCTCGTCCGGACACTTTTGTGGGGAGCTCCTGAACTACCGATTCAAGCTGGGCATGGCCCACATTCCCTACAAGTCTGTAGCCCAGATCCAGACGGACCTGATCGGCGGACATGTGAAGTTGGCCTTTGTCGACATGGGTACCGGTACCGCGATGGTCAAGGGTGGCAAGGCCAAGGCCGTTGCGTCTTGCGGCGATCGCAGCCCGAGCCTCCCGGAAGTCGCGAGCTACAGCGACCTCGATGTCGACGTTGCCGGCAAGAGGCCGACGCCGCCGCGGTGGACGCTCTATGCACCGGCCCGTACGCCGGCGGCTGTATCCGCACCACTTGCGAAGGCTTTGCGGGCCACGGTGGAGAGCCCGGAGGTGAAAGCATGGATGCTGAATCAGGGTATCGTTCCAGGGTTCATCGAAGGGGAAAAGGTAAGGGAAATGAATCGCGAGGACCTGATCTTCTGGACCGGTGTGGCCAAGGCTGCCAACATCGTCACCGACTGATGCGCGCTTGCCAGCGCATGGGATCCGTTCATGTCTGAAGAACTCGCGCTGCCGCTTTCCGGGCTGCGTGTGCTTGATTTTTCGAGAGTGCTGGCCGGACCGCTCTGCGCGATGGCACTGGGGGACCTCGGCGCTGATGTGGCGAAGGTCGAGCATCCCGATCGGGGGGACGACACTCGGGACTGGGGCGTACGCATCGGACACACCGAAACGGCGTACTTCAACAGCGTCAACCGCAACAAGCGCTCGATTGCCTTGGACCTTCAGAGTGAATTCGGCCGCGAGCTGGCGCTGTCACTTGCAGCAAAGAGCGATGTTGTGATCCAGAACTTCAAGTTCGGTGGCATGGAGAAGCTCGGCCTGGGATATGAAGACCTGCGCAAGGTCAACCCCCGCCTGGTCTACTGTTCGGTCTCCGGCTATGGCAGTGACGGCAGCGAGGCGTCTCGGCCCGGTTACGACCTGGTGGTGCAAGGCGAGGCCGGTCTGATGGCCATGAATGGCGAGCAGGATCGGCCGCCGTTGAAGTTCGGCATCGCCGCCGTCGACCTGATGACCGGCATGTATGCGGCACAGGGCGTGCTGGCGGCGCTGTACCAACGCGAGCGGACTGGCCGGGGTCGTCACATTCAATTGGCGCTGTTCGACTGTGGGGTGATGATCACCGCTTACTACGGACTCGAGGCGCTGCATATCGGTGAAGATCCCCCGCGCTACGGGAACGCACACCCCTCCATCGTGCCGTACGGAGTGTTCGACGCGGTGGACGGTCCGCTGGTGATCACTGTCGGCAACAACGCACAGTACCAGCGCTTTTGCAGGGAGGTCATCGGCCGTCCTGACCTCGCGGAGACTGCGGAATTCAAGACAAATATTGGCCGTTCGATCCATCGCGAACGGTTGCTCCCGCAAATCGAGTCTGCCTTGAAAAGGCTGCCGAGGGCATTGTTGATGGAGAGGCTGACGCTGGCATCCATTCCCTGCGGTGAGGTGTTGGGCCTTCACCAGGCATTGACTTCTGCGCGTGTTCGGGAAGCCGGTCTGGATTGCCTCTTCCGACACCAGCGTCCCGATACGGCCCATTGAGAACTTGGCGGCCGACAAAGCGCGCTCCCGTTGGATGCGGTCGTTGCCGTCGAATGCCGCGGCCGCGTTGATGACCGCCGAGTTGGCCTGTTGGATCTCGAGCAGTACGGTCGCCATGCGGTGCTGCAGAGCCTGGAAACTGCCGATAGTGACGCCGAACTGCTTTCGGGTCTGTAGAAATTCGACAGTGGCGTCGCATGCGACATGCATGGCTCCGACGCTCTCAGCGCAAAGTGCGAGCAGGCCAGCTCCGATGGCGCGTTCCAATGATCGAAGCCGCCGGTCAGGGCGATTGCCTGGACATTCTGCAGCTCGAGGCTGGACACGCTGCCGCCGTCGATGGTGCCCAGAGAACTCATCGCGAGACCTTCCGCATCGGCTGCCACCAAAAAGAGGTTGATGCCATCCTCCTCATTGACGGCGCCCGAGGTGCGCGCAGAGACGATGAACCAGTGCGCGGACAGGCCTTGTCGGATCGCACACTTGCTGCCATCCAGCCTCCAAATATCTGAATCGTCACTGCGCCGAGCCGTGACAGCTACGAAAGCCGGGACGTAGCGCCCGTCGGCTTCCTCCCATGCCAAGGTTGCTCGCACTTCGCCCGATGCGATTCGCTCCAACAGCGCATCGTGCCCACCAGCGTGAAGAAGCGCCTGTCCCGCCATCAGGCTGCCTAGAAAAGGCTCGACGACCAGGCCTCGGCCCAGAGCCTCGAAGACGGTGGCGATGTCGAATCCGCTCCCACCCAGGCCACCGTGGCTCTCGGGAAACAGCGCCGCGACCGTGCCGAGTTCGGCGAAGCCCGACCACGTCGCTTCGTCGAAGCCGGGTTTGCTGTAGGCGATGGCATGGCGGTGCTCAATCGGATAGCGGTCCGATATGAATCGGCTCAACGTATCAGCCAGCATGCGTCGGTCTTGCGTCGGTTCGAAGTTCATCGCTTTTCCTTACAGGCCCAGCAGCGCCTTGGCGACGATGTTGCGCTGGACTTCGTTGGAGCCGCCGTAGATCGACAGCTTGCGGTTGTTGAAATAGAGGGGTGCGACGCTCATCGCGTCCGGCGGGCCCGGGAAATGGTGCTTGCCACCTTCGGTGCGCTCGACATAAGGGCCGACCAGCATGCCAGGCTCCCAGGAGGCCGCATGGCTACCCATGGCCCGACGCAGCAGGGAGGAGATCTCCTGTCGTATTTCGGTGCCTCGGATCTTCAGCATCGAACTCTCGGCGCCCGGCACGCCCCCGTCGGCCACGGCTGCTATGACGCGCAGGTTGGTGACCTTCATGTTTTCCAGGTCGATCTCGACCCTGGCCAGCCGGGCCGCGAAGGCGGGGTCATCTGCCAGTGGCCGACCGTTCCGCCGGACCTGCATTGCGGCGATCTGCAGGCGTTCGAGCGCTGCCACTGAGAGGCCCATGCCCGCGATATTGGTGCGCTCGTAGGTCAGAAGGTATTTCGCGCAGGTCCATCCCTCGTTTTCGTCACCGACAAGGTTTTCGACCGGCACGCGTACGTCGGTGAGGAAAATCTGGTTGACTTCGTGCCCGCCATCGAGGGTGGTGATAGGCCGGACTTCGATACCGGGCGTTCTCATGTCGATCAGCAGGAAGCTGATGCCCGCCTGCTTCTTGGCATCGCGGTCGGTGCGTACCAGACAAAAGATCATGTTTGCGTAGTGGCCGTAGGTGGTCCAGGTCTTCTCGCCGTTGACGATATAGTGCTCGCCCTGCTCGTCGGCCCCACGCCTTGCAGTGGTGTTCACGGCGGCCAGATCCGAGCCTGCGCACGGTTCCGAATACCCCTGGCACCACCAGTCGGTGCCATCAAGGATGCGCGGCAGCCAGTGCTTCTTGTGCGCGTCCGTGCCGAACTTGATAAGGACGGGTCCAAGCATGTTGACGCCGAAGGGCACGATGCGTGGAGCATGGGCGATGGCACACTCGTCCTCGAAGATCGATTTCTCGATGACGCTCCAGCTTGGTCCGCCGTGTTCCGCGGGCCAGTGGTTGGCCAGCCATTTGCGGCTGTTGAGGATGCTATGCCACTCGGTCATGTCGCCCTGCGTCAGTCGCATGCCATGGCGCCCCTTGTCTGAGATCCGCTTCGGCAATCGAGCTTGGAGGAAGCCGCGAACCTCCTTCCGGAATGCTTCTTCGTTCGGCGTGAAGGAAAGATCCATGACTGTGTTTGCTCTCTCTGGTCTTGATGGCTGTGAAGCGGGGTTGTCTATGTCCCCCGAAATGGGACTTGAATTATTTGGTGCGTTGGTTGGTTTGACAATCACAAGAACACTGGACGAACCGTCAAGCTCCATTGAACAATGAAATCCATGGATGTCCGAGCGTCTCTCATCCACTACGGAGTCGTGGATCCAGAGGGCCTGAGAGAATTCTCTGGAAGGCAGCGCAGGCGTTTGGGCACCGACGTTGTTGTCAGAGGCATTTGGGCCTCTGCTTGGAGGCCGGATGAACCTGGCCCGACCTCATGCTCGACCTCGAGACGACGACATGCATCGAGTCCTCTAGTGTCCGCTCGCAGGCAAAGACGCGCGTGCAAAGACCGTCGGCCCCATCGCCATGCCACGAAGGCATGGTCACGGCCAATTCGGCAAGCACTATTGCCGGAAACTGAATGGATACCGGCGACCTGCGCTGTAGGATTCGCCTACCTGCCGCCAGTCACCTTATGGCGGCGGGCGCGCGGAACGCAGATGCAAAAGCTTGCCGCGTGGTCCGCCGGAGACTTCGGTGCGTGCGCCCTGAGCCTACGCGATCTGCCCGACCTCGGGCCGATTAGCAGAGGTGCAGGGCGGTGATCGAGAGCGGAGCGGACGTTCCGTTCCGCGATAGTGGCTGCAGCGCGAAACCGCAGGCAGCATCGTCAACAACCTAGGGCACAACATAGGAGCGAAGGAACTATCGGATGCATAGGCCGGTCGACGAGATCCCGCTGGCACAGCCAGCGTCTCGGCGACCTGCTTATGGCCGGAAGGGCCTTCACAAGAGACAAGATGAATTCACGACTCCCACCCGTCAGCGTCCCTCGCGATGTCTACGTCAGCCGCCGAGAGGCTCTGAACTGGAAGGATGCTTCCAAACCCGGGTTGCGCCTAGCACCCGTGCACGAGAACCGCGACACCGGTCGCTTTCTCGGGCTTCTTGGCTTCGAAGCCATGACTTCCTCCGGCTTGCACCAGCATGGCGATGTTGGCTTCAGCTATCTGCTAAGTGGCAGCATTCGCGACTACGCCGGCAAGACAGAACCCGGTGAGATGGGCATCAACCTGCCAGGGGCGACCCACGACGCGATCGCCTATGTGCCCAGCGCCGTCGCCTCGCGCCTGGACGGTCACGTGCTATATGTGGGCGAGGATTTCGACGATGCGCCGCATCTGCATGCGGGAGGACGAGTCGGAAACTTCACCAACAAGCGTCCGGAAGATCCTCCGACGCTCAACGTGGCGGTGGAAAGTATCCCGGCCACCGTCACCCGTGTTGCGGGTCTTTCGAGGCGGCTCATTTCTGATTACCGAGGCACTGCGCACAACTTCCGGAACGCAGCCTTGACGCTGATTCCCGGTACACGGGTGCCACCCTTCGTCGTCAGTGCGCCCATCGAAATTTTCCTCATTGCCGGCAGCTTCGAAATCAACGGACAGCATGCGGAGTCTGGCGGCTTCTGCATCATCGAGGGCGGCACGCAAGTGCAGCTCTCGAGCAGCCACGGCGCATTTTTGATCGCCTGGTCCGAAGCGCCCGTCCAATGGCTGGATAGCGCCAACCCTGACCTTTTTGGCTTCTGATTGACGCGGCGCCGCCATCATCGCGACTTCCGTCGCGGTCATGGCATGCGGCCTCGCGCGGCGTGGTCCTCCTCTGCATGACGAAGGCAAGCTCATTGCCGTCCTGCGCCCACCGACTGACGTCGGCGCGAAGGGGAAGAGTGCCCACGCCACTAAAAAGAAAGACGAAGCAGGACGCCATCGCATCAGGGCGTCGACCACGACGTACACCTGCCCTGAAAAGAGTTCCAAGTCCCAGCACGAGCCAGTTCTGCACGCTAGGGAGACGCTGAACTATTAGCGTCGCAGCCAGAGTTGAAGACATGACGAAGGAATGCAGCCGAGAAATCCGTCGACTTCGCGGTGCGCGGCCTTCGCCACATAGGTTTTACACCTCGTTCGAGGCCACTTCCGCTGTTCAAGACGCACCTCGGGCTGCGACGCGCAGGAGCGACCTTTTGGCGATGACCAAGTTGGCCAGTCCGAATAGGCTGAACAGCTGCGCTTCGTTCTTGGCCAGGCCCTTGTAGCGCGCCTTCTTGTGACGAAACAGGTTCTTGATCACATGGAACGGATGCTCGACCTTGGCCCGGATGCTCGCCTTCAGCTGCTCGACCTTCTCGAGCAGTCGCGCCCACTTGCACTGCGGGTCCAGTTGCCTACGCTTGCCCGGCTGCATCGCCACATGCCACTTCGGCCCTTGCGCTTCTTCGCGTTTGTCGACGCCCCGGTAGCCCGCGTCGCCGAAGGCCACGGTCTCCTCGCCGTGCAGCAGCACGCCGGCTTGCGTCACGTCGTTGACGTTGGCCGCCGTGGCGACCACCGTGTGCACCAGCCCCGATCCGGCATCCACGCCCACATGGGCCTTCATCCCGAAGTGCCAGGCGTTGCCTTTCTTGGTTTGGTGCATCTCGGGATCGCGTGTGTTGCCTGCGTTCTTGGTCGAGCTGGGCGCGGCGATGATGGTCGCGTCCACGATGGTGCCCGCGCGCATCAGAAGCCCTTGCTCGGCAAGATGGGCGTTGATCTCCTCGAACAAGCCCTTGGTGAGGTCGTTGTCCAGCAGCAGGCGCCTGAACTTCAGCAACGTGGTGGCGTCGGGCACCGACTCGCGCGACAAGTCGCCGGGATCGATCAATTAACCAGCGTCTCCCTAGCTCTTGACAAGAACCAACATGAGAGATGCACCACAACAAGCCATCGCTGTCAGTTGCATCGGCCCGAGCGGCTCGCCATGCACCCAAGCGCCGGTCACCATCGCCACCATCGGCACCATGACGGTGGAAAGGCCAGCAAGCGTAGGCGAGAGTGCGCCAGCGATTGAAAACCACACGACACCACCCAGGGCCATCGGCACGACCGTTAGATAGGCAATCACAATCACGGTGCTCCACGATGGAGCAAAGGGATGGCCGTTCGCCATCAACAGGGCGGCGATCGCAATCGGAATGCCACTGATGATCAGTTGCCAGCCTGTCGAGACGATCAGCGGGACCGTCAGTCCCGCGCGCTTGAGGATCAAGGTGCCAGCGGCCCAAGCGATGCCTCCTGACAGCCCCAGCAAGAAACCAAGTGGTGCTTTGGCATAGGTGCCGCGTGCGGCATAGGCAAGGCACGCAACGCCGGTTCCTGCCAGCAGAATGCTGACGAACAGCCGTGTGGAAGGCCTCTCACCCAGCAGCAGCCATGAGATCAGCGCCGCCCAGATCGGCATCGTGAAGCCGAGAACTGCCGCCTGGCCCGATGGAATAAGGAGGGACGAATAGGTCGTGCATATGTTCCAGATCACCAGGTAGACCCACGCCGCAAGCGTCAGTGGCCAGCGCTGCTCAACCGGCACGAACAGTGACAGTCCTTTGGCACGTGCCGCCAGAAGCAGTAAAACACCAGATGCAAGCAACGACACCGCGCGGAAGGTCCAGATCGAGATCTCGCGCAGAGCGATCGGGAACAGCACCCAACTGGTGCCCCACACCAAGGTCAGTACGATGACCATGGGCAAGACGCGGCCTGTTGCACCTGCGGGAACTCTCATGGAGTCAGCCTGGAAGATGCATCACCGAACCGAATCTCCGGCAGCAAGCCTCTGTTTGTCACTGCGCATCGATGCAACTACGTGACAGTGTCGAGACGAATCATCTCGATCATCTGACCAAGTCGCTGCTCAAACGGAGGGTAGTCGACCCCAAACTCCTCCCAAATCCGTGTGCGGTCATAGACATAGGCCACAGCACCCTTTTGGTTCTCCTCGCTACCCGTTTCGTGATCGAATGCGATGTCGGCGTCGGGAATGTACTTCTTAACCATATCGGCAAGCTGGCCGAGACTCAAGGTTTCGCCACCGGAGTTGTAAACGGAAAATGCGGGCCGCCGCTTCTCGGCGACACGCGTGAATAGCTCGGCTATGTCGTCTCCGTAGACAATGCATCTCATTTGATCACGATACTTGAACCGTGCACTTATTCCTTTGGCCGGGTTGACGATGCATGCCACGTGATCAACTGATCCAAGAATCTTGTCCACTCCTGAGATATTCGCGGGGCGGATGGCGGTGATTGTCATTCCGTGCTTCTCACGGTATTCCTTCGCTTGCCATTCGTTGAATACCTTGTGTACGGCGTACTGGGTCTCGGCAACGAACGCATCGTCCTCAACAACCGGGCGATGGCCGTAGTGGCGTTGTCCGCCATTGACTGCGATCGAGCTGGAGAAAAGCACTCGATCAACCCCGGCCAGATGTGCTGCTTCGAAGCAATTGTCCGATCCGAGGACGTTCACTCTCATCGCTTGACGCGGCGAATAGTCTCCAACAAGAAAACCGAGATGTATCACTATTTCAGGTCGATACGTGAGGAAACTCGACAACACGCTCTCGAAGTCGCAGACGTCAACTCGAATACTGCGAAACTGGGATCCAGGGACATCGAGTTGCAAGCCGGCAATGTCCATGCAGACCACATCGTGTCCACGGGACAGCAGCTTGCGAATGACGCGCCGGCCGAGAAATCCGGCTCCTCCAACAACACAAATCACCACTTCGTAGTTCCTCCGTTCGTAACCAACAAGGGTCTGCGACCCCTGTCACTAGAATTTGACAGACCGTCCTTCTGTGTGTCAATGATCGCCGCGGCGCGACCACCCTGCTTGGAACTCGGGTCTGACTAGACAGTGCGCATGGATTCGGGCAGCATCGCTGTGGTGAGCCAAGGAAAGGCTGCCAGCACAACAATGACCATTAACAAGGCCAGTAGATAGGGCCACATCAGCTTCACTACGTGTTTGGGATTCACATCACCAATGGCGCAAGCTGCATAGAAGCCAACGCCAATCGGGGGGGCGAAGAGGCCTAGTCCGAGAGAGAGAATAACGACTACTGCGTAGTGAACGTCGTTGATCCCGAATTTCTGAGCGATGGGCGCGAGGAGTGGAGCGAACAGGACCACCGCGGGCATACCTTCGAGAACCGAGCCTAGAATTACAAAGAGAATGATCGATACACCCATGAAGGCGGTCCGACCGCCGGGCAAGTCGACCACGAGTTGCACCAGCTCGCGTGAGAATCCAGATTGAGACAGAGCCCAGGACACGCCAGTCGCCGTGCCAAGGATGAGGATGATCGCGCCAGATAGAGAGGTCGCCTGTACCAATCGCCCGTATAGCTGACTCCAGTCATGTGCTCGGTAGAAACAGATGCCAACCAATGCACAGTAGACAATCGCGAATGTCGCGACTTCGGTAGCCGTGGCCACTCCCTCCACGACCAACGTACGCACCATGAAAGGCAGCAGGAGCGCTGGAAGGGCGAACTTGAGACTACTGACTATCTCAACCCAGCTGATGGCTTCACCGGTTGCAGTAGTCTTCCGCGCCTTGTAGGCGCACACGGCAGCGAGCACCAGGCCAGCAAACAGGGCAGGCAGCAGTCCACCGGTGAACAGCGCGCCGATGGAAACCCCGGTCAGCGATCCGTAAATGATCAGCACAAAACTGGGTGGAATCGTCTCCGTTTGAACACCGGTGGACGCGAGCAAGGCGACAAGCTCGGGCTTGGAGGAGCCGCGCTTGTTCATTTCAGGAAAAAGCGGAGGAGCCACCGCTGCCATATCAGCAATCTTGGAGCCGGATATTCCCGAAACCAACATCATCGCTCCGATAATGACGTAATTTAATCCGCCTTTCACACTTCCAAAGATGGAAAATAGAAACCTCACCATGGCCCGCGCGACGCCGCTAAGTTCCATCACGGCGCCCAACGCAACGAACAGTGGGATGGCGACAAGCATGACGTGCGACATGCCTTCATCCATCCGGCCTACGATGACTTCACTTGAGAATCTCGTCGCAAAAACGACGTAGGAGGTAGCCCCAATTCCGAACGCAAAGCCGATTGGCACACCAATCGCAATGCACAATGCAATCCCGAACACCAAATAGATGACCAGATTCACTTTTCCCAAATCGCCAAACAGCGTTGCCATCTTCCACGCCACAAATGAAAAGATGGCAACGATGATCGTGGAAATGATTAGATCTCGCGCTGAGCTCTGTGACCAGAGACGGCACAGATCAAAAAACAGAAGTAGCGCAAGACCGACTACTAGGCCGACCCCCTTGATGCCATTAGGCAATCCGAGCGTTGGTGTGATGACGACCCACTCCGATTCCGTGTAGGAAACAGCGGCTGGCAGCAGGATGCCTAGCAGAACCACTACGAGCACCCCGCCGAGTGTGTCCAGCAGACGAGTGGTTCGGGGCGAGAAAAATTCTGCCGAAAATGGCATCCTCATGTGCTCATATCTCTGGCTTGCGATGGATGCGCCTAAGATGGCAAACCAGAGAAACAGAAAGCCAGCGAGCTCATCGACCCAGACCAGAGGCGCGTGGAAAGCATAGCGAGAAACAGCGCCGGCCAGTACGATCCCAAAGAGCGAGATCAACAAGAGTACGCAAACCGGTTCGATTAGAAGTTTTGCGACGTAGCGCGGTGCACGAGCGCTAAGGTGTCCAGCGCTTTTGGCGGCTGGCGGTGGGATTTGACCAGTCAGAAGGGAGTCTGTCGTCATTCCCGATCCCTCTACAGGCCGGGGGCGTACGGCACGAGCGCCGTCCACGCAGCTTCACCGACCTTTTCGCGCCATTCCTTGTAGAAGCCGACACTGCGGAGGTGCTCCCTGAAGCCGGCAATATCGGGGTCCACAAACGTGACCCCTTTAGCTGCCAACGTCGCGCGGAGCGTCTTGTCAAGCGCCTCAGAGACCTGTCGTTGCTTCTTGGCTTCGCCGTTGATTGCATTTGCAACTATGGTCTGAATATCAGCGGGTATCGTCTTCCAGAAGGCTACACTCGTCAACGGGACGTATCCATCCCAGACGTGATTCGTCATCGAGATATATTTTTGAACCTCGTTGAAGTTTGCAATTGCAAATACCGACAGGGCATTTTCTTGTCCATCTACCAGTTTGGTCTGCAGTGCTGGATAAAGCTCTGCAAAATTCAGTGCCACTGGGGAGGCATTCATTGCCTTGAACAACATGACAAGGCCAGCGCTGACCGGAACACGCACCTTCAGACCCTTCAAATCAGTAACCTTTGCGATTGGCTTGTTTGCAGTGCTGATTTGGCGAAAGCCGTTGTCCCAGGTCGTGTCAAACGCTTTGAGGCCCGCGCGCGGTGCGGCATTCCGGACCACGGCACCGACTTGTCCATCGATGGCCTTCCACATCGCCGCGTAATCAGCGAATGCAAATGGCGTGTTCCAGATCGCACTGTTCGGGACGATGCCGTCCAATATGCTGGCTGTTCCCATGTATAGCTCGAGCGAGCCTTGCCGAGTCTGCGCGATCATGCTTTGGTCTGAGCCAAGTTGGCCCGAGGGGAAGACTTCCAAGCGAACTTCGCCATTGGTCTGCTTCGCGATCTCGGTTGCTGCGGCAGTCAAGCCGACTGCTGAAGAGTGCGTCGCCGGCGCGGAGAGGCCGACTTTCATGCTCAGGGGTGCGGCCCGCGTCGGGAATGAGATCAGAGATCCAGTGGCGGCGACGAGCCCCGCGGTCATCAGATCACGGCGATTTATATTTACAGTGTTCACGTTGTCTCCAAAGCTATCTATTCGGACAGGGAGCTGCGGCGCCCTAAAATGCAGATTGCTCTTTCAGGTCCTTTGCCGTGACGACAGAGCCCGTTTCGCGGCGGGTTTCTGCATGGACCCATCTATTTGTTCAACGCAAGCGTATCGGTAAGCCTGAGGGGAGCAAAGCTCTTAATTCAACAGGTGAATAGCTTCGGGCTATACAGTGCCAGCCCACTCGCGGAGGGCTTGCTCGAAAGATTCGCATTGCACGGTCGGTCGGTGGAAGGACGACTTCAAGAGGCACAAGTGTGTGAAGACATCGATGTCGACTTCGAGCGTCTTCAGCCCACGCTGATGAAGGTAGTCTTTCGAGAACGCATCGACGAACGCAACCCCGAGGTTGTTCTGTACCAGTGAGAATGCGGCTTCACTGCTGTCGACAGAGACGCGGATGGGCCAGTCGGGTGACAACTTGTGCAAGGCCTCCCTTACTTTTTGTCCGATCGGCATCGACTCGTGGTGGCCGATGAGATGCTCTGAGCGAACGTCATTCAATTGAAGGCGCTGACGGTTGGCGAGAGGGCTTGCCGGATTGACGAGCAAAACGAGCCGCTTGCTGGCGAGCACTTCGCAACTGATGCCAGGCGCTTCGCATTGCCAGATCGTCACGCCGAGCGATTGATTGTCGGCAAGCAAATCTGATGGCATGTCTCGGATGAGTCTGGAGGCGATGAAGATCTCCAGGTGCGCAGCATGCCGAAGGTGTGTTTTCAGGATGAAGGGGATAACCGCACTGGTCAACGTTGGGCTCGCGAATATTGAGAGCCGGCCTTTCTCGCCGCCGCGCAAGTTGGCAGCGAAACGGTCGAAGCGTTCGATGCCATGAAAGACCCCCTGGGCTTCCGAAAGCAATAGCTTCGCGTTATCGGTTGGGACGATAGCGTTGCCTCGTCGGACGAAGAGGGTCAAACCCGTCCGGCTCTCCAGTTGGGCGATCAGCTTGCTGATAACGGGCTGTGTAACGTAGAGCAGCTCGGCGGCCCCGCGAGCCGAGCCGCTGAGCATGACGGCGCGAAACGCTTCGATCTGACGGGCGCTGACCCTTGGGCGGGAGCGGGAATTGGCGGATTCTGCCATTGCCTGAGGCTAACTTCGAGTGTGGCCAGCGCGCTTAGGGCTAACGATAGGGTCGCCGGCATGGTTTCGGTGCGCGGGAAGGAGCACTACGTGCATCCTGCCTCGCCCGAGCTGCCCATATAGCCTCATGCTATGGAGCTGGCGATTAAAGCGTCGGCACTGATGGCACCCGCACCTAAACTGCACTTCGATCAGTGAGAACACTTTGTGAATGGCTCTAACCGTCTCGACGCCTCATAAAAAAGGAACTGGAATGGAGACTTTGAAAGGCAAGGTCGCGCTCGTCACCGGCGCTGGGTCGGGTATCGGTGAAGCAATCGCCATCGCCTATGCCGCCGAAGGCGCTGATCTGGCGATCAGCGACATTGATCAGGCATGGGCCCGGCGGACGGCCGAAAAGGCAGTCGCCTTGGGTGCGCGCGCGGTGGGCATCCGTGCAGACTGCGGCGATGTCGCAAGCATCAACGACATGGTCTCGCGCACGGTTGCCGAGTTTGGCCGCGTGGACATCATTGTCAACAATGCAGGCGTAACTCGGCCAGCCTACATCATGGATCTCAACGAGGAAGACTGGGACAAGACCCACCGCGTGAACGCCAAGGGTGTGTTCTTCTGCATCCAGGCGGCGGCCCGTGAAATGATCCGCCAAGGCGATGGCGGTCGTGTCATCAACATTGCCTCGATCGCCGGTCGTGGCTATTCAGGCGCGTCCAACGCGATCTATGCTGCAAGCAAAGGAGCCGTCATTGCCCTGACCAAGACGGCCTCGCAGCAGTTGGGTCGCCACAACATCAACGTTAACTCCATTTGCCCCGGCGCCACCCTGACCGAACTTGCGACCAGCGTGTATGAGCTCGCGGCCCGGGAGAGTGGGGTCACGCTGGAGCAAATGGTCAGCGAAGCGCAAAAACGCATACCCATCGGCCGCGCGAATTCTGCGGAGGACATTGCTGCGATGGCGGTGTTTCTGGCCTCCACGGGCGCGCGAAATATCACCGGGCAGTGCTACAACGTGGACGGCGGCCAGGTCCCGAGCTGACCCTAGTCGCCGTCTTTGGACCTAGTGCACAACTCCCGCGCTTGTTGCTGAGCTTGCGTCCCGCGCCTCATCCAGCGTTGACTGAGGCGTTGTCGCAAGCGAGTTTTTCAGTTTCCATCTTCCAACGTAAGTGAGCCCAGAACCCGTGCCTACATTGTTCGACCCCGTCCGCCTCGGCGCGACCGAAATGTCAAACCGGATTCTGATGTCGCCAATGACCAGGGCGCGCTCCACCGCTGATCATGTGCCGACAGACATGATGGTCGAATACTACGCACAGCGTGCTGGCGCCGGCCTGATCCTGTCCGAGGCAACTGGAATCTCTGCCGAAGGCCTGGGCTGGCCCTATGCACCGGGAATATGGAACCAGGCACAGATCGAGGCCTGGAAGCCTATCACCGCCGCGGTGCGCGAGCAGGGCGGCAAGATCTTTTGTCAGCTGTGGCACATGGGGCGGGTCGTCCATCCCAGTCTTCCCGGCCGTGGGCAGCCAGTGTCTTCTTCCGCCACCACGTCGCCCGAGGACGTCTACACCTACAACGGAAAACAGCCGGCCGTTGAGGCGCGATCACTTGCGCGCGCCGAGATCCAGCGCATCGTCGATGACTATCGGGCCGCTGCGTTGAATGCGGCCGCGGCCGATTTCGATGGGGTGCAGGTGCATGCGGCTAACGGCTACTTGATAGACCAGTTTCTGCGCGACAGCGTGAACCTGCGCGACGACGAGTATGGTGGATCGATCAGCAACCGCGTCAGGTTCCTACGCGAGGTCGTGGCTGCGGTCCTCGACGCTGTAGGGGCGCAGCGCACGGCGGTGCGCCTGTCGCCCAATGAAGCACGAAAAGGCGTTAATGACAGTAACCCGACGGCCTTATTCGAAGCTGCATCGATTGAAATGTCAGCATTGGGGATCGCATTCATCGAGATCCGTGAGCCTGGCTTTTCGGGGACCAATGGACAAGCCGAGCGGCCACCCATCGGCCCAGCAATGCGCCGGGCGTTCGATGGGAAGTTTGTGTTGAATTCCGACTTCGACGCGCTCAAGGCCCAGGCTGCACTCGATGCCGGACTGGCTGACGCCATTTCATTCGGTAGGCCCTTTATCTCAAATCCGGACCTTCCTGCCCGCATGGCCCGAAAGCTGGCGCTAGCGCCGGATGACATGGCGACCTGGTATCTTGGCGGAGCCAAGGGCTACACCGACTACCCGACGGCAACCTGAGCCTCGTCGGGAGGCTGCATCGCTGCGTTCTTGCTGTTCTCCACCCTGGTCGCGACTGCCTTCGGCAACCTAGCCTTGATCCATGCGATCGCGAAGATCGGGTCGCGAGGGTCTCGCTGTGGTTTTATTGGGGCCGGTGTTCGGCGTCGGCTTCGCGGCCCTGCTGCTCGGCGAGGGCCTGTCGGTGTGGCACGCGGTCGGCCTCGTGGCGGTCATCGCGGGCACCGCCCTGGGGGCGTTGAGCCTGGGTTGAGGCGGGGCCGCCTGGGCGGCGCCGCGCGCTCAGCGCACCGCGGCCTCCTGCTGCGGCTCGCCGCTTCGCCGCAACCCCAATGCGACGGTCCGCCCACCAACACGCCTTGTCGTCGAAGCTACTTGGGCGTTCCTTTGCTGCGGCCCGTTGCAGACCTCTCGCCGCCCGCACGCTGCGACTCCAGTCGACGCAGTGCGGCCTTGGTCGCCGCATGGCTGTCTTGCAGCGCCGCGATCTCGTGCTCCGACTGTGCCTGTAGGCGCTCGAGCAGCGCGCCGAGGTCGGTGGCTCTCAGCTCCGTACTCGCGGCACGCTCTCTCAAGGTCGCAAGCTCGACCTGTGCCTCCTGAAGTCGCGACGACCAAGCGGCCACGGCAGTATTGTGGGACGCCGTCGCTTTGTGCAGCGCCTGCTGCGCCGCGGTCGAAGCAGCGTGCGCCGACTCGACATGGGCAGCGTGGGCCTTTTGCTCTTTGGCGAGTTCGGCGCTGGCCTGGCGCGCGGCCATGCGCTCGCGATCGATGTCGGAGAGTAGGCGACGCTCGTGCGCCAGATGACGTTCCTCGGCCTCCCGCGCGTCGCGTCGCGCCACGGCCAGCTCCATCGCCGCCTTCTCGCGAAACGCCTCCTTCCCTGCGAGGGCTTCCTCGAGCCCCTTGCGCAGGCGTCGCAGCTCGGCTTCCGATGCGCTAAGCAGGCGAGCGGCTTCCTGCTGCTGCGAGCGCATCTGAGCCTCCATGGCGGTGACCGCCTGGCGCGAAGAGGCGAGGGCCTCGTCGAGGGCGACGTGGGCCTGCTCGAATGAGACCTCGCGCTTCAGGAGCTCGGCTTCCTGCTGCGCCAGGGTCGTGCGCTGCAACTCGAGTTCGCGTCGCGTTGACTCGCTCATCTGGATCTGCACTTGGTCGGCTTCGCGCCGGGCGACGTCCCAGAGCTGCTCGGCGGCCTGGAGGATGGTCAGGGGAAGCTGATGTGCGTTGCCATGGGTCGCGGCGCTCGGATTGCCTGAATCGGTCAAGCGGGCGCCGCGGCCGCCCAGGCGCTGGCCGAGCGTGGCGAACCAGCGCTCGAGCATCGGGCTGACGGTGTTCGGTGAGCCGCTGCCGATTTTCTGGCGCACGCGTTCGATCGTCGGCCGCAGGCCTTCCTGGAGCAGCGAATCGGCGGCTTCCCAGACCTGCGCTTCCTGGATGCCGCGGCCGCTGCGGATCGGGTGGATGGGGGCGATCGAACTTCTTGGATCCATACCCTGCTCCTTGCGCTTGTCATTACTTGCGATAATAAAACGTTATCGGGACTTATCGATGTATGATGTAGCAAATCATACGTCATACATATGAAACCATGAAGCCAACAGCTCCTCAAGAATCAGGATTGGATGTGGTTCTAGTAATTCGTTTGACAAAGCTCAGGCAATTCCTTTGCGTCGTTCGGCAAGCGCACGGCCGGGGGGCATCCTGCTTGGCATCGATGGGTGGGCCTCCTCGATCGCCCCCGGCGCAAGTCGCCGTCTGGGCGTAACGCGCGCATGTTCTTGAATAAGCCAAGCGGATCTGCTGGGGGCTAACGGGGCCGTTTTGAAAATGCTCGCGTCGTCGCCGGAGTACGATTCGAGCCTCAAAACTAGGCCGGTCGCCGCTCAGAACAAACCGAGAAAGTCGTTATAAATCAACGACCTAGCGGATACAATGCGGGTTATGTAAAATGAATAATGGGGTATGGCTCTTGCCTGCTTGGCCCCCCGTCCATGTGCAGAATCAGTTCGTCGTTTTTGCGCAAAAATGTTCGCGTCTTCATGCTCGCTCCACGGCTTCCTGAGTTGGCGCACCAAGTCTTGTCGCCATGCTGCAGAGCAATGTTCGCGAACGCTTTGGAAGTCGGCGGTCTCGCGGGTCGGCTCAGGAGGCGTGGTGGGCTGCTTCGGCTCATGAACGACTCGTTGAAGCTCCAGGATGTCCCTGAGACCGGGCCAACGGGGCGAACCTTTGGTCGTGACGCTGGTCGTGGCTGGCTGCTCGCCGTTGTGCTTGACATCAGGCGCCGTGCTTCCCAAGCGCACTGAGCAGGCCGATCGAGCTGGCGCCAGCGTGCTCACCTCACGCCACCTTGGTGGCCCTGCCGCGCCCTAACGCCGGCATGGCCTTGATAGAGACCAGCTCGCTCACGAGCTCCACCAACGTCTGGGTGACGATGACCGCAGGCACCCAAGGAACCGCGCGCAGGGATCGCCAAGCCCAGCGGCAGTACAACCAGCGAGTTGCGGGTCCCGTCTGCTGGATTGGAGGAACCAGACGCTGACGCCCAACACCGACGTCATCTACCTGACGCCCTACTTCGACACAAAAGAGGTCGTACCCTTGGTTTTGGAGATCGCGCCGGCCGATGACGGCTCCCCGGCGGTAGCAACCTCGCTACCGCTTTGTCCTTGGAGCCCCCAAGCCCAATCCGTGCGTAGAAGCGGGCTGTGAACGCGCTGCTGAGAAAGACAAGAAAAGCCTACGCCAAGCGCAACGCCTTGCCCCACAAGCAGGCGCGCGCTGACCAAGGAGCCGCTGGAGACGGTTTTGGAAACCTGTGATGAGTCGTTGAAGGGCAAGCGCGATCGTGCCCTCCTCCTCTTTGCCTGGCCTCGGGTGGGCGGCGGCACTCGGAGGTGTCAGAGGGAGGTGTTCGAGAACCTGCACCGTACCGATGGATGCGCCTACACTCTCAAAGGTATGTTCCGTAAAGGCATTCATCGCTGCGCGACCGCCCTCGCTGTCGTCCTTTCGCTGTTGTTTTCACAACTGGCGCTGGCCAGCTACGTCTGCCCGGGCCAAGCGGACATGACCGCAATGGCGGACATGATGGTGGCTGGCGAACCCTGCGAAGGCATGGATACGGTCCAGCCGGTGCTTTGCCACCAGCACGCAGCCGACATGTCTCTGTCGTTCGAGCCAGTGAAGCTCGCGACTCCCTCGCTGCCGGCCATCGTGCAAGTACTGGTCGTGCCGCTTCTCCTTGAGGCACAGCTTGCCGGTGCGTTTCCAGTCGCAGCGGCACCGGAGCTTCGGCCCCCGCCTGACCCGGTATTCCTCTCCACGCTCAGACTCCGGGTCTGAAATCTCCGTCGACTGAATGGCGCTGGTGCGGCTCGACCGCTCGCCAGCCGATGCCCCATTTGTCTTCGGAGTCTTCATGCAATCCCTTCTGTTGCGCGCCGCCGCTTTGGCAGCCACACTGCTTCCCTACCTGGTAGAGGCAGCCCCCCTTACCCTCGAGACGGCGCTTGACCTTGCCGTCAAGCGCTCCGATATGGCTCGCGCCGTGCGCGCGGGCGTGACGAGCGCGTCTGAGACGGCCCGCGCTGCGGGCCAGCTTCCGGACCCGACGCTGCGCGCTGGCATCGAGAACCTGCCGGTAACCGGGGCAGACCGCTTCAGCACCACGCGCGACCCAATGACGATGAAGCGCATCGGCATCAGCCAGGAATGGCTGTCTGGCGAGAAGCGAGCAGCCCGACAAGCCTCTGCCAACGCGCTGGTTGCGCGCGAGGGAGTCCAGGCTCGCGGTGCTGAAGCCGAAACCCGGCTGAACACGGCGCTCGCCTACCTCGACGCCTACTACGCCGGCGAGGCGCTGAAGCTCACGACCCTGATGGAGCATCACGCCCACGAAGAGTTCGAGGCGGCACGTGCCCGCCTGGCTTCGTCAACAGGAAGCAGCCAGGAAGCGCTCGCCCTAACTGGTGCGCGCGGATTGGCCGAGGACGAGTCGGCCGAAGTTCGTCAGTTGCAAAGTGCCGCGCAAGTTGCGCTCCAGCGTTGGGTCGGCACCGACGCCGACGAATTGGCCCCCGTCGCCCCGTTTCCGTTGCCGACGGAGCAGGCATACGTCGCAGCTCATCCAGCTGTGCTGGCAAAGCAGTTCGACATCGATGTGGCCACCCGAGCGGCCGCCGTCGCGGCCTCGGAACGCAAGCCAAATTGGACCTGGGAGGTTTCATACGGGCAACGCACGGGCTATTCGGACATGGCGACTTTCGGCGTGAGCATCCCGCTTCAGGTAGCCCCGTCCGAACGACAGGACCGGGAGACCGCAGCAAAGTTCGCCTTGGCTGACAAAGCCGAGGCGGAGCTTGGAGAGGCTACACGCACCGCCACCGCCGAATATCGAGCGCTCGCCAGCGACTCGAAACGCTTGCGTGAACGCATCGAGCGGTATAGCGCTGGAGTCGTGACGCCTGCCTTACAACGGACCGCGGTAGCCACCGCCGCCTATCGGTCGAACCAGGGCACGCTACTGACCCTCTTCGAGGCGAGGCACGCCGAGGTGGATGCGCAACGAAAGCTGCTTTCGCTTCAGCGCGACCTCGCAAAAGCTCAAGCCCAGCTTGCATTCAAACCTCTTGCTCCGGGAGCCGCCCAATGAAACGCGCTCGCCTAACAACACTGCTTGTCGTAGCTGCTACGTTACTGATTGGCGCGGGCTTCTTTCTCGGGCCTCAGACCGGCCAGCATCCCGGGGGAAGCGATGCCGCCTCTTCGACCGAAGGCCGCAAGGTTCTCTACTGGCACGACCCGATGGTTCCAGGCCCACGCTTCGACAAGCCGGGCAAGTCGCCGTTCATGGACATGCAACTCGTGCCCATGTATGCCGACAGCGCTCCCAGCGATTCTGGAGTCAAGGTCAGTCCGACGGTGCAGCAAAACCTGGGCATCCGCTTCGCTGCGGTACGTCGTGCCGAAGCCTCGAGCTCGTTCGACGCCATTGGTTCCGTGCAGTTCGACGAGCGGCTGAACGTGGCGGTACAGTCGCGCGTCGCTGGGTACGTCGAACGCCTGGCGGTGCGCGCCCCCATGGAGCGGGTACGCAAGGGCCAGGCCCTGGCAACCATCTTCGCGCCGGAGTGGCTCGGACCGCAGAACGAGTTGCTTGCGCTCCAGCGCGCCGGCGTCGCACCCGACCTCATCGCGGCAGCGCGTGAGCGGATGCGCGCGATGTCAATTCCGGCGGAACTCATCCGACAGAGCGAAAGCACAGGAACCGCGCAGGCACGCTTCACCCTCAGCGCCCCGACCGATGGCGTCGTCGCCGAGTTGGGCGTCCGGGAAGGGGTTGCCGTCACGCCCGGCATGACGCTGTTTCGCATCGCCGGTCTCGACAAGGTCTGGGCCGTGGCCGATGTTCCGGAAGCCCAGGCGCTACGGCTGACCCGAGGTCAGAAAGTCACGGCAGTGATTCAGGCTGATGCCTCTCAAACCTTCGATGGCGAACTCAAGGAAATACTTCCGGAAGTCAGTTTGAACCACACCGGCTTTCGAGGAGGCCTGTTGGCTTGAG
>NZ_LMTS01000255.1:48637-74804 GCF_001541225.1 Variovorax sp. WDL1 | reverse complement strand
CTAAGCCGCATTCAAGATGGGATTGCCGGACGCATACGCATCTCGAAGGTGTCAGGACTAAGCTCAATGAATCGTCGCCCTGCTGGCGTCTTGGTCACGGACAGCTCTCCGCCGCGATCAATTGCCCGGTCAACATGGATACCGCCGTCGCGCAGGTTTGCACCTGCCACGGCCACATACTCCTGCGGCCTCATACCTGAATCCACCGCGAGATAGAGCATCGGGCGATAGCGCGCCCACGCGCGCGCAGTCTGACGATTCTTCGAGTTGGCAAGCTCATCGGCTGCCTTGAGGAGCGCTTTCACTTCCTCGTGCGAGGGAACTGCGATCGGCTCGTCGTAGCGTGTTTCCTTGCGGACGCTAACCCCTGTAGAGACGTTGACTGACACCACACCGCGCGTCGCCATTTCACCGAGGACACCATGAAAGGTGCGCAGGGTCTTCGCAGCAAGGTAGCGTCCATGATTGGCGATCAGCCAAGAACGAAACGCAATGATGTCAGGCTTGGTGAGGGCCGCAACATCCTTCTGCCAGTGGTACGACTTGATGATGTCGGCGATGTAGCAGTACTGCTTGTGGGTTGAAGGGGAGACGGGCGCACGCCCGTCGCGCCCTTCCTTCTCGCAGACTTTGAGCCAGGCTTCAACAGCCTCAGGCACTGTGCGCTCACCGTGCCGAGCACTCGCGGATGCGCGCGCGGCAGAGTCTTCGCGGAATGCGCGCGCTTCCTTTGCCGTGTCAAATGTCTTGTATGAGTAGCCCGTCTCGGACGACGGGTCGGCGTAGCGGACTTGATAGGTTGTGCCCTTCGCGCCTGTTCTTTTCCTGATGTCTGCCATGAATCACCGTTACCGCACTCATGGACTCGGGTCAAACAATTTCGGCGCGTGAGGCAACCGCGTGGGGTGGACGTGGGCTGCGCGCTCGGCCTCGACCTGGCAGCGCATATAGATTTCCAAAAGGGTGCCGCGTTCGATCTTGAGGCGTCCGTCGATAGGATCGACGAAGAAGGGCAGCTTGCGACGGCCTGCCGCGTCGGGGTCAGCGGCGCGCTTGATCTGCTTCGGGGTTAGATTGATGCCGATCTCGGACAACGCCTGCCGTGCTTCTTCGAGTCCGATGTAGAAGGGTGGCTTTGTCATCGGCCCGTCCCTCTACAGCTTGAAGTCGTCGGCTGCCGACCGGTAGGGGCCGTCGCAATCGAGTTTCTTGACGCTACGCCCATGACGGCGGGGCTCGACGTTGTGGCCCTTGCCGTCAGTCGGATTGACGTAGAGGGTTGCGCCGCGCGAGAACTTCACCGCGTAGTCGTCCTCCAGCTCATGAAGCTTCTCGAAAATGGCCTGACGAATGTCGGCCATCGACATCTCTCCGTGTATGAGTATCTGCATCGATGAATGCCCCTCCGCCGCTGCAACCTATGATTTTCATAATTTCAGCATGCGCGTACAGGCCCTAAAAAGTGGTTAATGCTGGTGGGAAAACCGCCGATTTCTGCGGCCTGCAGGTCCTCGTGGTCCGCGAGTACCCGCGTAAGTCCGCGGGAGCCCTCTACCGCGATCAGGAAAAGGCGCGAGGAACGGACGAGGAGAACAACGGGCCGCGGTGCATAGAGTGGGCGACATCCACGAAAGGACCGTGCGATGTCAATCAGCTATCACTCCACCAGGGACCTATGCCTGCGCTACCGCTGCTCCGCCCGTACGCTGTTTCGGCGCATGAAGCGCGCCATCAATCCCTTCCCGCCGCCCTGCATGCAGCATGCGGGGAGCTTCAACCTGTGGGATGCTGGCGATGTCGCTGCATGGGAGCACCGGGAGCGCGCGCGCACGTGCGCAGGTGCCATGGTCGAAACCATCGGGAGTGACCGCCTATGAGGGCGTCAACGCTGCGTAGACTGCAGGGCGGTTGCTACGCCATCACGCTGTGCTTGCCGCCTGAGATCGCCGCGTTTGCGGAAAGCGAGTGCCGCGCGCGAGGCTTTCCAGATGCAGACGCCTACCTAAGCTGTATGCTGAACACGGCGATGTTCGAAGAGATGGAAGCTGAACCGTCCCCCTCGCCGATAGCGGCATTTGACAAGGGCGACGACGACATCGCTTTCTAAATTGGAAGAACCCACGACTTGTGGGTAGGCCCGCGCTCCCTATCGGCGCGGGCTTTTCTCGCTCACAAACTCGGCGTCGTGAGCGTCTTCAGCTTATTGAACCAGGCGGTGTAGGCCGCCGCCTGTTCTTGCAGGTAGTCGTGATGGTCGTAGACTTGCCATGCTCCCGGCAGCCGATGGCCGAGCATGATCTCGGCGATGTGCGGGGCTGTCAGCGTCGAGAAGTTCGTCCGCGCCGTGCGGCGCAGGTCGTGAACCGACCAATGGTCCATCTCGAACCGCTCGTGCCGCCGTAGCCACTGCATGACGTTGTAGGGGAGCGCCAGCGGCGCGCTCGTCCCCATGGGCTTGTCGCTGCCCGTGTTGGTGAATAGGTAGTGACTGCCATCGCTCAGAGCCATCGCCTCCTTGATCAGAGGGGCGATCTCGGGAGTGATCGGGCGCAAGAGCGGCTTGCCGGTCGCGTGCCCGAGCTTGTGGTTGGCAGGCGGCACCGTCCAGACGCCGCGCTCGAAATCGAAGTGGCTCTTCTCAGCCTGGCGTAGTTCGCCGTTGCGGCAGCCATAGATCAGGCAGAGCTTCAGGAAGAGCCGGTTCTTCGCGGCCATTCGGGAGCGCTCGACCGCGCGCCAGACGCGCGCGATCTCATCAGCTGAGAGCGTGCGCGCGCCGGGAAGCTTCTTGATCTGCAGGTCTTCCTTGGCGTTGATCCCGGCGAGCGCGCTCGTGGCGATCAGCTTCCGCCTCATGGCCCATTTCAGCATCTGCTTGGCGTTGATCAGGATGCGCTCGGCGATTCCGGGCCGCAGCGTCGCGTGCTTCTCCAGCAGATTCAGCCACTCATGCAAGGTGACCTGTTCGGCGGGCAGCTTGCCGATCACCGGGAACACATGCAGCTCGAAGCTGCGCAGGATGTCGTGGTGGCCCTTCTTGTTCTTCTTGCAGTAGGCCTCGTACCACTGCCGAAACAGAGACTCGATGGAGTCGGCCTTGATGATGGCCTGCTTCTCAAGGAACCGCACGATCTGCGGATCGTGGCCCTGCTCGTGGCGGGCGCGGAGCCGCTGCGCCTCCGAGCGGGCATCTTTGAGCGATATCAGCGGATAGCTCCCAAGGTCGAGTCTCTTGGGCTTTCCATCGAAGCGGTAGCGAAGCTGGAAGGTGATCTTGCCCTTGGGCGTGACCCGCACGCCCAAGCCCTCGCGGTCGCTACGTTCTTCGAGCGCTACGCGCTCCTTCCCATTGTTGGCCTTGAGCCATGTGTCCGACAACGCCATACGTACCCCCGGTGTGTACATAGCGCGAGAGCGGTGCGAATCGGGTGGTTTATGTACACGTCCATGTACCCAAACCCGTTGTCTCGACCTGTCTCACCCTGACAGGACTTGACCATGCCCGGCAGGCCTCTTTCCTCGCGCAAACCACGTAAAGGGGTCAGCCGTGTCTTGGCTTGACCCCGCCTGACTCAGAGGCGGGCCTTGGGGTGAGAGATGATCGCGAAGGTGCGACGGCGTCGGGTTTCGGAGGCGAAAGACATGAAGAAGCGAACGGATGAAGGCAGTGGGCCGCGGGCGTCGGCCGAACCCGCAATTATCGATGCCCGTGGCATTCTGGCGCCGCTCGGGTAAAATCCGCCGCTTCCGAGGAGCGTTGCAGCGCCGCCAGGCGTGAGGCTCGGACCCAACCGCAACCACGCTCAACCGCTGTTCTCGCGGTGAGTTTCTTCCCCGATCGCAGCGGCTCATTCAATCAAGTTTGTTTGGAGCCAACATGAGCGCCGTTCTCAAAGCTTCCCCGGTGTCCACTGCCGACCAGGCGATCGCCGACCTGTCCCTTGCCGCCTGGGGCCGCAAGGAAATCAAGATTGCCGAAACCGAGATGCCCGGCCTGATGGCCATCCGCGAAGAATTCGCCAGGAGCCAGCCGCTGAAGGGTGCGCGCATCACCGGCTCGCTGCACATGACGATCCAGACCGCCGTGCTGATCGAGACGCTGCAGGCCCTGGGTGCCACGGTGCGCTGGGCCTCTTGCAACATCTTCTCGACCCAGGACCACGCGGCCGCCGCGATCGCCGCCGCCGGCACGCCGGTGTTCGCGATCAAGGGCGAGTCGCTCGAGGACTATTGGGACTACACCCACCGCATCTTCGACTTCGGCCCCAAGGGCGCGGCCGGCGAAGGCCCGAACATGATCCTGGACGACGGCGGTGACGCCACGCTGCTGATGCACCTGGGCCAGAGGGCCGAGAAGGACCAGGGCGTGCTGGCCAACCCGACCAGCGACGAGGAGCGCATCCTCTACGCCGCGATCAAGGCCAAGCTGGCGGTCGATCCCACCTGGTACACCCGCAAGTCGGCCGAGATCATCGGCGTGACCGAGGAGACCACCACCGGCGTGCACCGCCTCAACGAGATGGCTGCCAAGGGCACGCTGCTGTTCCGCGCCATCAACGTGAACGACTCGGTGACCAAGAGCAAGTTCGACAATCTCTACGGCTGCCGCGAGTCGCTGGTGGACGGCATCAAGCGCGCCACCGACGTGATGATCGCCGGCAAGGTGGCGGTGGTGGCCGGCTACGGCGACGTGGGCAAGGGCTCGGCCCAGGCCCTGCGTGCGCTCAGCGCCCAGGTGTGGGTGACCGAGATCGACCCGATCAACGCGCTGCAGGCCGCGATGGAAGGCTACCGCGTCGTGACTATGGAATATGCCGCCGACAAGGCCGACATCTTCGTCACCACCACCGGCAACAAGGACGTCATTACGCATGCGCACATGGCCGCGATGAAGGACCAGGCGATCGTCTGCAACATCGGCCACTTCGACAATGAGATCGAAGTCGCCTCGCTCGAGAAGTACGAGTGGGAAGAGATCAAGCCGCAGGTCGACCACGTGATCTTCCCGGACGGCAAGCGCATCATCCTGCTGGCCAAGGGCCGGCTGGTGAACCTGGGCTGCGGCACGGGCCATCCGAGCTACGTGATGAGCTCCTCCTTCGCCAACCAGACGATCGCGCAGATCGAACTCTTCACCAAGCCCGACGCCTACCAGGCCGGCAAGGTCTATGTGCTGCCCAAGCACCTGGACGAAAAGGTCGCTCGCCTGCAGTTGTCCAAGCTCAGGGCCGAGCTCACGGTGCTGACGGACGCGCAGGCCGCGTACATCGGCGTGAACAAGAACGGTCCCTACAAGCCGGACAGCTACCGCTATTGAGCGGGGGCCGCGCAACGCCGTGCGCGCCGACCAGTTGCTCGTCGAACGCGGCCTGGCCGCGTCGCGCTCGCAGGCCGTGCGCCTGATCGCAGGGGGCCTGCGCTGGCGCGACGGTGTGCGCTGGCGCACGGTGGGCAAGAACGGCGAGGATGTGCCAGAGGATGCCGAGCTCGAACTTCTCGACGCGGCCGAGGCGCGCTATGTCTCGCGTGGCGGGCTGAAGCTCGAGGGCGCGCTGGCTGCGGCTGGCATCGAGGTGCGCGGCAGGCGTTGCCTCGACGTCGGCCAATCGACCGGCGGCTTCACCGACTGCCTGCTGCAGCAAGGGGCTGTGCATGTGGTGGGTGTCGATGTCGGACATGGCCAGTTGCATCCGCGGCTGCGCGCCGACCCGCGCGTCACAGCGATCGAGGGCGTCAATGCGCGCGTGCTCGATGCTTCGGCCTGGGGCGCCACATCGCCGGCGGAGACGCAGTTCGACCTGATCGTCGGTGACGTGTCGTTCATCTCGCTCACGCTCGTGCTGCCTGCCCTGGTTCCGCTGCTCACCCCGACAGGCGAACTCCTGATGCTGGTCAAGCCTCAATTCGAGTTGCAGCCGGCCCAGATCGGCAAGGGAGGCATCGTGCGCGATGCCTCGCTCTATCCGGTGGTCGAACAGCGCCTGCGAGCGGCCTGCGAGGCGCTCGGCCTGCAGGTAAGGGGCTGGTTCGACAGTCCGATCGCAGGTGGCGACGGCAACCGCGAATTCTTCATCCATGCCGCTTTCGCGAGCGGCCCACCAGGAGCCGGCCGTGCGCCTTCCGTTGAGCTTTGAATTCTTTCCGCCCAAGACGCCCGAAGGCGCGGTCAAGCTGCGCGCCGTGCGCCAGCAGCTCTATGCGCGCCGCCCCGAGTTCTGCTCGGTCACCTATGGCGCGGGCGGTTCCACCCACGAGGGAACCTTCGGTACGGTGCGCGAGATCCTCGGCGAGGGAGTCGATGCCGCGTGCCATTTCTCCTGCATCGGCGCCACCCGCACGACCGTGCGCGAGCAGCTGAAGGAACTCAAGGCCATGGGCGTCAAGCGCCTGGTGGCGCTGCGCGGCGACCTGCCCAGCGGCTACGGCATGGGTGGCGAGTTCCACTATGCGAGCGACCTGGTCGGCTTCATCCGCGAGGAGACCGGACGCGATTTCCACATCGAGGTCGCGTGCTATCCCGAAGTGCACCCGCAGGCGCGCTCGCCCGAGGCTGACCTGCGGGCCTTTGCAGCCAAGGTGAGCGCCGGGGCCGACGCCGCGATCACGCAGTACTTCTTCAGTCCCGAGGCGTACTTCCGCTTTGTCGAGGAGGCGCGGGGGCTCGGACTCGACACGCCGATCGTCCCGGGCATCATGCCAATCACCAGCTCCACCCAGCTGATGCGATTCTCCGATGCCTGCGGCGCCGAGATCCCGCGCTGGATCCGGCTGCGGCTGCAGGGCTTTGGCGACGACACCGCCTCGATCAAGGCCTTCGGCCTCGACGTGGTGACCGAGCTCTGCGAGCGCCTGGCGAGCGGCGGCGCGCCCGCCATGCACTTCTACACCATGAACCAGTCGGTGGCGACGCTTGCGTTGCTGGACCGGCTGGGTTGGGAAGGATGAGCGGGCCCTGGCTCGCGAAACGGCTCGCGCTGGTCCTGGCCGCTGCTGTGCTGGCCGCCTGCACCACGCAGCAGCCCGCGCCGCCGCCTGCGCCCGGCGAAAGCGGCACCGGCCTGCGCCCGCTGGCCCGCCAGCCCGCGCTGCCGCCCGGCGCACCGCCGCGCTCTCAAGTGCCCTCGGTGCGTTACGACCTCGCGGTTTCGGGCGCGGCCGAGGACGACGGCGTGCCCGGGGACGCAGGGCCGCGCGAGATCTTCGAGCGCGGCGGCGCCTCCTGGTACGGCATCCAGTTTCATCAGCGCAAGACCGCCAACGGCGAGCGCTTCGACATGACGGCCATGACCGCCGCCCACAAGACCCTGCCCTTCAACACCCGCGTCTGCGTGCGCAGCCTGGTCAACGGCCGCGAGGTGCTGGTGCGCATCAACGACCGCGGGCCGTACGCGGCCGGACGCATCATCGACCTCAGCAGGGCCGCGGCCGATGCGCTGGACATGCTGGGGCTGGGGATCAAGCAGGTGGCGCTGTCGATCATGGGCGAGAACAGCACGCGTTGCGGCGATATGGAGTTCGATCCCGCAGTGATGGATGCGCCGCCGCCGGAAGCCAAGGCCGCGAAGCCTGCGAGGAACCCGGCGCCCCGGCGTACCCGCGAGGTGCCGCCGCGCCTGCGGCGCTGACGACGCCGGTCAGCCGCGGCTCAGCCGCCGCTGTCGAGCGAGAAGGCTGCGTGACGGTCCTGCGCGAGGCGCTGCGCCATCTGGGGCAGGGCGGCTTCGAGCTGAGGCTTCAGCGTGAAGGGCGGATTGACGAGGAACATGCCGCTCGCGGGCAGCCCCGGCCGGTGCTGGACGCCGGAGGAGTCTGTGAGGATCTTGCTCGATTTGACGGTCAACGTGGCGTGCAGCCAAGGCTTGCCGGCCTTGGTGGCCAGGGTCTTGAGACGGCGCGGCAGATCGTGCGCCTCGGGTCGCGGAATGATCGGATACCAGATCGCGTAGGTGCCGGTCGCGAAACGCTTGAGCGCCTCGGCGACGAAGTCAAGCACGCGCCCGTAGTCGCTCTTGATCTCGTAGCTGGGGTCGCAGAGCACCAGCGCCCGGCGCGAGGGCGGCGGCAGGAACTTGGTGGCGCTGCCGAAGCCGTCGTCGCGCAGCACCGCGATCTGGCGGCCTGCCTCGAGCTGGGCGATGTTTGCGCTCAGGGTGCGCGCGTCGGTAGGATGCAGCTCGAAGAGCTTGAGCTTGTCATGTTCGCGCAGCAGGTGATGGACGATGAAAGGGGAGCCGGGATAGATGCGGGCGCCGCCCTTGGGGTTGAAATCGCGTATCACCGCGAGGTAGCGTGCCAGGGCGTCGGCGAGCGGCGCCTCGTCGGCCTTTGCCTTGGCTTCGGAGAGCAGCCGCAGCACGCCTTCGGCTGCTTCACCGCTGGTACCAGCGTAGTCGCCGTCGAGGCGGTACAGCCCGGCGCCGGCATGGGTGTCGACGACCGTGAGCGCCGTGTCCTTCTCGAGCAGGTGCTCGAGCGCGGCGATCAGCACCGTGTGCTTGAGCACATCGGCATGGTTGCCGGCATGGAAGGCGTGGCGGTAGCTGAACATAGGGTGGATGGTAACTGTCCTGGGTCCGCCGCTGCCCTGATCGGTCCGTACTTTGTATAATCGTGGGCTTCGCAGCGTTTTGTGGCCCCGCGGCGGAGCATTTGACCCCACCTAAGAGATTCCCGTCAGAGGAACGCCGACCGTGGAAAAGGGCCCGCCAAACCACTTTCCCTCCAAGGAAAACTCATGACCAAGACGTTCAGCGCCAAGCCCGCTGACGTGACGCACGAGTGGTTTGTGATTGACGCGACCGACAAGGTCCTCGGACGAGTAGCCAGCGAAGTTGCTCTCCGTCTACGCGGCAAACACAAGGCCATTTACACGCCTCACGTCGATACCGGTGACTTCATCGTCATCATTAACGCAGCCCAGCTGCGAGTCACCGGCGCGAAGCCGCTTGACAAGGTGTACTACCGCCACTCGGGTTACCCCGGCGGCATCACGGCCACCAACTTCCGCGACATGCAAGCCAAGCATCCGGGCCGCGCCCTGGAAAAGGCCGTCAAGGGCATGCTGCCCAAGGGTCCGCTGGGCTACGCCATGATCAAGAAACTCAAGGTGTACGGTGGTGCAGAGCATCCTCACACCGCCCAACAGCCCAAAGTGCTGGAACTCTAAGGAGCCTTGAGAATGATTGGTGAATGGAACAATGGCACCGGCCGTCGCAAATCCAGCGTCGCCCGCGTGTTTCTTAAAAAAGGCTCCGGCAAGATCACGGTCAACGGCAAGGACATCAGCAAGTTCTTCGGCCGCGAAACCTCGATCATGATCGCCAAGCAACCGCTCTACCTGACCGACAACGTCGAGACCTTCGACATCATGGTCAATGTGGCAGGCGGCGGCGAGTCGGGTCAGGCCGGTGCGACGCGCCACGGCATCACTCGTGCGCTGATCGACTACGACGCATCGCTCAAGCCGGTGTTGAGCCAGGCAGGCTTCGTGACCCGCGACGCCCGCGAAGTGGAGCGCAAGAAGGTCGGCCTGCATTCCGCACGCCGCCGCAAGCAGTTCTCGAAGCGCTGATCGGTCTGCCGATTGCCTTGGGCTTATCGCCCGTACTGCCAAAAAGCCGCCTTCGGGCGGCTTTTTGGTTATTGCAGTAGCATTCTCGAGTTGGCCGCTCCGTTCGGCCCCTCCACAGGAGTCCTCTATTTATGAGCGCCGTTGCCGAAAACATTCAAACTCAGATGCCCGAACCGATCGTCTTCACCGACAGCGCGGCCGCCAAGGTGGCCGACCTGATCGCCGAGGAAGGCAATCCTGATCTCAAGCTGCGCGTCTTCGTCCAGGGCGGCGGTTGCTCGGGCTTCCAGTACGGCTTCACTTTCGACGAGATCGTGAACGAGGACGACACGACGATGACCAAGAACGGCGTGTCGCTGCTGATCGATGCCATGAGCTACCAGTACCTCGTCGGCGCCGAGATCGACTACAAGGAAGACTTGCAGGGAGCCCAGTTCGTAATCAAGAACCCGAATGCCACGAGCACCTGCGGCTGCGGGTCCAGCTTCTCGGCCTGAGCGGTTGACTACGCAGCAAGAGCCGCCTTCGGGCGGCTTTTTGCTGCCTGACCGAGGGCGGCGATTCAGGCCGGGTAGATCGCGCCCAACACGCGAGCCCCGCGTGCGCCCGTCACGCTCGCCAGGTTGCCGGATTCCCGGCGCATCGTGCTGCGCGCCAGCCATGCGAAGGCGGCCGCCTCGACCTGCTGGGGCGGCAGCCCGCACTCGGCCGAGGAGAGCACCCGCACCGCGGGCAGCAGGGCCCTCAACCGACCCATCAGGTGCTCGTTGAGCGCGCCGCCGCCGCAGATGATCAGCAGGCGGATGTCTTCGCCATGGCGCTGCAGCTCGGTGGCGCAGACCAGGGCCGTCAACTCGGCCAGCGTGGCCTGGACATCGGCCGGCTGGGCGGCTGCGCCCGCCAGGCGCGCAGCCAGCCAGGTTGGATTGAAAAGGTCGCGGCCGGTGCTCTTGGGCGGTGGCTTGGCGAAATAGGGGTCCGCCAGACAGCGCGAGAGCAGGTCGGGCAGCACGCGGCCGGTGGCCGCCCAGCGGCCGCCTGTATCGAAAGGCTGGCCGATATGGCTCTGGCACCAATGGTCGAGCAGCGCATTGCCGGGGCCGCAGTCGAAGCCCAGCACCGTGCCGCTGCCGGCCGGCAGCAGGCTCAGATTGGAGATGCCGCCGATGTTGAGCACCGCCACCGCCTGCTCTTCGCGCGCGAACAGCGCCCGGTGGAAACCGGGCACCAGCGGCGCGCCCTGCCCACCGGCCGCGAGATCGCGGCTGCGGAAATCGGCGACCACGCAGATGCCGGTCAGCTCCGCAACCAGCGAGGGGTTGTTGATCTGTAGGGTATATCCGACGTCGTCGAACTCGCCGGGCCGGTGCCGGACGGTCTGCCCATGCGCGCCAATGGCGGTCACGGCGGCGGGCGAAGTGCCGGTATCGGCGAGCAGTTGCCCGACAACGTCGGCGTAGACCCGGGCAAGCCCGTTGCCGGCCAGGGCGGCGCGGTGCAATTCGTTGTCGCCGCCAAGTGAGTTGAGCGCCATCAGCTCGGCACGCAGTGAAACCGGAAAGCTCGCCGTCGCGTGGGCACGCACTGCGATGCGCCCGCTGGAGAAGTCGGCCAGGACGCCGTCTACGCCGTCAAGCGAGGTGCCGGACATCAGGCCGATGAAGAGCTCTTCAGCCATGCCGGAGGGAGCGATCGCCTAGTCGGCGCTGGCCTGGACGACGGAGAAGGCCGCAGCCAGTTCGGCGCGGGTGGCTAATGCCAAGCGGTCGAAGGAAGGTCGCGCGGCCGGCGAGATGGGAGCCCCGCCTTCCTGTTGGGCGATGGTCGTGGGATCGTGGTATTCACCGTTGATGCGGAACTCGAAATGCAAGTGCGGGCCGGTCGCCCAGCCTGTCGAGCCGACGGCGCCGAGCGTCTGGCCCTGGGTCAGGACCTGACCGGTCTTGACATCGATGCGACTGAGGTGCGCATAGGCCGTCTGCTGATTGTTGCGGTGGTTCACGATGACGATATTGCCGTAGCCGCTTTGCGTCCCCGCGAACTCCACAGTGCCGTCCCCCACGCTGCGCACCGCCGTGCCGGTCGGGGCCGCGTAATCGACGCCGTTGTGCTGGCGCCAGGTGTTGAGGATCGGGTGCAAGCGCGCCGCGAAGCCGCTCGAGACCCGCGTGAACTCGACCGGGAAGTTCAGGTAGGCGCGGCGCAGGCTGTCGCCATTGGGCCGGTAGTAGGCGCCCTTCTGGCCGGGTTCCTGGAACCACAGCGCTTGGTGGAGCTTGCCGTTGTTCTCGAACTCCGCCGACAGCACGCGGCCGCTGCGCAGCGTCTGACCATCGGCGTCGAAGGTCTCGTAGACGACGGCGAATCGGTCGCCCTTGCGCAGCGAACGGAAGTCGACGTCGCCGGAGAAGATGTCGGCCAGCTGGCTGGCCACCGAATCGGGGATTCGCGCGTCGTCGGTCGCGGCGAAGAGCGAGCTGCGCACGATGCCGCTGGCCAGCCGGGTGCCCGGGGTCAAGGCATCGGTTTCGGTACGGGCGCGGAAGCCGCCGCCGACCTTCTCGACCACCAGGCGCTTGAAGGCGCCGTCGCCATCGGGCATCCAGCGGGCGCTGAGCTTCTGCAAGGTATTGTCCTGGCTGGCCTCGGCCGTCACGGTGCGGCCCGCGCGGCCGAGCAGTGCCATGCGCGCTTCGGGGTTGCCGCGCACGAAGGCCGCCGCGGCATCGTCTGCGATGCCCAGGCGTCGCAGCAGCGCCTCGGCGGTGTCGCTCGAGCGCGTGATCTCGGTGCGAAAGAGGGTGAAGCCATGGGTGTCGAGCGCTTCCACCTGGTTCTCGAAGGCGAGCGGCTTGACTGCCTCGAACACCTGCTTGACGGGCAGTTCGGACGCGTCCGGACCGAGGGATGCGACGGCGAAGGCACCGCCGCCGGCGGACAGCAGCAGGGCGGCGATGGCCGCCGTAATCTGCCGGGGGTATGTCCTGAAGGTGTGCGCCAGCCTGGAAGCAAGCGCTTCCTCGGCGGCCAAGATGCCGTTGATCAAAACTACGAATTCCAGCTCAGGTTCAGCAAATCCGCCTGCGAGAAGCCGTATCGGACGGGCGGCAGGGCGGTGCGGAGAAAGCGCCGCTTAGAATCCGGCGCTTGAAAAAGTCCGGGCAGTATAGCTTCGGACATACGGAAAGCTGCTGCAATTAGCCATGAAACCGGGTTTTGTTACAACAACAAGTCTGTCCAAAGGTGTAGGACAGGCCCTCGAAATTTCACTTCGTGGGACTGATGAGCTGCTGCCACAAGAGGAGTGGGTGAAGAAGCTCCAGCGCTCGGAGGACACCGGACAGCCGTTGCGCATCAAGCTGGGCCTCGACCCGACCGCCCCGGACATCCACATCGGCCACACGGTGGTGCTCAACAAGATGCGGCAATTGCAGGACCTGGGCCATACGGTGATCTTCCTGATCGGCGACTTCACCACGACCATTGGCGACCCTTCAGGCCGCAACAGCACCCGGCCACCGCTCTCGCGCGAGCAGATCGAGGCCAACGCGCAGACCTACTACCGCCAGGCGAGCCTGGTGCTGGACCCTTCCAAGACCGAGATTCGCTACAACTCCGAGTGGAGCGATCCATTGGGCGCGCGCGGCATGATCCAGCTGGCCGCCAAATACACGGTGGCGCGGATGATGGAGCGCGACGACTTCAGCAAGCGCTTCAAGGCCGGGCAGTCGATCTCGGTGCATGAATTCCTCTACCCGCTGATGCAGGGCTACGACTCGGTGGCGCTTCGGTCTGACCTCGAGCTGGGCGGCACGGACCAGAAGTTCAACCTCCTCGTCGGCCGCCATCTGCAGCAGGAGTACGGACAGGAGCCGCAGTGCATCCTCACCATGCCGCTGCTGGAGGGGCTGGACGGCGTCGAGAAGATGTCGAAAAGCAAGAACAACTACATCGGCATCAGCGAAGACGCCAACACCATGTTCGCCAAGGTCCTGTCGATCTCGGACGAGCTCATGTGGCGCTGGTACACGCTGCTGTCCTTTCGCTCGTTGGCCGAGATCGCGGCGCTGAGGGCCGAGGTCGATGGCGGCCGCAACCCGAAGGACGCCAAGGTCGCGCTGGCCAAGGAGATCACCACGCGCTTCCACAGCGCGGCGGCGGCCGAGGCGGCGGAGCAGGACTTCATCAATCGCAGCAAGGGCGGCGTGCCGGACGAGATTCCGGAAGTTTCGTTGTCGGGCGCCCCGCTGGGCATCGCGCAGCTGCTCAAGCAGGCGGGCCTTGCGCCGTCGACATCGGAGGGCAACCGCCTGATCGACGGCGGCGGCGTGCGCGTGGACTCCGGCGTGGTCGGCGACAAAGGGCTGAAGCTGGACGCGGGTACCTACATCGTGCAGGTCGGCAAGCGAAAGTTCGCCCGCGTGACGCTCAACTGATGGGCTCGGGTCCTAGCGGACCTCGATGGCCACCCGACGATTGCGTGGCTCTTCGACCTCGTCGGCCGTCGGGATGGCCAGGTCGCGCTCGCCGCGGCCCGCCACGTCGATCCGCTGTGCCGGAAAGCCTTGTGCCAGGAACAGCTGCCTGATCTGCTCGGCCCGGCGCCGCGACAGCTCGTCGTTGCGGGCCGAGGAGCCGAGCGTGTCGGTATGCCCCGTCACCACGATCTCGCCGCCGCTGCGCGCCAGCGCGGCCTTGAGGGCGTCGTTCATCGCGGCCTGCGAGGAGCCGGTGAGGACCGAGCCGCCGATATCGAAGTACACGGTGTAGTTCAGCACCGGCCCCGGCATCATCTCGAAGAGCGCCTTGTGCTCGGTCTGCAGCCGGGCCGGATCGATCTGGTCGATCGCCGGCGCGCCTCGGGCCTTGACCGTCGCGCGCTGGTAGGGCTGCGACAGCGTCCGTTCGTCATCGCTATTGGCACGCACGACCACCGCCGAGGACGTGCCATCCGTTTGAGGCAACAGGATCACGCGTGTTGCGGACGGCGCGGCGCAGGCTGCGAGCAGCGCCGCCGACAGTGCGGCGGCGAGAACGACGGGGCGGCGCTGCACCATCACTGCGCGGCGTCCGCCTCCACGATGAAGTCGGTGCCGCGGATGCCGATGGTGGCGGTCTGGGTCTCCACACGCACTGCATCGGGCTGCGTCTTGCCGATCAGGCCGGTGACCATGCGCAGCGATCCGCGCAGCAGCGACACCAGCAGACCGCCATCGTGCGTCGTCGAATCGAAATGGAACTGCTTGAGATCGAGCCGCGACGAGGGCCCCACCACCATCGTCGTGCCGTCGCGAAGCACCAGGCTGGCGGCCGAGCCGGCCTCTGTCTGAAGACGGTCGATGGGCGCAACGGGATCACCGGCCTGCGCCGGCCGTGCGCTGCCGTCGGCACTCAGCAGCATGACCTTCCCGCGCACGGACTTCAGGATGCCCGCGTGCTCGGCGGCGGCCGGGGGCAGGCCAGACGCAGCGGAGGATGCCGGAGCGGTCTGTGCGAGCGCACCGGCGCCGGACAGGAGAAGGCCGCACAGCATCGTGGCAAGGCATCTTTTATTCATTTTGTATGGCAACAAAGGTTCTTGATGGGCCAGAGGGATGGTACGCGACCGCCCGTCGTGCGAGCTGAACCCCATAATCGGCCTCCCGCTGCAGCGCCTCTCTGATTGCTTCTTGTCGTTCCTGGTTCCCTCCCCATCGCCCAGGGCGTTAAGCCCGAAGCTGTTGCTGCGCATCTCGATCGCAGTCGCCCTGGCCACCATCGTGCTGAAGGGCGCGGCCGGCTGGCTGACCAATTCCATGGGCCTGATCTCGGACGCGATGGAGTCCTTCGTCAACCTGGCCAGCGCGATGTTCGCGCTCGCGATGGTCACGATCGCGGCGCGGCCAGCCGATGCGGACCATCCCTATGGCCATCACAAGGCCGAGTACTTCTCCTCCGGCTTCGAGGGCGTCCTGATCATTGCCGCGGCCGCGGCGATCTTGTGGGCCGCGATCGTGCGGCTGCTCTCGCCCGAGCCGTTGCAGCAACTGGGCTGGGGCCTGGCGCTGTCGGTGCTGAGCTCGGCTCTGAATGCGGCGTTGGCCCTCGCACTGTTCCGCGCCGCGCGCACCCATCGCTCCATCGCGCTCGAGGCCGATGCGAAACACCTCATGGCCGATGTATGGACCTCGGCCGGCGTGCTCGTTGGCATTGCCGCGGTCGTGCTGACGGGGTGGCTGTGGCTCGACCCGCTGCTCGCGATCGGCGTGGCGCTCAACATCGCGCGCGAGGGTGTGCGACTGGTCTGGCGCTCCTCCCAAGGCTTGATGGACGAGGCACTCGACCCCGAGTCGCAAGCCCTCCTGTATGCCGCGCTGGAGCATTTCGCTGCCAGCGTGCCCGAGGGTCGGCAACTGCGCTTCGACGATATCGCAACGCGCCGGGCCGGCCAGCGCCGCTTCGCCGACCTGCATATGCATGTGCCCGGCGAGTGGCCGCTGCAGCGCGCCGCGGACCTGCGCGACGCGCTCGAGCAGGCCCTGATGGACGCCGTGCCCGGGCTGCGCGTGACCATCCAGCTGCTCCCGCTGGGCATGGAGGCGCGCGCCACGCAGATCCAGGAGACGCCCCGGTGAGAGCGCTGCTGCAGCGCGTGACCGAGGCGCGCGTCGACATCGCGGGTCGCACCGTCGGCGCCATCGGCCCCGGCCTGCTGGTGCTGCTGTGCGCCGAGCGCGGCGACGGCGAGGCGCAGGCGGACCGGATGCTGACGAAGATCCTCAAGCTGCGCATCTTTTCGGATGAGGCCGGCAAGATGAACCGCAGCGTGCAGGACACGGGCGGCGGCCTGCTGGTGGTGAGCCAGTTCACGCTGGCGGCCGATGCTACCGGCGGCAACCGACCCAGCTTCACCCAGGCCGCGCCGCCCGATGAGGGGCGGCGGCTCTACGCGTACTTCGTTGCGCAGGCGCGTGCGGCGCATCCGGTGGTCGCCACCGGGGAATTCGGCGCAGACATGCAGGTGCGGCTGGTGAACGACGGGCCGGTCACCATCCCGCTGCAGATGACATAGTCAATAGGGGTTCCTGATCCCGAGGCCAGCGAGGATTTCGATCTCGCGCGCCTCCATTGCCTCTGCATCGGCCTCGCCGGTCTCGTGGTCCCAGCCCTGGGCATGCAACGTGCCGTGCACCAGCAGGTGGGCGTAGTGCGCGGCCAGGGTCTTGCGCTGTTCCTTTGCCTCGCGCGCGACCACCGGCGCGCACAGCACCAGGTCGGCCATCACCACCGGGTCCTGTGCATAGTCGAAGGTCAGCACGTTGGTCGCGTAGTCCTTGCCGCGGAACTCGCGGTTGAGCTGCTGGCCTTCCTCGGCATCGACGATGCGCACCGTGATCTCGCCGTCGGCCTCGAGCGCGTGGCGGATCCAGCGCGCGACCCGGTGCCGCGGCAGCGCGGTGCGGTGGCGCGCCACCTCGCGAAAGCGCGCGAACTGCAGCGACAGCGACAAGCTGGCCAGCGCCATCAGCGCGTGGCCGCGCGTTTGCGCGCGCCGTCGTAGGCATCGATGATGCGGGCCACCAGCGGATGCCGCACCACGTCGGCACTGGTGAAATGCGTGATGGCGATGCCGTTGACCCGCCTGAGCACGCGTTCGGCATCGATCAGGCCGCTCAGCTGCGCCTTCGGCAGGTCGATCTGGCTTACGTCGCCTGTCACCACCGCCTTGGCGCCGAAGCCGATGCGCGTGAGGAACATCTTCATCTGCTCGGGCGTGGTGTTCTGTGCCTCGTCGAGGATGACGAAGGCGTTGTTGAGCGTGCGCCCGCGCATGAAGGCCAGCGGGGCGATCTCCAGCGTGTTGCGCTCGAAGGCCTTCTGCACGCGATCGAAGCCCATCAGATCGTAGAGGGCGTCGTACAGCGGACGCAGGTAGGGGTCGACTTTCTGCGTCAGGTCACCCGGCAGGAAGCCGAGCCGCTCGCCGGCCTCCACGGCGGGGCGCGTGAGCACGATGCGCTGCACCGCGCTGCGTTCCAGCGCATCGACTGCGCTGGCCACGGCCAGGTAGGTCTTGCCGGTGCCGGCCGGGCCGATGCCCAGCGTGATGTCGTGCTCGGCGATGTTGTGCAGGTAAACGCTCTGGTTGGGCGTGCGGGCGCGCAGGTCGGTACGCCGCGTGGCGAGCTTGACGGCGCCATCCTCGGCCTCGCCCAGCGTGCTGTCGCCGGCAAGCGTGAGCTGCACCACGGCTGCGTCGATGGGGCGCTGGGCGATCTCGTAGAGCGCCTGAAGCACGTCCATCGCGCGCTGCGCGTTTTCCTTGTGGCCTTCGACCTTGAACTGCTCGTGCCGGTGCGCGACCTTGACGTCCAGCGCCTCCTCGATGCGCCGCAGGTGCGCGTCCAGCGGACCGCAGAGGTGGCCCAGGCGGCTGTTGTTGGGCGGGGCGAAGGTGTGTCGCAGAATCACGCGGATTTCATTTTCAAAAGCGAGAAGGGCACCCATGATAGGCAAACTCACCGGCATCCTGGCCGAGCGCAACCCGCCCCAGGTGGTGGTGGACTGCAACGGCGTCGGCTACGAGGTCGACGTGCCGATGAGCACCTTCTACAACCTGCCCCCGGCGGGCGAGCGCGTCTCGCTGCTGACGCATTTCGTGGTGCGCGAGGACGCGCAGATCCTCTACGGCTTCGGCACGGCCGAGGAGCGTGCTGCGTTCAGGCAATTGATCAAGATCTCCGGGGTCGGGCCGCGTACCGCGCTCGGCCTCCTGAGCGGCATGAGCGTGGGGGAGCTGTCCCAGGCCGTCACGCTGCAGGAGTCCGGTCGGCTGGTGAAGATCCCCGGCATCGGCAAGAAAACGGCCGAGCGGCTCCTGCTCGAGCTCAAGGGCAAGCTGGGCGCCGACATCGGTGCACCTGCGCATGCCGCCACCGATGCCCAGGCCGACATCCTGCAGGCGCTGCTCGCGCTGGGCTACAGCGATCGCGAGGCGGCGGCGGCGCTCAAGGCGCTGCCGAAGGACGTGGGGGTGGGGGAAGGCATCAAGCTCGCGCTGAAGGCATTGGCGAAGTAGCCGGTCCGGCATGCCGCCGTGGCCTTCGATCGAAGGTCCCGCAATCCTGCCGATCCGCGTCTCAGCGCCAGTCCTGCGTCGCGAGTGCCATGGCGAAGACGATCGTCTGCGCGATCACCGCGATGCCGTGGCGCTGCATCAGCTGCCGGGCTTCGAATACGCGGTCGACCAGGGGCCGCGTGCCATCCGCGCGGCGGCGCAGGCCGAGCGTCGCGAGCGCGCGGTCCATGGAGGGGCCCGAGGCGATCATGCTCCCCGCCAGCCCGTCGAACAGCGCCGCCTCGAGCCGCACCCGCATGGCCAGGTAGCGTTCGGGCAAGGCGATCAACGCGACGACGGCGAAGGCTGCCCAGGCGGCCGAAGGCAGGGAGCGCCCCGTCAGCGCCAGCACCAGGGCTGAAATGACGGAGAGCGCAAGGCCCCACAGGGCCAGCGTGCCGCCGGCCCGTAGCAGGCCGGCGGTGGCGGCGCACAGGGCGCGGTCGTCGTCATTCATGGCGTAATTTCCCGGAAGTCAGCTGTGTCAGCAGGGCCTGGGATCGCGGCTTCAGCTGGTAGATGGACACGCCCACCTTCCACGGTGGCGCATTCTGCCGCAGGGGCGTACGGCGGCAGCCCTGCGCCAACCCTCAGCATCCCGTTCGGCCGACTAAACTGTCCGTCGAGCCTACGCCATGACTATCCAGACCGACGACTTTGCCCCGGCCCCGCAACGCGTGGTCTCTGCCGCACCGGCATCGCCCAACGAAGAAGCGATCGAGCGGGCCCTGCGCCCCAAGCTGCTCGACGATTACGTGGGACAGGTCAAGGTGCGCGAGCAACTGGAGATCTTCATCGGCGCGGCGCGGCACCGCGCCGAGGCGCTCGACCACGTGCTGCTGTTCGGTCCGCCGGGCCTGGGCAAGACCACGCTGTCGCACATCATCGCGGCCGAGCTCGGCGTCAACCTGCGCCAGACCTCGGGCCCGGTGCTGGAAAAGCCGAAGGACCTGGCCGCGCTGCTGACCAATCTCGAGCGCAACGACGTGCTCTTCATCGACGAGATCCACCGCCTCTCGCCGGTGGTAGAGGAAATCCTCTACCCCGCGCTGGAGGACTACCAGATCGACATCATGATCGGCGAGGGCCCGGCCGCCCGCAGCATCAAGCTGGACCTGCAGCCCTTCACCCTGGTCGGCGCCACCACGCGCGCCGGCATGCTGACCAACCCGCTGCGCGACCGCTTCGGCATCGTGGCGCGGCTGGAGTTCTACACGGCCGAGGAACTGGCGCGCATCGTGCGCCGAAGCGCCGGCCTGCTCTCCGTGCCGACGGACGACGCCGGCGGCCTGGAGATCGCGCGCCGCTCGCGTGGCACGCCTCGCATCGCCAACCGCCTGCTGCGCCGGGTGCGCGACTACGCGCAGGTCAAGGGCGACGGCCGCATCACCGAGGCGCTGGCGCACAAGGCGCTGGCCATGCTCGACGTCGATCCGCAGGGCTTCGACCTGATGGACCGCAAGCTGCTGGAGGCGGTCATCCACCGCTTCGATGGCGGCCCGGTCGGGCTGGACAACATCGCGGCCAGCATCGGCGAGGAGCCGGGCACGATCGAGGATGTGATCGAGCCCTACCTGATCCAGCAGGGCTATCTGCAGCGCACGCCCCGCGGGCGCATCGCCACCCTCGCGGCCTACAGGCACCTGGGCGTCGCGGCGCCGCAGCGCGACAGCGGCGATATGTTCGGCAACTGAAGGTTTCTCATGCACACCCGTGACCTGAGCGGCTGGCAGCACGAGCACCGCTTCCAGGACGACAACCGGGCCGCCGAGCGCAGCACGCGGCTGGTGATGTGGATCACCGCGGCCGCGATGGTGATCGAGATCGGCGCCGGCTGGTGGTTCAACTCGATGGCGCTCCTGGCCGACGGCTGGCACATGAGCTCGCACGCGGTGGCGATCGGCCTGAGCGCCTTCGCCTATGCGGCGGCGCGGCGCTACGCCGGCGACCGGCGCTTCGCCTTCGGCACCTGGAAGATCGAGGTGCTTGGCGGCTTCGCCAGCGCGCTCTTCCTGCTCGGCGCCGCGGCGCTGATGGTGATCGGCTCTCTCCAACGGCTGTGGGCGCCGGCCCCCATCCAATACCGGGAGGCGATCGTGGTCGCGGTGCTGGGTTTGTCGGTCAACCTGCTTTGCGCATGGCTGCTCGCCGGCGCCCATCACCACCATGAGCATGGCCGCGAGTCCAACCATGAGGGGCATGCGCATAGCCATGGCCACGACCTCAACCTGCGCTCCGCCTACCTGCACGTGGTGGCCGACGCCGCGACCTCGGTGCTTGCCATCGTCGCGCTGGCCGGCGGCTGGCTCTACGGGTGGGCCTGGCTCGACCCGGCGATGGGTATCGTCGGCGCGGTGCTGGTCGCGAGCTGGGCCCGCGGTCTGCTGGTCGACACGGCCAAGGTGCTGTTGGACCGCGAGATGGATCATCCGGTGGTCGAGGAGATCCGCGACGGCGTCGAGCGGGCGCATGCCGATTCGCACACCCGCATCGCCGACCTGCACGTGTGGCGCGTGGGCCAGGGCGCCTACGCCTGCGCGCTCAGCGTTGTCACGCATTCGTCAACGCTGACGCCCGACGAGGTACGAGCCACCTTTGCGATGCACGAGGAAATCAGGCACTCGACGATCGAGATCCACCGCTGTCACGCCGCTGCGTGACGCTGCGCCGCGACGGACGCGGCCCTGTCATCGAAGCTTCACTGCACCGCCATGGCCGCGTCATCCGCCCTGGCGACGATGGTCCCCCATGCAACGCGATGATGCCTTTCTCCGTGCATGGCACGACACGGCCGGTGCCTCCCCGGGTGCGGAGGAGGACGACGCCTCGCGCCCCTCGCAGCGCTACCGGACGCTCTGGATCTCCGATCTGCACCTGGGCACGCCCGGCTGCCAGGCCAAGGCACTGCTCGATTTCCTGAAGCACACCGAGTGCGAGACGCTGTTCCTGGTCGGCGACATCATCGATGGCTGGCAGCTGCGCCGCCACTGGTACTGGCCGCAGGCGCACAACGACGTGATCCAGAAGCTCCTGCGCAAGGCGCGCAAGGGCACGCGCGTGATCTTCATCCCGGGCAACCATGACGAGTTCGCGCGCAAGTACCTGCACCACAACTTCGGCGGCATCGACGTGGCCGAGGAATGGATCCACGAGACCGCCGACGGCCGCAAGCTCTGGATCATGCACGGCGACCTGTTCGACGGCGTGATCCAGTGCGCGAAGTGGCTGGCCTATGTGGGCGATTCGCTCTACGAGTTCACGCTCAAGCTCAACCGCCACTTCAACTCGCTGCGCGCGCGCATGGGGCTGCCCTACTGGTCGCTGTCGAAGTACCTGAAGCGGAAGGTCAAGCGCGCGGTCAGCTATGTGGGCGACTTCGAGAGCGCCGTCGCGCGCGAGGCCCGCAAGCGCGGCGTGCAGGGCGTGGTCTGCGGCCACATCCACCACGCCGAGCTGCGTGACGTTGGCGGCATCCTCTACGCCAACGACGGCGACTGGGTCGAGAGCCTCACGGCGCTGGCCGAACATTCCGACGGTAGGCTCGAGATCCTGCACTGGGCCCAGCACATGCCGGTCATGGCGCGGGCCGGCCGCGCTGCTTCGCGGCGCGAGCCGGCGCACGCATGACGGTCGCGCCCGTGACGCATCCGCCACTCGCGGCCCACCGAACCGTCGACCTGGTGTACTTCAACGCCGGCGGCGGACATCGCGCCTCCGCACTGGCGCTGGAGGCCGCGATCCATCGCGCAGGCCTGCCGTGGACCGTGCGCCTGGTCAACCTGCGCGAGGTGCTCGATCCGAACGACGGCTTTCGCAAGCTGACCGGCATGGACCCGGAAGACGTCTACAACAAGCGGCTCGCGCGCGGTTGGACGCTGGGACTCACGCACGAGCTCAAGGTCCTGCAGGCGGTGATCCGCTGGGCCAAGCCCAGGCTGGTGCGACCCCTGCAGCAGCACTGGCTGGCGACCGAACCCGACATGGTGGTTTCGCTGATCCCGAACTTCAACCGCTCGCTCTACGAGTCGGTGGCCACGGCGCTGCCGGGCGTGCCTTATGTGACGGTGCTGACGGACCTGGCCGATCATCCGCCGCATTTCTGGATCGAGAAGGGGCAGGACCAGTACTTCGTCTGCGGCTCGGCCAAGGCCGTGCAGCAGGCTCGCGCGGCCGGTTACGCGGAGGACCGCATCCATGCGACCTCGGGGATGATGATCCGCTCGGCCTTCTATGAGACCAAGCCGATCGATCGCGCCGAAGAGCGTCGCCGCCTGGGCCTGGACCCGGACCGGCCGACCGGCCTGGTGCTGTTCGGCGGGCAGGGCTCGAAGGCCATGATGGGCATCGCCAAGCGCCTACCCGACATGCAGCTGATCCTTGCTTGCGGCCACAACGAGTCGCTGGCCGGGGCGTTGCGCGCGCTGCCGGCGCAGGCGCCGCGGCTGGTGCTGGGCTTCACGCCCGACGTCGCCCACTACATGCAGCTGTCCGACTTCTTCATCGGCAAGCCGGGGCCCGGGAGCGTCAGCGAGGCGGTGCAGCTGCATCTGCCGGTGATCGTGGTATGCAACAGCTGGACCCTGCCCCAGGAGCGCTACAACGCCCATTGGGTGCGGGAGCAGGGCGTGGGCCTCGTTCGCTCCAGCTATGCCACGGTGCCCGAGGCGGTCGAGGAGCTGGTGCGCGATCTCGGCCTTTACCGTGCAGCCACGCACCAAGTGCGCAACCGGGCTGTGTTCGAGTTACCGGAAATTCTGCAGACCATCCTGGCGCAGGCCGAAGCGCGGGTGGGCGGCGAGGCGCCAATCCCGGAATGGCCCTTGCGCCGGCGCAGGCACGGGGACTCTCTCTCCCTCAAGGGAATTGGAGGAGGCCCAGCCTGAAGGCCTCGAACACCAAGGCGCCTACCGCGGCGCCGGCCGCGAAGCGGATCCAGGACCAGCGTCGGCGTACCGGTTCGTGCGTCAGGTGGGCAGGGTTGAGCGGTGCGAGTCTGCTGGTGTCGCTGGCCTCGGTCCCGTCCTCGGGCCGGTCTTCGTTGCGCGATCGACGAAAAATCGTGTAGTACATAGTAGCTACACAATATCATCAGGGTCACGCGACAAAGCAGTGCGGACGCCAAGTTTTCTTCAAAAAAGAGAACTTATGTATAAATAATTGGGCTGATCCGAGGAGTAGTCGAGCCGCCTACGACCGCGAGCCCTGTTATCAGCGGCATTCATGGCTGCCGGTCAATGGGCGCTGCCGTGGACTTGCCGCGCAGCCGGGCCCGGTCGGTGCCTGCGCATTGGTGGAGGGCGCCGATCCGGCACCAGCCAGCTGTCGACACGCTTCGCTGCAAGCCAGTTGATGTGGTCCTGCCGCTTGAAGGCGAGTTCCAGCGCTGCGCGAGCGCGGGCCTTTCGGCGGTCGAACCAGGCCAGGGCCGTGGTCACGATGAGTCCCGCCAGCGATACGAACGCCGCGATCAGTGCGGCCACGGTCAGCAGAAGCTGCAGGTCATGCAATTCAAACCCGCCGGCGGTCGGCCGCGCGGTCATGGGCGGCGGTGCCGGTAGCGGGGAAAAGGCAAGCTCAACCCAGACGAGCACGAAAGCCAACACCGTCGCCATGAGGAATGTCCAGGCAAAGAATCGCTGATAGCTCTTGTGCACGGCAGTCGGGGAATCCATCGCGCCCTCCGGCAAATGACGGGTGTCGATGGTGCGGGGCAGTGCACAGAAACTTGTCGGACAAGGCGCATGGCGCATGCCGGATCAAGCCGGAGCTGCCGCACTTCCACGCCACAAAGAGAAAAGCCTGCTATCGATTTGATAGCAGGCTTTTCTTGTGGGTGGTGGCTCTTCACGGACTCGAACCGCGGACCTGTGGATTATGATTCCATCGCTCTAACCGACTGAGCTAAAGAGCCGAGCCTAAAATTATAACCCCGCTTGACGGAGCCTCAACCGCCCCGGGGCAGTTTCGCGAGCTCCTCGCTGACCAGCCGCACGATCAGCCGATCCAGTGTCTGCACGGAATAGTTGTTCACGTCGTGCGTCGTCTCTCGGCCGGGGCCGCTGGCCGGATGGCCCGCCTCCCGGTAGGTGAGGAACACGAAGCGTCCGCCGGTGTATTGGGCAATCTGTCTCTGGATGTACTCGCCCTGCTTGTCCAGCCCGCTCGCGCCCACGCTGAACAGCTTGATGCCCTTGCCCAGCGCAGCGATCATGTCCTCGTCGTACCGAGGCCCACCGTAGTCCAGATGCGGCGGGGCGTCGGCCAGCAGTACCACCAGGCGCGTCGCGCCGGTACCGCGCCAGCTCAGCCGGTGCACGGCCTCGTGCAGCGCCTCGCTCATCGCCTCCGGATAGTCGCCGCCGGCATCCGCCTGCAGCGCGTCGAGCACGAACTGGAAGGCGCCCAGGTCGTTGGTGAAGTCATGGAGGCGCACCATGAATTCGTCGCCCCGGTCGCGGTAGGCGACCAGGCCGAAGCAGGTGTCGGGGCGGCTCGGCAGTCGCGCCACCTCGTTGGCGATGCTGCGCAGGCTGGCCTTGAGCTTCCCGATCTCGTCGCCCATGGAGCCAGTGGCGTCGATCAGGAAGACCAGGTCAAGCCGGGCTCGTTGCGGGGCCGCGGCCTCGTTGAGCACCAAGTCGACGGCGCTCTTCTGCCCGCGGCGAAGGAAGGCCGTGCCTTGTTGGCCGCTCTTGCGCACGGCCACTTCGTAGATCGCGCTGCCCGAGGGATCGAAGGCCTGAGGATGCAGCCAGGCTCGCCCAGCCGCGTCAGTGCGTGCCCACATGGCGGCGCCGCTCGCGGCCTGCACCGCGACCTCTGCATCGGGTACCGGATCGCCGCGCCAGTTGCGTACCTGCAGCAGATAGCGCTCGCTAACCTCGCGTTCGCGATGTGCGACCTGGGTACGCTGGCGGAATTGCAGGTAGGCCGCGAAGTCTGCGTTGTCGTCGACCATGCCGGCGGTGACGATCTCCTGCGCCGGACGCGGGCGCGGGCGGAATTGCGGGGTGGGCGCGGGCGGCGCGAAGCGCGGTGCCGACTCGGCTTCTGCGGCCGGTGCCTCCTTGGCGGAGCGCGCGGGCGGGCTCGTAGGCGTCGGCGTGGCGGCTGCGGCATCGGCCGAAGCCACGCCGGGCGACATGCGACGTGCTCGCTCCTCGCGCGCCAAGGGGGCGGCTCCGTAGCCGCCCGTGATCGCCGCTTCGTCGCGCTGGCCCGCCGCGCGGCCCGGCGTCTCCGACGTCTGCACCGGCCGCGCGCAATGGGTGGCTGAGGGCGCCTGGAAGTTCGGCACCGTGCGCGCCACCACCTGGGCCGGCCATTGCGGCGACGGAAAGTTCGGCAGGTCCGGCCGAGGCGCGGGCGACGACCAGTGCGCGAGGCCGGGCGCGCTCTCGGTGGCGCTGCAGGCGCTGAGCAGGAGCTGCGTACACAGCAGTGCGGCGAGCGAGCGTTGGAAGAGTCGGGAAGGGCGAGGAATCATCAGCAGCTCCGGT
>NZ_LMTS01000255.1:45857-48594 GCF_001541225.1 Variovorax sp. WDL1 | reverse complement strand
CCGCCGCTGCGGCGGGTTAGCGCGCCGCGGCTTTATGCGCTATCGCTAACCCCGGACGTCGCCGCCGTTCGTAGAACGGGAGGTGAAAATCTGCCGATGCTTGCGCCACCCGCCGCGAACCCCGCGCTCCACGCCACGATGCCCGACGACCAACTGATGCTTGCCTACGCCGAAGGCGACACCGGCGCGTTCGACACGCTCTACGCGCGCCACGAGAGCGCGCTGCTCCGCTTCGTGCGGCGCCTCATGGGCGTCCGGCTTGCGGCGGAGGTCGAGGAGGTGTTCCAGGAGACCTGGATGCGCATCATCGCGGCGCGCCAGAGCTTCTCGCCCCAGGGTGCCAGCTGGCGCACCTGGGCCTTCACGATCGCGCACAACCTGGCCATGGACCGGCTGCGCCTGAGCGGGCGCGAAGTCGCCTTCTACGCCCATGACGAGGACGGCGACGGGCTGGAGGCGGCGCGCCTGTTCAGCCGCGGTTTGCTGAATGGGGGCGCGGCGTCTTCCGATGCGGCCCATCCGTCGGCCGAGGAACTGGCCTTCTGGCGCGCCGCCGGCCGCCGCTTGCTGGCTTGCCTCGATGAGCTCCCGGACGAGCAACGCTCGGCCTTCCTGCTGCACCACGAGGAGGGCTTCACGGTCGAGCTGATGGCGCAGACGCTGGACATCAATTTCGAAACGGTGCGCAGCCGCCTGCGCTACGGGCTCAAGAAGCTGCGCGGCTGCATGGAGCGCTACCTGTCGGTACTGGAGCGCCGCCCATGAGCACCACGACGAACGGCCACAGGTCCGACGACCTCCGCGACGAGGCGCTGCAGCGCGCGCTCGTGCATGCGCCGGATCACACGGTGGCGCCCAACTGGCGCCTGCGCAAGGCGATCCTCGACCACGCGCACGATGCGGTGATGCCTCTCGCGGCGCGCGAAGCGCCCGAGCCCATGCGGCCCTGGTGGCAGCGGCTGTTGGGCATCGGTGGCGGCCAGGAGGGTGCCGGTCGCATGCCCTGGAACGCCGCCTTTGCGACCGTGCTGGTCGGCGTGTTGATTGCAGTGCTCTGGCAACGCGAGCCCGTGCCCAGCCCGCGTGCCGATGGCGATGCACTGGTGCGCGCGCCCGCGCAGCGCAGCGAGCCCCCGGCAGCGCCCTCGCCGCCGCCAGCGGTGCCTGCGCCAGCGCCCGCCCTCGCACCTCCGGCGACAGAACGGGCGTTGCTGTCAAGCCAGGACATCCCGGGCGGCCCGGCTCCTGCGCCGCAGGCGGCAGCGGAACCGACCCCGGTGCCTGCCCCGGCGCAAGTTGCTCGCACCCCACTCTCGGCGGAACGCCCTGTCCTCGCCCCCGCGCCTTCCGAGTTGGCGCGTCGGCAAGCCGATGAGGCAGCATTGTCCGCATCGGCCGGCGCAGCCGCGAAGGAGGCCAGGAGGAAAGAAGTCACCGCGCCCGGCGGCCAGGCAGCGTCCCCGCCCGGCGTGGCGACGCCTGCCGCGCCCACCGGATTGCCCCAGCCGCCCAGCTTCTCCGCGCTCTCGCAATGGAGCCGCCTCACCATCACGCAGCGCGGCGGCGCCAGCCGCAGCCTGTCGCGCTCGGAGGCGCAGGACCTCAACGCCCTGCTTGGATCGGCCGCGATCTCTGCCGTTGGCGCGCAACCGCTGGCGGGTGCGCCGGAATGGCGTGTCACGCTGGAGCGCAGCAACGGCGATGTCATGGCGACCTTCGAACTGGGGCGCAGCCAGGTGCGCTGGCGCGAGGGACGCGGGGCGGTTGCGACGGGCACGCCCTCGCCGGGATCGGTGGCGGCCTTGCGCGAGGCCTTGCAGAGCGCCGTGGAGCAGCCGGCGCAGCCTGCGCCGCCGCCCCAACTGCGGCTCAAGCCGGTGCCGCAGCAGCCGGCCGCGCCCGAGGCTGCGCCTCCCGTCGAACCCCCTCGCTAGTTCATTCGTGCCTGAAGGCTGGCTTGCGCTTGTTGACGAAGGCGTCCATGCCTTCCTTCTGGTCGGTGGTGGCGAAGAGCGCGTGGAAAAGGCGGCGCTCGAACATCACGCCGTCCGCCAGGCCGCCTTCGAAGGCGCGGTTGACCGACTCCTTGGCAGCCATCACCGCCACCTGCGAGAAGTCGGCGATCACGAGCGCCGCGCCGAGCGCCTCGTCCATCAGCTTGTCATACGGAACGACGCGGCTCACCAGGCCCGAGCGCTCGGCCTCGGTCGCGTCCATCATGCGGCCGGTCAGCGCCATGTCCATGGCCTTGGCCTTGCCCACGGCGCGCGGCAGGCGCTGCGTACCGCCGGCGCCCGGGATCACGCCGAGCTTGATCTCCGGCTGGCCGAACTTCGCGTTGTCGGCCGCGATGATGAAGTCGCACATCATTGCCAGTTCGCAGCCGCCGCCGAGCGCGAAGCCGCTCACCGCCGCGATCACCGGCTTGCGCACGCTGCGGATGGTTTCCCAGTTGCGCGTGATGTAGTCGCCCTTGTAGACGTCGACGAAGCTGTAGCTCGCCATGGCGCCGATGTCCGCGCCCGCGGCGAAGGCGCGTTCGCTGCCGGTCACGATGATGCAGCCGATGGCCGGGTCGGCGTCGAAGGCCTTGAGCGCTTCGCCGAGCTCGGTCATCAGCGCGTCGTTGAGCGCGTTCAGGGCCTTGGGCCGGTTCAGCGTCACGATGCCGACCTTGCCGGCCTCGGTACGTACTTCGATGTTTTCGTAGCTCATGGAGGTCTCCTTGAAGGGAACA
>NZ_LMTS01000255.1:26365-45817 GCF_001541225.1 Variovorax sp. WDL1 | reverse complement strand
CGGATACGGTTCGTCGCCGCTTTTACCGCGGCGCGAGCCACAGCGCGAGCTTCGCGGCATCCTGCACGGCTAGCCGCAGGGTCGTGACGCCGGTGGGCAGCGTGAGGGGCAGCCGCAGAAGGCGCCGGTCGCGCGCCACCAGCGCGGTGATCTTCTTGAGCGCGCCGAGGTAGAGCGCGAGGTCATCGAGCCGCGCAATGCGCCAGCCCTGTGCCGGACGGCCCTTGGCGGCGGCCAGCTCGATGCCGATCCACTCGTCGTTGGCCGAGAAGCCGGCCTGCTCGGCCGCGCCGCCGCGCAGCACCATCTTGACCTGCACGCTGCCGCCGGACTCCGCCACGCGCAGGCCCAGTTCCTGCGCGCGCTGGGATGGGTCGTCGTTCGCGGCGACGCCGTGGCGGCCCAGCAGCTCAGCCAGCGGGAGCTCCTCGGTCGAGTGGACCCAGCGCGCGATCTCGTCCGAAAAGGAGCGGCCCCCGACGGCTTCCAGCGCCGCGGCGAAGTCGGCCTCGGCCACGGGGCCGCCGCCGCTGCGCTTCCACATCAGCCGCATCACGTCGTCGAGCGAGCCGCTGCCTTCGGCGCGCAGCGTCAGGTCGAAGCACAGGGCGACCAGCGCGCCCTTGGTGTAGTAGCTGATCGTGGTGTTGGCGGTCTGCTCGTCCTGCCGGTAGTACTTGACCCAGGCATCGAAGCTCGCCTGCGCCACCGACTGAACATGCCGGCCCGGTGCCTGCAGCACCTGGTTGACGGTCTTGTTGACCAGGCGCAGATAGCCTGCGTCGTCCAGGAGACCGGCGCGGCGAAGCAGGAGGTCGTCGTAGTAGCTGGTGAAGCCCTCGAAGAGCCACAGGAGCCGCGTGTAGTTCTCCTGGCCGTAGTCGTAGCGTTCGAACTCGACCGGCCGCAGGCGCTTCACGTTCCAGGTATGGAAATATTCGTGGCTGACCAGGCCCAGCAGCGTGGTGTAGCCATCGCCCTGCTTCTTGAGCCCGTGCTGCGGCAAGTCGCGCCTCGTGCAGATCAGCGCCGTCGAATGGCGATGCTCGAGACCGCCATAGCCGTCGTCCACCGCGTTGAGCATGAAGACGTAGCGGTCGTGCGGCGGCTTCGGCCCGCCGCGCTTGCCGACCTTGGCGCCGTGCCAGAAGCGCATCTGCGTCTCGCAGATGGCGCGCGTGTCGGCGATCAGGCGTTCGCCGTCGAAGGAGGGCGGTGCGCCGGCGACGACGAAGCGGTGCGGCACGCCGCAGGCCTCGAACTCGGCGCTCCAGAAGGCGCCCATCTCGACCGGGCTGTCTGCGAGTTCGTCGTAGCCGCCGGCGAGGTAGCTGCCGAAGCCCTGGCGATCGGTCTTGACGGGCTTCAGGGCCGTGGCGCAGGACCAGCGTTCCTCGTCCGGCTGGAGCGCGGGTGAGACGATCTCGATCGCATGCGGCCCGTCGGACTGGCCCTCGACGCGCAGGCACAGGCTGGTGCCGTTGAAGAATGCCCGCGCGCTGTCGAGCCAGGCGGTGCGCACCGAGTTGTCGTAGGCGCAGACCTGGTAGCGCAGCTCCAGCGGCTTGTCCGGTGCGCAGTCGATCTGCCAGCTGTGCTTGTCGCGCTGCTGTACGGCCAGCTTGCGCCGGCCCTGGCTGGCCTGTAGCTGCTGCAGGTTCTTCGAGAACTCGCGCACCAGGTAGCTGCCCGGGATCCACACCGGCAGGGAGACGCGCTGATCTGCGTCAGGCCGTTCGATGCGCAGGGTGATGGCGAACAGGTGCGCGTTGCGGTCCGCGCATTCGACGCGGTAGTGGATGGCCGCCGCGACCATCAGTTGATCGCGGCGAGGTGCTTCTCGACCTGCGCCGCCGGAATCGCTCCGGGGGCGCGCGTGCCGTTGCTGAAGATCAGCGTGGGCGTGCCGGTGATGTTGTACTTCTGGCCGAACTCGCGGTTGCGCGTGAGCGCGGCGGTATCGCACTCGGCCGTTTCGGGCGTGATGCCGCGCTGCATCCAATCGGCCCAGGCCTTGGCCTTGTCCTTGGCGCACCAGATGTTGCGCGACTTGGTCACCGAGTCCTGGCCCAGCACCGGGTAGAGGAAGAGATGGATGGTCACGTTGTCGACCTTGGCCAGGTCGCGCTCGAACTGCTTGCAATAGCCGCAGTTGGGATCCTCGAACACCGCGAGCTTGCGCTTGCCGTTGCCGCGCACGATCGTGAAGGCATCCTTCACGGGCAACTTGTCGAAGGCGACCTCGCTGAGCTTCTCGACGCGCTCCTCGGTCAGGTTGCGGCGCGCCTTGACGTCGATCAGGTTGCCCTGCAGCAGGTAGTTGCCCTGCTCGTCGGTGTAGAAGATCTCGAAGCCGTTGATGCGTACTTCGTAGAGTCCCGGCATCGGCGCCTTGCGGATCTCGTCGATCTTGGCGAACTGAGGGATGCGCGCTGCGAGGTTCTGGCGGATCTCGGCTTCGCCGGCCGTGGCACCCGGCGGGCAGCCAAGCGCCAGCGCGGCGAGGAATGCGGCGAGTGTGGGTACGGATTTCATGGTGGTGGTCTTGCTTGCGGAATTCATGGGCTGCCTTCGCCTTCGGCTGCGGTATTCGCCTTCGGAGCGGCCGTGGGGCTCATACCAGGCCCATGGCCTGCCTGGCGACCCAGTTCTTGATGAGCTGCGTGCGGTCGAAGCCGCGCATGCCCCAGTTGCGCAGGGCAGGCAGCGGGTCGGCGCTGTGCGCGAACAGCTGCTGCAGGCCGTCGGTGGCGAGGCTCATGGCCATGACCTCGGCCCGGCGCGAGCGTTCGTAGGCGCGCAGCAGCCGCGCGTCGCCCACGCTGCGCCAGTAGTCGCGATCCTTGATGACCTTCGCCAGGGCTGCAGCATCTGCCAAGCCCAGGTTGAGGCCCTGGCCCGCCAGCGGATGCACCGTGTGCGCGGCGTCGCCAGCCAGCGCCCAGGCACTGCCGTCGGCGAGCCGGCCGGTCCAGCGGTCTGCGATGGCGCGCTGCAGCGGCCAGGACGCGCGATCGCTGACCAGGCGCAGCGAGCCCAGCGCACCGTGGCTGGCCTCGTGCAAGGCGGCGTTGAACTGCTCGGCCGCCAGCGCGAGCAGCTCCGGCGCGCGCAACTGGTCGACCGACCACACCAGCGCGAGCTGCTTGCCGCTCATCGGGAGCAGCGCGAACACCTCGCCCCGGTCGTTGAACCATTGGCGTGCGGCGTTGTCGTGCGGTTCGTCGGCGACCACGCGTGCGGCGATCGCGTGCTGCGGATAGCGCGTGACCCCATAGCGCACGCCGAGCGTTTCGCGCGTGGCACTGATGCGGCCCTCGCAGACCACCGTGAGCGGCGCCTGCACCGGCTCGACCACGACTTCGATGCGGGACTGGAAGCGCACGGCGTCGGCGAGTTGCTGCTCCAGCGCGGGCACGTCGACGATCCAGGCCAGCGCCTCTACCTTCTGCCGCGCCGCATGGAAGTGCACGCGGCCGCCTTCGTCGCCATGCACCAGCATCTCGCGCACTGGCGTGGCATGCGGCGCATCGGGCCAGCCGCGCAGGGTGTCGAGCAGGGCCTTCGAGGCCGCGTTGAGGGCATAGGCGCGGACATCCTCCCTTTCGGCCGCTGCTGCGGGCGCCACCAGGGCGACGCGGACACGCTCGCGCGCCAGCAGCAGCGCCAGCGTTCGGCCGACGATGCCGGCGCCGCGAATGCAAACCTCGGGAGGAAGAGCCATCGGGGCATTGTAGGAGTCCGCTGCGGCCGACCTGCGGGACAATCGCCCGCTTCAGCCAAGGATTCCCCGTGACCGCTCCGCCCGACTTCGACCTGCAGGCGACCATCGCCCGCCTCTTCGTCTATCCGATCAAATCCTGTGCCGGCGTCGAGTTGCCCGAGGCGCTGCTGACCGAAACCGGACTGGAATTCGATCGCGCCTGGATGGTCGTCGACGCAGCGGGCGTGTTCGTCACCCAGCGCGAGCTGCCGCGCATGGCGCTGATCCGTCCGCAGATGAAGCACTCGGAGATGGTGCTGCGCGCCCCCGGCATGCTGGCGCTGCACATCGCCTTCGACCGGGTCGAGCAGCCGGTACGCGTGCGGGTCTGGAAGGACGAAGTGGCCGCTTACGACATGGGCGACATTGCGGCCCAATGGTTCAGCGACTTCCTGTCGCAGCCCGGCCGCCCCCAGAAGCTGCGGCTGGTGCGCTTCGACCCCGAGCACAAGCGGCTGTCGAGCCTGAAGTGGACTGGCGGCATCGAGGCGCAGAACCAGTTCGCCGATGGCTATCCGCTGCTGGTGGCGAGCGAGGGTTCGCTCACCGAGCTCAATGCGCGACTCGCCGCGCAGGGCCACGCGGCGGTGGGCATCGAGCGCTTCCGCCCCAACATCGTGCTGGCCGGCCTCGAGGCGCACGATGAGGACCGTGTGGAGCTGCTGCACGTGCGCACCGGCGAGGGCGAGGCCCGCCTGCAGCCGGTGAAGCCCTGCTCGCGCTGCCCGATCCCTGACATCGACCCGGCAACGGCCCAAAGCAGCCCCGCGGTGGGCGACACGCTGCGCACCTACCGCGCCGATCCGCGCGTCGACGGTGCCATCACCTTCGGCATGAACGCGATCGTGCTGCAGGGCATCGAGCACATGCTCCGGCGCGGGCAGCCGGTCGGCGCCAACCTGCGCTTCGAGTGAGGGTGAAGCGGCGCGCCTAAAATCCGCGCTTCCCCAAAGCATCCTGAAAGTCCCGCCATGAGTCTCCAGTGCGGCATCGTTGGCCTGCCCAACGTCGGCAAGTCCACCCTTTTCAACGCCCTGACCAAGGCTGGCATCGCGGCCGAGAACTATCCCTTCTGCACCATCGAGCCCAATGTCGGCGTGGTCGAGGTGCCCGATTCGCGGCTCGCCCAACTGGCCGAGATCGTGAAGCCGGAGCGCGTCGTGCCGGCCATCGTCGAGTTCGTCGACATTGCGGGCCTGGTGGCCGGCGCCAGCAAGGGCGAGGGCCTGGGCAACCAGTTCCTGGCCCACATCCGCGAAACCGACGCCATCGTCAACGTGGTGCGCTGCTTCGAGGACGAAAACGTGGTCCATGTGGCCGGCAAGGTCGACCCCATCTCCGACATCGAGGTGATCCAGACCGAGCTGTGCCTGGCCGACCTGGCCACCGTCGAGAAGGCGCTGCAACGTCATACCAAGACCGCGCGCTCGGGCGACAAGGAGGCCATCAAGCTGGTGGCTCTGCTCGAGAAATGCCAGGCCGCGCTCAACGACAACAAGCCGGTGCGCACGGTCGAGTTCAGCAAGGAAGACAAGCCGCTGATCAAGCAGTTCTCGCTGATCACCGCGAAGCCCGCGATGTTCGTCGGCAACGTGGCCGAGGACGGGTTCGAGAACAATCCCTTCCTGGACCGGCTGCGCGAGTACGCCGCGGCGCAGGACGCGCCGGTGGTCGCCATCAGCGCCAAGATCGAAGCCGAATTGGCCGACATGGACGAGGAGGACAGGAAGATGTTCCTCGCCGAGATCGGCCAGGACGAGCCGGGTCTCAACCGCTTGATCCGCGCCGCCTACAAGCTGCTGGGCCTTCAGACCTACTTCACCGCCGGCGTGAAGGAGGTGCGCGCGTGGACGATCCACATCGGCGACACCGGCCCGCAGGCGGCCGGTGTGATTCATACCGACTTCGAGAAGGGCTACATCCGCGCGCAGACCATTTCGTTCGCCGATTACATTGCCTACAAGGGCGAGCAGGGTGCGAAGGATGCCGGGAAGATGCGGGCGGAAGGGAAGGAATACGTCGTCAAGGATGGGGACGTGATGAACTTCCTGTTCAGCAGCTGAACATGATCACTGTTCATTGCCTCGACAAGCTGGGGTGAGCTGAGGGCAGATCAGTTCGGCCAGATGTAGAGAAGTGCCACCGTCATCGTGACGTAGCGCAGGAACTTGCCGATGGCCATGTAGAGCACGCAAGGCCAGAAGGAAAGCTTGAGCCAGCCTGCAACTGCGCAAAGCGGATCGCCCACCAAGGGGAGCCATGCCAGCAGGCAGGCCTTGGGTCCCAGTCTTTCGAGCCACGTCAGCACACGCATGTGGTGCTTCGAGTGCGAGTACTTGTCTGCCACCTGGTGCGCGGCGTAGCCGATCCACCAGTCCACGATGCCCCCGAGCGTGTTGCCCGCCGTCGCAACGCCGACGGCTGGCCAGAACAGTTCGGGGTTGAGCTTCAGCAGGCCGAACAGCGCCGGCTCGGAGCCGACCGGCAGCAACGTGGCCGAGATGAACGCGGCGATGAAAAGGGTGCTGAGCCCGAATTGCGGCAGCGCAAGAAGCGCAAGTAGAGAGTCGAGCCAGGCTTGCATGTGCGCTGGAGTATAGAAACATGCAGCCATATGCGGCGCGGACGTATAGATCGAAGCGTCGACTGCCGCACCCGCAATAGTGCAAATCATTGCAGCGGCCGCCTCGCGGCACAGCTACAATCGTGCCTCATTTTTCAGCAGCCTCCCGGCGCTCGCCACTTCCTCCATGACCCTGCAGATCGGCAACATCGTGCTGGAGAACCGTCTGTTCGTCGCACCCATGGCGGGCGTGACCGACCGGCCTTTCCGCATGCTGTGCCGCGAGCTTGGTGCCGGCTATGCCGTGAGCGAGATGGTCACCTCGCGCAAGGAACTGTGGAACTCGCTCAAGACCTCGCGCCGCGCCGATCATGACGGCGAGCCGGGACCCATCGCGGTTCAGATCGCCGGCACCGATGCCGCCATGATGGCCGAGGCTGCGCAGTACAACATCGAGCGGGGCGCGCAGATCATCGACATCAACATGGGCTGCCCGGCCAAGAAGGTCTGCAACAAGTGGGCCGGCTCCGCATTGATGCGCGACGAGCCGCTGGCGGTCGAGATCGTCGAAGCAGTGGTTCGTGCTGCGGCGCCGCACGACGTGCCGGTCACGCTCAAGATGCGCACCGGCTGGGACGAAGACCACCGCAATGCGGTTGCGCTGGCACGGCGCTTCGAAGACGCCGGCGTGCGCATGCTCACGGTACATGGCCGCACGCGTGAGCAGGGGTACAGGGGTGAGGCCGAGTACGACACCGTCGCCGCGGTCAAGTCGGCGGTGCGCGTGCCGGTGGCCGCCAACGGCGACATCGACTCGCCCGAGAAGGCACGCGATGTGCTGGCGCTCACTGGCGCCGATGCGCTGATGGTCGGCCGCGCTGCACAGGGGCGGCCCTGGATTTTTCGCGAGATCGCGCACTTCCTCGCGACCGGAACGCATCTCGCCCCGCCGCTGGTGGCCGAGGTGCGGCGCCTGATGCTCGACCACCTGCAGGAGCACTACGCGCTCTACGGCGACTACAGCGGCGTGCGCACCGCGCGCAAACACATTGGGTGGTACGTGCGCGACCTGCCTGGTGGCCAGCGGTTCCGCAGCGAGATGAATGCCATCGAGGATTGCGAGACGCAGTGGCGCGCGGTGGCGGACTTCTTCGATGTGCTGGCGGCACAGATGGACCGCATTCCGCCCAACGTAGGCGGCAGCGCGCGAACGCCCAGCGATGAGCAGGCCGACGCGTTGGCATGAAATCAACAAAGAAATGCAGAGCAGAGGGCCATGAGCAAAAAGCACATTGAAGACTGCGTGCGAAGCAGCCTGGACAGCTACTTCCGCGATCTGCGTGGCACCGAGCCCGACGGCATGTACGACATGCTGGTGCGCGTGGTCGAGAAGCCCTTGCTCGACGTCGTGATGACGCGGGCCGAGGGCAACCAGTCCAAGGCCGCTCAATGGCTGGGCCTGAACCGCAACACGCTGCGCAAGAAGCTGGTCGAACACAAACTCCTGAAATAGCCACATGGCACTGACTGCACTGATTTCCGTCTCCGACAAGGCCGGCATCCTCGAATTCGCGCAAGCCCTGCATGCGCTGGGCATCCGGCTCCTGTCCACCGGCGGCACCGCCAAGCTGCTGGCCGATGCCGGCCTGCCCGTCACCGAGGTGGCCGAGCTCACCGGCTTTCCAGAGATGCTCGACGGCCGGGTGAAGACACTTCACCCCAAGGTGCACGGTGGGCTGCTGGCGCGTCGCGATGTGCCCGCCCACATGGCGGCGCTCGAGCAGCAGGGCATAGACACCATCGACCTGCTGGTGGTCAATCTCTATCCCTTCGAGGCCACGGTCGCGAAGCCTGGCTGCACGCTCGACGACGCGATCGAGAACATCGACATCGGCGGGCCCGCCATGGTGCGCAGCGCCGCGAAGAACTGGAAGGACGTCGGTGTTCTGACGGACGCCTCGCAATATGCGCAGGCGCTTGCGGAACTGAAGGCCGAAGGCCAACTCAGCCAGAAGACGAAGTTCGCCTTCTCGGTGGCGGCCTTCAACCGCATCAGCCAGTACGACGGCGCGATCAGCGACTATCTTTCAGGCCTCCAGGACAACGGCACGCATGCGTTGTTCCCGGCACAAAGCAACGGCCGGTTCGTCAAGCTGCAGGACCTGCGCTATGGCGAGAATCCGCACCAGCAGGCGGCCTTCTATCGCGACCTTTTCCCGGCGCCTGGCTCGCTGGTCAGCGCGAAGCAGTTGCAGGGCAAGGAGCTCAGCTACAACAACATCGCCGACGCAGACGCGGCCTGGGAATGCGTGAAGAGCTTCGATACCCCGGCCTGCGTGATCGTCAAGCATGCGAACCCCTGCGGCGTGGCGATCGGCAAGGACGCGCACGAGGCCTATGACAAGGCCTTCAAGACGGATCCCACCTCGGCCTTCGGCGGCATCATCGCCTTCAACCGGCCGCTGGACCGCGCCGCCGCGGAGGCTGTCTCCAGGCAGTTCGTCGAGGTGCTCATGGCGCCCGGCTATGCGCCCGAGGCACTGGAGGTGTTCAAGAGCAAGGTCAACGTCCGCATCCTCGAGATCGCGCTACCGCCGGGCGGCAAGACGGCCTGGGAACAAGGCCGCAACCTGGTGGACGTCAAGCGCATCGGCTCGGGCCTGCTCATGCAGACGGCGGACAACCGCGAGCTGTCGATCGACGAACTCAAGGTGGTGACGAAGAAGCAGCCAACGCCCCAGCAGTTGCAGGATCTTCTGTTCGCCTGGAAGGTCGCGAAGTACGTCAAGAGCAACGCCATCGTGTTCTGCGCCGACGGCATGACCATGGGCGTCGGCGCGGGCCAGATGAGCCGCCTCGATTCGGCGCGCATCGCGAGCATCAAGGCGCAGCACGCGGGCCTGTCGCTGTCGGGCACGGCAGTGGCGAGCGATGCCTTCTTCCCGTTCCGCGACGGGCTGGACGTGGTGGTCGACGCCGGCGCGAGCTGCGTGATCCAGCCCGGCGGCTCGATGCGCGATCAAGAGGTGATCGATGCCGCGGACGAGCGCGGCGTGGCGATGGTGTTCTCGGGCGTTCGCCATTTCCGCCACTGAGCGGACTGGAGAAGCAGTGCTTCAGCTCGAGATCATGCGCGCGGCAAGGTCTTGAAGATGTCGCGCGCGGCCTCGATGGTGGCCGCGAGATCCTCGTCACTGTGAGCCGCGCTCACGAAGCCCGCCTCATAGAGCGCCGGCGCGATGTAGATGCCGCGTGCCAGGAGCCCGTGGAAGAGCGTGTTGAATCTTGCGTTGTCCGTGACCATGACCTGGGCGTAGTTCTGCGGCAGTTGCTCGAGCAGGAAGAAGCCGAACATGCCGCCTTCGCTGTCGGCGCTGAAAGGCACGCCTTCCGCTTGCGCGGCGGCCTTCAGGCCGTCGACCAGCATGCGGGTCTTCCGTGACAGCGCGTCGAAGAAGCCTGGCCTCGCCACCTCCTTCAGCGTAGCGAGGCCGCAGGCCGTTGCCACCGGGTTGCCCGATAGCGTGCCGGCCTGATAGACCGGGCCCAGCGGTGCCAACTGCTCCATGATCGCGCGCGGGCCGCCGAAGGCGGCGAGCGGCATGCCGCCGCCGATGACCTTGCCCAGCACCGTGAGGTCGGGCCGCACCCCCAGCACGCCCTGGGCGCCGTGCAGGCCAACGCGGAATCCGGTCATGACCTCGTCGAACACGAGCAGCGCGCCATACTGCGTGCAGAGCTCGCGGCAGCGCTGCGCGAAAGCCGCACTCGCGCGCACGAAGTTCATGTTGCCCGCGATGGCCTCGATCATCAGGCCCGCGATCTCGTGGCCATGCAACGTGAAGGCCTCCTCCAGCTGCGCGAGGTTGTTGTACTCGAGCACCAGCGTGTGCTGCACCACCTCGGGCGGAACGCCGGCCGAGGTCGGATTGCCGAAGGTCGCGAGGCCGGAGCCGGCCTTGACCAGCAATGCATCGGCATGGCCGTGGTAGCAGCCCTCGAACTTGATGATGTACTTGCGGCCGGTAGCGCCGCGAGCCAGGCGCAGCGCGCTCATCGCAGCCTCGGTACCCGAACTCACGAGGCGCACCATCTCCATCGAAGGCACGAGCGCGAGGATCGCTTCGGCGAGCTCGATCTCGCGCTCGGTGGGCGCGCCGAATGAGAAGCCCTCGGTCACGGCGCGCTGCACCGCCTCGACCACCGCCGGGTGGCCGTGGCCGAGGATCATCGGGCCCCAGGAGCCGATGTAGTCGATGTAGCGTCGATCGGCCGCGTCCCAGAAATAGGCGCCCTGGGCACGCTTCACGAAGCGCGGCGTGCCGCCGACGGCCCGGAAGGCACGTACCGGCGAATTGACGCCGCCAGGGATGACGGCGCGGGCGCGCTCGAAGAGGGTGTCGTTGGGATCGGTGTTTTGCATGGCGTCAGCGAGGGGACCTAGTGCCGGGTGTCGTGTGGCGGCAGGGCGAGATCGATGGATGAGAGGGGGTCGTCATTCTCCTCGTCCTCCTCGGCCTGGGCCCAGAAGAGGCGGTCGGGCAACACATGGCCCATGCCGGGACGGAAACCTGCGTCCAGGCAGCGGTCCATGTAGCTCAGCGCCTCGGTGGCAGCGGCGGCAAGGTCGGTGCCGCTGGCCAGAAGTGCAGCCAGGGCGGCGGAGAGCGTGTCGCCGGCGCCGGCGAACACGGCGTCGAGCCGCTCGTACTTTTCGCTGGCGAGCACGGACTGCGGCGAGGCCAGGACGTTGTCGAAATACTGGTCGGGCAGCACCATTCCTGTCACCAGCGTGTAGGGCACGCCCATCTCGCCCGCAGCGCGTGCGATGTCGCGCGCGCTGGGCGGACGTTCGCCGGCCCAGTCAGGCAGCAACCAGCGCCACAGCGTACTGTGATTGCCGACCAGCACGGTGGTCTGAGGCAGCACCAGCTCGCGGAAGGCGTCGAGATACGCCTCGATCTGCGTGTCTTCCCACCAGGACAGGTTGGGCATGTAGGCGACCACGGGTACTTCGGGGTAGTCGGTTGCTGTCTCTGCCACGGTGCTGAGGTTCTCGGGGGAGCCCACGAAGCCCACCTTGATCAGCTGGACCTCCACGTCCTCCAGGATCGTGCGCGCCTGCTCGGCGACGGCTTCCTCATCGAAGGGAAAGTGGTCGAAGATCTCGGAGGTGTCACGCGCGTAGGCGCCGGTCACGACGGGCAGCATGTGAGCACCGACCGAGGCAATGGCCACCGCGTCGCAGGCGAGGCCGCCGGCACCGCTGGGGTCGCTCGCGTTGAAGACCAGCACGCAGGGCAGGGCCGGTTCGCTCTCCGCGCTGACTTCGTCGCTGGTGGGGTCGGTAAGATCGCTCACTTTGTAGCCTTGCTCCATTGGTAATAAGTAAGTTGTCATGTGCAGCGGGGCCTACCAAATGGTGGCGTATCCGAGACGCTTATCACGCGATTTTTTGATACGTCTGGATACGATCGTTGCATTCTATGAACAGGGACTTTAAGCTGCGATGAACACGAAAACCTGGATGTGCCTGATTTGCGGGTGGATCTATGACGAAACGGTGGGGGTACCCGAAGATGGTATTGCGCCAGGCACGGCATGGGCAGATGTTCCGATGAATTGGACCTGTCCTGAATGCGGGGCGCGCAAGGAAGACTTCGAGATGGTTGAAATCTGAAGCATGGCATAGGGGCCGTGCTTCTTGCGCCCCGCGAGGGGCGTTTCGGTCTTAGAGTGTCACAAAGGAGCGGCGAGAATGAGCTCGAATGGATCCGGTTACAAGGTTCTCGTCATCGACGACAGCAACACCATCCGGCGCAGTGCCGAAATCTTTCTCAAGCAAGGCGGCCATGAGGTGTTGCTGGCAGAGGACGGTTTTGACGCGCTGTCGAAGGTCAACGACCATAAGCCGCACCTGATCTTCTGCGACATTCTCATGCCGCGCCTCGACGGCTACCAGACCTGCGCCATCATCAAGCGCAACGCCCACTTCTCCAGCGTCCCGGTTGTGATGCTGTCCTCCAAGGATGGCGTATTCGACAAGGCGCGCGGCCGCATGGTCGGCTCCCAGGACTACCTCACCAAACCCTTCACCAAAGACCAGCTGCTGCAGGCCGTGCAGCAGTTCGGCGTCGTTTCGCAGGAAGTGCAGTAATGGCTATTCGCAAAGTGCTCGTGGTCGACGACTCCAAGACGGAGTTGATCTTCCTGACCGATCTCCTCCAGAAGAATGGCTTCTCGGTGAAGACTGCCGAGAACGCGGAGGACGCCATGCGCCGCCTCGAGGAAGAGCAGCCCGACCTGATCCTCATGGACATCGTCATGCCGGGCCAGAACGGCTTCCAGCTCACACGCGCGATCGCGCGCAACCCGCAGTACGCGTCGGTGCCCATCATCATGTGCACCAGCAAGAACCAGGAGACCGATCGGCTCTGGGGCATGCGGCAGGGCGCTCGCGACTACATCGTCAAGCCGGTCAATGCGGCCGAACTGATCGCCAAGATCAGCGCGCTGGCCTGACCGCGCGGCCTTTTTCTTCCTCCCCGTACATGGCTAACCGCGACGCTCTACGCGCTTTCCAGTCCCGGCTCGCCAGTCGCCTGCAGGCGGCGCGCACTTCGGGTGTGTCCGCCTCCTGGCTCGCCGTCGAGGCGGGCGAGGCGAAATACCTGTTTCCGCTCGGGCATGCCGGCGAGATCTTTCCCTGGACTCCGCCGCAAGCGGTGCCGTACGCACAGCCCTGGTTCCTGGGCGTCGCCAACCTGCGCGGTGGCTTGTACGGGATCGTGCAACTGTCCACCTTCGCATCCGGTGAGGCCGCCACCGGCAGCGACGCGACACGCGCCCAGTCGCGCTTGGTGGCGCTCAATGAAATGCTGGAAGTCAACTGCGCCCTGCTGATCGACCGCTTGGTGGGGCTGCGCGGCGTGGAAGCCTTCACCGCATCGCAGCCGCCCGACGGCGACGCGCCTTCCTGGCTGGGGCACGCCTACACCGACGCGGCCGGTGAGCGCTGGCAGGAAATCAACCTGCAGGCCCTGTCGCAGCAACCGCAATTTTTGAGTATCGGCGCCTGAGCGCAGCGCCTTGCACCGACCACTTACCTGAAGGACCGACCGTGAGCTCGATCGCCGACAAGTTCAAGAAATTCCTGCCCGCGGGCGGCGACAATGCCTCCATGCGTGTCGACAGCGGGTCGACGTTGTCGATGGACGGCGGCGAAACCCTGCAACCGCCCGAGGAGAAGACGGTGCGGATCCGACGCGATTCGACGCCCGATCCGACACCTGAGACGGTGGTTCTCGCCATGGACGCTGCCAACGACCAATCCCCTGCCGCCGCGATCGACAACGACCCCGTCCTGGCCGAAAGCCCCGGCGCCGCGCCCTCTGAGCCGGCTGCCGGCGGAGGCTCGCTTCGTTCCAATCCCGCGCGCCAGCAGCGCGTGCTGGCGATCGTGCTCGCCGCCGTGGTGCTCCTCCTGCTGCTGGTGGCTGGCTCCGCCATCCTGCGCGCCGAACGGCTGGCGCAGCAGGTGGCCGCCACCGGCCAATCGCTGATGCAATCGCAGCGCCTGGCCAAGTCGGTGTCACAGGCCCTGGTGGGTAACGTACCGGCCTTCACGGAGGTGAAGGAGAGCTCGGACGACCTGACGCGCCGCGTGCAGGGTCTTGCCAACGGCGACGATGCGCTCAAGCTGGAGCGCGTGGGCTCCCAGTACGAAGCAGAGCTCGCCAAAATTACGCCGCTGGTCGAGCGTGCCGACAAGAGCGCCAAGGCTGTGCTGGCGCAACAGAAGATCCTGACCCAGGTCGGCACCGCGCTGCGCGATATCAACCGCCAGTCCTCGGACCTGCTCGAAATGACCGAGACCGTGGCCTCGCTGAAGATGCAGCAGAACGCGACGCTGCCCGAAATTTCCGCCGCAGGCCAACTGGTGATGCTGACGCAGCGCATCGGCAAGTCGGCCAACGAATTCCTGACTGTCGAAGGCGTGAGCCCCGATGCCGTGTTCCTGCTGGGCAAGGACCTGAACACCTTCCAGGAAGTCACCCGCGGCCTGCTCGAAGGCAATGCCCAGCAGCGCCTGCCGGGCACGCGCGACGCGCAGACGCGCCAGCAGCTCGAGACGATCCTCAAGACCTATGAACAGACCCGGACGCAGGCGGGCGCCATCCTCGGAAACCTGCAGGGCCTGGTGGCTGCACGTGAGGCGCAGGCTGCGATCCTGGCCGACAGCGAACCCCTGCGCACCTCGCTCAGCGATCTGCAGGAGAAGCTTTCGGCCCGCACCGGCCTCGGCGCCGGCACGGTGGTGATGCTCTTCGTGCTGTCGCTGGCCGCCCTGGCGCTCGCAGGTGCGATCGGCTTCGTGCAGGTGCGCGAGGGGCGCGAGCGGGCACTGGCCGCCGAGCGCGAGCGGATCGCCGCCGAGCGCGCCAGCGAGGACGCCGGCCGCGTCAATGCCGCCAACCAGGCGGCCATCTTGCGGCTCATGAACGAACTGCAGACCGTGGCGGAGGGCGACCTGACCCAGGAAGCCACCGTGACCGAGGACATCACCGGCGCCATCGCCGACTCGGTGAACTACACGGTCGAGGAACTACGCTTGCTGGTGGGCAACGTGCAGAACACGGCCACGCGCGTGGCGCAAACCACCTCGCAGGTGGAAAGCACCTCGACCGAGCTGCTGGCGGCCTCCACCGAGCAGCTTCGGGAGATCCGCGAGACCGGCCAGTCGGTGCTGACCATGGCGGAGCGCATCAACGGCGTGTCTTCCCAGGCGCAGGAATCGGCAACGGTGGCGCGCCAGTCGCTGCAGGCTGCGTCCTCCGGCCTGCAGGCGGTGCAGAACGCGATCGGCGGCATGAACTCGATCCGTGACCAGATCCAGGAAACCTCCAAGCGGATCAAGCGCCTTGGCGAATCGTCGCAGGAGATCGGCGAAATCACCGAGCTGATCTCGGACATTACCGAACAGACCAACGTGCTGGCCCTGAACGCCGCCATCCAGGCCGCGTCCGCCGGTGAAGCCGGCCGCGGCTTCTCGGTGGTGGCGGAAGAAGTGCAGCGACTGGCGGAGCGCTCCGCCGACGCCACGCGCCAGATCGCGGCACTGGTGAAGGCCATTCAGACCGACACGCAGGACGCGGTCGGCGCCATGGAACGCTCCACGCAGGGCGTGGTCGAGGGGGCCAAGCTCTCTGATAACGCCGGTACTGCACTGTCCGAGATCGACCGCGTGTCGCGCCGGCTGGCCGAGCTGATCGAGCAGATCTCGCAGTCCGCTTCACGCGAAGCCGATTCTGCCAACGTGGTCGCCGCCAACATCCAGCACATCTTCGCCGTGACCGAGCAGACCGGCGAAGGCACGCGCACCACTGCCCAGCAGGTGCGCGAGCTCTCACACATGGCCGAGGAACTGCGCCAGTCTGTGGCCCGCTTCAAGATTGCCTGAACCCCGAGCATCCAACGTGTCGATCCAAAGCCCCGCCACCGCCCCGAAAGCCGGTCACGCGCCGGCCCATGAAGATCTCGGGCCGCTGGCCTGGGTGCTCGGAGAGATCCAGAAGTCGCTCGACAATGCCAGCAAGACGCTGAAGCGCTTCGCGCGAGAGGGCGGAGGCAGCGTTGAAGCCGACACCGCACCGCTGCGCCTGGCCAGGCAGCAACTGCACCAGGCCGTCGGCGCACTGCAGATGGTAGGCCACCCGGCCCCTGCGCTGGTGCTGGGGGCGATGGAGTTCGCCGTCCAGAGCTTCATCTCGGAACCGGCGCGCTGCACTGAGGCCGCAGCCCAGAAGATCGATCGCGCTGGCTTCGCTGTCGCCGACTTCCTCAACGCGCAGCTGGCGGGCAAGACCGTGTCCTCGGTGGCGCTGTTCCCGCAGTATCGCGACGTGCTAGAGCTGGTGGGCAACGAGCGCGTCCACCCGGCCGACCTCTGGGACATGAATTGGCGCTGGGCCGAGATCAAGCCCTCGCCCACCCAGACGGCGATGGTGTACGACCCCGCGGTGCGCTCCAAGCTTGACCGCGAGGTGCTCAAGATCGTCAAGAACGGCGACGACCAGGCTGCACGTCGGCTGCAGGCCCTCTGTCTGAGCCTGGGCCGCGGCGCCTCGTTGCCGCGCGTGGCGAGCTTCTGGACGCTGGCGGCCGGCTTCTTCGAAGCGCTTGCACTGGCGTTGATCCCCGCCGACGCCCACGTCAAGCGCGCCGCATCCCGCGTCCTGCTGCAATACGCCACGTTGGCCCGCGGTGACAACACCGTTTCCGACCGCCTCGGCCAGGACCTGCTGTTCTTCTGTGCCCAGGCTGTGCCCGGCCCGGGCGACGAGGCAGCCACCCTGCGTGCGGTGCGCGTCGCCTGGGGCGTGGCCAACGAGCAGAAGGTCGACTACACAATCGAGCAGTTCGGCCGTTTCGAACCGCAGGTGCTGATACAGGCGCGCAAGCGCATCGAGACCGCGAAGGAAATGTGGTCGGCACTCTCGGGTGGCGACGTGTCGCGCACGCGCCAGGTGGCCGACACCTTTGCGCAGCTAGGCGAGTCGCTGCAGAAGTTGCATCCGCCCAGCCTGCCGATGGTTCAGGCCTTGAACAACGCGGTCGATGCCTCGATACGCTCGGGCCGGCCGCCTGCCACCGAGTTGGCGATGGAGGTCGCGACGTCGGTGCTCTACCTCGAGGCCGCCTTCGAGGACCTCGACCCGCACGATCGCCAACTCACGGCGCGTACCGTCCAGTTGGCCGGGCGTATCGAGCGCGCGCGGGATGGCGGCCGCTCGGAGCCGCTTGAGCCATGGATGGAGGAGCTGTACCGCCGGGTGAGCGACCGCCAGACCATGGGTACCGTGGTCGGCGAGCTGCGCAGCCATCTGAGCGAGCTCGAGAAGTCGCTCGACCAGTTCTTCCGCCGGCCGACTGAGAAGGGCCTGCTGCGCACGGTGCCGACGCAGCTGCTGCAGATGAAGGGCGTGTTCTCGGTGTTGGGGCTCGACCAGGCGGCCCAGACCGTGCAACGCATGCGCGAGAACGTCGATCGCCTGCTGGCCGAGGAGGCATCCGCCAGCGACGCCTCGGACTTCGACCCGCTGGGCAACAACCTCGGCGCCCTAGGCTTCCTCATCGACATGCTGAGCTACCAGCCAGCACTGGCGAAGCGTCTGTTCGTTTTCGACGCCGAAGCCGGCGAGCTCAAGCCGCTGATGGGCCGCCAGGCGGCCGAGGCGGCCGCGCCAGAGGCGGCGCCGCCCGTGTCTTTCGCCTCGGCATCCGGGCCGGTCTCGGTCACCGACACCGTGCTCAGCGTCGAGGAGGTCGATGCCCAGATTGCGGCCAAGCTCGCTGCGTTGGCGACGCCGGCACGCAAGGCGCCTCCGCCGCCGATCGAGGAAGTCAGCCGTCCGAGCGCGAGCTGGACAGCCAAGATCACCGGCCCGGCGCCGCTGGAAGGTCTGCCCGATACCGAAGTGCGGGAGCTGGAGGAAGACGATCTCCAGAACATCTTCCTTGACGAGGCTCGCGAGGTGCTGCACAACGGCTTGGCCGCGGTCTCGGCGCTCGGCTCGCGCCCGGACGACAACGGCGAGTTGACCGTGCTGCGCCGCGCCTTCCACACTCTCAAGGGCAGCTCGCGCATGGTCGGGCTGATGGACTTCGGCGAGGCAGCCTGGTCATTCGAGCAGGTGCTCAATACCTGGCTGGCCGACCAGCGCCCCGCCACGCCCGAGTTGCTTGCCGGCACGCGCCGAGCATTGACCGATTTCGCGAAATGGGTCGAGGCCATCGCCGCCAACGAGCCGCACGGCTGGCAATCCGCGCCGTTCTGCAGTATCGCGGAGTCGTTGCGCACCGGCGAGCCAATCGCGCCGCACGCGCCCGTGGCAGACGCCGACACCCTGGTCGCGGCGGCGCGCCACATCGCAGCCGAGGAGAACCTGGTCGAGGCCAAGGTCACGCCCGACGCGGAGCCCGAACCGCTGCCGCATCCCGAGCCCCTGCCTCTGCCGGAATTGCCCGACCTGGAATTGGGACCGCTGACTTTCGACGCGCCGGCAGGAGCGCCGCGCGCCGTCGAGGCCGAACCCGCGAGCGCCGAGGTGCAGGCGCATCCCGCCGCTGGCGATGACGATTTCGCCTCGACCGATTTCCTCGACTTCGACGACCGGTCAAGGCGGCCGCCGGAGGAGCCGCAGCTGCCGGCCGAGCTGGAAGAGATAGATTTCCTCGAGACCGCGCAGGCCAGCATCGAGCCATTGCTGCCCTTCCCGGCCGCCGAGCGCCCCGTCGCGCCCCATGCCGATGCGCTCCCCGTGCCCCTGCTGAAGGAAGCATCGGTGGAGGAGGAGCCCGGGCACGAATCCTTGCCGGAACTCTCGCTGGAACTGCGCCTGGAGTCCGCGCCCGAAGAAGCCGTCGTCGAGCCGCGCATGGAGGCGGCGCCCGAACCGGAGGTTCAGATCTCCGCGCCCGCCGTGCCCGCCGTGCCCGCGTTGCCGGAGCCGGCCGCCGAGCTGCAGCCCGAACTCGAACCCCTGCCCGAACCACCTTTCGCTGCCCCTGCGTTCGCGGAAGCCGTGCCGGCCGAGATGCCGCCGGTGGCTGGCGTCGACGACCAGGTCAAGGTGATCGGCCCGTTGCGAATCGGCATCGCGCTCTACAACGTCTACCTCGTCGAGGCCGACGAGTGGTCGCGGCAACTGGCCCACGAAGTCGGCGAATGGGCGCTCGAATCGCACCGGCAAGTGCCGGAGTCCTCCATCAATCTGGCGCATTCGCTGGCGGGCAGTTCCTCGACCGTCGGCTTCCAGGGGCTTTCGGACATGGCGCGTTCCTTCGAGGCCGCGCTGCAGCACCTGTACATGCAGGGCCGCGGCGGCACGCCGGCACAGGGTGCGGTGCTGGTGGCTGCGGCGGAGGAACTGCGGCGCCTGCTGCACCAGTTCGCGGCCGGCTTCCTCAAGGAGCCTGCCGCCGCGACGCTGCGCGCGCTGCGCGAGGTGGCGGAATCGCCAATGCCCCTCGAGATCGGCGAGACGGCTGCCGTCGCCGCCGCGATGCTGCGTCCCGGCGGCGCCGATGTGGCGCTCGACGAGGGCGAGGATGCGATCGACGTGGC
>NZ_LMTS01000255.1:17958-26300 GCF_001541225.1 Variovorax sp. WDL1 | reverse complement strand
GCCGAGCTGCTGCCGCAGCTCGGCAGCGCGCTGCGCGAATGGTCGCAGCATCTGGACGACCCGGCCCCACGCGCCGCGACGTTGCGCACGCTGCACACGCTCAAGGGCAGTGCCCGGCTGGCCGGCGCCATGCGCCTGGGCGAGCGCGCGCACCGCATGGAGTCCGAGATCGAGGCCATCGGTGCCGAGGGGGCCGACCGCGTTGCCGTCGAGCAGCTGCTGGCGCGCTTCGACACGCTGCAGGCCACCTTCGATGCGCTGCGTGCCGCCGATGATGCGATGCAAAGCGAGCTGGCGAAGCGGGCTGTTGCCGGGACGTCAGCCGCCGAAGCGCCCCCGGAAGCGCCGGAGACGGACGCCGCTGCCGAGTTGGTCTCGCCTGCAGACGACCGACCCGACGAACAAGCACCGCATTCTGTAGTGGCGCTGCCTTCCCCTTCGGCGCTCACGCCGCTGCGCCCGTTGTCCAGCCAGGCGGTGCGCATCCGTACTCATCTGCTCGACCGCCTGGTGGCGCAAGCCGGCGAGGTCATCATCACCCGCTCGCGTCTGGAGGCCGAGCTGGGCCAGCTGCGCAGTTCCCTCGGTGATCTGACCGGCAACCTCGATCGCCTGCGCCAGCAGCTGCGCGACATCGAGGTGCAGGCCGAGAGCCAGATGCAGTCGCGCCTGGCCCAGGCCAAGGATTCGCAGCAGGGCTTCGACCCGCTCGAATTCGACCGCTTTACGCGCGTCCAGGAGCTCACGCGGATGATGGCGGAGTCCGTCAACGACGTGGCAACCGTGCAGCGCACCCTGCAGAAGACCGTTCAGGCCACGGAAGACGACCTCAGCGCCCAGGCGCGCCAGACGCGCGAGCTGCAGCGCGGGCTCCTGCGCACGCGCATGGTGGAGTTCGAGGGCATTTCCGAGCGCCTCTATCGCGTGGTGCGGCAGGCCTCCAAGGACACCGGCAAGCAGGTGCGGCTGGACATCGTCGGCGGCAGCATCGAGATGGATCGCGGCGTGCTGGACCGCATGACACCTGCCTTCGAGCACCTGCTGCGCAACTGCGTCGCGCACGGGATCGAAGACGCGGCGGCGCGCGAGAAGGCCGGCAAGGAACCGAGCGGCCTGATCGCCATCGAGCTGCATCACGAAGGCAACGACGTTTCGGTCAGCTTCCGCGACGACGGCGCGGGGCTCAACCACCGTCGCATCGTCGAGCGCGCACGCGCGTTGGGCCTGATCTCAGCGGATCACCAGCCGAGCGAGGACGAGGCGGCCGAGCTCATCTTCACCCCGGGCTTTTCGACCGCCGAACAGGTGTCCGAACTGGCTGGCCGCGGGATCGGCATGGACGTGGTGCGCGCGCAGGTCGCGGCGCTCGGCGGCCGCATCGAGATCCAGAGCAAGCCGGGCGAGGGTACGCAGTTCAAGTTGGTTCTGCCGTTGACTACGGCGGTGACGCACGTGGTCATGCTGCGTGCCGGCGCCACGTCGATCGGCGTGCCGTCCAATCTGGTGGAATTGGTGCAGCGCGCCGGTGCTTCCGAGCTCGAGACCGCGTACCTCGAGCAGCGCTATTCGTTCGGCGGCGAGCAGGTGCCCTTCTTCTGGGCCGGTGCGCTTCTGCAGTCCTCCGCGCGCAGCGAGCGCGGGACAGCAAGGACCAACACCATCGTCATCGTGCGAAGCGCCGCCCAGCGTGTGGCTCTGCATGTGGACGAAGTGCTGGGTAACCAGGAAGTGGTTGTCAAGAACCTGGGTCCGCAGCTCTCGCGGCTGCCCGGCATGGCTGGCATTTCGGTGCTGGCCTCCGGTGCGGTGGCCCTGATTTACAACCCCGTCGCACTGGCCGCAGTGCATGGCGAGCAGGCGCGGCAGTTCCAGGCCAGCGGTGCATCTGCCGCTGCCTCGATAGGCGGCGCGGAGGACGTGGTGACCCAGGCGGCACCACCGCAGATCCCGCTGGTGCTGGTGGTCGACGACTCGATCACCGTGCGCCGCGTCACCCAGCGCCTGCTGCAACGCGAGGGCTATCGCGTGTCGCTGGCGGCCGATGGCCTGCAGGCGCTCGAGCGCCTGCAGCAGGAGCGGCCCGCGGTGGTGTTGTCGGACATCGAGATGCCGCGCATGGATGGCTTCGACCTCGCGCGCAATATTCGCGCCGATGCCTCCCTGGCCGACCTGCCGATCATCATGATCACCTCGCGCATCGCGGAAAAGCACCACGACCATGCGCGCGCGCTGGGTGTCAACCACTATCTCGGCAAGCCCTACGCGGAAGACGAGCTCCTGCGGCTGGTGCGGCACTACGCCAGCGCCGAGGCGCCGCAGCAGGCCATGGCGGCCTGAGTGGGCCGGGCGGCGCTTCAGGCGCGGCCCTTCCTTCCACTCTTCGCCTCGCGCACGACCGCATAGCGCTGCAGCGTGCGCGCCCGTGCTTCGGCGTGGTCGACGAGGGGCTCCGGATAGTTGTCGCCCAGCCGCACCCCTGCCGCTTCCAGCTCCAGCGGTGCCACGGTCCAGGGCGCGTGGATGCTCGTGCTCGACAGCTTCGCGAGCTGCGGCAAATAGCGGCGGATGAACTTCCCTTCGGGGTCGAAGCGCTCGCTCTGCGTGACAGGGTTGAAGATCCGGAAGTAGGGCTGCGCATCGCATCCACTGGAACTGGCCCACTGCCAGTTGCCGTTGTTGGATGCCAGCTCGAAGTCGTTGAGCTGCAGCGCGAAGTAGCGCTCGCCGCGCCGCCAGTCCAGGCCGAGGTTCTTGCACAGGAAGCTGGCCACGACCATGCGAAGGCGGTTGTGCATGTAGCCGCTCTGGTTGATCTGCGCCATGGCGGCGTCGACCAACGGATAGCCGGTGCGTCCCCGGCACCATGCCTCGAAGAGCATGTCGGCGTGCTTGCCGTGGTGCCACTGGATGCGGTCGTATTCCGGCCTGAAGCTCTTGCCTTCGCCGATCTGCGGGTGATGCGCGAGCACCTGGAAGAAGAAGTCCCGCCAGATCAGCTCTCCCAACCAGGCCGACGCGCCGGCATCGCCTTGCAGCGCCAGTTGGTGCGCCACGCCGGCGAGCTGCCGGACGGAGACGGTGCCGAAGCGCAGGTGTACGCCGAGGTAGCTGGGCCCGCGCACGGCCGGGTAGTCGCGAGCCTGGTGGTACCGGTCGATGCGCTGGAAGAAGTCCTCGAAAAGCACTGCGCCGCCGCGGCTGCCGGTCGGCATCTCCAGCTCGGAGAGGTTGCTTTTATCGAAGCGGATCTCGGCCAGTGTCGGGACCGGCGGGCGAAAGTCTCCCGGTGCGGGTGCCAGCGCGTCGATGTGGCTGCGCACCGGGTATGGCTTGAGGTAGAAGGCGTCCACCTTGGACAGCCAGGCGCGCTTGTAGGGGGTGAAGACGGTGTAGGGCTGGCCGGTCTTCGTCAGCAACTCGTCGCGCTCGAAGACGGCCTGGTCCTTGAAGGTGTGAAAGCTGATGCCGCCGTTGGCCAGCGCGCCCAGGACATTCGCGTCCCGCGTCAGCGCAGCAGGCTCGTCGTCTCGGTTCGCGAACACCGCCTGCACCTCCAAGGCGCGCGCGAGCGGTGCGATCTCTTCCTCCGCCACCGCATGGCGCACGATCAGTCCGCCGCCGAGGGTGCGCAGCTCGGCCTGCAGCTCGACCAGCGATTCGCGGATGAATTCCACGCGCCGGTCCGCGCGCGGCAGCGCATCGAGGATCGCCCGGTCGAATACGAAGACGCAGAGCAGCTGCCGGCAGGCGCGCAGCGCGTGGTAGAGGGCCGCGTTGTCGTCTACCCGCAGGTCGCGGCGGAACCACATGAGGCCCTTGGGGTAGGTCTTGTCGGCGGCCAGTAAAATCGGCGGCATGGCCCTCGATTCTGCCCCGATGAACCTTACGCATCATTTCCTGATTGCGATGCCGGGTCTGACGGACAAGGCCTTCAGCCGCAGCGTGGTGTACCTCTGCGAACACAGCGAGCGCGGCGCGCTCGGCCTGGTGATCAACAAGCCCAGCGACATCAATCTCGGGGTACTGTTCGAGAAGATCGAGCTGCGCCTGGCGCGCCCCGAGCTCGGCAGCGCGCCGGTGTTCCAGGGCGGCCCGGTTCAGACCGAACGCGGCTTCGTTCTGCACGAGGCGGTATTCGGGGAAGGCGAGAAGCCCAACGAGTCGGTCTACGCATCGACCATGACCATTCCCGGCGGCCTGGAGATGACCACCTCCAAGGATGTGCTGGAGGCCCTGGCCACCGGCGCGGGTCCGCGCAAGGTGCTGGTTTCGCTGGGCTATGCCGCCTGGGGCGAGGGCCAACTGGAATCCGAGCTGGCAGAGAACAGCTGGCTTACCGTGGGCGCCGATCCGGCGGTGATCTTCGACACACCCATCGAGCAGCGCTACGACAAGGCCTTGTCGCTGCTGGGCCTGCAGGCCTGGACGCTGTCGCCCGAAGCGGGGCATGCATGAGGGTCGAGGCAATGCCCGACAGCGCTGCCCCTCCTGCTTCCGTTCCTTCCCAGTTCCAGAGCTTCCTGGCCTTCGACTTCGGGCAGAAGCGCACTGGCGTCGCGAGCGGAAATCGGCTGCTGCCCAGTGCCACGCCGCAGGCCACGATCAAGGCCGACGGTGATGCCCGCTTCGCTCAGATCGAGGCCCGCATCCGCGAGTGGCAGCCCGACGCCCTCGTGGTGGGCGTGCCCTACCACCCCGACGGCGCTGCGCACGACAACACCCGTGCCGCCCAGCGCTTCGCCCGGCAGTTGAGGGGGCGCTTCCGCCTACCGGTCTACGAAGTCGACGAGCGCTACAGCACGACCGAGGCCCTGGCTGCGGGCGCGCGCGATGCCGACGCAGCCTCGGCCTGCATCATCCTTGAACAGTTCTTGAGGAGCCTTCCGTGAACACGATTCCAGACGCTGAGGCGCTCTATCTCGAGCTGCTGCGCGGCGTGAAGCCCCTGATGCGCCCGGACACCCGCCTGGTCGGCGTCACCTCCGGCGGCGCCTGGCTGGTCGAGCGGCTGCAGAAGGACCTGGGCCTGCCCGGTGCGCCCGGCATCATCTCCTCGGCCATGCACCGCGACGACTTCGCGCGCCGTGGCATGGCCGCGAGCGCCCAGACTTCGCTGCCCTTCGACGTGAACGGCGCCGACGTGCTGCTGCTCGACGACGTGCTCTACACCGGCCGCACCATCCGCGCGGTGCTCAACGAGCTGTTCGACTTCGGTCGGCCGGGCTGCGTGCGCCTGGCGGTGCTGGTCGATCGCGGCGGTCGCGAGCTGCCCGTGGCGGCGGACTTCGCGGCGGCGCGGCTTGAACTTCCGGCAGCGCAGTCGCTGGCGCTTGCGCGCGACGACAAGGGGGTTTTCAGCTTCCAGGTGGAGCAAGCCTGATGCTTTACAAACGCAACCCCCAACTCAACAAGAACGGCGAGCTGATCCACCTGCTGTCCATCGAGGGCCTGCCCAAGGCCATCCTCACGCAGATCCTCGATACCGCTGTCAATTTCACCAGCGTGAGCGACCGCGAGGTGAAGAAGGTGCCGCTCCTGCGCGGCAAGAGTGTGTTCAACCTTTTCTTCGAGAACTCCACGCGCACCCGCACCACCTTCGAGATCGCGGCCAAGCGGCTGTCGGCGGACGTGATCAATCTCGATATCGCGCGCTCCTCTGCAAGCAAAGGCGAGTCGCTGCTCGACACCATCGCCAACTTGAGCGCGATGGCCGCCGACCTGTTCGTGGTGCGGCACAGCGAATCGGGTGCGCCTTACCTGATCGCGCAGCATGTCGCGCCCCACGTGCACGTGGTGAACGCCGGCGACGGCCGCCATGCGCACCCGACCCAGGGCCTGCTCGACATGTACACGATCCGCCACTACAAGAAGGATTTCGCCAACCTCACGGTGGCGATCGTGGGCGACGTGCTTCACTCGCGCGTGGCGCGCTCCGACATCCACGCGCTCACTACCCTGGGCTGCGCCGAAGTACGAGTGGTCGGCCCCAAGACCCTGGTACCGGGTGACATGGCGGAGATGGGCGTGCGGGTGTGTCACACGCTCGAGGAAGGCATCAGGGACTGCGACGTGATCATCATGCTGCGGCTGCAGAACGAGCGCATGAGCGGAGCGCTGCTGCCCTCGTCGCAGGAATTCTTCAAGACCTACGGCCTCACGCCCGGGAAGCTGCAGCTCGCCAAATCCGATGCGATCGTGATGCATCCGGGGCCCATCAACCGCGGGGTCGAGATCGACTCGGCGGTGGTCGACGGGCAGCAGAGTGTGATCCTGCCTCAGGTCACTTTTGGAATTGCCGTGCGCATGGCCGTGATGAGCATCGTGGCAGGTAACGAAGCATGAGAACCCTGATCACCAATGGACGGATCATCGATCCGGCCACCGCGCTCGACAAGCAGGCCGACGTGGCCATCGCCGACGGCAAGGTGCTCGCCATCGGCGGCACGCCGGCCGACTTCAACCCCGAGCGCACGCTTGATGCGCAAGGCTGCCTGATCGTGCCCGGCCTTGTCGATCTGGCCGCGCGTTTGCGCGAGCCCGGCTACGAGCACGAGCGCATGCTGGAAAGCGAGATGGCCGCGGCCGCGGCCGGTGGCGTGACCAGCCTGGTCTGCCCGCCCGACACCGATCCGATCCTCGACGAGCCGGGCCTCGTCGAGATGCTCAAGTTCCGCGCCGAGAAGATGCAGAGTGCGCGCCTGTTCCCGCTGGGCGCGTTGACACGTGGCCTGAAGGGCGAGGTACTGACCGAGATGGCCGAACTCACCGAGGCCGGGTGCATCGGCTTCAGCCAGGCCGATGTCCCCTTGAGCAACACGCAGGTACTTCAGCGCGCGCTGCTGTACGCCAGCACCTTCGGCTACACCGTGTGGCTGCGGCCGCAGGACCGCGACCTCGGGCAGGGCGTGGCCGCCAGCGGCCCGCTCGCCACGCGCCTGGGCCTGTCCGGCGTGCCGGTGGCGGCGGAGACCATCGCGCTCTTCACCATCATCGAGCTGATGCGTGCCACCGGCGCGCGCGTGCACGTGTGTCGCCTGTCGAGCGCGCCCGGCGTGGCGTTGGTGCGCGCGGCCAAGTCCGAAGGCTTGCCGCTCACCTGCGACCTCAGCATCAACTCGCTGCACCTGGTCGACACCGACATCGGCTACTTCGACAGCCGTGCCCGTCTCAATCCGCCGCTGCGCCAACAGCGCGACCGCGATGCACTCTCTGCCGCGCTGGCCGACGGTACCATCGACGCGCTGGTGTCAGACCACACACCGGTCGAGGTCGACGCAAAGACCCTGCCCTTTGCCGAGAGCGAGCCCGGCGCGACCGGGCTCGAATTGCTGCTGCCGCTGGCGCTGCAATGGGGCGAGCGGAGCGGTGCGGGGCTGCTGCGCGCAATAGAGGTGGTGACGGCTGCCCCCGCGCGGCTGCTCGGGGCCACCGAGGCAGGGCGCCTGACGCCAGGCGGGGTGGCCGATCTCTGCATCGTGGATCCCGCGCTGGAGTGGCAGGTGCTGCCCGAAGCGCTGCGTAGCCAAGGCAAGCACACACCCTTCGGCGGCTATGCCTTGCGCGGCAAGCCGCGCCACACTTTGGTGGGCGGGCGGCTCGTCCACGGTTGAGGTCGATCGCTGCCCGATGCAGTCTCTGTCCGCGTTCCTGAAGCTCATACGTGCGCTGGCTCAAGCGCTTGTCGGCTGGTGGACTATCCGCGCCAAGTTCCCCAAGCTTTCCCAGGCGGAGCGCGAGCAGCGAGTGCAGGCCTGGGCAGCCCGGATGCTGGCGATCATGGGCATCCGCCTCGTGGTGCAGGGCACGCCGCCCCAGGGTGGGCCGCTCCTGGTGGTCAGCAATCATGTGTCCTGGCTGGACATCATCACCGTCCACGCGGCGCGGCACGTGCGCTTTGTCTCCAAGGCGAATGTGCAGTACTGGCCACTGATCGGCACCTTGGCCAACGGCGCCGGTACTCTCTATATCGAGCGCGAGCGCCGGCGCGACGCACTTCGCGTGGTGCACACCATGACCGAGGCGCTCTGCGAGGGCGACGTGATCGCGGTGTTTCCCGAGGGCACCACCGGCGACGGCAATTCGGTGCTGCCCTTCCATGCGAACCTGCTCCAGGCCGCCATCTCCTCGGGCGCGCCGGTGCAACCGATGGCCCTGCGCTTCGCCGACGCCGCCACTGGCGAGCTCAGCCTGGCGCCGCGCTACATCGGCAATGACAACCTTCCCTCCTCGCTATGGAAGGTGCTGAAGGCGCCGCCGCTTGTCGCAATCGTGCGATTCGGAAAGCCCCAGCCCTCTTGGGGCCGCGACCGGCGAGCCTGGGCGCTGTCGCTGCATGCGGACGT
>NZ_LMTS01000255.1:0-17920 GCF_001541225.1 Variovorax sp. WDL1 | reverse complement strand
GAAACGCACTGAGGCGGCCTGCCGCCGCTCCAAAAAAACAGCGCCCCGCAGGGCGCTGTGCAACGGCGCCATGGGCGCCGGGGAGGAGGAAACTGTCGAGCTGTCTCAGTAAGAAGCCTCCGCAAGACCCAAGGGCGTGAGGCCCTTTCCGCTTGCAGTTCTTGCAGCTTAGACGCGGAGCCCACTTCTCTCCTGCCGGAGAAGGCAATGCGCGCGCGTGGGTGGTGGCCTACAGCAATGGCGGGATCGAGCTGCGGCGCGTGCATCATTTCCCGTTCTTGCGAGCGGTCGCATGGGGAATCTCACGAATTGTTGCGGCGCACCTCCCGCTCAGGCGGCGCTCGGCATCATTCGCGCCTATTCAGCGAATGGACGAGCTCATGGACACGCTTCTTCTGTTGATTGCCATCAACTTCCTCACGGTTCCATTTCTGCAGGAGGCTGAGGCTCAGGGGCGCCGACTTCAGCGATTCCCTGGCGTCCCATGGATCCTGCGCCTTGCGCATGTACGCAGGGCGCATTGGTTTCGGCCCTTTTGCATCCTGGCCTTCTTCTTCCTGGCCGTTGCGGCGATGCAAACCCCGGCGGGACGTGTAGACGTTTCGACCTTGCTGGTTCACTTCGTGATCATGCAGGTGGTGCTGTGGGCGGTGGTGGTTCTGAGCGTACGCAAGCATGCCAACAAGGTCTTGCCGGCCGCTGGGGGCGCGGCCAGCGACCACGCCGGCGACCACCACCTCATCGCACCGCGCATGCACATCCTGTGAGGCCAGGACGCGGACGGGGCTGCCTGTGTGCCGCACGCTGCTTCTGCTGTCGCTCTTCCTGTTAGGCGGCTGCCAGTTCCGCGGCGAGCCGCGGCCACTCTTGCCGGAAGTCCGGCCACCGCCGACCTTCGTCGATGCGCCCGCGCGTTGCACCGCGGCACGTGCTCGCTTCGGGCTCGGCTGGCGCATCACCGCTCCACTGCTGGAAGAAATGCGCATGCGCACGGGAGCCCGCCGAGCGCGCCTCGTGCTGGCGACCGACCCCGACACACCCTTCGATGCCGCACGGCTCATCGTGGACATCGAGCCGAACGGCCGCGTGGTGGGTATACGCTGCGGTTAGCTCCTGCGCCATTGCCGGCACCAGAGGGTGCCTCAGGCGTCAATGAGGGGGCGCGGCAGCAGGCCCAGGAAATGGTCGAGCATCTGGAAGTGATCGTCCAGCAGCCGGTCTTCCAAGCCCGGCAGTGCGGCGATCGGAACCCATTCCGCGGCGGCCGCATCGTCGTCCGCGCGCACGCCAGGCAGGGGCTGCCGGTCGCCCAGGTCGAAGAAGTGGCCGTGGGTGATCGTACGGCCGCGCTGGCTGCGATCAGGCCGATCGAAAACTTCGGTACGGGCGAGGCAGGCGAGCAGTTCGGCGGGCGTCAGCGCCAGATGCGTTTCCTCATCGAGTTCGCGCAGCGCGGACTGCAGGGTGGTCTCGCGCATTTCGAGGAAACCGCCCGGCAGGGCGTGCAACCCCTTCCCGGGCGAATGGCCGCGGCGAATCAGCAGCACGTGCCCGCCGCACTTGACGACGCAGTCCACCGTAACCAGCACCACCGGGTAGGGCGCCACCGACCATGCGGCGTCATGTTGGCGCAGGACCTCCCATTCCTGCGCCAGCGCCGCATGCAGCGGAGTCGCCATCCAGGGGCGCAGGAAAGCCAGCGTGCCGGCGGGCACCGCGCGTACCAGCACATCGGGCGCTTCCCTCGCGCCGCCGAAGATCGCATCGCGCACGGTGGCCGCGCTGGCGCTGTGGATGCGTTCGGCGGTCTGCAGCGTCCAGCCCTCGAAGCCGCGCAGGTAGTCGCGCGTGGCGTCCTTCACATGGCCGATCAGCACCGTCGAGTCGCCCGTAGCAGGCGCCGCTCCCTGCGCTGCGAGCGCCGCATCGATTGCCAAGCGCACCTCGGCGAACCAGCGCTCCTCGTCGACGTGGTCGCGCATCGGCACGAAGAGCACGCGCGGGCGGTCGGCTTCGGCGAGGGCCAGGCGGATCATTTCCGTGCGCTCCTGCCAGGTGAAGGGGTTCTTCGGCGATCGCGCCTGAAAGGCCGAGCCGATCACCACCACCACGCGGGGCGCCGCGTCCAGCGCCTTTCGCAGCAGGGCGTGGTGTGCGTTGAGGAAGGGCTGGAAGCGGCCGATGAGAACGGCGCGATCGTGCGTGGCGGGAGGTCGTGTGGTCATGGGAGTGAGCTTCGTGTCGAGTCCATCTCGCGTCAATGAGGCTGCTCCGTGCCGGCGCTGATAATGAAAGACCGCAAGACGCGGCAACAACAATTTCGAGGCGCAGAGGGCGATGGTATTTGCAGATCGTGGGCGCGTGCTCGCATTCTTGTCCGTTGTCGCATCCATCGTCGGATGTAGCGAAGGCAGTGGCGGCGGATTGCCGCCAGCAAATGCGGTCCCGGCTGCCGCACTCAAGCCGCCTGGTGCTGCGGATTGCAGCGTCACACTGTACGGCGACAGCATCCTCTACGGCACTTACGGCACGACTCCCACGAATCGCCTGGTCGACCCCCCCGCGGCGGCCATCAAGCGCCTGCGGCCCGCCTACACGGTCGTCGACCGGACCTCGCCGGGCGACTTCGTCAACTTGCGTCTGCCGACGTTTCGGCGCGAAGCCATCGAAACGCGGTTCGTCGTGATCGAGCATGGCATGAACGATGCCGGTAACCGCTTCGACTATGCGGAGCCCTTGCGGTCGATGATCCGTGGCGTGAAAGCCATGGGGAAGACGCCAATCGTCACAGGCCTTTCACGCCCTCGGTCGGGCGAGGTCAGCACCCGCGATGCTTACGATGCGATCGCCCGCAGTGTTGCCGCGGAAGAGAGGGTGATCTTCGCGGACTGGGGCGCGGTGCCGATGACCGACGCGGATCTGCAGGACGAACTCCATCCCGGCCAGGATTACTCCCATCGGCTTGCCGAGCAACTGGTCTCGGCGCTGGATCGCGCGGCGCCGGAGTGCCGCTGATTCGGATCTGGTGCTGTCGCGGCGGGCTCGTCGAGATCGCCCTCGTTCAAAGTGAGTCGTGAGCGGTGTCGGCAGGCTCGGATCGAGGGGCTTTCCGGGTGGCTTGGCGCAAGCTTGTAATCCAGAGTCGAGCATGCCGTTGTTCGCGGCTTTCGAAGAGCCCGGCAACCCGGCGAATGGCGGGACGATCGATCGCAGCAATCGTCATCCAGTCGGTGGTCCCGAAGGGCTCCGCTTTGGTGCAACGCTCGACCAACGCTGGCCGTAGCGCCAAGATCGATTCGACGGGAATGTCGGGATCGGCATCCAGCATCCGCAATGCGATCTTTGCCGCCTTCGGACTCAGCACTTGGACCTTGTGAAGATGAAAATCCGACTCCATCGCGCGCTCCTTGAGAACCTTGGAATACAGGGGCGTACCAATATACAGATACTGCTGTGGAATGTGAAGTTTTCACATCCGAGTGGAGCTTGCGCGCCGAGCCGCCCAGGTGAGGCGGGCGTGAAAAAGCCCGCGCTGCGGCGGGCTTCGAGATTGGTCGTGGGCTCTTACGCGGTCCACGTTACGGCACATTCACATGCAGGAGTCACCGTTTGTTTTTCTCGTCGTGGTGGCTCTTATTCGACGTGCCGTCGTGAGATTCGGCATTGCCTGCGCAGGCTTCCCGATAGAGGCTGACGCGTGTCGGGGAAGGCGGATTGTAGCAGGCCTGCGCGAAAACCAAGAAAAATCAACACCTTACTGGTGCCCTCGACAGGAATCGAACCTATTTTTAGGCGAAAAGCCCGGAAATCGGCTGACTCCCTCGGTAGCGGTCCCCTCTGAGAGCTCTGCCGAACTAGGTTGAATTCGGTCCTTCTGTCCCGGTTTTTGTCCCGGTCTTGGGGCTGATGAACGCATCCAGGGCGTTGCGCTCGGCGCCATGGTCGGCTCCCTTGATCCACCGGCTGTAAACCCGGAAGAACATCTCCGGCGAGTGCCCGAGCTGCCCGGCGGCCCAAGCTGGCCGGTTGCCGGCCATCAGGCACATGGTCGCGAAGGTGTGGCGGGTCTGCCTGGCATCGCGGTAGCGGAGCTTCGAGACCTTCATGGCGGGCTTCCACCACTCATTGAGCGGGCCGTCGGTGCCGGCGAAGGGTTGGCCAGCGCGGTCCAGGAAGACATGGCCGCCGGCCAGTTGGGTGCGCGCTCGCTGGCGCTCCAGCACCCGCAGCGCCCGGCCGCTGAGCTCCACCATGCGCACGCTGCTGGTCTTCGTGCCCTTTTCCTTGCCGCGGGTGAGGGCTGTGTCCACCTTGACGGTGCCGGAACGTAGGTCGGCCCGGGTCCAGCGCAGCGCGATCTGCTCCGACGGCCGCAGGCCGGAGAAGAACGCGAACTCGTAATAGTCGCGTGCCTCCTCCTCGGTGAACTTGCTCAGCAGTACGTCCACCTCGGCCAAGTCGAAGGGGTCCGGCTCCGGCTCCTGGCGCCGGCGCATGGCGACGTGCTCGTGCAGGGGCTCTCGGATGATCTTCGACAGGTAGGCGTAGTGGAGCACCTGCTTGATGACCGTCCCGATGTTGTTGAAGGTCTTCGGGTTCTCCGGCAGCTTGGCCAGCAGGCTCATCAGCATCCGGTAGTCGAAATCCGCCATGTGCTTGCCCCGCACCTCGTCAAAGTGCAGGCTGCCCAGCGTCTGCTCGTAGTGGTGCATGGTGCTGTGCTGGACCGAGGATTTCTTGATCTTCAGCCATTCGGTCGCGACCTGGCCCCAGGTCAGACTTGGGGCGTCGGTCTTGCACCGCGGGCTGTCGGGAAAGTAGTCGGCCAGGGCGAAGGTGCCCCGCTCGATCTTGCCTAAGATCTCGTTTCGCAGCTTCTCGGCGTAGCGGATGTTCGTGGGCGTGGGGGCCAGCTCCAGCCGCTCCTTCCCGAAGCCGTAGCGGCGCAGGTCGATCTGCAGATGGGCGTCGCGGACGATTACGCCGGTTGAGGACTGGGCTGGTCTTGGCATTTGGGCTGGGAGCGCTTGCGGCCGCGGTTGCTCTGGATGCTGGGGCGCTTGTCGATCAGATCGTACAGGGCCTCCAGATCGATGAGCTTCCGCCCCTCGAACCACTTCCAGACCTTGCCCTCGGGCCAGACGCCAGAGGCGCCGGTGCGCTCGTGGAGGAACGACGCAGGCAAGCCGGTCTCACCCTCCGCCTTGTCGATGGTGATCCAGCGGGTCATGCTGCGACACCCCTGCATGCAGCATCTGCGAGCTGATCGGCGCGCTCGTTGCCCATGATGCCGGCGTGACCCTTCACCCACTGGATCTGATGCTGAGGCATGCGGGCGATCACCATCACCTGCCACAGGTCGGCGTTCATGACAGGCACCATCGCCCCCTTGTCCTTGCGCATCCACCCGCGGCGCTCCCAACCCTTGCACCAGGAGTTGAGGCCGTTGACGACGTACTGGCTGTCGCTGTGGATGCGCCCCGGACGGCCGCCCAGCCACATCATGGCGCGCAGCATGGCTGTCATCTCCATGCGGTTGTTGGTGGTCAGTCCCTCGGCAGCACCGTTGGCGGTGTGGATCTCGGCGCCGTTGGCGTAGGCCACGAAGCCCCATCCACCATTGGCGCTCGGGTTGGGCCAGCAGGCCCCATCGGTGTAGATCTCGATCACATCCGCTCCCGTTCCCTGAATTCCATCATCGGGCGCAGTGCTTGCGTGGACTTGCCGGCTACAAGACGCAGGTGCGTCGGTTCGCCGTCGTCGTTGCTCAGCATGTGGGCTGGGTAGAAGAACTCTTCCCCGTTGCGGTACTGGCAGCAGTAGCCGTGCTGGTAGTTGAACCGTCCGCCCTTGGAATCGACGAATTCGCCATCCTTGTCGCGGACGAGGTAGAGCTTGTATTCGCCGGTCACAACCAGCGAATGCTGGCCGACCCTGACGCTGTCGCCTACCTTGAACAGCGTACTTGCCTCGGCGAAGGCCTTGCGCGCTCCGTCGAACCCGATGTCGGCCTTCGGCTCGCTACGCGCCAGTTCCTGAATTTCCGCCTGCCGAGCTTCAATGCGCCGTTGTTCCTCTTCGTGGCTGATTCCCTTCGTCACCCGGACCTTGCGGCCGTAGAGAGTCACCTGCAGCCAGCGCTCGCTGCGCGCGGGCTTCGACCCACGGGGCTGCAGTACGCCGTCCAGGAAGATCGCCGAGGAGCGCGGCATGCCGGGCGTGCCGGGCAACTGCGCGGCGGTGATCAGGCCGGCTGCGATCATGTCCTCTGGCCGGCCCAAGTAGACGTCTCCGCTGGTGCCGTCGTCATACTCGATGCCCGGGAAAGTGACTGCGTCAGGCATTGACCGCCTCCTTGGGGAATTCGACGGTATCGACGAGGTCCTTGCACTGGCGCAGGAGGTACAGGGCGCCCCAGAGGCACTGGTTTGCCCATTCTTCGCAGCGCTCCGACATGAGGTTCTCGATCACCGACAGGTCGCAGCTGATGTCTTCGCAGTCGTCGAGCGTCAGACCCTTATTTGCCACCTGCTCCTCGAACTTGGCTGCAAGTGGCTCGACCAGTGCCCTCGCCGCACCGTAAGCACCGCCGCCATCGGGTACGTCCTGCCATTGGCTCTCAATGATGGCTGCCGCGGTTTGGAAGGTCGCAAGGGCGGTGAACAACTGATCGCAGGGTCGTTCGTCAACCTCGTCTTCGCCAGCAGGAAGATCGCAGTTCGTTGTGGAGTCGCAGGCGGTCTGCACGCCGTCGAGCTGCTGCCAAACTTCGCGAAGGTAGGGTTCGAAGACCGTCCCCTGCGCCAACGCAACGGCGCCGTCCAGCACCGCCAGAACCTTGAACAAGGCTTCATAGGTCGTCTGAGCGTCGCGCTGGGTGGGCGCCGGCTTGAGCATGCAGAGAACGTCGCCGTTCATCAGGTCGTGGGCGATGTGCTCGAGAACCAGTTCGAGCGACTCGCCTGACTCCGCCTTGTCGTAGGCGAGCTCAAGCTTACGGTCAGCGTCGCGAAGCGCAGTCGCAATGTAGGTGAGGCGCGCGGTCGTGGTCGCGTTGGTACTGGCCTTCAAGGCGCCGTCCTCGATGAGCGTCGCGGTCGCCTCCACCAGCTTGTGAGCTGCGGTCAGAAAATCGCGGCGCTCTTGACTGATCTCGTCGTCGGTGACGTTGATCGCAGCCATGATGATGGCGTCAACGTCGAAAACCCAATTCCGAAGTTCCTGGACCGTCCATTCGTCGTCGTCGATCACTGGTGCAATGGAGGCTTTGGCGAGCCGCGTCAGGCGAAGGGTGTTTCCGCCGCGCAACCCTTCATCAAGCCCGTCGGCATTGCGAAGCAAGTCGAGGGCAGTCTGGGCGGCAACGCGGCACTTGGCGAGCGCGTCTTGAGCCTCGTTCTCGTTCGGCTTGGTGGCCGGGACGGTTCTAGAGGAGGTAACAGCTGTAGCCGCATTGGCTACCCTTGTTGCTGTCCTAAGTGATGGAGTGCTAACATCAGTCATGTGACTCTGGTCCTAGTCCGATTTGGGTTCACACAGAGACCTGGACGGTTGCCGCCGCCCGGGTCTCGCCTTTTGTGCCTCAGATCAAGGGGGTGGCGAAACACCACCCCCTCCGCCCTGAGGCGCGGCGGTTCATTGGTGCAGTTCCGTTTCGAGCAGGCTAGGCTGCATGGCGGTGTCGAGCGCCTCGCGCTCGGCGCGCAGGCTGGGTAGTTCGCGGCGGCGAGCCAGCATGCGCTGCGAGCCGAATTGCGCCCACATGAAGCTGGTGGCATCGCGCTTCTCCAATTCCAGGCGTTGGTCCCAGAGGGATCGATAGCCATCAACGGCGATGGCTTGCAGCTGGTCGGCCATGGCATCAAATGCAGCGATGTAGCGCTCTTTGAGCACCGCCGCCTTGGCACCGGTGAAGCCCATCGCCAGGAACACGAAGCCGTTCTTGGTCATGAGGATGATTCGCTCTTGGCGCATCGCCCCTTTGGGGCCCGGAACATCCGCCATCGTCGCCTCAAAATTGAGCCGACGAAAAGCTTCGCTGCAATCCAAGTTGTCGAAGGCTCGAAGCACGTTCTTGTGCGCCTTCCCGAAGTGCTTGGCTACGCGGCGTGAGTCGGTCGTCAGCGTGGTGTCGTGCAGCGTGACGAACTCAGACAGGTCGTTCATGGCTTGGTCCTAGTCCGATTTCAGGATTGGGGGCGCTGGGCCGCGAGTTGCCGCTCGCGAGCCTCTTCCAGCACGCGGTTGATGATCCAGTTCGCCGAGCGCTCCTGAGCCTTCGCCTGGTCGTGAATCCAGCGATGGGTTTCCGCTTTCATGCGGACCTGGAAGGGCTTCGGATGCATGGTGTTGGGAGTACTCATGGTGTAATGGCTAAGTGCCATGTTGTAGCAGATTATGGCTATGTGCCATCACTGGTTGCAAATACATAATGGCTATGTGCCATGCCTTGATGTATGGCATTTAGCCATTAAGCTTGGGGCATGGTTGATTTCAGGAAAAAGAACCCGCCGCCCCCTGTGCCCGGAGTGGTGACGACCACCGCTCAGGCTGGGGAAAAGTACATCGTTCGCTTTCCCGATGGCATGCGTGAGCGCATCGCCGATGCCGCGAAGGCGAACAACCGATCCATGAACGCGGAAATCGTTGAGCGGCTGCAGCAGTCCTTCCTCGACGCTGAAGAACGCAGAACATCCGCCTATGTGCTTGCCGCCCTTCGGCACGAGATGGCCAGGTCCAAGCTGCGTGCTTGGCTCGACTCCAACCGCATGCGCGCCCTTGCGACTGACATATCGGTGTTGATGGGCATGATGGGAATGGCGAGGCAGACCTTTGAAGAGATCGAGACCGATCTGATCAAGATCGCAACTCGCGCCGACCAAGCGATTAGCGATGCCGAGCGCTCCGACTTCGAGCCCATTCAGAATGAACTCAAGGTGACGCGGGAATTGCTGCGAGAGGCGCAGAAGCGACACCCGGAGGACAGGCCGGTCCCCGATGAGGTCATCGACGCGTTGGCCCGCATTGCTAAGCTCCACGAAGAACTTGGCACACGCATGGACCGCTTCGAGGCGGACGGAGACTACTACTTTGGAGCAGACGAGGAGTCTGCGACGCCGCCTGGACCGCGCGAAATGAAAGTTGTTGAGATGGCACTGTTCGCGGTGCGCGCATTGAGATCCACGCTGCCCAAGGACCTGGATCTTGAGGAAACGTTTTTCCGCGCAAGCTTGGCCTTCCGGGAGCTTGCTCGCATGTATCCCGAAGGGCATCCGGACCATATTCCACGTCCGAAGCGTGCTCGACTCAAAAAGCCATGACATCAAGCCCACCTCCACGCCTTGCGCAGTGCGACGGCCGCGGCGAACAGCACGATCCACCCCGCGGTCTTGATTGCCTTCACTGCCGGCACTCCGGCGCGGCTGCATCGAGGGCGCGCACGAGCTGTTCTACCAGGCGCGTGCTGTAGGCCTGCCCGGGGTGCACGTCGTCTGCAAAATCCGCATCCGGGTGTGATACGGCTCCCCAGTCCGCGAAGATGGCGCCTTCCTCCTGCGCAACCTGGCGCGCAAGGGCGTCGTAGTCGTCGCGCCACTTCGGCGCGCCTTTCACATGTGAAAGCCCGGTGATGACCGGCGTCTTGCCGAGCGCCTTCACGCGCTGCACCATGGAGCGCAGCGGCTCGCGATAGTTGAAGCCGTTCCCGCCGTCGTTGATGCCGAACTGCAGGACCACGAAGCGGGTGTCGAGTTCCTCGGCCAGGAAGCCCTGCCTCCGAAGCTGAACCGAGTTGCCCGGCACCGTTCGATCGACGACGCGATACATGGGCCGCAGGCGCGCGATGCCGGCAGCAGGGGGCTCCGCCAGCTTGGACATCGGGAAGAAGGAGCCGTTGAGGACGGAATCACCTTCAAGCCACACCGAGCAGATCGGCGCAGGCTTGATCGGCTGCTCGGCCGGCTCCTCCTTCGCGGGCGTCGATATGGCACCGCTTATAGCGGGCATTCCGCCGCCGCCACCGCCACCACCGCATCCGGCCATTACTGTGAACGCGAAGGCCGAAGCCGTGATTCGAGCCGGTGTCAGGTCCTGGCGCTCATCGCGGCCGTGCATGGTGCCGAAGAACCAGTTGAAGAGGCGCGACGAAAGGATGAGGTCAAGCAGCATGGTCAGGCCCTCCGCTTCGGCATCAGGAGGCGGGTCACCAGCTCTCCCGACGGCATCTCCCATTCGGCTCGGAAGTCCCGGCAGCCCCGGAGGCGAAGCTGCTCGCGGTAGTTCTTGAACTCTTCCGTGCGGCCGAGCGCCAAGTGCGCATCACGGCGCAGGCCGTCCGCGCGGACAGGCGTTACGCCGTGAACGTCAGCGAGCATTTCGTCCGCGGCTTCGGTGAAGAGCAGGGCGGCGGCGCGCCAATTGCGGGTGCTAAGCGCGTTGCGCGCTGCGATCTCGAAGCTCGTGTGTGTGACGGTATCCATTTCCACTCCAGCGCCCGGCATGGGCAGGTGGAGTATGGCTGGACCATACAACTTCGGTCAAGTTCAACCAGACAACAACGGCTCTGCGACTACTAATAAAAAGTAATAACAGTTCGGTCAAACCGAACTGATCTCCTATATTGCTTCTCTACTCGCCGTCTTTAGAAGACTTCTTCTTGGACGACCAAAGATGAGACGAGACCATGGCTCTACCTGGTGGCGGTCGTAATTCCGGTGGAGGCGGACCCTTCGAATAGGTGACCTTCTCTGGCGAGAAGAACGTCTCCTGCTCTTCTGCAGGGAGGGAGTGATAAAGGGCCCGAACATGATAGAGCTGCGTTTCCCGCAGCCGGTTCTTCCCAAAAAGCAGTTCGTCCGGGCTGATGTCGAGCTTCATGCAGATCACGCGAAGCTGATCTGCCTTAGGGTAGTGCCGCTCGTTTTCCCAATCCGAAACTGAGGCCTTTGAGGCGTCCTTACCGCCTTCCCCGGCACCACGACCGAGTTCTTCACCGGTCATTCCTCGCGATTGCCGCGCAGCGCGCAGTCGCGAGCCGAACCCAAAGGATTTAGTAGTGGCCATCGGTGAAGTATGGGTTAGCAGGACTGGCCCCTGCAAGTATTGGGTCTGGTCTAGGTTGACAAATAAAGTTGGGTTCAGCCATACTCAGCGCATGCCTGAATGGACCATCCTCTTTGATCGCCGGGGCTTTCAAGCCCGTTTGGCTCGTCGTCTGAACATGCACCGGGCAAGCGTTGCCGAATGGCGCGACCGCGGCATTCCCATCGCGCACTGCGCAGTCGTTGAGGAGGAGTGCAACCACGAGTTCACCCGTCGCGACTTTCGGCCGAATGACTGGCAGGTGATCTGGCCGGAACTGTCGGCTGAGGCCAACAAGCAAATCGAAGGGGCGGGGTAGGCCATGGCGAGTCACCTCCATCTTGCTGGCCGACTGCGGGACCGCGACACATCAGTTTCGTGCGCGCTGAAGCGGACCTCGGCGTCGCCACCGATCAGGAGGATCTCAAGCTTCGACACGCGCAGCACGATGCGCGGCGGCGTCAGGCCGTGGGCGTCCGCGTTGGTCGAGAGCGTCGTGCGGGTGGAGCTGTGCAGCAACCCGTCCGCAGCTCGCATCGTGGGGGTAGGGCGGTAAGTCATGGCTGCATCGTCGCCCACCGTCCACGAAAGAGCACGCAAGACGCAGATGACGATCTTGCGCGCGCTGCAAGAGCCCGGCAGGCAGGTCGCACTGGCGACCTCCATGGGGATCAGCGAGTCGACGGTCAGCCGCCTCAAGAACGATCAGCTCGAGCAGTTCAGCGAGTTGCTGGCCCATCTGGGCCTCAAGGTGGTCAACCAGGAAATGCAGTGCTTTCCACCGGACCAGATACAGGCGTTGCTGACCCTGTCGAAGGTCCACCTGGCCAGCATCGAGCGGCCGGATCAGCTGGTTTGGGAGTGACCATGCGCCGCGCCGTCCTCTGGGTCGCTCACTTTCTGTATTGGTGCTCTGTGCACCGCGGGCACGTCGGCCGCGCCGTCTGGGCGACGAATCATGAATTGGGATCTTGGAAATGACAGCATCGAATCTGCCAGACGCGGCGTTCACGCCGAGTGAGGACACGGCTCCATCATGGGAGGACATGCGCCAGGGCGGCTGCATGCTGATAGACGACTCGCTGCAGAAGCTGGCGGTGTACGCAGGCGGCGGCGGCAGCGTCGTCCTGATGGAAGAGGACTGCGACAGCGACCTGCGTTTCGTTGTCATCGAGCATGACAAGGTGCCGGCGCTGGTCGCCGCGTTGACCAAGGCGCAGGCCGAAGCCGCAGAGATCTGGGCTGAGGTCGAGAAGGAGATCGAAGCTTACGAGGCGGCGGGCAGCGGCATCGCTTCAGGAGAAGTGGGGTCACATCGCTGATGGCCCGCGCCCGCAACATCAAGCCGGGCTTCTTCAAGAACGAAGACCTGGCCGAGTGCTCGGCCTTCGCGCGCCTGTGCTTCGCCGGCCTATGGACCCTGGCGGATCGCGAAGGGCGGCTGGAGGACCGGGCGAAGAAGATCAAGGGCGAGCTCTTCCCCTTCGACTCGATCGAGGTCGAGCCGCTCCTGCAGGAGCTCGTGCGGTGGGGCTTCATCAAGCGCTACCAGTGGGCCGGCGTCCGATACATCCAGATCGCGGCGTTCGTGAAACACCAGGTTCCCCACGGCACCGAAAAAGATGGGCAAATCCCTGACGAAGAAGGTTTCCTCACCGTTCACGAACGTGGCAAGAACGGTTATGCGACCGGCGCCAGCCATCGCGCATCCTGTGCGGCAACAGTTTTACCAGCCAGTGCAGAGGGGGGCGAAGACAGTGCTCTAACTGTTAAGCCGCATGGCTCACCTGATGCCGAGAACAGTGGTTTAACAGTTAAGGAACAGGTGCATAACACCCTGATTCCTGATTCACTGATTCCTGATTCAAGTAATACCCCCCATACCCCCCAAGGGGGGCAGCGACCCTCCGCCGAGGAAGAGGAGCCGGGGGGATTCGTCGTGTTCTACGCTGCCTATCCGCGCAAGAAGGGCAGGAAGGCGGCGCTGAAGGCTTGGCTGAAGCTGGCGCCGGACGATGTGCTGCAGGCGAAGATCCTAGGGGCCCTAGCCGCGCAGCGCCCGCACCTCGACAAGCGCGAGAACGGGCGCTTCATCCCGCATCCATCGACCTGGCTGAACGAGGGCCGATGGGACGACGAACTGCCCGGCGCAAAGGCCGCTGCGCCACTGGACGCGAGCGGGTCGGTGTGGTGGCAGGCAGCCGGTTTCGACTCGGTCGATCACGCGGCCAACGAGCGGTGCCACGTCGGTAACTTCCGCGAGTACCGCGATGCCCGGCGCATCAGCGAGGTCACGGCGTGAACGCGGGCGAGCTCAAGGTCCGCATGGCCAGCCAGGCTGTGGAAATCGCCCAGTACCTGCTGCCGCACGGAAAGCGCAAGGGGCCCGAGTTCAAGGCGGGCAACACCAGCGGCGAACCGGGCGACAGCTTGTCGGTGCGCCTGACCGGTGCCAAGGCCGGCCTGTGGAAGGACTTCGCGAGCGGGGAGGGCGGCGACCTCCTGGACCTGTGGATGGCCTGCCGCGGGCTCGACATCGTGGAGGCGATGAAGGAGGCCAAGCGCCACCTGGGCATCCGCGATGACTTCCCGAAGCCGCCCGAGCGCACCTATCGCCGGCCAGTGAGCCCTGGCGTGCCCGCCGCGAAGGGCAGGGCGCTGGAATGGTTGCGTGGCCGGGGGCTGACCGAGGAAACGGTTCGGGCCTTCAAGGTCGCCGAGCAGCTGCAGCACGGCAAGGTCTATGCCGTGTTCCCGTTCATCGACGACACCGGCGAGTTGCTGAACATCAAGTACCGCAACATCGACGAGAAAAAGGACATGCGGCAGGAGAAGGACGCCGCGCCGTGCCTCTTCGGCTGGCACCTCATCGATCGGAAGGCGCGGGTTGTCACGATCACCGAGGGCGAGATCGACGCCATGACGCTGCATCAGATGCGCGTGCCGGCGCTGTCGGTCAACCAGGGGGCCGGGAATCACCAGTGGCTCGAAACCGACTGGGACCGGCTCGAACGCTTCGACGAGATCCTGATCTGCTTCGACAACGATGAGGCGGGCGACAAGGGCGCGAAGGAGGTCATCCAGCGCCTGGGCGTGGAGCGCTGCCGGCGCGTGCGGCTCGGTGCAAAGGACGCGAACCAGTGGCTGCTGGACGGGGCCGAGGCGGTCGACTTCCAGCAGGCCATGGACGATGCGCGCCCGCTGGACCCGGAGGAGCTGCGCAACGCGGACGAGTTCACGCCGGAGGTCGAAGCGCTGTTCTACCCGGACCCGGACGCGCCGCGAGACCCGCGCATCGAGTTCGACAAGCTCTTCGACTTCTTCGAGTTCCGCGGCGGCGAGTACACCTGCTGGACCGGCATCAACGGGCACGGCAAGAGCCTGATGCTCGACCAGATCCTGCTCGGGCTGATGAAGCAAGGCGAGCGGGTCGCCGTGTTCTCGGGCGAGATCCCACCGGACAAGCACCTGCAGCGGCTGCACAAGCAGGCGACCGGGATCTACCGGCCGTCGCGCGAGTACATCCGGGCGGTGGGCGTCTGGCTCAGCGACAAGTGCTGGCTCTTCGACCTAGTGGGCACCGCGAAGCTTGATCGACTTCTCGAGGTGTTCGCCTATGCCGCGCGGCGCTACGGCGTGCGCCAGTTCGTCATCGACAGCCTGATGATGATCGACGTTCCCTCGGACGGCATCGGCGCGATCACCAAGCAGAACGAGGCGGTGCAGAAGATCGTCGCCTTCAAGAAGGCCCACGGCGCACACGTCCACCTTGTCGCGCACCCTCGCAAGCAGAAGGACGAGGACCAGGCGCCCGGAAAGATGGATGTCGCCGGTGCTGGCGGCATCGTCAACGGCGCTGACAACGTGTTTTCGATCTGGCGCGCGCAGAAGGATGAGGCGCCCTTCGACCTGAACGATCCCGATTCGGTCGCGGCCTGGGAAAAGCAGAAGGCAGAGCCGGACGCCAAGCTGATCCTGATGAAGGCTCGCTACGGCGAGCACCAGGACTACACGCTGCGGCTATGGTTCGACAAGCCATCCATGCAGTACCGGTCTCAGCCGCGGCGCTACCCGCTTTCTTACGTCCCTTTCTCTACCCAAGACCAGCAGGTCCGGCCATGAACCTTTTCGCCTTGCTCCTAAGCGCCGCGGTGGTGATGGGCACGATGGCGTGCGTCATGCCCAATACCGAATTCATGCTGGCCATGCGGATCGTCCTGAGCGTGCTGCTGGTGATCTACGTTGGGCTGCTGGCCTACATCGAGATCCAGTCTCGGCGCATCGCGCGCGAGATTCAAGAACTGAAAGGCCAAGCCCAATGAAAATTCTCGATCGGTATGCCAGCGCCATCCGTTCCTCGAACCTCAAGAGCGACCCGCGCTCCACGATGTCGGACACCGATGTCCTGGGCGCGATGGGCCTTGCCGCGAAGCATGAGCCGCTGGCCGCAGCGCTACAGCGCCTCTTCTGTGGCGACAACTCGGCCGCCGTCCAAATAGTCGAGATCCTCTCGGATGAGGCCTGGAAGCAGGCGCGCGGAATGCGGGTGAAGCTCAACCGGGTCCAGGCGTTGGACATGGCGAGGGTGTGCCTTGCTTGGCATCGCGATGGCACCTGCAAGCCTTGCGGCGGGCACGGCGTCACGCTGATCCCTGGCACCAGGACGCTGGGCACCCAGAAGTGCAAGCCTTGCCAAGGCGAAGGGAAAGTTTCTTTCGAGCGCCAGTTGCCAGCACCTCAGCGAGAACTCGCGCGCTGGTTGATCAGCCGCATGGAGGAGTGCCAATCGAGGGCAGGACCTGAAGCGATGAAGAAACTACGCGAGACCATGGAGTAGGGTTGCGAATACTCTACCGTCCAGTACAATACTGATGCCTGTACAAATCCCGGGTGTGCCGGGAACAATAAGAGCAGCTCAACCCTAGATGGATGAGCGCGCCCTTCGGATAGCCGAAGCCGCCCAGCTACTGCTCGGCGGCTTTGTTTTTTGCGGCATCGTCTCAAAACCCTAGGTACTTGGTTAGTAGCACCTCGTACTCAATCTGGCCCTTCGTCGCTTTCACGCGCCGATCAACATCGATCACGACCATCACGTCCTTGGTGCTGTCGAAGGCGCTCTTGAGGTACAGATGAGAAACCACAGCCTGAGCGGTGGACTCCGCTTCGAAGACGTAGAACGACGTGGTTTGGTCCCAAACCTTGCCAGGACCCCCGGCGAACTTCTCTACAGTTTCGACAAATGATTCGTATCGAGTCTGATAGCCGGAGTCGGAGGCGATGCGGAACGTGAGAATGAAGTGAGCCATGGTGATGGGGGGTTCTTGGTTGGATGGAGTGCCCCTTGTAGGAAGTGCGGATCGCAGGGTCAATGCGCTAGAAGTAGTACGGCCGTGACTTATTGCTCGTTTCTGTTTCCGCGGTGTAGCGCAGCCAGGTAGCGCGCGGGGCTCATAACCCTGAGGTCGCCCGTTCGAATCGGGCCATCGCAACCATTTCAGCCCCCGTTTCTACCGCGAACCTGAAGCGGCCCGCCACGGGTAAATGGCGGGGAGAGTCCACGACTGCGACACCGTGCAATCAGGGGAATCGCGATCGGCAGCGTCCCAGCCGCGACCACCGCGGTAGCCCGATGGGCGCACCTCAACTCGGATAAGCCAAGGAAGCCCCGAACCATGACCATGTTTGAAAACAATCAAACGAATTCAAAGAATTCAAAGGGCCGGGGCGGTGCGAGGAAGAACGCAGGCCGCAAGACTGGCTCGGCCACGAAGAAGACACGCGAGATCGCGGACAAGGCAGCCGAGGAGGGGCTGACACCGCTTGAGGTGATGCTGCAGACGATGCGCGCCCTGGTGGGTCGCTTCGACACGCTGCAGAAGGCGGCCAGGACCGATGATGAGCGCGCCGCCGTGCCGCTCGACTTCATGATCGAGGCATCCGGTATCGCGAAGGACGCCGCTCCGTACATCCATCCGCGCCTGGCCGCGATCGAGCATTCCGGGGAGATCAAGACCCGCAGCCTGGCCGAAGAGCTGGCGGAACTGAATGGCGCTCAGTCCAACACAGCAAGCCGTCCTCCGGTGGCGTGAGGGCGGTCCGGCACTCTTCGCGCAGGAGGTGCTGGGGGCTGATCCGACCGATCAGCAGTGGGACGCCAGCCGCAACCTGGTGAAGAGGCGCCGCGTGTCGATCCGATCGGGTCACGGCACGGGCAAATCGACGTTCATGGCCTGGTGCGTGCTGTGGTTCCTGGCGTGCTACTTCCCTGCGAAGGTGCCGGCGACCGCACCCACGGCGCACCAGCTCGAAGACGTGCTGTGGTCCGAGATTGCCAAGTGGCACCGGACCATGAAAGAGAAGTACCCGGCGCTGGGCGGGCAGTTCACCTGGTCTGCCGGCGCTTTCCGGATGGCCTCGGCGCCCAATGAATCCTTCTCGGTGGCGCGCACCTCGCGTCCGGAGCGGCCAGAGGCGCTGCAGGGCTTCCACTCCGAGAACATCCTGTTCTTGATCGATGAGGCCTCGGGCGTCAGCGACAACGTGTTCGAGGTCGCGGAGGGCGCGCTGTCTACCGATGGCGCTTTCGTCGTGATGGCTGCCAACCCGACCCGGCAGAGCGGCTACTTCTTCGACTCGCACCACAAGATGCGCGGGGCATGGGCTGCGCTGCACTGGGATGGTGAAGCAAGCCCGATGGTCTCGCGGGCCTACATCGAGAACATGGCCAAGAAGTACGGGCGGCAAAGCTCGGTCTTCAAGGTTCGCGTGAAGGGAGAGTTCGTGGGCGCACCTGATGGAGTGATGTATGCGTCCGGCAATCCCATCTTGAATGCGGCTTAGG
>NZ_LMTS01000262.1 GCF_001541225.1 Variovorax sp. WDL1 | reverse complement strand
TCGTACCGTCACTTATTGCACTGAAAACGAGGAGACCCCAGCTCCGCAGCCACTTCGTAGCTGCCATGCCGTTCCAGCGCCAGGAATGCTCGGATCAAATCCCATTGGGGAGTGGTCGGACCATCTCGGGTCATGAATGGTGCTCCTTGGGTGGCTCGTGGCTGCCTGCAAGCATCCAGCGTCATGAAAATCGCACCTGCAGCGCAGGGCTGGCGGCACGGGTGCGGCAAGCGAGCAACCAGCCCGCGGCCACGTCGTCCTCGTCGAGCACCGAACTGTCCAAGCGCTGCACCTCGCCGGCCTGCAGGCGGCACATGCACGAGGCGCATTCGCCGACGCGGCAGGCGTGCGGCGCTGGCAGTCCGGCGCGCAGCATGGCGGACAGCAGAAGTTCGCCGGCACGCACCGGCACGGCGTGGGTCTGGCCTTTCATCAGGACCGTGAGCAGCGCCTCGGGGCCATCACCTGCGGCTTCCTCGCTCGCACCTTCCACGGCGGCGCCGAAGTCCTCCCGGTGCACACGCTGGGCATCGAACCCGGCGACCTGGAGACTGGCGCCCACGGCGTGCATGAAGGGTTCCGGACCGCACATGTAGGCGTCGGCCTGGTCCAGCCCCTGCGCCTGCGCCACCAGAACGGCCTGCGTAGGAAGGCCCTGCTCGGCGTCATACCAGTGGACGATCTCCAGGCGCCCCGCAGCGGCATCCTGCAACGCCTGCAACTCGGCCAACAGCATGGCCGTGGCCCGGTCGCGGTTAGCGTAGAAGAGCCGCACGCGCGCCGCACCGCGCGCCAGCGCCTCGCGAGCCAGCGCGAACACCGGTGCGATGCCGCTGCCGCCGGCGTACAGCAGCAGCGGCTGCCCGGGCCGCGCCAGGGTGAAGTGCCCGGCGGGGGGAAGAACCTGCAACTGCAGGCCCGGCCGGGCGTTGTCGCACAGCCAGTTCGAGACGCGGCCGCCGGCAACGCGGCGCACCAGCACGCTGATCGGCTGCCCTGTCACGGGCTCGCTGGTGATCGAGTAGCAGCGCCAGTGCTCGTCGCCCTGCACTTCGACCGCCAGCGTCAGGTACTGGCCCGGCTGGAACGTGAACTTCGGCTGCTGCTCATCGTCCACGCGCAGGCTGAGCAGGATGGCGTCGCTCCCCTGGGCCGTGACGTCGGTGATGGTGAGGGATTGCGCCCGCTTCGCCATTGACGCCGCCTTCAGAGGAAGAACGAGTTGTTGCCCTGGGGGCGGTCGCTGTCGATCAGATTGACCTGCTTGAGCACGATGCTCAGGCCAGCTTCCGTCTCGCGCAGAACGAAACCATTCCAGCCCGCCAGCACGCGGCCGTGGCCCTCGCGCGACTCGACCAGCGTGAAGCTGTAGCGCGCACGCCATTCGTCCGAGCGCCCTGGGCTCGCCCACACCTCGAGTCCGCTGAACTGGCGAGCGGTACGAGAGGTCGGGAACTGCGAGAAGGCCAGCCCCGTTCCCAGCCGCGTCACCCGGTCCAGGAGGCGGCGCCTGTCGTGGAATTCCAGCGTGACGCTGCATCTCGGGTCCGGAGCGGGCGAGACAGCAGGAATCCAGTAGACGCATTCTTCGGCGAACAGTGCCAGCCACTGGACGTATGCGTCCTGCGTGAGCGCCCCCTGGTCCAGCAGCCTCGCCTCCACGGTCAGCATTCGGACGATGTCGCGCTCACGCGCCGCATCGACGGTGCCGGGCTCGCGCACCACCGCCCGGGCCAGGTCGGCGGAGACGTCCATCAGCCAGTCGTAGAACGATGCGACCACATACAGCGATGGCGGTTGATGGCGGTACCCTTGCCGCCCAGCGGCGGGTTGCTGCGTCGCTGTGCTCATGCCAGCCTCCCCTTGTCCATGCGCAGCGTTGGCTCTGCCTGCATCAGGCGCTTCCACTGCGCGTAGTAGTTGCGCATGTGCAGTTCGGTGGTCACCGGTCCGCGGATGATTCCGTCCTCGACCGGCACGTCTTTGCCGGACTCGTGGTGCCGGCTCATGTCGACCCACTCGTCCTCGGGGCTGTTGCACAACCCGCGCTGGCACTCCTCGAAGTTGGCGGCGTCGTCCATCTCGCCCATCACCGGGAAATCCTCCTGGGTGCGCAAGCGCATGGTGTTCACCTCCGGATCGGCATCCTTGCGCTGCGTCGCGTACCAGTGCATGACCGTGGAGGCGACGGCCAGCGGCTGGATCACCTGCACCTGGTTGCCGATCAAGGCCAGGTTGGGAAAGATGTTGAGGTTCATCCCCGCGCCGACGGTGGTGTCGAGCACCTGCTGCGCCTGGTCCCCGTAGATGCTCGCCACGTGATCCTCGTAGGGCTCGCGTCCGGGCTGCGGGCGCTGCAGGCGCCAGGCCGATTCGCCGTGCATCTCCGGGCGCTGGTCGATCACGGTGTGGCCGTTGTCCAGCGCGCTGCTGGTCATCTTGGTGCGATCGGCATCGGCGAAGTAGGCCATGTCGCCGCCGCCATAGCGCGCCTTCGTCATGACCAGCAGCGACTGGTGCGAGAAGGGGACGTGGTAGCCGTCGCCGGCGTTGTCCCAGGTCAGCTTCCAGTTGCAGGCCAGGTGAAAGCGCTGCACCCCTGCCAGGCGCAGGTTCGAGGCCCCGCCGTTGTGATCGATCCAGGCGTCGAGGTAGCGCGCCGCGTTGCCGAGGTGGTCCGCGAGCGGTGGCGCGTCGGGGTTCAGCGTGGCAAACACGAAGCCCTTGTACGAATCCACCTGCGCCGGCCGCGCCAGGTGCATGTCGCGGGACTTGAAGGTCGGACCGTAGGCGTTCTTGCCCGGGATGCCGAACAACTGGCCTCGGTTGTCGAAACGCCAGCCGTGGTAGGGGCAGGTGAAGCCGGCGGCGTTACCCCGATGTTCACGGCAGACGCTCGCGCCGCGGTGCGAGCAGCGGTTGGAGAAGACACGGATGACGCCCTCTTCATCACGCGCGACGATGACCTCGCGCACACCGATCCAGGCTTGCTTGAAATCGTTGGGCTCGGGGATTTCGCTCTCGTGGGCCAGATAGACCCAAGTGGCCGCGAAGATGTTGTTCATCTCGCGGGAGAAGATGGCTTCGTCGGTATAGAGGCGACGATGCACCCGATCTTCCTGGACCAGATCATCCCAGTCGCCCTGGGCGGCGGGCGTCCGTGGAAGGACGGATATCTTGGCGGTGTTTGTCATGGGGGTTTCCTTGTTCCTCTTCGATTGCCTATGGCCTTAGGCCGGCAAGGCCGAAATGTCCTGCGGTGTCGCGGGAAGGCGCCCCGCGTCGAGCAGGCGCCGCCCCAACGCGATCACGCGCTCGGGATCCAGGGCCTGCTGCGATTCCTGCTGCACGCGGACCCATTCGTCGTCGTCGAACAACGCACGGTGGTAGGCCATGAGCTTCTGCTGCAGGAACTGCCGATCCGCTTCCGGGTGCCCCTGGATACCCAGGAACTGCCCATTCACCAGGAAAACTTCGTGCGGGATCGTCTGCGAGGACGCCAGCTGAACGCCGCCCGGCGGCAGGGTGGTCACGCATTCGCCGTGGCTTTGCACCAGCACGGTGGGGCCTGCGCCGACCTGAGGGCCAAACAGCACCTGGGCCTCGCTGCTCCATTCCAGCCGGTCCGCGCCCAGCTTGAAGCGACCGGACGGATTTCTCCCGACCTCCCCGCCCAAAGCGGCTGCGATGGCCTGGGCG
>NZ_LMTS01000040.1:10811-17364 GCF_001541225.1 Variovorax sp. WDL1 | reverse complement strand
TCGAACACCTGGTCGTAGGGCACCTCGGCCTCGGCCAGCAGCACGTTCATGTGCCCCGGCATGCGCCCGGCCACCGGGTGGATCGCGTACTTCACGGTCACGCCCTTTTCGGTGAGCTTCTGCGCCAGCTCGTTGACCGCGTGCTGCGCCCGCGCCACCGCCAGGCCGTAGCCGGGCACGATGATCACGGTCTCGGCGTTGCTCAGCATGTAGGCCGCATCGTCCGCGCTGCCGCTCTTGACCGGCCGCTGCTCCTGGGTCCCCCCCGTGGCTGCCGCCGCCTCGCCGCCGAAGCCGCCCAGGATCACGTTGAAGAACGACCGGTTCATCGCCTTGCACATGATGTAGCTCAGGATCGCGCCCGAGCTGCCCACCAGCGAGCCGGCCACGATCAGCATCGCATTGTTCAGGCTGAAGCCGATGCCCGCGGCCGCCCAGCCCGAGTAGCTGTTGAGCATCGACACGACGACCGGCATGTCGGCCCCGCCGATCGGGATGATGATCAGCACGCCCATCACGAAGGCCAGCAGGAGCATCAGGAAGAAGGCGGTCCAGCTCTCGGTGGCCATGTACACCAGGCCGAGCCCGATGGTCAGCAGCCCCAGCACCAGGTTGAGCATGTGCTGGCCCTTGAACTGCACAGGCGCGCCCTGGAACAGGCGGAACTTGTACTTGCCAGAGAGCTTGCCGAAGGCGATGACCGAGCCGCTGAAGGTGATGGCGCCGATGGCCGCGCCCAGGAACAGCTCGAGCCGGTTGCCGGCAGGAATGGCGAAGCGCGCGAGCCCGTCGAGGACATACGCGCCCTCGGGCGTGTTGCCCCCGATCACTGCCGCCACCGGAGGCGGCGTGATGCCGAAGGCCCAGGGCTCGACCACGGCGGCAACCGCGATGAACACTGCCGCCAGGCCGATCATGCTGTGGAAGAAGGCCACCAGCTCGGGCATCTGGGTCATCTCGACGGTCTTGGCGCGGTAGGCGCCGTAGCCGCCGCCGACCACCAGGCCCAGCAGCACCCAGGCCATGCCCTGGGCCTTGCCGTCGGAGAGCTGCACGATCAGCGCCCCGGTGGTCAGGATGGCGATCGCCATGCCGACCATGCCGAAGATGTTGCCGCGGATCGAGGTTGTGGGATGGCTCAGGCCCTTGAGGGACTGGATGAAGCAGACGCTGGCGACCAGGTACAGCAGCGTGACGACGTTCATCGACATGGTCAGTGGCCCTCCGCCTTGGCAGGGGCCGCCTTCTTGTCCTTCTTCCTGAACATCTCCAGCATGCGCCGGGTGACCAGGAAGCCGCCGAAGACGTTGACTGCGGCCAGCGCGAAGGCCAGCACGCCCATGCCCTTGCCCAGCCAGGTGCTGGTGAGCGCAGCCGCCAGCATGGCGCCGACGATGACGATGGCGGAAATCGCGTTGGTCACCGCCATCAGCGGCGTGTGCAGCGCAGGCGTGACGGTCCAGACCACGTGGTAGCCCACGTAGATGGCCAGCACGAAGATGATCAGGTTGATGACGGTGTGGGAGACGGGGTCCATGGGCTGCTTCCTCGTTCTTACTTGCGGGTCACTTGGCCGTCCCTGCTCATCAGGCAGGCGGCGACGATGTCGTCCTCGAGATCGATCTTGAAGCCGCCCTCCTTGGGGAGCACGAGCTTGAGGAAGTCGAGCACGTTGCGCGCGTAGAGCGAGGAGGCGTCGGCCGCTACCAGCGCGGGCAGGTTGGCCTCGCCCACCAGCGTGACGCCATGCTTGATGACCGTGCGCCCGGGCTCCGTCAGCGGGCAGTTGCCGCCTTGCGGGGCCGCCAGGTCGACGATGACGGAGCCGGGCTTCATGGCCTTGACCATGTCCTCTGTGACCAGCACCGGGGCGGGCCGGCCGGGGATCAGCGCGGTGGTGATGACCACGTCGGCCTGGGCCACGCGCTTGGCGACCTCGGCCTTCTGGCGATCGAGCCAGCTCTGGGGCATGGGGCGGGCATAGCCGCCGACGCCTTCGGCGGCTTCCTTCTCTTCCTGGGTCTCGTAGGGCACGTCGATGAACTTGGCGCCCAGGGACTCCACCTGCTCCTTGACGGAGGGACGCACGTCCGAGGCCTCGATGACCGCGCCCAGGCGCTTGGCGGTGGCGATGGCCTGCAGGCCGGCCACGCCGACGCCGAGGATGACCACGCGCGCGGCCTTCACGGTGCCGGCGGCGGTCATCAGCATGGGGAAGAAGCGCTGGTACTTGTCGGCCGCAATCATGACGGCCTTGTAGCCGGCGATGTTGGCCTGGGAGGAGAGCACGTCCATGCTCTGGGCACGCGTGGTGCGGGGGGCCGCCTCCAGCGCGAAGCCGGTGAGGCCCGCGGCCGCGAGCCTCTGCAGGCCCTCGGCATCGAAGGGGTTGAGCATGCCCACCACCACCGTGCCCGGCTTCATGAGCGCGGCCTCGGCGTCGGACGGCGAGCGCACCTTGAGCACCAGCTCGCAGGCGAAGGCGCCGGCTGCATCGGTGATCTCGGCACCGGCGGCCTGGTAGGCAGCATCGGTAATGGACGCAGTGATGCCGGCACCGGACTGCACGCGCACGGTGTGCCCCTGCGCGACAAGCTTCTTGGCCGTCTCCGAAGTGACGGCCACTCGGGTTTCGCCGGGCACAGTCTCGGCCGGCACGCCTATCAGCATGGGGATCTCCTCGGGGCTACGTTGGAATTCGCGCCGAGCTTACATGAAGATGACAAGCGCAGGCCGGCCGCGCTGTCGCGAGGGTGCGCGGACTTGGCGGTGCGTCGCCGCCATGCACGCGCAAGCCCTCTTCCAGTTCGGCGCCTGCTTCCTGTACAGTGCGATCCGCGCGCGACCGGCGCCCAGAATGGCCGGCAGCGTGGAACAAGAATCTTCAGGGGGATGCCATGCGGATAGCGATGCTCGACGACGAGCCGCGCGAGATCGAATCGATCCAGCGCGTGATGGCGACAAGTGGTCACGAGTGCCACGGCTATGCCAACGGCAAGTCCTTGCCGCCCGGACTCCGCGTATGCCACCCGTTCCAGAGAGAACTGGTCTACGGCCCCTATCACTTCTCTCCGCTCGCCGGTACGATCCGCCTGCATGGGGAACCGGTGCGGTTGAAAAGGCGGGAGTACGACCTCGCGCTCCTCCTGTTTCGCAACATCGGCCGGCTGCTGCCGCGCGAGCACCTGATGCTGACCATCTGGGGGCAGGAGCTCGAGCCTGGTTCACGTTCGCTCGACATGCATATGTCTCGGCTGCGCGCCCGGCTGGACCTGCGGCCCAACGGGTTGATCCTGGCCTCGGTCTACGGCCTGGGCTACCGGTTGGAATACATCGCGGGCGACGAGGCCGAGCCGCCGGACCCCCTGGCAGGGGCGACAGAATGATTAACCAAGGAGTGGCGTCACGATGAAAAAGATGATCCGAAGCCTGCTGGCTGCCGTGCTGCTGGGCAGCTGTGTGCAGCTCGCATCTGCGCAGGACGCGGAACCGAGCGACCTGGTCCGCGGCGGCCTGCAGGCGATCCAGATGATCGACCAGAACAAGACGGGCGAGCTCTGGGACGGCGCCACGCCAGCCGCGCGCAAGCGCGTGAGCCGCGACGATTTCGTGAACCAGGTCGCCAAGGCACGCGCCCCGCTGGGCGTCGCGCAGCAGCGCACCTGGGTCGCCATCAACCGGCAGGTGGTCGGGGAGAGCAACCAGGAACTGGCCGGCCAGTACGTGAGCATCGAATACGAGACCCGCTTTGCCAACAAGGCGAACACCACCGTTCGCGAGCTGGTGACCTTCCAGTTGGGGGACGACCGGGTCTGGCGCTTCTCGGGCTACGTCTTGCGCTGATGGTGCGCTGATGGCGCATCGCTGGAAGCCCAACGTCACCGTCGCCGCCGTGATCGAGCAGGCCGGCCGCTTCCTCGTGGTCGAGGAAGAGACGAGCGATGGCCTGCGGCTGAATTCGCCTGCGGGCCATCTGGACCCCGGCGAGTCGCCGGCCGAAGGCTGCGCGCGCGAGACGCTGGAAGAAACCGCGCACCGCTTCACGCCGACTGCGCTGGTCGGCATCTACATGGCCCGCCAGCGCGGCGCCCGGGGCGAGGACACCACGTACATGCGTTTCGCCTTCTGCGGCACGCTGGGACCTCTCGAGCCGGGCCGTGCGCTGGACCAGGGCATCGTGCGCACCTTGTGGATGACGGCCGAGGAGCTCCGTGCGAGCCGCGAGCGCCATCGCAGCCCGCTGCTGCTGCAATGCGTGGACGACTATCTCGCGGGCCATCGCCATCCGCTGGACCTCATCCACGTCCACGCCTCGGTGGCGGGCGAGGACGCGGCCTGAGCACCCGCCCGCCCGGCCGCTCCGAAGGGGGCCCGTAGCGCGGCCGACGGCGAAGGTGCGCCCGCAGGCGTCAGCCGACGCGCGAGATGACTCCGCCACCCAGGCAGACCTCGCCGTCATAGAGCACCGCCGACTGCCCCGGCGTCACCGCCCATTGGAGGTCGGCGAAGGCGAGCCGGAACGCGCCGTTGGCGCCCTCCGACAGTGTGCAGCCGGCGTCGGCCTGGCGATAGCGCGCCTTCGCCGCGTAAGCGCCCGCGGACGGCGCCCTGCCCCCTACCCAGCTGGCATCGTCCGCCTCCAGGGCCGGCGACAGCAGCCAGGGGTGGTCGTGGCCCTGCACCACCCAGAGGGTGTTGCTTTCGATGTCCTTGCGAGCCACGAACCAGGGTGCGTGCTCGCCGGCGCCGCGCTGCGCGCCTTTGGGCTTGACGCCGCCGATGCCCAGGCCCTGGCGCTGGCCCAGGGTGTAGAAACTCAGGCCCTGGTGCTCGCCGATGCGCCGGCCGCGCTCGTCGCGGATCGGGCCCGGCTCCTTCGAGATGTAGCGGTTGAGGAATTCCCGGAAAGGCCGTTCGCCGATGAAGCAGATGCCGGTCGAGTCCTTCTTCCTGGCATTGGGCAGGCCGATCTCGTCGGCGATGCGTCGCACCTCGGTCTTGTGCAGCTCGCCGACAGGAAACATCGTCTTCGCCAGTTGCTGCTGGTTCAGGCGGTGCAGGAAATAGCTCTGGTCCTTCGCCGGATCGAGGCCCTTGAGCAACTCGTAGCGCTCGCTCGCCGCGTTGAAGCGAACGCGGGCGTAGTGCCCGGTGGCGATTCTTTCCGCGCCAAGGCGCATCGCGTGATCGAGGAAGGCCTTGAACTTGATCTCGGCATTGCACAGCACGTCCGGGTTGGGCGTGCGGCCGGCCTGGTACTCGCGCAGGAACTCGGCGAAGACGCGGTCCTTGTAGTCGGCCGCGAAGTTGACGTGCTCGATCTCGATGCCCAGCACGTCAGCGACGCTGGCGGCGTCGATGAAGTCGATGTTCGACGAACAATATTCGCTGTCGTCGTCGTCTTCCCAGTTCTTCATGAAGATGCCGACCACCTCATGGCCCTGCTGCTTGAGCAGGTGCGCCGTGACCGCGGAGTCCACCCCGCCGCTCAGGCCCACCACGATGCGCTGCTTGTCCATGGGCCGCGATTGTCCCAGGCCGGCCATGCCGGTGCCGGCGGGCGGGTAATCACGGGGGCGGGGCGACCGCCCCTGCGGGTCTTCATCCAGTTGAAAGAAGCGGCGCCGAGGTTCACACTGCAACGCCGATCGGACACACAACAACGACGCGGGCGGGGCGCAGAGGCGTCCGCCAAGGAGACACGCATGCATCACCTCAGCGGCATGGACGCCTCGTTCCTGCACCTTGAAACCCCCGAATCGCCGATGCACGTCGGGAGCCTGCACCTGATCGATCTGCCGCCGGGTTACGAGGGCGACTTCGCCGAGGACGCCAAGAAGTACCTGAGCGGGCGCCTCCACCTGGCCTCGGTGTTCGTGCGCAAGCTGGCGGTGATGCCCTTCGACCTCGCCAACCCGGTGTGGGTGGACGACGACGACCTGGACCTGGACCACCACATCCACCACGTGATCATGCCGAGGCCCGGGACCATGGCGCAACTGGAGCGCCTGGTGGGCCGGCTGCATTCATCGTTGCTGGACCGCAGCCGCCCGCTGTGGGAGATGCACATCATCGAAGGCCTGCAGACCGGCCAGGTGGCGCTCTACAGCAAGATGCACCATGCGGCGATCGACGGACAGGCCGGCGTGGCGGTGGCCAAGGCGCTGTTCGACATCTCAGACACGCCGGCGCCGGTGAAGGCCCCGCGCGTGACGCGCCGGCCCGCCTCGTCGCAGCTCGGCATGGCCGAACTGGCCACGGCCGCGCTGAGCAACGCGGTGCAGCAGTATGTAAAGCTGATCCAGTCGATACCGGCCACCGCCAAGGCCATCGGCAACGTGCTGATGCCGGTGTCGGACGGATCAGGCCAGCGCAAGTTCGAGCTGCCCAAGGCCTTGCGCACCGCGCCGCGCACGCCGCTCAACGTCTCGATCACCAATCAGCGCTCCTTCGCAGCGCGCTCGGTGCCGCTGGCCGAAGTCAAGCAGATGTCGAAGGCCACCGACACCAGCCTCAACGACATCGTGCTGGCCATCTGCGCCGGCGCGCTGCG
>NZ_LMTS01000040.1:5963-10778 GCF_001541225.1 Variovorax sp. WDL1 | reverse complement strand
CTACCTGGCCGACTACGGCTGCAGGCCGGCCAAGCCGCTGATCGCGGGCGTGCCCGTGTCGCTGCGCAGCGAGGGCAACACCGACCTCAACAACCAGGTCTCGGTGATGCTGGTGAGCCTGGCCACGGACATCGCCGACCCGCTGGAGCGGCTGGCGGCCATCCACGCATCTTCGAGCGAGGGCAAGAAGCTCACCGGCAACGTCAAGGCCGCGATTCCGACCGACTTCCCCTCGCTGGGCGTGCCCTCCCTGATGTCGGGCCTGGCATCGCTCTACGGCCGATCGGGCCTGGCCGACAAGCTGCCGCCGGTCGCCAACGTGGCGATCTCCAACGTGCCCGGGCCGTCCTTTGCACTCTATTTCGCGGGGGCCAAGGTCGCGGCCTACTTCCCGGTTTCGATTCCTGGCCACGGGCTGGCGCTGAACATGACGGTGCAGAGCTACAACGGCGCGCTCGAGTTCGGCCTCACGGCGTGTCGCCGCGCGGTGCCGGATGTGGCAGACCTCGGGGACTACGTGCTGGCGGAGCACAGGAAGCTGTTCGGATTGATCGTGGGGAATGCGCAGGCTGCGGTTGCACCCACTGCCGTGCTGGTGGCTGCGCCGGCCGCTGCAGCTGTGCCGAAGCCTTCCCCGAAGAAGCGGGCAGCAGCGAAGGCAGCGGCAAAGAAAAAGGTGACAGCGAAAGCGGTGCGCACTGATGTGCCGAAGGCGCCGCGCAAGACCGTCGCCTCCAAGCGCGCAGCCGCGCTGAACTGACCTGCTCCGGGAACTGCTCGCGCTCGCCCGGGAGAGGAAGTCAATCCCGGAGCCCGGCGAGCATCTCGTAGGACTTCAAGCGCGCTTCGTGGTCGAACACCTGCGAGGTGATCATCAGCTCGTCCGCGCCGGTGCGCTCGATGAAGTCCTCCACCCCCGCCCGCACCGTCTCCTTCGATCCCACCGCCGCGCAGGACAGCACCGAATCGAGCAACGCGTTCTCGGCCGGCCCGATGCGCGCGCGATAGTTTTCCACCGGCGGCGGCAGGCGGCCGGGGCGGCCGCTGCGCAGGTTGACGAAGGCCTGCTGCCAGGAGCTCGCGCGGAATTCCGCCTCGTCGTCGGTCTCGGCGACGAACACGTTGAAGCCCAGCATCACATAGGGCTTGGCGAGCTGCCTGGAGGGCTTGAAGGTATCGCGGTAGATGCGAATGGCCTGCATCAGCTGCTGCGGCGCGAAATGCGATGCGAACGCATAGGGCAGGCCCAGGTGCGCCGCGAGCTGGGCGCCGAAGGTGCTCGAGCCGAGGATCCACACCGGCACTTCCAGCCCCGCGCCCGGCACGGCGCGCACCGCCTGCTGTGGCTCCTTGGACATGAAGTCCATCAGCTCGACCACGTCCTGGGGGAACTGGTCGGCATCGGATTGCAGGTCGCGCCGCAAGGCTCGCGCGGTGCGCTGGTCCGAGCCCGGCGCCCGCCCGAGGCCGAGGTCGATGCGGCCCGGGTACAGCGACTCCAGCGTGCCGAACTGCTCGGCAATCACCAGCGGAGAATGGTTGGGCAGCATCACGCCGCCGGCACCGATGCGGATGGTGGAGGTACCGGCGCCGATGTAGGCCAGCAGCACCGCCGTGGCCGCGCTCGCGATGCCCGGCATGCCGTGGTGCTCGGCCAGCCAGTAGCGCCGGTAACCCAGCTTCTCGCCGAGCTGCGCCAGGCCGAGGGAGTTGCGAAAGGACCGCGCGGCGTCGCTGCCTTCGGTGATCGGTGAAAGGTCGAGGATGGAGAAGGGCACCATGGTCGCGCATCATGGCGTGATCACGAAGATCGTGCTGGCGCAGGCCATTTGCGCATTCCCGGGTTCTGATAAAACGTCGTGCTGTTGCCATCCCGCGAAGCCGATGCCGCCATGTCCAAGTTCTGGTTGATGAAGTCCGAACCCGACGATTGCTCGATAGACGATGCGCTGGCCGCACCCGACGCCACCGTGCCCTGGACCGGCGTGCGCGGCTGGCAAGCGCGCAACCTCATGCGCAACGAGATGCAGGTCGACGACGGCGTGCTCTTCTACCACTCGAGCTGCCCGCAGCCGGGCATCGTGGGCATCGCGCGCGTCGCCTCCGGCACGCGGCCCGATCCGACGCAATTCGACCCTGAGTCGCCCTACTACGATCCGGCATCGAAGCCCGAGCATCCACGCTGGCTGCTGCTGGACGTGCAGGCGCTTCGCAAGACCCGGCTGCTGGGCTTGGCCGACATGCGCGCGACGCCCGAGCTGGCCGACATGGTGGTGCTGCGCCGGGGCAACCGCCTCTCGATCACGCCGGTCGACCCGGTGCATTGGCACCTGATCGTGGACAAGTTGCTGGCCTGAGCGCCGCCCGCGCTCCGCTCAAAGACCCACGACAGCGAGCTCGGCGCGCTGCTCGAGGTGGACCCAGTCCACCACCTCGCCGCGCGGCCGGTAGCCGAGCACCATCTGCTGCAACTGCTGCCGGATCGAAGGCGCGTCGTTGATCTCCAGGGCAGCCTTCAGCCGCTCCAGCTGCGGCGACAGCGCCCCCCATGTCAGGAAATCGTCGCGCGCCTTCAGAATCCTGGGGTGCGGCGTGGGCAGCGGGTTGTCTCCGATCAGCAGCTCTTCGTAGAGCTTCTCGCCGGGACGCAACCCGACCACCCGGATCTCGACGTCCCCGGCCGGGTTGTCGGCATCCCGCACCGTCATCCCCGAGAGCTCGACCATGCGGCGGGCAAGGTCCGCGATCCTGATCGGCTCGCCCATGTCCAGCACGAACACCTCGCCGCCATTCGCCATGGCACCCGCCTGGATGACCAATTGGGCCGCCTCCGGAATGGTCATGAAGTAGCGGGTGATGTCCAGGTGCGTCAGCGTGATGGGGCCGCCATTGCGGATCTGCCGTCGAAACAGCGGCACCACGGAGCCCGAGGAGTCCAGCACATTGCCGAAGCGCACCATCGAGAAGCGCGTGCCGTTGGGCCGGCGCGAAGCCTGCTCGGCCAGCGCCTGCAGCCCCATCTCGGCCAGGCGCTTGCTGCAGCCCATGATGTTGGTGGGCCTGACTGCCTTGTCGGTGCTGATGAGCACGAAATCGCGCACGCCGTGCGCGGCCGCTGCGCCTGCCGTGATCAGCGTGCCGAAAACATTGTTGCGAACCCCCTCGGCCGGGTTGTGCTCCACCAGCGGCACGTGCTTGTAGGCCGCGGCGTGGTAGACGGTGTGCGGATGCCAGGCCGCCATGATCTCGCGCATGCGGCGCGCATCCGCGACGGAGGCGAGCAGGGGCACGATCCGCGGCGCGTCCCCGCCCCTGCCTTCGAGTCCTTGCAGCAGTTCGCCATGGATGGTGTAGAGCGCAAACTCCGAGCGCTCCACGAGAAGCAGCGTCGCGGCATCGCCCTTGACGATCTGGCGGCACAGCTCGCTGCCGATGGAGCCGCCCGCCCCGGTCACCAGCACCACCTTGCCGCGAATGTTCTTGCCGAGCAGGAGAGGATGGGGCGCGACGGCGTTGCGCCCCAGCAGGTCTTCGACGTCCAGTTCACGCAGGTCGCTCACCTGGACCTTCCCCTGGGCGAGCTCCATCAGGCCCGGCAGCGTGCGTACCGATACCCTGGCCTGCCGCACCTGCTCCAGGATCTCGTGGCGCCGCTGGCGCGAGACCGAAGGGATCGCCAGGAAGATCTCGCTGACGCGCAGCGCCGACACCTGCGCCTTCAGCGTTGCGGGGTCATGGACCGGCAGGCCGTGGATCAGGCCGCCTTGGAGGCGCTTGTCGTCGTCGAGGAAGCCCAGCAAACGCAGCTCGCTGCTTGCCGACAGGGCCTGGGCGAGCTTGCGGCCGGCATCGCCGGCGCCGTATATCAGCACACGGGGAAGTTCCCTGCGGGTCAGCAGCCCTTGATAGAGATCCCGCCCAGCCAGCCGCGGGCAAGAAGACGCGAGGCGCTCACTGCCAACAGCAGCAGCAGCGGCTGGATCAGGCCGATGGTGCGCGGCACGCCCGGCACGCCGATCGCCGCAAACACCAGCCCGTAGGCCGCGGCGTAGATCGCCACTGCCTTCGTGACAGCCGCCACCGCTGGCCAGCCGCTGTAGCGGAAGATGGCGCGATACAGGCCGAACTTCACGAACAGCGGCAGTGCCAGCGACAGCGAGACCCCCACCGTCCACAGGTCGCGGCTGGACAGGACGACCCAGGTATCGAAGCGCAGCGACAGTGCGAGCCAGACCGTGAACACGCAGAGGACGGCGTCGATGCCCAGTACCAGCGCTCGCTTGACGGTGCGAGGCAGCGCCAGCAAGGGGGCCGCGGCCCTTGTCAGGAACTTCGAGCGCTCATTCATCGCTGGACCTCGAGACTACCCGCCGAGCGAGGAGCCACGCCATCACCTGGCCGAGAGCCCAGCCGGCGAAGAGGCCGAGCCCGTCTGCCAGCAGATCCCCCCACTCGGCAAAGCGGTCGGGCGTGAGCGATTGCAGCAGCTCGATCAGGGCGCCGTAACCCAGCAGGCCGCACACCAGGAGCAGCGTGCGACCGGGATAGGCCCAGCGGCCGAGCACCATCAGCATGGCGAAGCCGAGCATGTGGTTGCTCTTGTCCCAGCCGGTGGTGGGCATCTGGGGCACGGGGGGCATGAGGGACATCGCGAGGATCGCCAACGCGCACACCCAGAATGCCGAACGCAGCACGGTCGTACGCATGGTCAGGCACTCGCCTCGCGCAATACATGGTCGATCGCCGCGCAGGTCCTGGCGATCTCTGCCGAGGTCAACGTCGGATGCACCAGGAACATCAGGCTGGTCTCTCCGA
>NZ_LMTS01000040.1:0-5914 GCF_001541225.1 Variovorax sp. WDL1 | reverse complement strand
GCCAGCCGCTCGGCCGGTCGCCAACCGGTGCCGTCGAACGCCTTTTCGAGATAGACCTCGGAGCACGATCCCTGATAGCAGGGGACGCCACGCGCCTGAATGGCTTCGATGATGCGGTCGCGGCTCCAGCCCCGTGCAAGGCGGTCGGGCTGCACGTATGCGTAGCACTTGTAATGCGCATGGATGCAGGACGCAGGCACTCGCGGCACGTGAACTGCCGCATGGGGTGCGCACGCCGCCCAGACCGCCTCGGCATGGCGCGTGCGCCTCGCGGTCCAGTCGGTCATGCTGCGCAGTTGCATGCGGCCGATGACCGCCTGCATCTCCAGCATGCGCCAATTGGTGCCGAAGCTTTCATGCAGCCAGCGAAAGCCCGGTGGATGCTGGCGCTCATACACCGCTTCATGGCTCTTGCCATGGTCCTTGTATTGCCATACGGCGCGCCACAAGTCCGTGTCGTGGGTCGTGACCATGCCGCCTTCGCCGCCCGTGGACATGATCTTGTCCTGGCAGAAGGACCAGGCGCCGGCATGGCCGAGGGTGCCTACGGACCTGCCCTTGTAGCGTGCTCCATGGGCTTGCGCGCAGTCTTCGATGACCTTGATGCCGTGTCCGGCGGCCAGCGCCATGATGGGATCCATGTCGCACGGCCAGCCGGCCAGGTGCACGCAGATGACGGCACGGGTGCGGGGCGTGATGGCCCGTGCGATGGTTTGCGCCGAGAGGTTGCCGCTGTCGGGCTCGACGTCGGCGAAGACGGGCGTTGCGCCAGCATTGACGACGCAGGACACGCTGGCGATGAAGGTGCGTGGCGTGACGATGACTTCGTCACCCGGGCCTATGCCCAAGGACTTGAGCACGACATCGAGCGCCAGCGTGCCGTTCGCGAGCGCCACGGCATGCGCGGCGCCGGTCCATGCGGCAAATTCCTGTTCGAACGCGCGGCACTCCTCCCCGGTCCAGTAGTTGACCTTGTTGGAAATCAGCACCCGCACCACGGCCTCGGCCTCTTGCGTCGTGAAGCTGGGCCAGGGAGAGAAAGAGGTATTCAGCACGATCAACCCTTGATGAGTGGCCTGGCAGGGTTGCCGGCGACCGTCGTGCCCGCGGGCACATGGCGCGTGACCACAGCGCCCATGCCGATGACGGCACCGCGGCCGATGACCAGCGGCTGCCCGGGCTTGCCCTGCTTGATGACAGCCCCCGTGCCGACGTACGCGTGGTCCTCGATGACGACGTTGCCGTTGCACTTGACGCCCGGCGCGAAGGTGACGAAGTCGCCGATGACGCAGTCATGCTCGACATAGCTGTAGAGGTTGGCATGGAAGTGCCGGCCAATGCGGACGTTGGAACCGAGGGTGACGAAGGGGCTGAGGATCGCGCCTTCGCCCAGGGTGACTTCGTCCATCACAACTGCGTTGGCTGCGATGACTGTCCAGGGCTGCACGCCGCCGACGCGGCAGCGGTCGGCGAGTTCTTTCCGGACTGCGCCGTCGGCGATGGCGAGCACGGCGTGTCGCGCGCTGGCCTGGGCTTCCAGGAATTCCTCGTAGCGAAGCACGCGTTGACCGTTCACGACAGCCGCCTCGGGCTGGTCGTCCACGAAGACCAGCCGTGTTGCCCCGATTCCCTGGCGCTGCAACTGCGAGCGCGCGAGGGGCATGACGCTCCGGCCGCAGCCGCTGGCGCCGTAGACGGCGAAGAGTGGCGTGTTCATTGCTCGTGCTCCATCTGCGGCCCGGTAAAGCGCGGCATCGTCGCCTCGCCGGAGGCGCTGATGCCGTCGCGCGCCAGGACTTTGCGCATGGTGAGCCACAGGATCCGGAGGTCGAGCCGCGCAGAGCGGTTGTCCACATACCAGACGTCGAGCTCGAACTTTTGGTCCCACGATAGGGTGTTGCGTCCATTGATCTGGGCCCAACCCGTGATGCCGGGGCGCACGTCATGGCGCCGTGCCTGAACGCGGGAGTACAGCGGCAGGTACTCGGCCAGCAGGGGACGGGGGCCGATCAGGCTCATGTCACCCTTGAGCACATTCCAGAGCTCGGGCAGTTCATCCAGGCTGCTGGCGCGCAGGAAGCGGCCGAAGGGAGTGAGGCGATCCGCGTCGGGCAGCACCCGGCCATCGAGGCCTCGAGCATCCGTCATGGTCCGGAACTTGACCATCCTGAATGGGCGGCCGTGCAGACCCGGACGCATCTGGCAAAAGAACACTGGACTGCCGAGCTCGCGTCGCACCCTCCAGATCAGCCAGAGCAACGGAATTGCAAGAAGCAGCAAACCCAAAGCGGCGCAGACGACGTCGACGATGCGCTTCATACGATGCCCATCTCGCGCAGCATGACCGCGTTGACCTTATGCACATCGTATTTCTCTTCCGCGATCTCGCGAGCACGACGACCCATGCGGACAATCAGCGCAGGGTCGGCAATGAACCTGTTCATCGCATGCTCCAAGGCCTCCACGGATCGAACGGGGACCAGAAAGCCGTTCTCGCCGTGCATCACCGTTTCCCGGCAGCCAGGCGCATCGGTGGTAATGACCGCGCGGCCCATCGCCATGGCTTCCAAAACGGTGCGCGGCGTTCCTTCACGGTAAGAGGGAAGCACGTAGACGCTGCACGCGGCAATGGCCGATCGCACATCCGACAAGCGGCCCAGATAGCTCAGCGTCCCATCGGCCATCCACGCCTCCAGCTCCGCGTCCTCGATGGCATCAGGATTGGTGTCGATCCAACCTGCGACTGCGAATTGAACATCCGGATGACGATTGCGGATGCGGCGCGCGGCCTGGGCGTACTCGCGTACACCTTTGTCGCCGAGGAGCCTGGCAATCAACAAAAATCGCGGCGGCCCCGGTGGCAAGCCGGCTGGGCTGAACCGGTCGACGTCAACCCCCGAACCATTCACCACGCAGGAAGGCGTGGCAGCCATCAAGATACCGCGTCGCCTGAACAGCCCCTCGTCATCGGGGTTCTGGAAGAAGACCTTGTGCACACGGCCGAGTGAGAGTCGATAGAGGCGCTGTACCAGTGCCTGCAAACGCCCGCGCCGCTCGTGGTTCTGAAATACGTAGCCCAGGCCGGTGATCAGCGCGTACCTGTAAGGTACACCGGCCACCCACGCAGCGAGCGAGCCATAGATGACGGGTTTGACGGTGTAGCCCAGCACCCAGTCAGGCTGGATACGCCGCATCAACGCGACCAGCGCGAGCAGTGCACGCAGGTCGGAGAGCGGGTTGGCACCGGTCCGCCGCAACGGAATGTCATGAACCGTGAGACCGCGTCGCTCCAGCTCCAAGCGAATCTGGAGGCCCGGTTCGAGACCGGGCGCCGCCACGTGCAACTGCAAGCCCCGCGCCTGCAGCGCGGAGATCAACGCGCCGCGAAAGCCCATGAGAGATTCGGCGAAACCACCGATCAGGAGGAACTTCATCATGCGCGCTGCACCCTAGCGGTTTTCAGCAGCAACTCGCCGAGAGCAGGGGCCGTACGCTGCAGGCAGAACTCTGCTTCGACGCGCCGACGACCCGCTTCGCCCATCGATTGCCTCAATGCGCCATCACTCAAGAGCTGTGCAAGCCTCGCGGTCCAACTGCTTTCCATGTCCGCCAGGAAGCCGCTTTCACCGTCGCGGACAATCTGGCTGTTCGCTCCGACATTCAACCCCTCGCGCAAGAGCTCGAACAATGCCGCCAAGGACGTGCGCTCGCCCACGGCCACGTTGTAGACCTGGTTCTTCGCAGCGCGGTCTTCGGTCGTAGCTGCCAGCAGATTGGCCTGCACGACATTGGCAACGTAGCAGAAGTCGCGACTGGTATGACCGTCGCCGTTGATGTAGACGGGCTCGCCCTTCAGCATCGCCGCCGTCCACTGGGGGATGACAGCGGCATAGGCGCCGTTCGGGTCCTGACGTCGGCCGAACACATTGAAGTAGCGCAAGCCGATGGTGTCGAATCCGTAACAGCGCGCGAACACGTTGGCGTAGAGCTCGTTCACATACTTGGTCACTGCATAGGGACTCAGAGGCTTGCCGACGTATTCCTCCACCTGGGGCAAGGAGAGGCGATCGCCATAGGTGCTGCTGCTGGCCGCGTAGGTGAAGCTCTTGACCTCCGCATCGCGCGCTGCAACCAGCATGTTGAGGAAGCCGGTAATGTTGAAGCTGTTCGTGGTGATCGGGTCTGCCACGCTCCGTGGGACACTACCAAGGGCCGCTTGATGCAGGACATGCTCCACGCCCTCGCAGGCATGCCGGCAGTCGCCGGCGTCGCGGATGTCCGCTTCCAGAAAGCGAAAGTTTCCCCACTGTGCCGGGGTCACGAGCCCTTGCACCTGCGCCAGGTTGCGTCGGTGGCCGGTGGCGAAGTTGTCCAGACCCACCACGCGCTGGTTCAGCTTGAGCAATGCCTCGAGCAGATTGCTGCCGATGAAGCCGGCGACGCCGGTGACGAGCCAAGTCCGAGGCTCTGTGGCAAGGCGCGCCAGAAGCTGCTCGTAAGCCATCACGGATTGCCGCCTCTCACAGTCGGCCGTCTGCGACGCCCATGGGGAGCACACCTTTGACGTCGAACAGCACGGCACCCCGATGTCCCAGCGCCCTGACGCCGGCTTCCCCCATCGCAACGAACTGGCGATGACTCACAGCCAGCACCACCGCGGAATACTGGCCGGGAGCGGGCATTTCGTTCAGGCAGCGCAGGCCATGCTCCTGCTCCGCCTCGGCCACGTCGATCCACGGATCGAACACGTTCACCTGAATGTTGTAGCCCTGAAGAGTGCGCACGATGTCGATCACCTTGGTGTTGCGCACGTCCGGACAGTTTTCCTTGAAGCTCAGGCCCAGGACCAGCACCTTGCTGCCGAGCACTGGCAGGTTCTTGCGCAGCATGAGCTTGACCACTTCATCGGCCACATGAACGGCCATGTGGTCGTTGATGCGGCGCCCGGCCAGGATCACCTGGGGGTGGTAGCCCACCTGCTCGGCCTTGTGCGTCAGGTAATAGGGATCGACGCCGATGCAATGCCCACCCACGAGCCCGGGCCGGAAGGGCAGGAAGTTCCATTTCGTGCCTGCAGCCTGCAGGACTTCCAGCGTATCGATGCCGAGCTTGCGAAAGATGAGGCTCAGCTCGTTCATCAAAGCGATGTTCAGATCCCGCTGGGTGTTTTCGATCACCTTCGCGGCTTCGGCCACCTTGATGCTGCTGGCCTTGTGGGTGCCGGCGCTGACGATCTGGCGGTACAGCCGGTCCACCGCGTCGGCCACCTCAGGTGTACTGCCGCTGGTCACCTTCTTGATGGTCGCCAGCCGCCGCTCCTTGTCGCCAGGATTGATCCGCTCCGGGCTATAGCCACAGAAGAAGTCGACGTTGAACTTCTTGCCCGACACCTTCTCGAGCACCGGCACGCACACCTCCTCGGTCGCACCGGGATACACCGTCGATTCATAGATGACGATCGCGCCATTCGGCATGACGCGGCCCACGGTTTCGGTGGCGGCGATCAAGGCGCTGAGATCGGGCCGGTTCGCAATGTCCACGGGCGTCGGAACGGTGACGATGAAGACCCGGCATCCCGCGATGTCCTTGATGCAACTGCTGAAGCGAAGCTTGCTCGCGGCGCGCAGCTCGTTGGGGCCGACTTCCAGCGTCGCGTCTTTTCCGGACTGCAGTTCGGCAATGCGCGATGTATCGATGTCGAACCCGACCACCGCGCGCAGCTTGCCGAATTCCACGGCAAGCGGGAGGCCCACATAGCCAAGGCCGACGATGGCGATCGCTTCGCTGTCTGCGATCACCGCGCGCGCCGCCTCGGCAATCGCGCGCTCGCCGGCTACCGGGGGCTCCCCACAGGCCAACTCGAACATTCCATCCCCTAGGGAGATGCTGATCAATGAACGACGCCGTAGGATCT
>NZ_LMTS01000176.1 GCF_001541225.1 Variovorax sp. WDL1 | reverse complement strand
GACCTGCCAGGTGCCGGCGTGGTAGCTCATGGTCTGGTCGGGGCGCTGGTGCAGCGTCGGAATGCCGCTGTTGTCGACCGGTGCCGGGTTGCCGTAGCGGTAAGCGATGCCAGCGTCCTTGGCGAACTGGGCAGCAGTCGCCTTGTAGGCTTCGGCAGCGATAGCGCCGGAAGTGTCGACAACTTCGTTCGGGACCGGGGTTGTACTGGTCGGAGCCTGGGTGCTCGGCGTCCCGGTGCTTCCGGTCCCGGTACTCGTGTCCGTCGTGCCTGTGCCCGTTTCGGTGCCCGTCGCCGTCGCGCCGAGGGCGGCGAATCCACCGCCACCGCCGCCGCCGCCACCTCCTCCGCACCCCGCGATGAGAGCGCTCGTGACCACGGTCAGCAGAAGCGCGCCTTTATATGAAATATTCAACAAAAATACCTCCAGTTTGACAAGATAGTCATTTGTACGTGGGCGTCCTCCTACAGGGCAACTCTTCTTGCAAATGTTTTCGTGATGTGTTTTCACTCTCCAAGAGAGTGGTTACAAAGGTATTGCATAGTCACGTCATGACCGCAAATCATCAAACCTCCCGGCGAAAAGAACTTTCTTCTTATTTGGGACCGGATGCGGTTGCCATCATCCCGACAGCGCCCGAGCGACCGCGCAACCGGGACACGGACTTCCTGTTCCGGCACGACAGCTATTTCTATTACCTGACGGGCTTCGGCGAGCCCAACGCCTGCCTGGTCCTCACAAGCGAAGGGCATGCCACCTTGTTCTGCGCACCCAAGGACCTGGAGCGGGAGATCTGGGACGGCTACCGCCTCGGTCCGGACGCAGCACCGGCGGCGCTGGGCATCGAACACGCCTTCTCCATCGAGGAACTCGACAGCCGCATGCCGAAGCTGCTGGAGAACAAGAAGACCGTCTGGTACCCCTTCGCGACGCACAAGGGACTGGAGTCGCGCGTCGACGGCTGGCTTTCGGCGGTACGCGCCAGGGTGCGCTACGGCGCGCTGTGCCCGGAGGAACAGCGCGACCTCTGCGGGCCGATGGACGAGATGCGGCTGGTCAAGGACGCCCGGGAACAGGACACGATGCGCCGTGCGGCACAGATCAGCGCCCGCGCTCATATCCGCGCGATGCAGCTGTCGGCGCGCATGCTGCGGGAGGGCCGCGACGTGCGCGAGTACCACCTCGATGCGGAGCTGCTGCACGAGTTCCGCGTCGGCGGCTCGCAGTACCCCGCCTACAACTCGATCGTGGCGGCCGGCGCCAATGCCTGCGTGCTGCACTACCGCGCCGACGTGGCCCCGGTGCGCGACGGCGACCTGGTGCTGATTGACGCCGGCTGCGAGCTGGACGGCTACGCGAGCGACATCACCCGCACCTTCCCGGCCAACGGCATCTTCACCGGCCCCCAGCGTGCCCTGTACGAGCTGGTACTGGCCAGTCAAGATGCGGCAGTGGCTGCGACGAAAGCAGGCGCTCGCTTCAACGATCCTCATGAGGCCACCGTGAGGGTGCTGTCGCAGGGGATGCTGGACCTGGGGCTGCTCGACACCAACAAGGTGGGCAGCGTGGACGACGTGATCGAGAAGCGCGCCTACTTCGCCTTCTACATGCACCGCACCGGCCATTGGCTGGGCATGGACGTGCACGACTGCGGCAGCTATGTGGAGCCCACGCAGGCGGGGGAGGTCAGCGAGCGCAGGGACCCGCTGTCCAACGAGCTGATCAAGAACCGCCCCAGTCGCATCCTGAAGCCGGGCATGGTGCTCACCATCGAGCCGGGCATCTACGTGCGGCCGGGCGAAGGCGTGCCGGAGCAGTTCCACAACATCGGCATCCGCATCGAAGACGACGCGATCGTGACCGAAACAGGCTGCGAGCTGATCTCGCGCGGCGTGCCGGTCAAGCCGGACGAGATCGAGGCGCTGATGCGGCCCTAGACTAGGCCGCCTCCGCCAGGCCCAACACCCTGCGTGCCCAGGCAGGCAGCCACGGCCCGTGGGGCCGGACCTGCCCACCGACGACCGAGGCCACCAGGTGGGGCCCTCCGGTCTCGGTGTCCGCGGCGTCGAACAGCATGGCGAGTTGCACCTCGTGCACGGCCAGGCGGAGATTCTCGAGGGTACGCGGATAGCGCGCCAGGATCTTGTTCACGGGCACGTCGTGGCCGCCCTCGTGCACGCGCTGCTGAACCCGCTCCAACAGGCGGCGCGGGTCGTCCAGGCACACCGCATAGAGCGCGACGTCGAATCCCAGCGCTCGCGCCTCGGCGATGAGCTGCAGCTTGGACGGATGCGAGAAGACGGTTTCGCTGACGAAGGCCTGCCCGGCCTCCAGGTGGGTCTTGCGCTGAACGTCGGCCCAGGCTCGCGCCGCCTCGGAGCGGCGGACGGCATGGCGGATGTGGCCGAGCTGTTCACGCTCGTACAGGTCGGCATTGACGAAGGGCAGCTTCGGGTAGCGCGGCTGGATCAGGTACCGGTACAGCGTCGACTTGCCGGCACCGTTCGGGCCGGCGATCAGATGGAGAACGGGCATCAGGCCGCGCGGCGGCTGCGCGGACGGGTCTGCGCCTTGGCGCGGTTCTCGGCCACCGCGGCCTTGGCACGCTCGGCCAGCGCGCCGGACTGGGCGAGGGCCAGCACGTGGCCGTGCAGGGCGTCGAGCTCGGGCGACAGCGCCGGCGCAGCCTCGGCGACAGCGTAACGTGCCCCTCCCTCGCGCGCAATCAACGCCTGGCTGTCCTGGGTAGAAAGCCCGGTCTGCTCCAGCGCGCGGCCGAGGGTGGCCCAATATTCGATCTGGCTGGCCACCGAGCGGCGCATGGGCTGGGCCGCATCGCGCGCCTTGTCGACCAGCGCGGCTGGCAGCTTGACGGAAGCAAACGGGGTTGGCGTGGGCATGTGTGTCGCTCCTGAATGGCGCATTTTGCGCCATTGTGCGAGCCCGCGCAATTCAACGGTTGGCCGGTGGGGCTTGCTCTGCGGCGAGGTGCCCGCGCACGAAGGCTTCCTCGAAGATGGAATAACCCGACCAGTCGCTGTGCGCAAAGGCGAGGCGGCCGGCGACGATGCGCTCGCGCGCGCCGAGCCGGGCGAGCAGGCCGGGCGCGGGGATGGCCATGGCGTGGCCGTAGCGCATGATCTCGATGCGGGTGGCGAGCGCGGCAAGATCGGGATGAGCCAGCGACAGTTCGGCGAGCAGTTCGTCGCGCCAGCCGCTCCAGGGCCGATCCAGCAGCAGGCGCCGGCCGTCGGGGCCGTCGTAGGCGCTCGGGCCGAGCGGCCGGTACCAGCTCAGCACGGTGGCGCCCGGCGTCGGATCCAGCGCCTGGTGGCGCGCGTCGACATAGCCGAGCCCACGCGTGCCGTAGACCACGTTGTCCCAACTCGGCGCCGCGCCCGGCCGGTCGGCCAACGGCTCGCGCAGGTGCATGTTGGCCACGAGCCACGGGGCATAGCGCAACGCGGCCGCGGCGTCGCGCAAGAGCGCGGGCGGGTTCTCCACCACGCGGGCGGCGATGAAGGCCGGCAGCGCGACGATGCAGCGCTCCGCATGCCAGCGAAGCCGAGCTCCGGTGGCGACATCGAAGGCCTCGACCTCGACGCCCGATCGGATCTCGGCGATGCGCAGGACTCCATGGCCGGTCTTGAGGCGATCACCCAGCGGTGCGGCCAGCCGTCGGACGAGCCAGCCATTGCCCTCGGGCCAGGTCAGCACCGCGTCGCGCTCGACGTCGTCATCGCCCGGCGCATGGAAGCCGTGCCGGCTGGCGAAATAGTGGAGGCCGGCCCAGGCCGAGACATGGGCGCTGCCGGCGCCGTAGTCGTCGCGGCAGCAATAGTCCAGGTACCAGCGCAGCTGCGGGTCGTCGAGGCCTTGGCGTTCGAGCCATGCCGCGAAGGGCAGGGCGTCCAGTTCCAGCAGGCGCTGCGCGAGCGGCACGCGAAGCGTCGGAATGGCAAAGCGCGCTTCGCGCCGCAGGGCTTCCACGCGCCGCGAGAACAGGCGGTACTGCGCCAGGGTGCGCTCGTGCACGCCCTGCACGGGCAGCAGGCCGTCCTGCCAGGCGCCCTGGAAGAAAAGCCGCTCCTGGGGGCTGTGGCAGAGGTGGCGTTCTTCGTACTCCCAGCGGCCTGCAACGCGCCGGCGCAGGCCGAGTTCCTCGAGCAGGTCCTGCACCTCGTGCGCCTCGTCGCCCGGCAGCGGCAAGTAATGGGCGCCGAGGGGGCAGGCAATGCCGCCCACCTGACCGCCGCGGCTGTTGCCGCCGGCCTGATCCTCGAGCTCGAGCAGCACGAAATCCTCGATGCCGGCCAAGCGCAGGGCGCGCGCGGCCGCCAGTCCCGCCACGCCGCCGCCGGCGATGAGGACGCGCGTGCGGCGCGTAACCGAGGGCGCCTCGCTGCGGCGCCACGCGTCGTCGCGCAGCGCGTGGCCGCGCGCGACATCGATGCCGGTGAAGCCGCCCTCGATCTCGTGCCGCGCGCCGCAACCGCCCAGCGCCAGGGCGCCGGCGGCACCGAAGAATGCGCGACGCTTCATCCGCCGTGGCCGACGACCTTGCCCCACTCCTGCTCGTAGGTCGTGACCAGGTTCTGGTTGGACAGCCGGTTCACATCCGCCGGCACGCGCGCCATGTCGCGTGGGAATTCGAACAGCTGGGGCAGCCCCGGCATGGTCAGGAAGCGCAGCCCCTCGGGCAGGGCCTCGGGCAGCCGGTACGGCCTGTGGCCCGCCACCACGAAGCCCCATTCGCCGAAGCTGGGCACGTGCGCGTGGTAGGGCGTCGCCACCAGGCCCACCGACTCGACGGTGGCGACAACGGTCCAGAAGCTCTTGCGGGCGACAAGTGGCGAGGTGGTCTGGATCACGGCATAGCCGCTGGCGGCGAGCCGCCTGTCGAGCAAGGCGTAGAAGGAATTCGTGTACAGCTTGCCGATCGCGAAGTTGGTGGGATCGGGAAAGTCGACCACGATCACGTCGAACATATCGCCGGTCTGCTGCAGCCACTGGAAGGCGTCGGTGTTGACAACCCGGACCTTCGGCGAGTTGAGCGCACCGCCGTTGAGAGCGGCCAGCGTCTCGTGCTCGCCGAACAGCCGCGTCATGTTCGGATCGAGCTCGACCAGCGTGATGCTCTCCACCGAGGGGTACTTGAGGATCTCGCGTGCCGCCATGCCGTCGCCCCCGCCGAGCACGGCCACCTTCTTCGGTGCACCGTGCGCAGCCATGGCCGGATGCACCAGGGCTTCGTGGTAGCGGTACTCGTCGCGCTCGGCGAACTGCAGGTTGCCGTTGAGGAAGAGCCGGTGCCCGGCGCCGCCACGCGTGACGACGATGCGCTGGTAGGGCGAGCTCTCGCTGAAGACGATGCGGTCTTGATAGAACTTGTCTTCCGCCAGCGTCGTGATGTGCCCCGCGAAGACGAAGGCGGCAGCCAGCGCGACCAGTGCCAGCGCGCAGGCCAGCGCATGCGCGCCCAGGCGGCGCAACTCGTGCCTGAAGAGCCACAGCGCCCACAGCGCCACCGCCGCATTCATGAGCCCGAAGAGCAGTCCGGTGCGGATCATGCCCAGCTGGGGCACGAGCAGCAGCGGGAAGGCGACCGACACCGCCAGCGCGCCGAGGTAGTCGAAGGTCAGCACCTGCGAGACCAGGTCCTTGAGCATCACGTTGCGGCGCAGGATGCGCATCACCAACGGGATCTCGAGCCCGACCAGCGTGCCGACCACCAACACCAGCCCGTAGAGCAGCAGGCGGAAGGCGCCGGGAATATAGGCGTTGGCAATGAACAGCAGCGCCGGCAGCGCGCCGCCGATCACGGCCACCATCAGCTCGATGCGCAGGAAGTGAGCCGGCAGCTGGCGCTCGAAATAGCGCGAGAGCCAGGAACCCACGCCCATCGCGAACAGGTAGGTGCCGATGATGGTGCTGAACTGCAGCACCGAGTCGCCGAGCAGGTACGAGCTGAGCGCCGCGGCGCTCAGCTCGTAGACCAGCCCGCAGGCCGCGACCACGAACACGCTGGCCAGCAGCGCGATCTCGACCGGCTGCGGGCCGCGCGCCTCCGTTGCGGGAGCCGGGTCCGAGGCTGCCACGCTCATCGACCGCCGCGAGGAATCAATGGATCGCGGCGGCGACGATGATGCTGATGCCCAGGCTCATCGCAGCCACCACGACGCCGAGTGCAACGTTCTGCTTCTCGACGATCTCCTGCCACAGGTCGTACGGCGTGAGCTTGTCGATGAGCAGGAAGGTGATCCAGAACATCAGCACGCCGATGAGCGCGTAGAGGATCGAGCCCAGGAAGGCCGCGGGCCTTAGCCATTCAATTCCCAACATGAGGACCTCCGGAAAAAAACGTCATTTGTGGCCGCCGCCACTGGAATAGCCGCCATAGGAGCCGCCCGAACTGCGCGAACCGCTGGAGCCGCTGGTGCAGGTGCTCAGGATGATCAGAAGGATGATGATCACCACGATGATCAGGATGATGGTGCCGCATCCGAGCTTGCCGGCCGCGCTCACCGGCAGCGCGTCGCCGCGCTTGAACATGTCCTTTTTGCCGTCGAGCTTGAAGGCGGCCGCCACCGCGGCGCTGTCGATCTTGCTGCCGGATGACCAGGTCAGCTCCCTGGCCGAACGCTCCATCGATAGCAGGGCGTTCCCGCTGGCGAAGTCACGGTTGAAGGTCTTCTGCCCGCGCTCGACCTGCCAGTAGAACTCGCCCGCCACATAGGTGGTCTCGGCGTTGTAGGCGTACTGCTGCTGGTAGACCTTGCCCAGATAGGTGGCGCGCGAGCCGTTCTCGGCCATCGTGGGTGCGCCGGTGGTGGGCTTGACCAGGCTCCAGCCATCCTCGGCGTCGACCAGGAAGTTGAAGCCGCGCTTCTTGTTGTAGAGCAGGTACTCGTTCCAGCCGAAATGCTCGTCGTCTCCGGGCGCGACGCCCATGCGATGCTGGAAGCCGACCACCTGCCACTGGGTGCCTTGCAGCTGGCCGGTGGTTCCGATGGGGATCAGCGGTTGCACGGGTTCGTGCTGCTCCGTGTGACGCAGCTCGCCACCGATGCCCTGCGTCAGGTCGATGATGCTGTTGCAGGCGCGGCAGGTGACGCTCTTGCTCTCGGCGAAGTTGACCGTGACCGGCGTGCCGCAGTTCGGGCAGTTGAAGCTGCGGCCCTTTTCCTCCTTGGCGGATTCGTCGCGCAGGCCGGTCAGCTGCAGGTCCTCGAGCTGCACCGCGCGGCCAAGGTAGGCGCCCGGCGGCTGGGTGTCGTAATCGAGGCTCAGCACCAGGCCCTGATCGCTGCGCAATTCGACCGCCGCGAAGGGCCGGCCGAGCTCCGGCAGCCGCGGCAGCTCGCCCTGCGCCGAGACCAGCCGGACCTGCTGGTTCGAGGCCACGGTGTAGCTCTGGCTGTTGAAGGCCGTGGTGGCGCCCACGCGCAGCTCGGCCGGATCGGGCGCCTCGCGCTGCAACTCGTGGGGCAGTGAGAAGACGAAGGCGCCGTTGTCCTCGCTCAGGATGCCGGTGCGTTCACCGTCGAACGCGGCGATCCATTCGGTCCAGCGGCCGCCCTCGTAGCTGTACTGCAGCCGGCCGACCAGCGTGAAGGGCTGGTCCTGGATGCGCCCGGCGGCGAACAGCTGCAGCGGGCTGAAGTCGTCGAACAGCTCCGCCATCTTGCCGGTGCGCGCGAGCGTCTCGCCCTGGCGCACGACGGTGCTCTGGCAATAGGGGCAGACGGCGTGGGTGGACTGCGCCGACCGGAATTCGACCGGCGCGCCACAGCCGGGGCAGGGCGCGCGGTAGTAGCGCTGCTGGGAAGAGTCGGTAGCCACGAAAGGCGACGGCAAGGGTCCGCTCGCTGCGAGCTTGTCGAAGACGCTTCGACAGGCTCAGCCGGAACGGAGAGGGCTCAGACCAGCTTCTTCAGCAGCTCCGCCTTCTTGGCGTCGAATTCTTCCTGCGTGAGGATGCCCTTGGTCTTGAGCTCGCCGAGTTTTTCGAGCGTGGTCATCACGTCGGCCGGGTTGATCACCGCAACAGAGGGTTGCTGCTGCGCCGCAGCCGCGGCGGCGTTGGCGTTGGCCGGATTGAGTCCCTGCTGCAGGTTCTGCGCCAGCACCTGGCCCAGCGCCACGCCGGCCCCGAGGCCCATCGCGTCGCCGGCGATGCCGCTGCCCTGGCCGGAGCCTTCGGCGAACTTCGGGATCGCCTGTGCCGTCTGGTACTGCATGAACTTGCCCATGTCGTTGCCGACCATGCCCATGCCGATTTTCTGGTCGAGGATCTTCTGCAGCTCCTCGGGCAGCGAGACGTTCTGGACCGTGATGGCCTCGAGCTGGATGCCGAGCTTGGCGAACTCGGGCACCAGCTGCGCCGCAAGCGCCTGCGCGAACTGGATCTGGTTGGCGGCCAGGTCGAGGAAGGGCACGCCGCTGGAGGCGATGGCGTTGCTGATGTTCTGCAGGACCAGGCCGCGCAGTTGGCCGTCGAGATCGGCCACGGTGTAGACGTCGCGCGTGCCCGAGATCTCGGTGTGGAAGAGCTTGGCGTCGCCGATGCGGAAGCTGTAGTTCCCGAAGGCGCGCAGGCGAACGGCGCCGAAGTCCTTGTCTCGGATCGTGATCGGCTGGGGCGTGCCCCATTTCTGGTCGACCTGCTGGCGGGTGCTGAAGAAATAGACGTCGCTCTTGAACGGGGACTCGAAGAGCTTGTCCCAGTTCTTGAGGTAGGTAAGCACCGGCAGCGTCTGCGTGGTGAGCTTGTACATGCCGGGGCCGAACACGTCGGCCACCTTGCCTTCATTGACGAAGACCGCGACCTGCGACTCCCGCACCGTGAGCGAGGCGCCGTTCTGGATTTCCATTTCCGCCATCGGGAAGCGCCATGCCAGCGTCCCGTCTCCAGTCTCGGTCCACTGGATGATGTCGATGAACTGCTTCTTGATGAAATCCATCAGCGCCATGGTCACTCCTCGTCCGGTTTTTCTGAGCGGGCATATTGCCACAATGGCTTGACGCTCCGGGGTTTTCGGCGGCCTAGGCCGGTGCGGCAATGCCCGTGATTTCCGTTTCGCGAGGTCTACAATCGGCGCCCCCTACAAGAAGCGTTGCACGGAGCCAAGGCACATGTCCGATCTGACCTCCCCGATCCCCACGCCCGAAGACAAGCGCGCTGAACTGCGCCGGGCGGCCCTCGAGTACCACGAGCTTCCTGTTCCGGGCAAGGTCGCGATCGCGGCGACCAAGCAGATGATGAACCAGCGCGACCTGGCGCTGGCCTATTCGCCAGGCGTGGCAGCGCCTTGCGAGGAGATAGTCAAGGACCCGGTCAACGCCTTCAAGTACACGGCGCGCGGCAACCTGGTCGCGGTCATCACCAACGGCACCGCCGTGCTGGGACTGGGCGACATCGGGCCGCTGGCCTCCAAGCCTGTGATGGAAGGCAAGGCCGTGTTGTTCAAGAAGTTCGCGGGCGTCGACGTGTTCGACATCGAGATCGACGAGAAGGACCCCGCCAGGCTGGTGGAAGTCATTGCCGCGCTGGAACCGACCTTCGGTGCCGTCAACCTGGAGGACATCAAGGCGCCGGATTGCTTCTACGTCGAGCGCGAGCTGCGCAAGCGCATGAACATTCCGGTCTTCCACGACGACCAGCATGGCACGGCCATCACCGTGGCGGCCGCCATGCTCAACGGGCTGAAGGTGGTCGGCAAGGACATCGGGCAGGTCAAGCTGGTCACCTCCGGCGCCGGCGCTGCAGCGCTGGCTTGTCTCAACCTGCTCCTGAAAGTCGGCCTGAAGCGCGAGAACGTCTTCGTGACGGACCTGGCCGGCGTGGTCTACGAAGGCCGTACCGAGCTCATGGACGACGATAAGCGCCAATACATGCAGAAGACCTCGGCGCGGTCGCTGGGCGAGGTGATCGAGGGCGCGGACGTGTTCCTCGGCCTTTCCGCCGGCGGGGTCCTCAAGCCCGCCATGGTGGCCAAGATGGCGGCGAGGCCGGTGATCTTTGCGCTGGCCAACCCCAACCCGGAGATCACGCCCGAGGACGCGAAGGCGGTGCGCGACGACGTCGTCATGGCCACCGGCCGCACCGACTACCCGAACCAGGTCAACAACGTCCTGTGCTTCCCCTACATCTTCCGCGGCGCGCTGGACTGCGGCGCGACCACCATCACCGACGAGATGGAGGTGGCGGCCGTGCACGCCATTGCCGAGCTCGCCCAAGCCGAGCAGAGCGAGCGCGTAGCGGCAGCCTATGTGGGAGAGAAGCTGAGCTTCGGCCCTGACTACCTGATTCCCAAGCCCTTCGATCCCCGGCTCATGATGAAGATCGCGCCTGCGGTCGCCAAAGCGGCTGCCGAGAGCGGGGTCGCGCTGCGCCCGATTGCCGATCTCGACGCCTACCGCGACAAGTTGCAGAGCTTCGTGTACGCCTCTGGCACCACCATGAAGCCCATATTCGACGCCGCCAAGCGCGCGCCGAAGAAAAGGGTGGCCTACAGCGAAGGGGAGGAAGAACGCGTGCTGCGCGCGGCCCAGATCGTGGTCGACGAAGGCATTGCCCGGCCCACGCTGATCGGCCGGCCGGCGATCATCGCCCAGCGCATCGAGAAGTTCGGCCTACGCCTCAAGGAAGAGCTCGACTACGACGTGGTCAACACCGACTTCGACCACCGGTACCGCGACTTCTGGCAGACCTATCACCGGATGACCGAACGCAAGGGCATCACGGTGCAGGTCGCCAAGATCGAGATGCGCCGCCGTCTCACGTTGATCGGCGCGATGCTGCTGCACAAAGGCGACGTCGACGGGCTGATCTGCGGCACCTGGGGCACGACCGCGCTGCATCTGCGCTACATCGACCAGGTCATCGGCAAGCGCGTCGGCGGTTGCGCAAGCACCCCCCAGGACGTGCCGATCTACGCCTGCATGAATGGCCTGCTGCTGCCCGACAGGCAGGTGTTCCTGGTCGACACCCACGTCAACTACGACCCGACCCCCGAGGAACTGACCGAGATCACGACCATGGCGGCCGAGGAGATGATGCGCTTCGGCCTCAAGCCGAAGGCCGCACTGCTGTCGCATTCGAACTTCGGGACCAGTGAGCACCCCAGCGCGGTCAAGATGCGTCAGACGCTGGCCTTGCTGCGCGAGCAGGCGCCGTGGCTGGAGGTCGACGGAGAAATGCACGGCGACGTCGCTTTGGACGGCAAGCAACGCGCTCAGGTCATGCCGCACAGCGCGCTGGCGGGCGACGCCAATCTGCTGGTATTCCCGAACATCGATGCGGCCAACATTTCCTACAACCTGCTCAAGACAGCCGCCGGCGGCAACATCGCGATCGGTCCGGTGCTGCTCGGTGCCGCCAAACCTGTGCACATCCTCACCGCCAGTGCCACGGTACGCCGTCTCGTCAATATGACGGCCCTGACAGTGGCAGATGCCAACGCCGACCGCTAAGCCTTTGTGCGACAGCGGTTGCTAACTTCAGAAGCACCAATGAGACCCTGGCGCCTGCTCAAAGATTGAGCAGGCGCTTGCTATTTGTGCGCCCCTAGGGCACACTTGCGGCCTTGAATTTGCGGGTTAACCCGGAGGTTGACCTGCGATTCGGCCCTCGCTCTTTTCCTTCTGGTGCCCCATGGCGGCTTACGCCTCGATCACGTTCCCGGTCTCCAAATTCGCGCTCACCGGCCTCTTGCTGATGGCCCTAGGCGCCGGAGCCCAGGCCCGTGAATGGATCGGCACCCGCGCCGATCGGTCGGCACAGGAAACGGTCGCGCTGGCCGAATTGCCGGTGCAGGGCCAGCGCACTTATGGAGCCATCTTGAAAGGTGGCCCCTTCCGATATGAAAAGGACGGCTCGGTGTTCGGCAATCGCGAACGCCTCTTGCCGCGAGAGCGCCGGGGCCATTACCGAGAGTACACGGTCGAAACACCCGGCTCGCGGGATCGCGGCGCACGGCGCATCGTCTGCGGAGGCGAGCGGACGGCGCCCTCGGTTTGCTGGTACACGGCAGACCATTACGCGAGTTTCAGGCGGATCGTGCCATGAGCGATGAACTGGATTGGAGCGGCGCACCCAGGCGCCCTGAGGTAAAGATGACCACGACAACTATGGAAAGACCAGCGGAGATGACCCCCACCCTTCGGGGCGTGCGACCCAACATCGTGCAATCGATTCGTGCATTTCGCGTGAGCGATCTGCAGGAGGCGGCACACGCGGCCGGGCAGCACTTCCTTTATGCCAATCTGGGCAACGCCCAGTCGAAGCAGGACGTGCTGGACCTGATCGCTCAACAGTTCACCTTTCCGCAGCATTTCGGCAAGAACTTCGATGCGCTGTACGACTGCATGACCGACCCGTTGCATAAATCGGGCCCGCAGCCCGGCTTTGTCATCGTGCTCGAACAGATTCCGGCCAACGCCAAGTTCGACAAGGAAGCGCGCGAGCAGCTGCTCGACATCTTCCGTGACGCCGCGGACTACTGGGGCGATCGGAAGATACCGTTTCGGTGCTTCTATTCTTTTCTGTAGCCCGTTCTGCACCCACCAGCCAAGCAGAACGGGCGAACGAGGCTAACGGCACCGAATCGGTTTCGGGCATCGAACTCCAGAACAACGGCGACCCGGCGGCAGAGAAGATGCCCACCGACAAATTGGTCGACGTGTCGCCCCTGGCGCTGCGCATGAGCAGCCCCTTCAATGCGGGCTACTGGCTCGCCGCAGCATAGTAGGCTCGTACCAAGCGCTCCCCACCCGCGGGGCAGCAGCTGTCACGAACAGGAAAGGCCCGTCTTCGACGGGCTTTTCTATTGGTGTGGAAATGACTGTGCCAGGGCGACGTATTCGGCCACGGGCACCTCTTCGGCGCGCCGCTGGGTTTCGAACGCGCCGGCGAAGCCATGCTGCTCCAGCCATTTGCCCAGGGTGTGACGCAGCAGCTTGCGGCGCTGGCTGAAGGCGACCTGGACGATCTCGCCCAGCCGAGCCGCGTCGACCAACGGCGGCGTGGCCAGGGGCACCATGCGCACCACGGCGCTGTCCACCCGCGGCGGCGGATCGAAGCTCTCGGGTGGGACGAAAAGCACGTTTTCCATCGCATAGCGCCACTGGAGCATCACGCTCAGTCGACCGTAGTCCGAAGAGGCCGGCTGCGCGGTCATGCGGTCGATGACTTCCTTCTGCAGCATGAAGTGCTGGTCGGCTATCAGGTGCGCGAAGCCCAGCAGGTGGAAAAGAATCGGCGTCGAGATGTTGTAGGGCAGGTTGCCCACCACGCGCAGCGCCGCGGCAGGCGGCAACACCAAGCGGGCCGCCAGGGCTGCGAAATCCACCTTAAGGACGTCCGATTCGATCACGTCGAGCTGGCCGTGCGTGCGCAGTCGCTGCGCCAGGTCTCGGTCCAGCTCGATCACGGTCAGCCGGCCGAGGCGCTCGACCAGCGGCTGGGTCAGCGCCGCGAGGCCCGGGCCGATCTCGACCATCGCATCACCGGGTCGCGGCGCGATCTCACGCACGATCGCATCGATGATGCCGGCGTCGGACAGGAAGTGCTGTCCGAAGCGCTTGCGCGCAATGTGCTTCACCGATAGCCGCCGCTGCGCTTTGTCATCTCGCTTGCCCTACTGCGCTTTCACGCCCCCGGAAGGGAAAGAAGCCTGGCGGGTGAGCGTCATTGTTGCGGCGCCTCGCGGTACTCGACGTAAGCGCGCGTGCGCAGTTCCTGCGCCCAGGTTTCGTAGGCTTCCTCTAGCTTCTTCTCGCGCAAGACGCCACGAGCGGCTTCGCGCTGCTCGGCCTGGCTCAGCTTGGCGTCGCGGCGCGCGACCACCTGGATCAGGTGCACGCCGAAACGGGACACGACCGGATCGCTGACCTGCCCCGGCGCCAAACGGTTCATCGCCTCCTCGAACTCGGGCACGAACTGTCCGGGGCGCGACCAGCCCAGGTCGCCGCCTTCCTTGGCGCTGGCGTCCTGCGAGTTGTCGCGGGCCAGGCCGGCGAAATCGGCACCCTTCTGAATGCGCTCCTTGAACTCCGCCAGCTGCGCCACCGCCTGGGCAGTGGTGCGCTTCGGATCGTTGCGCAGCAGGATGTGGCGCACCTGGGTCTGCGTGACGACCGCGTCGGCCGAGCCCGGCTGGCTCTTGGCCAGCACCTTGAGCACGTGGAAGCCTGCGCCGGAGCGGATCGGCCCGGCGATGCCTTCGACAGCGGTCGACTGCGTCGCCTCGACGAACAGGCTGGGATAGCGGTCGGCGCTGCGCATGCCCAGCACACCGCCATTGGCACGATCGGGCGAATCGGAGAATTCCTGGGCGAGCTTGGCGAAGTCCTCGCCCGCGCGCGCGCGCTGTGCGACGCCCTGGGCACGCTGCTGCAGCTGGGCGACCTGCGCCTCGGTGGCGTTCTCGGGCACGGCCACCAGCACCTGGGCGATGTTGATGTTCGACGGCACCGCGGCATTGCCGCCGTTGCGCTGCTCGCGCAGGAACTGGTCGACCTCGACGTCGCTGATCTTCACCTTGGCCTCGATCTCGCGGTCGCGCAGGCGCGTCAGCAGGAGCTGGTCACGCAGGTCGTTGCGGAAGGTCTGAGGCGAGATGCCTTCGGTCGCAATGCGGCTGCGCAGCTCGGTCAGGCTCATCTGGTTCTGCCGCGCGACGGTCTGCTCGGCCTGGTCGATGGCGAGTTCGTCGACCTTGATACCGGCCTCCTTGGCGGCTTGCAGCTGGGTGCGCTCGGCGATCAGCCGCTCCAGCACCAGGCGCGTGAGCTCCGCCCTCGGCACGCGCTGCGCCTCGGCATTCTCCTTGAGGAGGCGCTCGACGCGCGACTGCACGTCCGTGTTGGTGATGGGTTCGGAATTGACGAGCGCCACGATGTACTCGGCCGAGCGCTGCGTTGTCGGCGCCGCCGGGGCTGGGGCCGCGCGCGGGGCGGCAGGGGCCGGCGCAAGGCGCGGGCCGCCGCGCATGATGTCCGTGATGCCGACGCCGGGGCGCGAGCCCCCCTGTCCTTGCGCACCGGCCGCCGCGGCCAGCGTTGCGAGGCACGCCAGGGTGAGGATGGAGCGGATGTGATTCATGGCGAGGAGGGGCTCAGTCGTAGTTGGTGAAGCGGCTGGGGGCAGGGAAGGGTTGCCGCAGGGGCTGGTAGCGCTGGATGTTCTGGGTCAGGGTACGCATGGGACTTGCTCCGATGGCGGCGAAGCCGACGAACTCGAGCTGGAACATGATGCGCGTATTGGCCGTGGCCTGGCCAGTGGTGAGACGTTCCAGGACCACGCGCCCGATCCAGCAGCAGCCGTCGTACTCGACGCCGAGCACACCGTCGGTGAGCTTGCGGTCCTGCAAGCTGTAGTTGAGCCGGCCCACGGCATACCAGCGCCCGCCGCCCTGGCCTCGGCCTGGCCCAAGGTCCTTGCCCTTGTCGCCCCACAGGTCGTTGAGCGGCCACTGCCAACTCACGTCCAGCGACTTGTTGCCGTCGTTGACAGTGGGGGTCGAGTTCGCTTGATAGCGGTAGGCCGCCGAGATATTGCGATAGGGGCCGGGGTTGTAGCGCGCGCTCAGGGCCGTGCGGGTCGACTTGCGGTCGTCGGGGTTGTACTGCACGGTGCCGTCCACGCTCCACCGTGGCGTCCAGTTGATCTGGGCGCCGAACAGCAGATCGCTGACGCGGTCGGTGACGGCCGTGGTGCCCGGCAGCGTCACGCGCTGGTCCTTGAAGCGCAGCCGCTGCGCGACACCGAAACGCGCCGCCTCGGCGCCGCTCTCGGGATCGATCAGCCGCGAGGTCACGCCGACCGTGAGCGTGTTGCTGTCGGAGATGCGATCGTTGCCGGAGAAGGCGTTCTCGGTGTAGATGGTCGCAAAGTTGAAGTCGTTGGCGGCCGAGTCGTAGTTCGGCAGCAGGCTCTGGTCGCGGTAGGGCGTGTAGACGTAGAAGGCGCGCGGCTCCAGCGTCTGGCGGAAGGCGCGGCCGAAGAAACTGGCGTCGCGCTCGAAGATCATGCCGCTGTCGAGGCTGAAGGTGGGCACCGTGCGGCTGGCCGAGTTCGCGCCATTGGAAAGCGGCGCTTCGAACTGGTAGCTGGTCGTGTGCAGCTGGACCTTGGGAATGACGTAAGTGCCGGGCGTGAGGAAGGGCCGGCTCAGCGCGGCCTGCGCGTACACCCGTTCGCCGTTGGGCTGCCTCTGCTGCACCGGGTCGCCCCGGAAGCGCGTGTAGTCGGTATTGAGCGAGAAGTCGAAGCCGTTCCAGTCGTACTTGTAGTAGTTCGCGGTGATCTGCGGCAGGCGGTCGTAGGGCGGAATGATCGGCGACAGGTCGTATTGCAGCGTCTGGTATTTCAGCGTGCGCACAATGCCATTCCAGTCGCCCTTGGTCCAGTTGAGCGAGGCATCGTTCGACAGCAGGCGCGTCGTGAGCGAGGGCGTGCGCGTGAAGTCGCGCCAGTAGTCGTCGTCGCTCACGCGATTGAACCTGATCGAGGCGCTCAACGCGTCCAGCCCCAGCGGCTTGGGGTCGAAGGCCTGCGAATGGTTCGTCCAGATGCCCCAGCGCTTGCGGTTGCGCAGGCTGTCCGTGGGCATGTAGTCGACCCGGACGTCGCCGCTGTAGTCCCTCTCGAGGTAACGGAACTCGCTGCCGAGGTTGACGCCGCGCTTGCCCATGATCTCGGGGTAGAAGGTCGCGTCGCGGTTGGGCGCGATGTTCCAGTAGTAGGGCACGGTGATGTCCACGCCGTTCACGCTGCTGACGCCGACGGTCGGCGGCAGGAAGCCGCTCTTGCGGTCGTTGCTGAGCGGAAAGCTCAGCGACGGGAAGGGCGGCGTCGTGATGCCCATGAAGCTCATCCGCGCGTCGGTGGCCACACCGATGTTCTCCTCGGTGTCGGTCGTCAAGGTTGCGGCGCTCAGGACCCAGGCCGGCATCCAGCCCGGATAGTCCTCGCGCCGGCACGTGGTGTAGGTGCCCTGGCGGGCGACCGACACGTTGCTGTCGACGAAGTCGATCCGCTCGGCATCGCCCTCGCCGCCCGAGGCGAGGAAGCGGTAGTGCACCTTGTTGAAGAAGCCTTCGAACGTCTCGAGCTTGAGCTCGAGATGAGGACCCTCGTAGACATTGCCGGCCTGGTTCACGCGCACATTGCCGCTGGCCTTGGCGAGGTCCTCGGGCTGGTAGTACTCGAGCCGGTCGGCATGGATCACCGTGTCGCCCCGGCGCAGCGAGGCATTGCCTTCGACCACGGTTTCGAGATCGGTCCGGCCTGACATGCGGTCGCCGTCGACGAAGGTGGGCAGCTCGCCGCGCTGGGTCTTCGGAATCGTCTCCAGCAGTTGCGGCGTGCGCTTCAGCGTGATCGGCGCGTCCAGGCCGGCGTCCTGTGCCGAGGCGGCCTGGGCTTGCAGCAGCGCCAGCGTCAACAAGGCCAGCGGCAGAGGCGGTCGGCACCGGCGCCAGTCAGCTCGGGTCAGGTCAGGCATCGGTACGGAAAGGAATCTTCGGGGGATAGTGCGCCGGGGAGCCCGGGGTCGCGGGAGTCCGCGCCGGGTGGATTTGTAGAATCGATTATCCATGACAGCTTCCCTGCCCCCGGACAGCGGCGCCGCGACGCCATCTCCAACGATCAGCTGGAGCGATCCGGAACGCGCCCAGGCCTTCGCGCAATGGCTGGCCGCGGTCGGACCGCGGCATCGGCTGCTGCCGGCGACCGTGCGCCCAGCCTCGGCCGATGCGAGCTTCCGGCGCTACTTCCGCATCGACACGGAAGACGCGGCCGCCACCCGCATCGTGATGGACGCGCCCCCCGCGCTGGAGAACAGCGCCCCCTTCGTGCAGGTCGCCCAATTGATGCGCGACGCCGGCCTGACCGCGCCGCGGGTGCTCGAGTGGGACGAGCCCCAGGGCTTCCTGCTGCTCGACGACCTCGGCCGCCGTACCATGCTCGAGGTGATCGACCCGGCCGATCCCGAGGCGGCGCGCCCCCTCTATGCCCAGGCGGTCGATGCCCTGATCCGGTGGCAGCTGGCGTCCAGGCCGCAGGTGCTGCCGACCTACGACCGGGCGCTGCTCGAGCGTGAGCTGGCGCTGTTCCCCGACTGGTACGTAACCCGCCATCGAGGCCTGGCGTTGGAAGGCGCGCTGCACGACCGGCTGCAACGCAGCTTCCAGCTGATCGTGGAGAACAACCTGGCGGCGCCGCGCGTGTACGTGCACCGCGACTTCATGCCGCGCAACCTGATGATCACCGGCGGCCCGGAACTCGGCGTGCTGGACTTCCAGGACGCGGTGCACGGCCCCATCACCTACGACATCGCGAGCCTGATGCGGGACGCCTTCCTGAGCTGGGAAGAGGATTTCGTGCTCGACGTCACCGTGCGCTACTGGGAGAAGGCACGCAAGGCCGGCCTGCCGGTCGACGAGGACTTCGGCGCCTTCTACCGCGCGGTCGAATGGATGGGCCTGCAGCGCCACCTGAAGGTCGCGGGCATCTTCGCGCGGCTGACGCTGCGCGACGGCAAGCCCCGGTACCTCGCGGACACGCCGCGCTTCATCGCCTACATCCGTGCGACCGCAGGCCGCTATCGCGAGCTGACCCCGCTCCTGCGCGCCATCGACGAGATCGAAGGTACCCAGCCGACCAGCGGCTTCGCGTACGGGCGGATGTGAAGCCGCGCTTCCACTGCACCACGGCCATCGCCGCGCACGGCCCGATGGCGCTTCCGTCCGGTGCGGCACGCCATGTCCAGGTGCTGCGGATGCAGCCTGGCGATGCGCTCACGCTGTTCGACGGCAGCGGCGGCGAGTACGCGGCCACGGTCGAGCGCATGGGGCGCAGCGAAGTGACGGTGCAGGTCGGCGCGCACGCACTGATCGAACGCGAGGCGCCGCGCGCCGTGCACCTGGCGATCGGCATGCCGGCCAACGAGCGTATGGACTGGCTGGTCGAGAAGGCGACCGAACTCGGCGTCGCCAGCATCCAGCCGCTGATGACCGCGCACGGCGTGCTGCGCCTGGCTGGCGAGCGCGCGGACAAGAAGCGCGCACACTGGCAGGCGATCGCCATCGCGGCCTGCGAGCAATGCGGACGCAACCGGGTGCCGCTGATCCACCCGGTGCGCGCGCTGGCCGGCTGGATCGAATCGCCGCCGATCGACGATGCCGAGCGTTTCGTGCTCAGCCTGGCCGACGGCGCGCGCAGCCTGCGCGACATCCGTGAGGGCGTCCCGGGCGCCGGCCTGCGCGGCGCCTGCGTGCTCAGCGGCCCCGAGGGCGGGCTGAACGCAGCCGAGGAGCGCGATGCGACGGTGCGCGGCTTCGCACCGCTCACGCTCGGCCCGCGCGTGCTGCGCGCCGAGACCGCGGCGCTGGCGGCGCTTGCGTTGCTGGCCAACCGTTGATCGGAACCTGCGCCCTCTTTCTCCACCTCGCCCCTCTCCCACACATGCCGTCGCTCTTTCCTGCGCCATTCCGCCTTGCGTCTCTCCTGCTCGCCGCCCTGTGCACCACGGGCGCGGCCCAGGCCCAAGGCACGGCCGTCGCGCCGACGCCTCTCCAGGTGAAGCCGGCGGTCGACCAGGCCTACACGCAACTGCTGGCCGCGCCGGCCGTCAAGCAACTGCTCGACGCGGTGAAGGACGATCACGAGCGCTCGATCGAAGACCTCCGGATGCTCACCGAGATCGAGGCACCGCCCTTCAAGGAGCACAAGCGCGCGGAGGCCTTCCTCTCGCGCATGAAGGCGCTCGGCCTCAGCGATGCGCGCATCGACGCGGAGGGCAACGTGGTGGGCCTGCGCAAGGGCACGGGCAACGGCCCCAAGCTGCTGATATCGGCCCATCTGGACACGGTCTTTCCCGCCGGCACCGATGTCAAGGTGAAGGAGCGCGACGGCAAGCTCTACGCGCCCGGCATCTCGGACGACACGCGAGGCCTCGCGGTGCTGCTGTCGTGGCTCAAGGTGCTCAACGACAACAAGGTCCAGACGGTGGGCGACCTGCTCTTCGTCGGCAACGTGGGCGAAGAAGAGCTGGGCAATCTTCGCGGCATGAAGGCCATCTTCCGCGAGCACCTCGACATCGATGGCATGGTGGGCGTCGAGCCCGCGCCCGAAGGAACGGTGCTGGTGCTGGGCACCGCGAGCCATCGCTACGAGGTGAGCTTCAAGGGGCCTGGCGGCCATAGCTACGCGGCCTTCGGCCAGGTGCCCAGCGCGATCCATGGCATGGGCCGCGCGATCGCCAAGATCGCCGAGATCAAGACGCCCAGCTTCCCCAAGACCACCTTTACCGTTGGCACCGTCGGGGGCGGCACCTCGGTCAACACCATTGCGCCGGATGCACGCATGGCGGTGGACATCCGCTCCGATGAGATGGGAGCACTGCTCGAGACCGAGAAGAGGGTGCTGGCAGCGATCGACGAAGCAGTGGCGGAAGAGAACAGGCGCTGGAACGTCAGCACGCTGAGCGTCAGCAACAAGCTGATCGGCGACCGCCCGGGCGGTCGCACGCCCTCGGACTCGGTCATCGTCGAAGCGGCGGTGCGCGCCAACAGCGCCTTCGGCCACAAGACCCTGCTGACGGGCGCCAGCACCGATGCCAACGTACCGATGTCGCTCGGCATCCCGGCCATCGTCATCGGCGGCGGCGGCAGGACCGGCGGCTTCCATGCACTGTCCGAATGGATCGACGTGACAGACGGCTGGAAAGGCGCGCAGAATGCCCTCGCGACCGTGCTCGGCCTGGTCGGCGTGCAGGGCGTCAGCGAACCGCTCCTGCCCAGGCGACCGCCGCGCCCGAAGCCATAGTCGACGCTCTCTCCCCCTCACGTATTCACTATCCACTCACTTCAGGAGTCCATCATGGGATTGCTCGATTCGGTACTCGGACAAGTGCTCGGCGGAGCGCAGCCGCAGCAACCCCAGGGCGAAGGCTTGGGCGGCCTCGATGCCCTCGGCGGCGGCCTTGCGGGCGCGCTCGGCGGGCTGCTGGCCAACAACGGCGAGGTAGGCGGACTCGGCGGGCTCGTCTCCAGGTTCGAACAGGCCGGCATGGGCGACATGATCGGCTCGTGGATCGGCAAGGGCGAGAACCAGCCGGTCTCGGGCGGACAACTGCAGGACGCTCTGGGCAGCGACGTCATCGCCAGCCTCGCGCAGAAGCTCGGCCTCAACGCTGCCACGCTGCTGCCGATGCTCGCCACGTTGCTGCCCATGCTGGTCGACCGCCTCACGCCCGACGGCCAGGCGCCGGCAGAGGGCCTGGGCAACCAGGACGAGCTGCTGTCTTCGCTCAGCGGCCTGCTGCAGAAGGGCTGATATCACCTTCTCGATGAATCGCAATCTCTGGCTGCTCGCCGCCTGTCAGGGCCTGTTCCTGACGAACAACGTCGCCTTCATCGCGATCAACGGGCTGGTCGGCCTGGCATTGGCGCCGCGCGGTTGGATGGCCACGCTGCCGGTCATGGGCTATGTGATCGGCGGCGCGCTCGCCACCGGCGTGGTGGCGCGCACCCAGCAGCGCTTCGGGCGGCGCCGCTCCTTCCAGATCGGACTGGCGGTGGCCCTGGGCTCGGCGCTGCTGTGCGCGCAGGCCGCGCTCTGGAAGGACTTCTGGCTCCTGTGCGCGACCACCGTGGTCGCCGGCTACTACAACGCGAACGCCAGTCTCTATCGCTTCGCCGCCGCAGAACTTGCAGCGCCGGCTTGGCGCGAGAAGGCGGTGTCGCTGGTGATGGCGGGCGGGTTGATCGGTGCCGTGGCGGGCCCCAACCTCGCGGCCGTCACGCGCAACTGGTTCCCGGTGCCCTTCGCGGGCGTGTATCTCGCACTGGCCGGCGTGGCGCTGCTCGCGATGGCCCTGATGCACTTCATCGACTTTCCCGCCCCGCCCGCGAGAAGCGCGGCCGCGAGCGGCCGCCCGCTCGGCGAGATCGTGCGCCAGCCGGTGTTCATCGTTGCCGCCCTGGCGGGCGCGCTCAGCTTCGGCGTGATGAACCTGCTGATGGCCGCCACGCCGATCGCGATGCAGGTCTGCAGTCTGCCCTTCGAAGACGTGGCGCTGGTGCTCGAATGGCATGTGATCGGCATGTTCGCTCCGGGCTTCTTCACAGGCCACCTGATCCGCCGCTTCGGCGCGCTGCCGGTGATGGGCGTGGGCCTGCTGCTGAACCTGGCCTGCATCGTGGTCGCGCTGTCGGGCGTGGAGCTGCACCAGTTCCTCGCCGCGCTCTTCCTGCTGGGCGTGGGCTGGAACTTCCTCTTCACGGGCAGCACGACCCTGTCGCTTTCGGCGTATACGGCCGACGAGAAGGATCGCGCGCAAGGCGCGCTCAACTTCTGCGTATTCGCGACGCTGGCGCTGAGCTCTTTCGCCTCCGGCGTGCTGGTCACGACGCAAGGCTGGCGGCTGCTGAATCTCGGCTCGCTGCTGCCGGTGCTGCTGACAGGTGCCGCGCTGCTGTGGCTGGCGCACAGGCAACGCGCAGCAGCAGCAGCGGCTTAGGCCGGCGGGAAGCGGACATCGAGCCAGCGCACGAGCGCTTCGAAGACGGGCGCGGCGTCCAGCTCGTTGAAGATCTCGTGATAGAGCTTCGCAAAGCAGGTGGCGCTGAGCACCGCGGGCGGCGCCGCATCCGCGAAGCGGCGGCTGCCCGCCGGGTTCACCAGCCGATCGTCGCCGGCGTAGACCAGCAATGTAGGAACCGTCCAGCGCGGCGCCGCGGCCTGAACGACGGCACCCTCATCGGCCAGGAAGCGCGCCAGCCGCGCGCCGACACGGTCGTGGCACAGCGGGTCCGCGCGGTAGGCTTGCACCACGGCGGGATCGTGCGAGAGGTAGCGGTCGTCGAGGCCGTTGCCCATGCGCAGCGTGGGCGCGACGCGGGACAGCAAGGCGACCAGGAATTTCTGGAATGCGCTGAGCCCGGGGTCCAGCCCCGGCGACGAGAGCACCAGCGCATCGATCTTGCGCACCCCACGCGCCACGAAGCTCGCCGTGACCAGCCCACCGAGGCTGTGGCCCAGCAGGACCAGCGGCAGCCCGGGATGGACTCCCCGCGTGTCGTCGACCACCAGCGCGAGGTCATCGACCAGTCGCATGACGCTGGGCAGGCCGCCGCGCACGCCGCTGGATGCGCCGTGGCCGTAGTGATCGGCGGCGCGCACCACGAAGCCTTCGTGGTTGAGACGGGCCGCGACGTGGCGATAGCGGCCCGCATGCTCGCCGATGCCGTGCACCAGCAGGACGACGGCCCTGGCCTCACGGCCGGACGCCAGCGGCCATTCGTGCAGTGCCAGCGTCTCGCCGTCCGGCGTGCGCAACGCCGCTTCGGCCGCAGGCGCCGGCCCGGGCTTCAAGCCGCGGCAGCCTGGGCGACCGGCAGCGCGGCAATCACCTCGGCCACGGCGGCGGTCAGCTTCTTGGCATAGGGCACGTGCAGGAACTCGTTGGGCCCGTGCGCATTGCTCTTGGGACCGAGCACGCCGCAGACCATCATCTGCGCTTTCGGGAAGCCGACGCTGAGCATGTTCATCAGCGGAATGGTGCCGCCTTGGCCGATGTAGCCGCAGCTCGCGCCGAAGTGCGCCTGCGACGCGGCATGGAGCGCGCGCTCGAACCAGGGCGCGGTCGAAGGCGCGTTCCATCCCGTCGCGCCGCCGTTGCTCTCGAAGGTGACCTTGGCCTGGTAGGGCGCGTTGTCTTCCAGCAGGGTCTTGAGTTCCTGCACGGCCCGCGCGGCATCGACCAGCGGCGGCAGGCGCAGCGACAGCTTGAAGGCGGTGTAGGGGCGCAGCACGTTGCCCGCGTCCTTCAATGCCGGGAAGCCTTCGGCACCGGTGACCGAAAGCGTGGGCTTCCAGGTGCGATTGATCAGCGCTTCCACCGGATCGCTGGTGGTCGGCAGCGCGAACGCGGTCGCTCCGCCGCAGTCGTAGTGGGCCCAGGGGAAGCGCTTGTAGACCTCGTCGCCCAGGATGGCGGCGGTGGCCTTGGCCTGCTCGAGGCGATCGGCCGGCAGCTCGCAGTGGAAGCTCTGGGGCAGCAGGCGACCCGTCTTGCTGTCCTCGAGGCGGTCCAGCACCTGGCGCATGATGCGGAAGCTCGAGGGCACGAGGCCCGAGGCGTCACCGGAGTGCACCCCTTCGGTCAGCACCTCGACCTTCAGCGTACCGCTCGCCATGCCGCGCAGCGAGGTGGTGAGCCACAGCTGGTCGTAGTTGCCGGCGCCCGAGTCGAGGCAGATCACGAGGCCCACTTCGCCGAGGCGCGGCCGCAGTGCGTCGATGTAGGGCAGCAGGTCGTAGGAGCCGGACTCCTCGCAGGTCTCGATCAGGCCGACCACGCGCGGATGCGCCGCGCCTTGCGCCTTCAGCGCCTGCAAAGCGGCGACGCTTGCGTACACCGCATAGCCGTCATCGGCGCCGCCGCGGCCGTAAAGCAGCCCGTCCTCATACTTGGGCGTCCATGGGCCGAGGTCGCTGCGCCAGCCGGTGAACTCGGGCTGCTTGTCGAGGTGGCCGTACATCAGCACGGTCTCCTTCATGCCGGTTCCGGTGGCAGGCACCTCGAAGAAGAGCACCGGCGTGCGCCCTTCGAGCCGCACGATCTCCAGCTTGAGGCCCTCGACGTTCTGCGCCTCGACCCACTGGGCTGCGTTGCGCAGCACGGTGTCGAGGTAGCCGTTCTGCACCCAGTCCTTGTCGAAGCCGGGCGACTTGGCCGGGATGGCGATGTAGTCGGTGAGCTGGTGGACGATGTCCTGGTCCCACTTCGTCGAGACGTCGGACAGGGCGCGCTCGGCGTCGAGCAGGCCCGAAGGCATTTCGCGGTGCAGGGGGGCGTTCATGGGGTTCTCCGCGTGTGGGAACTGGCAAAAGGGGCCTCGCGAATTATGGGCGCATGCCGCGCGCGCCGCAGCCCTTTGGGCTAATCTCTGCCGGCTTCGCAGTGGCATCCCGATCGGAGGCAGATTTGAGCAGCAGCACGAACAAGCGCATTCGCGTCGGCGTCGGCGGTTGGACCTACGAACCCTGGCGCAACAACTTCTATCCCGAGGGCCTGCCGCACAGCAAGGAGCTGCACTACGCCAGCCGGCAGCTCACAGCCATCGAGGTCAACGGCACCTACTACAGCAGCTTCAAGCCGCCGACTTTCAAGAAATGGCATGACGAGACGCCGGAGGACTTCGTGTTCTCGCTGAAGGCCTCACGCTTTGCGACCAACCGCAAGCAGCTGTCGGGTGCAGGAGATTCGGTCTCGCGATTCGTCGAGAGCGGGATCACGGAGCTGGGCGACAAGCTGGGGCCGATCGTCTGGCAGTTCATGCCGACCAAGGCCTTCGATCCAGAGGACTTCGAGGCTTTCCTCGCGCTGCTGCCGAAGAAGGAGGGCAGCCGCGCGCTGCGCCACGTGATGGACGTTCGGCACCCGAGCTTCATGACGCCGGCGTACCTGGCGCTGGCGCGTAGATACCAGGCGGCGACGGTGTTCACCGACTCGGACAAGTTCCCGTCCTTTGCCGATCTGACGAGCGACTTCGTCTATGCGCGGCTGATGATGAGCGACGCCCAGCACAAGACGGGCTATGCGCCCAAGGCGCTCGATGCCTGGGCCGAGGCGGCGAGGACCTGGGCTGGCGGCGGCCTGCCGGAGGCGCTGCCCTGCGTCGAGGAGCGCGCGAAGAACGCGAGAAGCACGAAGGGCACCCGCGACGTCTTCGTCTACTTCATCAACGGCGCAAAAGAAAAGGCACCGGCGGCTGCCGGTGCCTTGATCCAACGCCTGAGCTGAATGGCGTGCGCGGCGTCAGGCTGCGGCCTGGAGTGCCGGCTTGCTGCCACTGCTGCTGCCGGTAGCGGCACCGAAGCTGATCTCGCCCGAGAGCTGGCCGCCTTCCTCGACGACGATCTTGCCGTAGCGGATCTTGCCGGTGACCTTGCCGGTGGAATGGATGACGAGCTTTTCGCGGACCGTCAGGTTGCCGTCGAAGAGGCCGCGGATTTCTGCGATGTCGATCTCGGCCGAGCCCTTGAAGGCGCCCTGCTCGGCGATCTGCATCACGCGAGAGTCCATGGTGGCCTCGACCAGGCCTTCGACCACCAAGGTGTCGCAGTCCGTGATCTCGACGCCCTTGAGCTTGATGTTCGGGCCGACGGTGAGCTTGCTGCCGCCTTCCTTTGCTACCGCGCTGGTCGCCGACTGCGCCGACAGGTTGGCCGGCGTCACGGGCGCACCCGACAGGTTGGTGCCGGAGCCCACCAGCGGCGCGGGACGGGAGACGAGGGGTTCGGGTTCGCGATCACGCTTGCCGAAGAAGGGGGACTGTGTGGCCAATGGGAAGCTCCTCAAAAGGGCTCATCGTAAGAACGCGCTCCGAAGTCTCTGCACTTCATTGCGCAAGAAGCGTAACTGAATACGTCTCGAATGGCCATCCCTGGGAACTTTCGTCTGCGTTGGTACGCGTCGACAATGGTCGGACCCTGACTTCACGCGATCGAACGATGCTGCCGACCCACTCAACCGCGATCCCGGACACCGAGCCGCTCGAGGGCGACGCGCGTTTCGGCAAGCCGGCGCACGGCTGGCGGCGCACGCTCTTCTCGGTGATCTTCGAATCCGAATCGCGGGCAGGCCGCATCTTCGACCTCGTGTTGATCGCGGTGATCCTGACGAGCGTGACGGTGGTGATCCTCGACAGCGTTGGGGCGGTCAGGGAGCGCGCGGGGCATGTGTTCGGCGTGCTCGAATGGGTCTTTACAGCGCTCTTTGCGATGGAGTACCTCGGGCGGCTCGCCTGCGTGCAGAAGCCCTTGCGCTACGCCACGAGCTTCTACGGCGTGATCGACCTGCTGGCGGTTCTGCCCACCTTCCTGGTCGCGCTCGCGCCGGAGTTCGCCTACCTGATCGATGTGCGCATCCTGCGGCTCCTGCGCGTGTTCCGGATCTTCAAACTCTCGCGCTACTCCGCCGAATACCGCGCGCTGGTGAGCGCGGTGGCGGCCAGTCGCCGCAAGATCACCGTCTTCGTCGGCTTCGTGATCCTGGTGGTGCTGGTGATGGGCACGCTGATGTACGTGGTCGAAGGTCCTGCGCATGGCTTCACCAGCATTCCTGTCGCGGTGTACTGGGCGATCTCGACCATGGCGACGGTAGGCTTCGGGGACCTGGTGCCGAAGACCGATCTCGGCCGCGCCATTGCCTCCGTGATGATGTTGATCGGCTGGGGCGTGCTCGCCGTCCCGACGGGCATCGTGACGGCCGAGATGGCGCGCCGCGGACCGGAGGAAGGGCCGGTGCCGGTCGCGCCGCGCGGCGTGTTCTCGCTGGCGGTGCCCGAGACCGCGGCTCCGCGGCGGCGGCTCACGCCGGCTGCCAGGCGGCGCGCCCTTGCGCAGCATCGTCGATCGCAGCGATGAAGCCGGCCGCGGCGGACTCGGGCAAGCTCAGGGAGAAATGCACCAGGCTTTCGTGGCGCACCTCGCGCAGCGCGGCGCCGGCGGTCGCCATCTCGCGCCGCACGACGCCCTCGAACGCATAGGGCACGGCGCATTGCAGGTGACGCTGCTTCACCAGCGGTACCAGCGTCGCATCGGCCAGGGCCTGCGCAATGCTGTCGGTGTAGGCGCGCACCAGTCCACCGGCACCGAGCTTGACCCCGCCGAAGTAGCGCACGACGCTGGCGAGCACGCCTTGCAGGTCATGGTGCCGCAGCACTTCCAGCATGGGACGGCCAGCCGTGCCGCCGGGCTCGCCATCGTCGTTGGCGGCCGATTGCCCGCCGGCCATCAGGGCCCAGCACACATGGGCAGCGCCGGGATGCGCGATGCGCAGTGCTTCGACGACAGCCTGAGCGGCCGCGCGATCGGCCACCGGCTGCACGCAGCCGATGAAGCGGCTCTTCCTGATCAGGAGCTCGCTGTGCGACGGCGCGGCGAGGGTGAAGGGCATCTGTTCCCGGCGCGGGCGCGAGGATTCAGCGCTCGCGCTCGAACTTGAAGACCGCGGTGGCGGCGCGCGCGTTCGGCAGCAGGCGCACCTCTTCGCCCCCCTGCAGGCCGAAGGCATCGAGCATGCGCAAGTGGTTCTTGCGCGCGAGCACCTCGAAGTCCTTGAACGTGCCGACCCGGATGTTGGGCGTGTCGTACCACTGGTAGGGCAGGCGCCGCGTCACCGGCATGCGGCCCCGCATGATGCTGATCCGGTTCGGCCAGTGCGCGAAGTTGGGAAAGGCGACGATGCCGATGCGGCCTACGCGCGCGGTCTCGCGCAGCATCACCTCGGCGTTGCGAAGATGCTGCAACGTGTCGATCTGCAGCACGACGTCGAAGGAAGCGTCGTCGAACATCGCAAGTCCTTCGTCGAGGTTGAGCTGGATGACGTCGACGCCACGGCGGATGCATTGAAGCACGTTGCCGTCAGCGATCTCGATGCCATAGCCCGTGCAACCGCGCTCGCGCTGCAGCAGGTCGAGCAGGGCGCCGTCTCCGCAGCCGAGATCGAGCACGCGGGAGCCTTCGGGCACGAGCCGTGCGATGACGCGCTGGCTGTCCATGTCACTCATGAGGCAACCCCCGCCCTGCGGGCTGCAGTGCCGAGGCCATCGGAGCGGCCGTGTTGCTCATGCCGGGAGGTCCCCCTTGGCAATGCGTTCGAAGTACGCTCGCACGACGCTCATGTAGCGCACGTCGTCGAGCAGGAAGGCGTCGTGCCCGTGCGGGGCATCGATTTCCGCGTAGCTCACGCTGCGGCGGTTGTCGAGCAGGGCCTTCACGATTTCGCGGCTGCGTGCGGGCGCGAAGCGCCAGTCGGTCGTGAAGCTCACGAGCAGGAAGCGGGCGGTGGCCGCCGCCAGCGCGGCACGCAGGTCGCCGCCATGTGCGCGGGCGGGATCGAAGTAATCGAGCGCACGCGTGATGAGCAGGTAGGTGTTGGCGTCGAAGTACTCGCTGAACTTGTCGCCGTTGTAGCGCAGATAGCTTTCGATCTGGAACTCGACCTCCTGGGTCGAGTAGAGGAAGTCCGTCCCGGCCACCTCGCCCTCGACGGCACTGCGCAGCGCGCGGCCGAACTTCTCGTTCATCAGGTCGTCGCTCTGGTAGGTGATGTGGCCGATCATGCGGGCGATGCGCAGGCCACGCTTGGGAATCACGCCGTGCTCGTAGAAATGGCCACCGTTGAAATCAGGGTCGGTCACGATGGCGCGGCGCGCGACCTCGTTGAAGGCGATGTTCTGCGCCGTCAGGCTGGGCGCACTGGCGATCACGACTGCATGGCGCACGCGCTCGGGGAACTGCAGTGTCCACGACAACGCCTGCATGCCGCCCAGGCTGCCGCCCATCACCGCGGCCAGCGTGTCGATGCCGAGCGCGTCGAGCAGGCCGGCCTGGGCACGCACCCAGTCCTCGACCGTCACCACGGGGAAATCGGCGCCGTAGATGCGCCCCGTCGCGGGATTCACATGCATCGGGCCGGTGGAGCCGAAGCAGGAGCCGAGGTTGTTCACGCCGATCACGAAGAAGCGATCGGTGTCGACCGGCTTGCCCGGGCCGATCATGTTGTCCCACCATCCCTCGGACCTGTCCTGGCCCGCATACACGCCCGCGACGTGGTGCGAGGCGTTCAGCGCATGGCACACCAGCACCGCATTGCTGCGTTGTGCGTTGAGGGTGCCGTAGGTTTCATACGCCAGGCTGTAGTCGGCGATGCTCGCTCCGCTGCTGAGCGGCAGCGGGCCCGGGAAGGACATGGATTGCGAAGAGACGACCAACGACATGAAAAGGAAAACCCGGCCTCGCCAAAAACGAGCCGGGTCGGGCATCCGTCTTTAGCAGCATTTGTTAAGCGCCCGCAAGCTGGAGCAAATCGGCGCGTCCGGCGAGTATATGCCGCTCAACCCCAGCCGATCAACGCGCCCGCGCCGAGCAGCAGGAACAGCACCGCGGAGACGCCATGCACCAGCTTGATGGGCACGCGCTTCACGATGCGCTCGCCCAGCCAGACCACGGGCGCGTTGGCCAGCATCATGCCCAGGGTGGTGCCCAGCACGACCCAGGCATAGGCGTCGACATAGCGCGCAGCAAGCATGACGGTGGCGATCTGCGTCTTGTCGCCCATCTCTGCAAGAAAGAAGGCGACCAGGGTGGTGCCGAAGACGCCGAAGCGCGATGCCTTCGGCAGTTCGTCGTCATCGAGCTTGTCGGGAATCAGCATCCACAGCGCCATCGCGATGAAGGAGCCTCCCAGGATCCAGCGCAGGAGGTCGGGCCCCAGGGTGTGAGTGACCCAGTTGCCCACGGCGCCCGCGAGCGCGTGGTTGACGACCGTGGCGGCAAAGATGCCCAGCACGATCGGCCATGGCCGGCGAAAGCGGGCGGCGAGCACGAGGGAGAGCAACTGGGTCTTGTCGCCCATCTCGGCGAGCGCGACCACACCGGTCGCGACGAGAAAAGCTTCCATGAGAAAGGGTTTCCTTGGGCCGAAGGACGCAATTGACCGTGCAGCACCTTCGGCCACATCCGAAACTGCACGGTCAAAGGTCTCGCCAGGTTGAACACTGTGTGCGCCATGTCCGGCACGGGCCGGGCAAGTCTGTTGACGCACACCCTTCTCGCGATGGAAGGCGGCTACTCCCCAATGACCGGGCGATTTTAGCCATGCGCAACACGTTCTTTGTGAGCGTGCGCAAACTTCCCTTTTATTTATCGCGGCGGTGGCGCTGCGGGCAAATTCCTACTTGCACGCGAACCATTTCACCCATAATGCACGAGCCTCTCACTTAAGTTCTAGGGGGAGCGGCGATTCGGTGATCGGTCAGTTTCGCGCGGCCCAGCGGCTTTTTCGTGGGTGGTGCTCCCGGGACTCCATCGCTTTTTCTTTGTGTTTATTAGGAGTCCCTTCATGGGCAACAAACTGTACGTCGGCAACCTGCCCTATTCGGCACGCGACGGTGATCTGGAGCACGCCTTCAGCCAGTTCGGCACGGTGACCAGCGCCAAGGTCATGATGGAGCGCGACTCCAGCCCGCCTCGTTCCAAGGGTTTCGGCTTCGTTGAAATGGGCAGCGACGCGGAAGCGCAAGCCGCCATCAAGGGCATGAACGGCCAGGACATGGGCGGCCGCAGCGTCGTGGTCAACGAGGCGCGTCCCATGGAAGCGCGTCCGCCGCGCAGCGGCGGCTACGGTGGTGGTGGCGGCGGCTATGGCGGCGGCGGGGGTGGTGGCGGCTACGGTGGTGGCGGCGGTGGCCGCAGCGGCGGTGGCGGCTATGGTGGTGGCGGCGGCGGTCGCAGTGGCGGCGGCTACGGTGGTGGCGGCGGTGGTGGCGATG
>NZ_LMTS01000041.1:7454-39715 GCF_001541225.1 Variovorax sp. WDL1 | reverse complement strand
GGCCGAAGGACACGATCGTGGTCTCCACCGATCCGATCCGCACGCCGGGGCAGTTCGAATTCCGGAAGGCCGGGGAACCTCGCACGGAGGCCGTGGCCTAATCCGGATGATGATGAATTTCCTCCTGCGCGTCGTCCTGTTCCTGCTGGGCCTGGTCTTCGCGGCCAGCCTTGCTGTCGCGGTGATGCTGCTGGCGGCGGTCTGGGGCCTGCGCTACGGCTGGGCCCGCCTCACGGGGCAGCCGGTCCGGCCCTGGGTCATGCGCTTCGATCCGCGTCATGGTTTCGATCGGTTCCGCGCTGCAACGCAGCCGGCCGAGCCGACCGCGGCCGATGTCGCAGGTGCCCGGGCGCGCGGCGAGGCAGCCAGCAGCCCGGTTCGCCTGCGTGAGCGCAGCGACAACGTGACCGATGTTCAGGCACGGCCAGTCTCACGTGGCGAGTAGCCGTCCTGGCCGAGGCCGGGCACGTATCGGGGCGCTACTGCATGTGACCTGATGTAAGTTGTTCGCCGACCTCCGTGCGTGATCTCGGCTGACGGCGCGTTCATCGGGTTCGGCCTTCAATCTCGCCACTCTCCGACGCGACCCAGCCGCATCGTGCGGCTAGCGTGCCGGGCAAGGAGCGAGACATGCGCGAAGCCCACGAAGGCACGGAATCGCCTGAACCCACTGTCGGTCCTGACGAAGCATCCCGATTTGCTCCCGAGCCGTCGAGGCGATCCTTCATTCGAGGAGCCGTCCTCTATGCCATGTTCGTCGGCACCGGCGTCAGCGTGTCCGGCTGCGGGGGCGGGGGCGGCGGAGGGGGATTCGGCGGTGGTGTTGGCGGGGGAGGCGGCGGAGGCGGCGGTACGCCGGGCGGTGCGCCGCCGCTGTTCTCGCACGGCGTCGCGAGTGGCGATCCGCTGGCCGATCGCGTGATCCTGTGGACCCGCGTCACTCCGGCCAGTCCCGGCACGCTCAACCTGAGCTGGGAAGTCGCGAGCGACGCCAACTTCGGCGCCATCGTGGCGCGCGGCACGGCCAGCACCGGGCCCGAGCAGGACTACACCGTCAAGGTAGACGCCACCGGGCTGCTGCCGGCCAGCGAGTACTACTACCGCTTCTATGTCGGTTCCGAGCCATCGCCCACCGGACGCACGAAGACCCTGCCGACCGGCAACGTGTCGCAGGTGCGGCTCGCAGCGGTGTCCTGCACGAACTTTCCGGCCGGCTACTTCAACGTGTGCGCCGAACTCGCCAAGCGCAGCGACGTCGACTTGGTCCTCCACCTGGGCGACTACATCTACGAATACGGCGTGGTGGGCTTCGCCTCGCAGCTGGCGATCGCGCTCGATCGCGAATCGCAGCCGCCGCACGAGATCCTGACGCTCGACGATTACCGCCGCCGCCACGCGCAGTACAAGTCCGATCCCGACCTCCGGGCGCTGCACGCGCGGATGCCGATGATCGCGGTGTGGGACGACCATGACCTCGCCGACAACGCATGGTCCGCAGGCGCGGCCAACCACGATCCGGCTACCGAAGGCGCGTTCGCCGCGCGGCGCCTGGCGGCCGTGCAGGCGTATCGCGAATGGCTTCCCGTCAGGATGCCCGATCCTGCCGATCCGCTGAAGATCTACCGGTCCTTCGACTTCGGCTCGCTCGCGTCGCTGCACATGCTCGACACGCGGATCATCGGACGGGACATCCAGGTCGACCTCGACGCCTACCTCGATGGGGCGGCCGACAGCCCCTCGCGCCAGTTGCTGGGCGCGGAGCAATCGGATTGGCTTTCTGCCCGGATGGCCGCTTCCGGCGCGACCTGGCAGGTGCTGGGCCAGCAGGTGCTGATGGCGCGCATGGAGATCCCGCTCAGCGTCGCAAGCGCCTTCACGCTGGAGACGGTGAGCGAATTCGTGCTCGCACAGTCCACCCCGGAAAACTTGCGCAGCGACAGCCAGCGCGCCCTGGTGGCCCAGCGCCGGGTCCCCTACAACCTCGATGCCTGGGACGGCTACCCCGCCGCACGCGAGGCGGTGCTGGCCGCGGCCCGTTCGATGGGCAAGAACCTGGTCTCGCTCGCCGGTGACACCCACAACGCGTGGGCCAGCAACCTGACCGATGCGTCGGGCCAACGGGTCGGTGTCGAGTTCGCGACGCCCTCGGTCAGCTCGCCAGGACTCGAGATCCTGTTGCCGCTGATCTCCGGGCCGGTCCTGACGGACGCTTTCCCCAGGATGGTGAGGGATCTGCGCTATGCGGAGACAAGCAAGCGCGGCTATCTCGTTCTCACGTTGACGCCGTCCGAGGCCCGCGCCGACTGGACGGAGATCAGCACCGTGCTGAGCCGTTCGTACACTGCGCGGCTCGCGATGAGCCTCCATGCCCTTCCGGGCGCGAACAATCTGGACGTGCTTCCGGTGTAGCTTTCGCGCAGCCGCGCGCACCGTATTCGGCGGCGTCAGAATGGCGCATGCTCGCGTCGCGTCCGCTCGTCCCCATCGACTCCTCGGAAGTCGAGTTCAGTGCCATGCGCGCTCAAGGCGCCGGCGGCCAGAACGTCAACAAGGTGTCGAGCGCCGTGCACCTGCGCTACGACATTCGCGCAAGCTCGCTGCCCGACGCGGTGAAGGAGCGCCTGCTCGCGCTGCGCGACAGCCGGATCACGCAGGAAGGCGTCCTGGTCCTGAAGGCACAGCGCCACCGCAGCCAGGACATGAACCGGGCCGACGCGCTGGCGCGGCTGCAGGAACTGGTCGACAGCGTGGCCCTGCCGCCGCGCGTGCGCCGGCCCACCAAGCCGAGCTATGGCGCCAGGCAGCGCCGGCTCGAGGGCAAGAGCCAGCGCGGGGAGATCAAGCGTCTGCGCGGGCCGGTGCAGGATTGACTTCGGCGGCCCCCCCGCCAGCGGCCGTCCCCGGCATGGCGCCCAGCGCCGCAAGCGCATCCGCGTCGGTGCGGTAGATGAACATCATCGGGCCGGGCGCCAGCAGCCCGGCGCGCTCCAGCACCTGTTGCGCCGGCAGCTTGAGGCCGCTCAGGTGCAGGCGCACGCCCTTCGATTCCAACAGCCGGCGGATCGTGCCGAACACCTCGGCGCCGGTCACGTCGATGCGGTTGATGGGCTGCGCGAACAGGCAGATGTCGGTGAGCTCGGGCCGCATCGCCAGCGTGACGGTGATGGCGCGCTCCAGTGTGCTGGCGGTGGCGAAGTCGAGCTCGGCATCCATGCGCATGGCGTGCAGTTGGGGCGCCAGCGGCGGCAGGTTCCAGAGGTGGCGGTCGCGCAGGCTGCCGTCGGGATGCAGGCCCACCTCGATGATGCGGGGATGCAGGTGCCGGTACATGTAGTGGCTCAGGCTCATCAGCAGGCCGGCGAGCACGCCCCAGTAGATCGAGGGCGAAGTGGCAATGGTGAGAACGAAGGTCACCAGCGCCGTGACCGCCTCCACGCGGGAGATGCGCCAGAGCGACACGAACTGGCCGGGCCGCACCAAGCCCAGCATCGCGATCACCACGATCGAGGCCAGCACCGCCTGCGGCACGTGGTAGAGCAGCGGCATCGCCCACAGCAGGGCGGCGCCGATCAGCAGCACGCAGAACACGGTGGCCCAGCCGCTCTGGGCTCCGGCATAGAGATTGATGGCCGACCGCGAGAAGGAGGAGCTGGTAGGGAAGGCGCCAGAGAAGCCCGAGGCGATCTTGGCGAGCCCCTGGCCGATCAGGTCCTGGTTCTCGTTCCACAGCTTGCCGGCGCGGGCGTTGTCGACCTTGGCGCTCGAAGCCGTCTCGAGAAAGCTCACCAGCGTGATCATCAGCGCCGGCAGCAGCAGCGACCCGAAGGTGCCCAGCGGCTGTGTGCCGGGCCAGTAGAAGGCAGGCAGGCCCGAGGGCAGGGTGCCGACCACCGCGCCGCCGCGCAGCGCGTAGCCGATGGCAGCGCTGATCGCCGCGCACACGCCCACCACCACCATCGCGGCCGGAAAGCGGGGCCAGCGTTCCTTGGCGACCCAGAGCGCGGCCATGCTTCCGAGCCCGAAGGCGATCGCCAGGAAATCGGGTGGCGGCCCCTGCCACAGCTGGCCGATGCTGCGTCCGGTGAAGCCGAAGAGCGCCGGCAACTGCGACAGGATGATCAGCACCGAGGCAGCCTGGGTGAAGCCCATCAGCACCGGCGAGTTGACCAGGCGCAAGACCCAGCCGAAGCCGCCCATGCCGAGCAGCAGCTGGATCGCGCCCGACATGAAGCACAGCCACACCGCCAGGGCCACCCATTCGGCGCTGCCGGGAATCGCGAGCGGGCCGAGGGAGGCCGCCACGAGCAGGCTCGACAGGGCGGTCGGCCCGACCGAGAGCCGGGTCGATGCGCTGAACAGCACACCGATGAGCGCAGGCAGGAGCGAGGCGTAGATGCCGGTGACCAGCGGCATGCCGGCGAGCGCCGCATAGGCGACGCCCTGCGGGATCACCATCAGGGCGACCGTGATGCCGGCCAGCGCCTCGCCGGTGAGAAGCGCGCGGCTTGGGCGGGGCCAGCCGAGGAAGGGGAGCCAGCGCACGAGCTGGTCGCGGTTCAGGGCCATGCCTTCACCGCGCGGTATGGTTCTGGGTGCACCCGCCGATGATACGAAAGCGCCCGGGCGCTCAAGCCTGGGCGGTGCCGCGGCGGTCTTGCGTGGTCTTGTCTGGCAGCTTGCGTTCGATCGCTTCGACCGCTCGCTAGGCTTTTCTCTTGTGCTGGAAAGCCGTCGGTGATTTCCCCGTCGCAGCCTTGAACATCGCGCAGAAGGCGCTGTCGGTCGCGTAGCCGCTGGCCGAGGCCACCTGGCTCACGGCCATGCCGCGCGCCAGCAGCGGCAGCGCATGGGCCAGCACCGCCTGCTGGCGCCATTGCTGCCAGCTCATGCCGAGCTGGTCGCGAAACAGGCGCGCCACCGTGCGTTCGCTCGCGCCAATGGACTGGGCGCGCTCGGCCAGCGTGGCGCGGCCGGCGGGGTTGCGCAGCAGGGTCTCGCAGAGCTGGCGCAGGCGCTTGTCGGCGGGCAGCGGAACGTCGATGCGGATCTGCGTTGCGCGCTCCAGTTCGTCGACCAGCAACGGTGCGATCCAGCGCTCGCGCTGCGCTGCATGCGGATCGGCCGGCGGCATGCCGTCGGGCGTGGTGTCCAGCGCCAGCATCAGGGCGCGCAGCAGGGGGCTGATCTCCAGCACCTCGCATTTCTCCCAGCCGGGGCCGAGCCAGCTGTGCAGGTAGATGGTGCGCAGCTCCGCGTCCTCGATCAGCGTGATGCTGTGCGCCATGTCGGCCGGCACCCAGAGCGCGCGCGAGGGCGGCACGATGTAGCTGCCGTCCTCGGTGCTCAGGCGGATCACGCCCCGCGTCGAGAAGGTGAGCTGCGGCCAGGGATGGGTGTGCAGGTCGACGAACGTGTCGGCCTTGAGAAAGTGCTCCTTGGCCCGAAGCGGCCGCAGCGCATCGGGCGCATAGAGGTGGGGCGTGAGCGGGACCACGACATGGGCCGGCGCAGGGGCTTCCTGTTCCGCGGGGCGGCGCCGCACGGACGTGACGGGCGCAAAGACGGTGGGCGGCATGATTTCGACAGATGTTGTCTCTGTATCGCCATTCTGCCGCGGCCTCTGGGCATACGATCCGAGCCTCGCCCGGTTTCTTGTTGCAATTCATGTCTTCGCTCGACGCTTCCCCCGCCCCCAACACTCTGCGTTCCGACGCCAAGCTGATCGTTTTGGTCGGCCTCGCGCACGCCATCAGCCATTTCGCGCAACTGGTACTGCCGCCGCTGTTTCCCTGGCTCAAGGACGCTTTCAACGTCAGCTACACCGAGCTCGGCGCGGTGCTGACCGTATTCTTCGTGGTCTCCTGCCTGGTGCAGGCGGCCTCGGGCTTCCTGGTGGACCGTCTGGGGCCGAGGCCGGTGCTCTTCGTGGGCCTGGGCCTGCTGGCGCTGGCGGCCATCGGCTACGCGCTGGCGCAGAGCTACTGGATGCTGCTGGCGAGCGCGGTGGTGGCGGGTGTCGGCAATGGCGTGTTCCATCCGGTCGACTACACGCTGTTCAACAAGAAGGTCGCGCCGACGCGCCTGGGCCATGCGTACAGCGTGCATGGCATCACCGGCAGCCTGGGGTGGGCGCTGGCGCCGGCGTTCGTGGTGCCGCTGGCCATCGCCTTCTCGTGGCGCGTCGCGTTGGCCTCCGCCGGCGTGCTGGCACTGGTCGTCCTCCTCGTGCTGTGGCTCAACCGCGCCGCACTGGCACTGGATGTGAAGGCCGTGCGCAAGGCCACCGGCGCGGACGCGGCGGCCGGCGGCGAGCTGGCCTTCCTCAGGATCCCGGCGGTGTGGATGTGTTTCGGTTTCTTCTTCGTCTACGCGATGGTGCTGAGCGTGGTGCAGACCTTTGCGCCTGCTGCCGCCGGTCACCTGCATGCCGTGCCGGTGGCCCTGGTCGCGATCTGCCTCACTGTCTACATGGTGGCCAGCTCGGGCGGGATGGCGGTGGGCGGCTTCCTGGCCTCCGACCCTTCCCGCTGCGAGCGCATCGTGGGCTTCGCCTTCGGCATCGCCGCGGTGCTGGCGCTGGTCCTCGCGCTGGTCGATTTTCCGCCGGTGCTGGTGCCGGCGATGTTCGGTGCGATGGGCTTCGCGTCAGGCATCGCCGGGCCCTCGCGCGACCTGCTCGTCAAGCGCTCGACGCCGGCCAATGCATCGGGTCGCGTCTATGGCGTGGTGTATGCGGGCCTGGACATCGGGCAGGCCGTGGCGCCGCTGATCTTTGGCCGGCTGATGGACCACGGCCAGTACATGAGCGTGATCATCGGCCTTGCAGTGGTGCAGGCAGTATTGATCGCCAGCGCCTTCAACGTCCGGCGGGTGCGGCGCGAGGCACTCGTGCCGGCGTCAGCCTGATGGGCCCCCACGCTCGGCACTGCGTGTCCTCGCTGCCCCCCGAGGGGGCTGCGGCCGCCTTGGGGCGGCCCTGCGGCGTCCGGCCTGCGCATTGGATCCGTCGCTCTACCTGATCGTCGCGCTCGGCGCGGTCGTGGCCGGCTTCGTGCAGGGCCTGTCGGGCTTTGCCTTCAGCCTGGTCGCGATGTCATTGTGGGCCTGGACCGTGGACCCCAGGCTGGCCGCGGTGCTCGCCACCTTCGGCGGGCTGACCGGCCAGGTGATCGCCGCCGTCACGGTGCGGCGCGGCTTCGACCGGGCCTTGCTGCTGCCCTTCGTGCTCGGCGGCCTGGTGGGCGTGCCGATGGGCGTGTGGCTGCTTCCGCGCCTGGACGTGCCCCTGTTCAAGGCCTGCCTCGGTGGGCTGCTCGTGCTCTGGTGCCCGGCCATGCTGATGGCGCGGAACCTGCCTCAGGTGAAGGCCGGCGGGCGCGCGGCCGATGGCGTGGTCGGCATGATCGGCGGGATCTGCGGCGGCCTGGGCGGCTTCACCGGCGCCATTCCCACGCTCTGGTGCACGCTGCGCGGCCTCGAGAAGGACGTGCAGCGCTCGGTGATCCAGAACTTCAATCTCTCGATGCTGATGGTGACCTTCTCGGTCTATCTCGGCACCGGCCTCGTCGGCGTGCCGATGCTGCCGCTGCTGGGCATTGTCGCCCTTGCCGTCCTGGTGCCCGTGCTGCTCGGCGCGCGGCTCTACGTCGGCATCAGCGAGGTGGCGTTTCGCCAGATCGTGCTGGGACTGCTGACGCTGTCGGGGGTGGCGCTGCTGGCCTCCTCGGTGCCGGTATTGCTGGCGCGGGGACCGTTCAATTGAGGTAGTCCAGGAAGGTCGGGATCACTTCCCGGAGGAAGGCGATCTCCGACGCCGCAATGTCGCACGGCTCCAGATCGAAATGGATGAAGGTGCCGTAGGGCGTGCCATCTTCGCGCGTGAGCAACTGGCCGTAATAGGACTCGACGAAGCCGGCGTAGGGGCGATTCGTGAGGCGCTGGTCCTTGGACGCGTGGCGGGTCACGAACTCGCCATGCGCCATGGCGTACTGGCAGAAGCTCCTGCCGAGCGGCACGACCTTGAGCCAGGTGCGGTATTCGGAGGTGCGGTCGAAGGCGTGCGCCGCGTGCATCACCTCTCCGTCCAGCTTGTAGATCGCGGAGAACCGGTAGTTCGTCCGGTCGTTGAGCAGGGCCAGCGCCGGGACGATACCGCGGTTTGCTAGAACGCTGCGAATCGCCTGGTCAGGCGCTGGCAAATCAATGTCGAGCATGGAATTCCGGATGACGTGGGGCGCGAATCTTACGAAATTCTTACGCCGCCCGGACGCCGTTTCGACCTGCAATTTGTCAGCGCAAACCCTTGGTCGCCCCGACGTTTTCAGGACTCCGTGCCTTCCCACCCGGACGTGAACGGATAGCGCGAAGCCCAGAAGGCGGCCAGGCGCGGCTCGGCATCCACCCGGCGGACCACCTCGGCCATTCGCGGCGCCTCGCGGTAGAAGCGCGTGCGCCCTGGCGTCCAGCGCGAGACGACCGTGACGTAGAGATCCAGCGTGCCGATGCGCTCGCCGAGCAGGTAGGCCGTGCCTCGCGGCATTTGCGCATCCATCCGGCGCCAGCACTCGGCGATGCGCTCGGCTGTGCGTTCCTGGATCACGGCCTCCGCCGCGGCATCGGCCGCCAGGCGCGAGGGCACGTCATGCACCCAGTACATCGAATAGATGGCGGCGGGGATGAAGCTCATCCAGCGCAGGTACTGTGCGCGGCGCGGGTCGTCGATGCCGGGCGCCAGCCGGGCATCGGGGTAGTGGTCGCCCAGCCAGATGAGGATCGCGGCGCTCTCGGTCATCAGTTCGCCCGACGGCAGTACCAGCACCGGCACCTGCCGCATGCCGTTCACCGCGCTCAGCTTCTCGCGCTCGGCTTCGCCTTCCCAGGGCGCGATGTCTACGGCTTTCACGGGTGCGCCGATCAGCGTCAGCGCGGCATGGACGGGCGTCGCGCCCGAACCGGGCGCGCCGTACAGCGTGTAGGCGGGAGCGTCGTGGCTGTCCATGGGGCAAGCCTACACCCGCGGGCCGCCGGGATGAAGGGCCACGCCCTTGTTGAGACCGTCTTCAGGCGGCCATCAGCGCATCGACGCGCTTCAGCGCCTCCAGCGTCTTCACGCACGCCTCGGCCACCTCGGTGCCCTTGACCGCGAAGTGGCGGTGGAAGTACTTGCGGTGCTCCACATGTTCGTGGAAGTGGTGCGGCGTGAGCACCGCCGAGAAGACGGGCACGTCGGTTTCCAGCTGCACCGTCATCAGCGAATTGACCACCGTGCTGGCGACGAATTCGTGGCGGTAGATACCGCCGTCCACCACCAGCGCGCAGCCGACGATGCCCGCATAGCGCCCGGAGCGGGCCAGCCGCTTGGCATGCAGCGGGATCTCGAACGCACCGGGTACGTCGAAGATGTCGATGTCGGCGCGCGGCACGCCCTGGCGCTCCATCTCTTCGAGGAAGGCGTCGCGCGCCTGGTGGACGATGTCGGAATGCCACTGGGCCTGCACGAAGGCAATGCGCCGGCCGCGCGAGTTGCCGGGCGTGCCGACGGCGGAGAGGGGAAGGTCGTTGATCTGACTCATGGTTTGCCTTTGAAGAAGGGTTGCCTGAATCAGGGCGCACGGGACCGCTGCAGCCAGGCGCATGGGGATGCGCCCGCCCGGCGACGGAACCGCGCTCTCTTTCATCCGGACTATGAGGTCTTGTCTTGCCGCAAATGACGGCAACACAAGTCCTGAACCGTCGGCCCCGGGATCTCACCAGGTCTGCTGACCCCGCGGCGCGTGGCGCGCCGCGGGCGCTCGCGGGCTCGTGCGAACAGGTCGCCATCACCGCCGGTGGGGAATTCCACCCCGCCCTGAGAACGCTTTGCCGCTGCACTGTCGCGCGGCGGCCCGGCGATTCTAGGACTGCCGCGGCACCGGCGTTGTCGCGCGGGTGGCAGACCCCTCGTGGCACGCGGGGCTTCCGCTTGCGATGCGGCGAATTGCAGCACAACCGGGTTGCTGGAGTACCTTCGCAGCGGCCGTGCGGCTCTTGATCGCTCTGGACTCAGACCACGTTGCGGTGGCGCTCGATGCAGGTGGCCAGCGTTTCCTCACCCGGCCGCTGCCACCAGTCGAGCGCGGAGAAGATCTCGACCTCGCTGAAGCCGGTGAAGCCCGCAGCCTCGACCCAGCCGCGGATCTTGCGCAGCTCGACCACGCCGTCGCCCATCATGCCGCGGTCGTTCAGCAGGTCGCGCGTGGGCGTGAGCCAGTCGCACACGTGGTAAGCCAGCAGGCGCTCCCTGCCCGCACGCGCGATCTGCTGCTGCAGCTTCGGGTCCCACCACACGTGGTAGATGTCGAGTGCCACGCCCAGCATGCCCGAACGCTGCGCATCCAGCACGTCGCACAGGTCCAGCGCCTGCTCGAGCGTGTTGATGCAGGCACGATCGGCCGCCTGCATGGGATGCAGCGGCTCGATCGCGAGCGGCATGCCGACCTCGCGCGCGTATTCGAGCGAAGCGGCGATGCCGTCGCGCACCTCGCCGCGCGCGCGGCCGATGTCCTTGTAGTGCACCCGGCCTTCGAGCGCGCCGGGCAGGGCGCCGACCACCAGCACGAGGCAGGGCGCGTCGAGCGTCTTGGCTTCGTCGATGGCGCGGCGGTTGTCCTCCAGCGCCGCCTTCAGTCCTGCGGCATCGGGTGCCGGGAAGAAGCCGCCGCGGCAGTAGCCCGAGAGGCCGATGCCGTGGGCGCGCAATTGCTTGCCGATGCGCTCGAGGCCGACCGCGGCGACCTGGTCGCGCCAGGGGCTGATGGCGCGGATGCCCTGCGCTGCGCACTGGTCGATGAGGCGGTCCAGCGGCACCTCGGCGCCTTGCTGCTTGCGGATGGTGGCGGTGTTGATGGAGAGCCACTCGTGGCCTTGGGTGAAATCGCGCATGGAACGGGGTGTAGAGGGAGTACGAAAAAGGCGAAGGAAGGGGCTCAGCCAGCCATCGGCTGCATTGCATCGAAATCGGGCATGGCCGCGCTCGCGAAGCCGACGCAATCCAGCGATCCGAGCCGGATGCGCCCGTCGCGGATGCGCAGGCGCACCGCGCCGTGCGAACGCTCGTAGAGATCGCCGTGCGCCTCGAGGAAGGCCTGCTGCTCCGCGAGCGGCAGCGCGGCCATGCCATTGACGTAGTGATGGCCATTGCGCTCGACGTGGGCGATGCCCAGCAGGCTGACCAGCGCCAGGTCCTGCTGCACGGCCAGGCCGGCCTGCGTGGTCAGGTCTTCGGCAGACATGAAATAGCGCGTCTGCTGCTGTTCCGAATTCCACTTAGCGCAGCGCGCCGCGTTGAGCAGCGACTTGTAGAAGCCCTTGCAGGTCTTCGAGGACACGCCCGCGTAGCCGCGCGCGCGCGCCTGCACGAAGCTGTCGAGCTCGCCATCCGACTCGTCGATGATCACCGGCTTTCCGATGCTTGCGCTGCGCACGTCGCGAAGGTCGCGCTCGAGCGCGAAACTGCGCGCGATCGGCTGTTCGACGAAGAGGATCGACGCATACAGGCGCGCCAGCGAGGGCGTTTCGCGCATGCGCGCCATCAGCTCCGCGATGCCGGCAGCGTCGGCGTATTGCTCGTTGCCGTCGAGCGAGACGAAGTAGGGCCCGCCCATGCGGTCCAGCACGTCCTCGATGGCGCGCAGGCGCTCCAGGTCCGACGCGATGTCGCCGCCCACCTTGAGCTTGAAGTAGCGGTGGCCGTACACGCGCACCACCTCCTCGAGCGTCTCCGGCAGGCCATCGGCCACGGGTTGCTTCAGGTCCGCCGCGGTGATCGCGTCGAGCATGCCGACCGTGTGGCGCGCCTCGATGCTTGCTGCGGGAGCCAGGCCTGCCAGGAAGGCGTCCATCCCCAGCCCGTCGAACTCGGGCCGGCCCGGTCCGATGCCCGCGACATTGCTGCGCATGGCGGCGTAGAAGGACGCCTGCAGCCCGCGGCACAGCGCATCGAGAATCGCCCGGTCGAGCAGCGCGGGTCCGTAGCTTGCGAGCAGGGGGTTGTAGCCGAGGCCTGCGGCCGCCACACGGTGCGCATCGTGGTGCCGCGCAAAGTGGCCGAAGGCGGTCGCGGGCGCGGCGTCGCTCAGGTAGGCTTGCCGCGCCAGCGTGGTGACGCGGCGCAGCTGGTCGAAGTTGTCCTGGTTGCTGAGCGCGAGGTTCTTGTCGAACCACTTCGGCGCCATCAGCTCCGCGGCGGCGCCCCAGGCGCTCGACCCATCGGCAAACTCGATGCGAACGCGCGCGAAAGCCTGCGGGCATTCAGTCAGCGTGACCACGCCGAAGCGGAAGGGCAGGCGCAGCACCACCGGCCTCTCGAACAAGGCGATCTCGCGGACGGCAAAGCGCGGCGCGTCATGCATGCCCTGAAGCCTCCTCGAGTCCGCGCAGGTAGCCGATGGCCCACGCCGCCGAACCCACGCCGTCGGGCACATAGTCGAAGGGCTCCACGGCGACGATGCCCGGATAGTGCCCGGCTGACTTCATTTCATGGAGCGCTGCCAGGATGGGGGCGAAGCGCATGTCGCCCTGGCCGGGGCCCCGCCGATTGGGATCATTGACCTGGACATGGGCGATGTATCCGGTGGGCATCCATCGGCGCATGAGCGCGGGAATGTCCTCGCGCTCCATCTGGCCGGCGGCGCTGCAGTCGATCATGGTCCTGAAGGCCGGCGAACCGATGGCCTGCACCAGTTCGACGGCCTCTTCCACTGTGTTGAGGAGGTCGGTCTCGGCGGTGGAGAGCGGCTCGATGCAATAGATCACGCCGCATTGTTGCGCGGTCTGTGCCGCCGCGGCCAGGCATTCGCGCGCGCGCTCCAACGCTGCCGCGCGGGTCTCGCCTGGCGGCACCGAGCGCTGCTTCGGCGAGCCGTGCACCAGGTAGCGCCCGCCCATCAGCGCGCAGAGCTCGACCAGGCGCTGCATCACCGCCGTGCTGCGCTGGCGCAGTGCAGCGTCGGCGCTCACGATCGAGAGGCCTGCCGGCGCGACCAGCAGCCAGTGCAGGCCGCTGATCTCGAGGCCGTGCTCAAGTGCCATGCGGCCGAACTCGCGCGCCTGCGCATCGCTGAGATCCATCGGATCGGCGCACAGTGTGAAGGGGGCCACCTCCAGGCCGTCGTAGCCCAGCGCGGCGGCGACCCGGCATTGCTCGGGGAAGGGCAGTTCCTTCAGCACTTCGTTGCAGAGCGCAAATTGCATGGGCCGGCGTCCTCGGCTTCTCAGGCACTGCGGTGGAACACGAAGCGCTTGGCACCGCTCCAAGCCCGTCGCACGCGCACATTCACCGCAGGGATGTACACCAGCATCGTCAGGATGGTGACTGCTGCCAGCACCGCGCAGATCGGGCGCGTGAAGAAGGGAGCGAGGTCGCCGTCGGACAGCACCAGGCCACGCCGCAGGCTCTTGTCCAGCAGGTCGCCGAGCACCAGTCCGAGTACGAAGGGCGCCATCTCATAGCCGCGGCGGCGCAGGAAGAAGGCCACGACACCGATCGCAAGCATCGCGTAGACGTCGAACAGGCGCGACGCGATGGCGTACGCGCCTACCGTGCACAGCACGAAGACGATGGGCATGAGCACGGAGCGCCTGACGCGCAGCACAAGCATCAGCGGCCGCACCAGGAACAGGCCGAAGAAAAGAATGCTGAAGGTGGCCAGCGTGGTCATTGCCACGACGTCGTAGATGAAATGCGGCGTCTTGATCATGAGCATCGGGCCCGGCTGGATACCGTGGATGATCATGGCCGCCATCAGCACCGCAGAGGGGGCCGAGCCAGGGATGCCGAGCGCCAGCGCCGGGATGATGCCGCCAGGAATGGCCGACATGTCGCCGGTCTCTGCCGCCATCAGGCCATCGATCGAACCCTTGCCGAACTGCTCGCGCTCGCTGCTCGCCGCCTTGGCGGCCGCGTAGGACATCCAGGCGCCGGAGTCCTCACCGACGCCTGGCAGGATGCCCGTCACCACGCCGATGACCCCCGAGCGCAGCACGGTGCGCCAGTATCTGACGACTTCCCGGAATCGAGGCAGTACGGAATCGCGCAAGTTGATGATCTTGCGCTCGATGGGGTCGGCCAGCGAGGTCAGCACCTCGGCGAAGCCGAAGGCACCGATCAGCGCCGGGATCAGCGCGATCCCGCCGGAGAGCTCGTCCCATCCGAAGGTGAAGCGGTCGTACGCATAGAGGCCTTCCTGGCCGATCTGGGCGACCAGCAGGCCGAGGCAGCCCATGAGCCAGCCCTTGAGCGGGTCCTCGCCGACGATGCTGCCGGACATGGCGACGCCGAAGAGCGCGAGCCAGAAGAACTCGAAGGCGCCGAAGGACAGCGCGATCTCCGCCAATGCCGGGGTGAACATGGCGAGGCACAGCACGCCGAACAGCGTTCCCGTGAAGGCGCCCGAGGTCGCGATGCCGATGGCGCGCCCGGCTTCGCCTTTGCGCGCGAGCGCGTAGCCGTCGGCGCAGGAGGCCGCATTGGCGGCGGTGCCCGGGATGTTGAGCAGAATGGCGGTGCGGCTGCCGCCGTAGATCGTCCCGACATAGGCGCAGATCAGGATCAGGATCGCGTCGTTGGGCGCTAGCTTGATCGTGAGCGTGGTCAGCAGGGCAATGCACAGCGTGGCCGACAGGCCGGGCAGCACGCCGACGATGATGCCGAGCAGGGCCCCGCCCAGGCCGTAGGCGAGGGACCAGACATTCAGGAAGCCGAGGTACGACTCCCCCAGCATCCTCAGGCCATCGAACATGCGCTCTCCTGTGTCTCAGGGCAGGTGCACCAGGAACAGTTCCTGGAACACGAAGGTGATGGTGAGGCCGGTGGCCAGGCCGACGGTCAGCGCCAAGGCGAGTCCGCGCAGGCGCTGGTTCCGTGCGCTGCGTTCGGCGAACTGCAGGACGGCGATCGACACCGTGACGAAGACGGCGGTGGCAAGCCAGAAGGCCAGCCCGTGGCCCACGAGGCCGGCTGCGAAGCCGATGCACAGCGCGAGCACGGTTGCGATCCGGAGGGACTCCGCACGCGGGCTTGCGGCGCGCGCACTCCGGAGCTGCGGCGAGGCAGTCAGGCGGCGCCAGGAGCGGTATGCGAGCAGGAGGCCAAACAGGACGATCGCGCCGCCGAGGAACCCGGGCAGCAAGCCCGGAACGGTGTACGGATTGATGTCCTGCTTCTCGAGGCGGTCCATGCGCAGGGAGCCGACGATCGTGGCGATGCCGAGAGCGATCCAGCCGAGGGCCTGCCGGAGGTCCGAGCGCGGCGAAGTCCTGCGCGCCTGGGCTGCCGCGTCGGACTCGGCCTCCGCCGCAGCGTGGTCGCGGTCGGAAGCTTCGGCCGTCATGGGCGCGCGATGCCCAGCGTCTCCGGCGAGACCTTGGCCTTGCCGCTGTCGAAGAGCAGCCAGGTGTTGGCCTGTATGGCCGGCGTCACCGCGGTCTGCGCCTCGGCGCCGTGCAGCGGCGCGAACAGGGCGCCGCGGCTGGTGGCGTACTTCTTCAGCACCTCGCTCTTGGCGATGTTGTCGACCCAGATCTTCTCCACCGTCTTCACCACCTCGTCGGGCACGCCCTTGGGAATGAAGATGCCGAAGTAGTTGGTCGGCGCCTTGAAGCCTTCCAGCGTCTTGGACAGGGGCTCGATGGTGCCGAAGCCTTCCAGCTCCAGCGCCTTGTCGCTCACCGTGGCCAGCGGGCGGATGCGCTTGCCTCGGATCATGTCGGCCTGCTCGACCGCGAGCTGCGTGGTGACCTCGGTCTCACCGGCCACGGTGGCCACGACGGCCGGGTTGCCGCCGTCGTAGGTGACGTGCCGGTACTTGACGCCCGTGCTCTTGGCGATCAGTTCCATCGCGTTGTGGCCGGCCGAGGTCACGCCTGCGGTGGCGACGCTGATCTGGCCCGGCTTGGCCTTCATCGCGTCCAGCAGCTCCTTGGCGTTCTTGTAGGGCGCGGCAGCGTTGACGCCGATGACCTGCACGTTGGCGACGTTGAGGAACAGGTGCCAGTCGGCGATCTTGGTCTTGAGCATGCCCAGCGTCTCGTAGGAGCCCAGGTCCTGCGCCGCGCCGGCGGTCCAGGTATAGCCGTCCTTGGGCGCGTCGAGCGCGCTCTTGCTGCCGATCGAGCCCGAGGCGCCGGGCTGGTTGACGATCACCACCTTCTGGCCCAGGGTCTTCTCGATCTCCGCCGCAGTCACGCGCGTCACCTGGTCGGTGGAGCCGCCGGCGGCCCAGGGCACGATGATGGTGACCGGGCGCGAGGGCTTCCATTCCTGCGCGAGGGCGGGCGCACCCAGCGCGGCGAGGGCGGCAGCGAGGGCGATGCTTCGGATCAAGTGGCGCTTCTGCATAGTGTCTCCTTGTGATGCGTTGGACTGGGAAACAGGCCCTGGTGCTAGCCGAGCCAGCGTGGGAGATGGGCGGCGACGAAGGCGTCGTCGTGGAGTTCGGGGTAGGTGTCATGCACCCGCGTGAGCTCGTCGGCCTGGCCCGGGCTCAGGCCCTCTTGCGGGTCGAGGCACCAGATGCCGTCCAGCAGGCCCTGGCGCCGAAGCACCTCGTGGCAGCCGGCGATGCAGCCGTGGAAGTCGTGGGCGACGTCGAAGAGGGCTGCGTTGCAGTCCGTCACCTGTGCATCGAGGGCCAGCAGGTCCGTCGGGACCTCGTCGGCGGCAACGGCTTCATGGATGCGCGCGAGGAGCTGCACCGCGCGCCGCGTGCCTACGCTCCAATGGCCCAGCAGGCCGCCCCTGATGCGCACGGTGACGGGCAAGCCCTCGCGCATGAGGACGAAGGGCGTCAGCAGGTCCAGCACGATATGGTCGTCGTTGCCCGTGTAGAGCGTCACGCGGCTTTCGGCACCGGCCTCGACCACGCCGCGCACGACGTCGAGCGTGCGGTAGCGGTTGAAGGGCGCGATCTTGATCGCGACCACGTTGTCGATGGCGGCGAAACGGCGCCAGAAGCTGGCCGGCAGGTGGAGCCCGCCCACGGCCGGCTGCAGGTAGAAGCCCACGAGCGGCATCACCTCGGCCACGGCGGCGCAGTGGTCGATCAGCGCGTCCTCGCTGGCGCCCTTCATCGCGGCCAGACTCAGCAGGCCGGCGTGGTAGCCCAGGGCCTGCGCGGTGGCAGCTTCGGCCCTGGCCTGCGCGGTCGGGCCGGCCAGGCCGGCGATCATGAAGAGAGGACGGCGGCCATCCAGCGGCTCCCAGGTCAGGGCCTCGTGCATGGCGAGCTCGAGCACGGACGCGTAGAGGCCGGCTTCGCGGATCGCGAACTGGGTCGAATGCACGCCGACAGCCATGCCGCCCGCGCCGGCGTCGAGGTAGTAGCGGCTCAGCGCGCGCTGGCGGCGCTCGTCCAGCCGCCGGCCGGCATCGAGCGAGAGCAGGTGCGCGGGAATCGCCGTGCCGCGGCGCAGCAGGGCGAGCGAGGCGTGCGGGATGTCCGAGTGGCGCATGGCTCAGTATCTGCCGTCGCGGGCTTCGAAGTGGGTGGGTTTGTTCAGGCTCGCCATGCCGCGGCGCACCCAGTCGGCCGTCCAGTCCAGCATGCGCCCCAGCGTGACCTGTTGCGGGCCGAAGAGCTCGAACGCGCGCGTGCAGTCGATCAGCCAGGCCGTGTCGGCCTCCCGGCCGGTGAAGACCGCTTCGACACCGAGGCGCTGCGCCAGCTCCTGAGCTGCCTCGCGCACGGCGATCGCGGGGCCGCTGAGGTTGAGCGGCGAGGTCGGCGTGTCGCAGTGCGCCAGCGCGCGCAGTGTCCAATCGTTGGCCTCGCCCTGCCAGATGATGTTGGCGTGGCCCATCGTCAGGTCGATGGGTTCACGCGCGACCAGCTTCTGCGCGAGGTCGTGCAGCACGCCGTAGCGCATGTCGATCGCGTAGGAAAGGCGGATCAGCCGTCCCGGCGTCTGGTGAAGGTGCGAGAAGTGCTCGAACAAGCGCTCGCGCGCGACGCAGGAGTTCGCGTACTCGCCCGGCGGCGGCGTGGGCGGCACCTCTTCGCGCGCGCCCGGCCCGCGCACATCGGCAAAGGGGTACACGCAGGCGGTGGAGAAGGCCACGATGCGCGCATGTCGAAAGCGCTCGGCCACCAGCGCCGGCACGTGGGCGTTCATGGCCCAGGTCAGCCATTCGCTGCCCGAGGAACCGAACTTGCGCCCGGCCATGAAGACGACATTGGGCGCATCCGGCAGGCCGGCCAGCGCTTCGCGAGAGAGCAGGTCTGCCTCGATGCACTCGATGCCCTGTGCCTCCAGGCGCTCACGCAAGCCCACCTCTGAGAAGCGCGCCACCCCGATCACGCGCCGCCCGGGGCTCGCCCGCCTGGCCATGCGCGCCAGCGTGGGGCCCATCTTGCCGCCCACGCCAAGCACCAGGATGTCACCGTCGACTCGTTCCAAGGTCTGCACCAGTGCCTCGGAGGGCCGGGACAGCAGTTCCTCGAGGTGTTCGAGGTCTTCGATGCGATCGGGCAACTGCATGGTGCGATCCGCCTGGGTTTGTGCTTCAGTCCCCGATGCCGTGGAAGGCCAGCAGCGTCTTCATGCGCGCGACCGCGAGCTCGGGCTGCTCCAGCAGATTGGCCGCGTCAGCCAGCCGGAACAGCTCGGCCAGGTGCTGCAGCGAGCGCGTGCTCTGCTGCCCACCCACCATCGTGAAGTGCTTCTGATGGCCGTTGAGCCAGGCCATGAAGACCACGCCCGTCTTGTAGAAGCGCGTGGGCGCCGCGAAGATGTGGCGCGACAGCGGCACGGTGGGGCCGAGGATGGCATGGAACTTCTCATGGTTGCCCTGGGCCAGCTCGCCCAGCGCGGCACTGGCTGCCGGCGCGATGGCATCGAAAATGCCCAGCAGCGCATCGCTCTTGCCGTGCGTCGGCTCGCTGCCATGCCCGTCGCCGGCGATCAGCTCGGCGTAGTTGAAGTCGTCGCCCGTGTACATGCGCACTCCGGCCGGCAGCCGGCGGCGCATCGCGATTTCCTTGTCCTTGTCCAGCAGCGAGATCTTGATGCCGTCCACCTTGTGCGGGTGGGCCGCGATGATGCCCAGGGCGGTGTCCATGGCCGCATCGACATCCTTCGTGCCCCAGTACCCTGCCAGCGCGGGATCGAACATGTCGCCAAGCCAATGCAGGATCACGGGCTGCCTCGCCTGCGAGAGGATCCGGTCGTAGACGCGCTCGTAGTCGGCCGGGCTTCTTGCCACATGGGCCAGAGCGCGGCTGGCCATCACGATCAGCTTGCCCCCCAGTGCCTCGATGGCCGCCATCTGCTCCTCGTAGGCGCGGATCACGTCGTCGACGCTCTTCGCGTCGATGAGGCTCAGGTGGTCGGTGCCGCAGCCCGATGCGACCAGGGCGCCGGGCACGTCCTTGGCCGCCTCGAGCGAGCGGCGGATCAGCTCCAGCGAGGTCGGCCAGTCCAGTCCCATGCCGCGCTGCGCCGTGTCCATGGCCTCGGCCACGCCCAGTCCGAGCGACCACAGATGGCGGCGATAGGCGATGGTGGTGTCCCAGTCGACGGCGCATTGCAGCCACGGGTCGATTGCCGCCAGCGGGTCGGCCACCACGTGCGCGGCCGAGTAGGCGATGCGGTTGAACGAGGCGGCGCCGGGCCGCCCCAAGCCACCGAAGCCCCCCTCTGGGGGCAGCGAAGCGTGGGGGGCAACATTGTTGCCCGGCGGCGGCTTGAGGGGGGCCGTGCCGCGCAACGTGTAGGGGGCGAGCGTGCCGCCGCCTGCGGGGAGGGTCAGCGAGAGAGCCATCGACACCTCAGATGTTCAGTTCCGGCACGTCGATCCAGCGGCGGTCCTGCCACGATTCGAGCGCGGCCTCGACCAGCTGCACGCCCTTGGCACCCTCGGGCAGCGTCCACTTGTACGGCGCGTTCTCGACCACATGGCGGATGAAATGCTCCCACTGGATCTTGAACCCGTTGTCGTAGATCTGCGAGTCGGGGATCTCCTGCCACTGGTCGAGGAAGTTCATGGTCTGCTTCTCGTCCGGGTTCCACACCGGCCGCGGCGTGGCGACGCGCGACTGCGCCCGGCAGGACGACAGGCCCGCAACCGCGGAGCCGTCGGTGCCGTCCACGTGGAAGGTCACCAGGTCGTCCCGCCGCACTCGCGTGGCCCAGCTCATGTTGAGCTGGGCGATCACCGGCTCGCCGCCGTGGCCGCGCAGTTCGCAGGTCGCATAGGCCGCGTCGTCCGCGGTGGCTTCGTAGGGCTGGCCGTTCTCGTCCCAGCGCTTCGGGATGTGCGTCGCGCCGATGCACGAGACCGATTGCACTTCGCCGAACAGGTTGTCCAGCACATAGCGCCAGTGGCACATCATGTCCAGGATCATGCCGCCGCCGTCTTCCTTGCGGTAGTTCCACGAGGGGCGCTGGATCGGCTGCAGGTCGCCCTCGAACACCCAGTAGCCGAATTCCAGGCGCACCGACAGCATGCGGCCGAAGAAGCCGGCGCGGCGCAGCATGTCGAGCTTGCGCAGGCCGGGCAGGAACAGCTTGTCCTGCACCGCGCCGTGCTTCAGGCCCGAGCCCTGGGCCAGGCGCGCGATCTCGACCGCCTCGTTGAGATTGGTCGCGATCGGCTTTTCGCAGTAGACATGCTTGCCGGCGCGGATCGCCTTGGCCAGCAGGGTGGGGCGCATCTGGGTGGTGCCGGCGTCGAAGAAGAGGGTGTCGTCCTTGTTCTCCAGCGCGGCGTCCAGGTCGGTGCCCCAGCGCTCGACGCCGTGCGCCCTGGCCAGCGCCTCGATCTTCTCGGCGTTGCGGCCGATCAGGATCGGATCCGGCATCACGCGGTCGCCGTTGGAAAGGGTGACGCCGCCCTGCGCGCGGATCGCGCAGATGGAGCGGATGAGATGCTGGTTCATGCCCATGCGTCCGGTGACGCCGTGCATGATGAGTCCGAGTCGTTGGGTGGCCATGTCAGAAGGTCTGCCGAATGAAGAAGGGGTTCTGGGGAAATGCGCGGGAGGTCACTGGGGCGTCAGGCCGGCGGCCTTCACCAGCTTGGCGTTGCTGGCGATCTCTTCCTTGATGTAGGCGTCGAACTGCTCCGGCTTGAGGGTCCAGGCATCGGCGCCCAGCTTGAGGAAGCGCTCCTTGACCTCGGGACTCGCGAGTGCCTTCACCACTTCGTCGTGCAGGCGGTTGACGATGTCTCGCGGCGTCTTGGCCGGCGCCATCATGCCGATCCAGAAGTTGAACTCCGAACCGGGCACGCCGGCCTCGGCGGTGGTGGGCACGTCGGGCAAGGCGGCGGCGCGCTTGGGCGAGCCCACGGCCAGCGCCAGCAGCTGGCCGTCCTTGATCTGGCCGATCACCGGGGCAATGGGCGAGAAGTAGTAGTCGACGCGGCCGGCCAGCACCTCGGTCACCGCTTCGGCCGAGCCCTTGAAGGGGATGTTGGTGGCGTCGATGTTGGCCGCCATCTTGAACTTCTCGGCGTTCAGGTGCGTGGCGCTGCCCTGGCCCGCCGAGGCGAAGTTGACGCTGCCGGGCTTGGCCTTGGCAGCCGCGATCAGGTCCTTGAGCGTCTTGATGTTCTTCGAGGGCGAGATCACCAGCGCGTTGGGCAGCGAGGAGATCGGCGTGACGCCGGCGAAGTCTCCCACCGTGTCGAAGGGCAGCTTGGCGAAGGTCGAGGGGCTGACCGTGTGCGAGGACGAGTGGATCATGATCGTGTAGCCGTCCGGCGCTGCCGTCGCCACCGCCTGCTGGCCGATGGTGCCGCTGGCGCCGCCGCGGTTGTCGATCACCAGTGTCTGGCCCATGCTGGCGCCCATCTTGTCGGCGATGGCGCGGGCAATGATGTCGGTGGTGCTGCCGGCGGCGAAGGGGACGATCACGCGGATCGGCTTGTTGGGGTAGGCGCCCTGCGCCGCCGCGCCGAGTGCGGTGCAGAAGGCCAGCGTGGCGACGAGGGCGTGGCGGCGGGTGGTGATGGGCACGGTGTCTCTTCCTATAGGCGTGGACTGAACGGCGAAGCCGGAACTGCAATTCACCAAAAAGTGAATTGGCAATTCTAGGAAGCGGTTCACGAGCCCGTCAACGGCTCCGCCCTAGGAGATACCCGTATCAGTGCAGGACGTAGCCCAGCACGAGATCGGTCATGTGCGACAGGCGCTGCGCCATCGCCTTCGGTGCGCGCAGGTCGCGGCCGAAGATGGCCGAAAGCGTATCGTTGTTCGACAGGTAGAAGTAGCAGAGCGCAGCGATCGAGATGTAGAGCTGCACCGGATCGATGCCGGCGCGGAAGAGCTTCTCGCGCCGCCCGCGCTCGAGCACGCCGTCGAGCAGCTGGACCAGCGGCGAGTTCATTTCCTGGATGCGCCCGGAGCGCTTGAGGTGTGCGGCGCGATGCAGGTTCTCGCTGTTCAGCAGCGTGATGAACTCGGGGTGGTCCAGGTAGTAGTGCCAGGTGAAGGAGACCAGGCGCCGGATCGCTTCCACCGGTTCGACCTCGTCCAGGTGCAGTTGCTGCTCGGCATCGCGAATGTCGGCATAGGTGCGCTCGAGCACGGCGAGGAACAGGTCATCCTTGCTGCCGAAGTAGTAGTAGATCAGGCGCTTGTTGAGTCCTGCGCGCGCGGCGATGCTGTCCATGCGCGCGCCGGCCAGGCCGCGCTGCGCGAACTCGTCGCGGGCCGAGTCGAGGATCGCGAGCTGTGATCGGTCGGCGTCGCGCGAGCGAGGTTCGATGGGCGCGGTCGGCGGCGTCTTCATGGCATGCAATTTAACCAGTTGGGGAATTAAGGCAAGGGTTCGTGCGGTGTGGGGATAATCGCCGCTTCTTTCGATATTGCAGCAGAGAGGCGCCCCGTCCATGAGTTCGTCGCAACCCGCAGGCCACCTGATCGTCGAGTGCCTCATCGAGCAAGGCGTGGAGCTTGCGTTCGGCGTGCCGGGCGAAAGCTTCCTCGCGGTGCTCGACGGCTTCCACGCTTACGCCGAGCGCATCCGCTTCGTCGTCAACCGTCAGGAGGGCGGGGCCGCCTTCATGGCAGAGGCCCACGGCAAGCTGACGGGCCGGCCCGGCATCTGCTTCGTGACGCGCGGGCCGGGGGCGACCAACGCGTCGATCGGGGTGCACAACGCCTTTCAGGACTCGACGCCGATGGTGCTTTTCGTCGGCGACGTCGGCAGCGACTTCCGCGACCGCGAGGCCTTCCAGGAGGTCGACTACGGCAGCTTCTTCGGGCCCAGTACCAAGGGCTTCGCCAAGCGCGTGGAGCGCATCGACGATGCCGACCGCATTCCAGAGTACGTGGCGCGCGCCTTTGCGACCGCGATGAACGGGCGCCCGGGGCCGGTCGTGCTGGTGCTGCCCGAGGACATGCTGCGCAGCTTGACCTCGGCGCGGCCGCTTGCGCGTGTCGAGGCCGTGCAGCCCTGGAGCGACCCCGGCGCGCTGCGGAGCCTGCGCGAGCTGCTTCTGAAGGCGCAGCGCCCGCTGGTGATCGCCGGCGGGGGCGGCTGGACCGTGCAGGCGGCGCAGGCGCTGCAGCGCTTTGCCGAAAGCTGGAAGCTGCCGGTGGCGAACGCTTTCCGCTTCCAGGACACCTTCGACAACCATCATCCCCTTTACGCGGGCGACGTAGGCATCGCGATCAATCCCAAGCTCGCCGAGCATGTGAAGCGCAGCGACCTGGTGCTGGCCATCGGGCCCCGCCTGGGCGAGATGACGACAGGCGGTTACACGCTGCTGGAGGCACCCCGGCCGGCGCAGACTCTGGTTCACATCCATGCGAGTGCCGAGGAGCTCAACCGCGTCTATCAGGCCGACCTCGCCATCAACGCCGGCATGAGCGCAGCGGCGCGCAGCCTCGAGGTGCTGAGCCCCCCGGCCGAAGTGCCCTGGGAGCCGTGGGCCGCGCAGTTGCATGCCGACTACCTCGCCAACCTGGAACCGCAGGCACTTGCCGGACTGCCGGCCGAGTCGCCGCGCGGCGCGGTCGACATGGCGGCGGTGGTTCGCACCCTGCAGCAGCACCTGCCCGCGGATGCGGCCATCACCAACGGAGCTGGCAACTTCGCAAGCTGGGTGCACCGGTACTTCCGCTACCACGGCCTCGCCAAGGGTCACAAGACGCAGCTGGCACCGACCAGCGGTGCCATGGGCTACGGCGTGCCGGCGGGCATCGCGGCGAACATCGCAACCGGCCGCATCGCCTTCACCATCGCGGGCGATGGCGACTTCCTGATGAACGGGCAAGAGCTCGCCACCGCCTCGCAGCATGGCGGCAAGAGCATCATCGTGCTGCTCAACAACGGCATGTTCGGCACCATCCGCATGCACCAGGAGCGCGAGTACCCGGCCAAGGTGAGCGGCACGGCGCTGGCCAATCCGGACTTCTGCGCATTGGCCCGCGCCTACGGCTATGCGGCCGAGCGCGTCACCGAGACCGCGCAATTCGAGGCCGCGCTGCTGCGCGCGCTGGCGGCCGATACGGGCACGCTGATCGAGATCCCGCTGGACCCCGAGGTGATCACGACGCGCGGCACGCTGTCGGTCATCACCAAGGCAGCGCTGGCGCGAGGCGCCCACTGAGCCGCTGCAAGCACTGGGCCGCTGCAAGAAAAAAGCCGGCTTGCGCCGGCTTTTTCAATGAAGCACCTGAGGCGCTCGGGGGCTCACTTCACGTGCTTGCCGATCAGCGAGGCCAGCTCGAACATCGAAACTTGCGGCTTGCCGAAGATTTCCTTCAGCTTGGCGTCAGCGTTGATGTTGCGCTTGTTGGCCTTGTCCTGCAGGTTGTTCTTCTTGATGTAGTCCCACAGCTTGCTGACGACGGCGGTGCGCGGCAGAGGCGTCGAACCCACGACGGCGGCGAGGGCCGGGCTGGGGGTCAGGGCCTTCATGAACGCAGCATTGGGCGTGCGCTTCTTGGCGGGCGCCTTCTTCGCAGCAGCCTTCTTCGCGGGAGCGGCCTTCTTGGCGGGGGCCGCCTTCTTCGCCGGAGCAGCCTTCTTGGCCGGTGCGGCCTTCTTCGCGGGAGCAGCCTTCTTTGCAGGCGCTTTCTTGGCCGGAGCCTTCTTTGCAGTTGCCATGGTTGATTTCCTTTTTGGATTGGTCACTTTTCACCAATGAAAACGGTGTCTCCACTGGCATTGCGGATGCTAAAGGAGAAGAAACGCGTTTCCAAGGGAAAAAGGGACTTTTTCATTGGGAGCTGTTGTTTTTTCAGAGGAGAGAAGGGAGGTCTTCGCACTCTGGAGTGCCTTCTGGCCACGCCTGCCGTGCTTCAGGCGCGGCGTGAAGGCCAGGTCGCGAGCACCACGCCGAGCAGCGCAAACGCGAAGGCGCAAACCTGCAGCAGCGACAGGTCCTCGCCGAGCACGAGCACACCGACCATGGCCGCGCTCACGGGCAGCATCACGGTGAAGACGCCCGCCTGCGATGCCGGCACCCCCTTGAGGCCCGTCATCCAGAGCCACACCGTCCAGATGCTGGCGGCCAGCGCATAGACCACCAGGAGGGCCCACAGGCTGGGCGCAACAGCGCCGAAGTCGAAGCGCAGCGCGAACCACAATCCCAGCGGCGTCGAGAGCACGAAGCCCCAGAGGTTGATCAGCGAGGAGATGCGCTTGGGCCCGAGCTTGCCCGTGAGCGACTTGCCGATCACTGCGTAAGCCGCCTCGCAGAGCACCGCGCAAAACACCAGGAGGTTGCCGAGCCAGGGCATCGACGCCGTGGTGGTGGTGTCCGGGTGGGCCGACGGCTGCGCAGGCGCAAGTGCGAGCAGCCCGATGCCGCCAGCCGCGCAGGCGATCGCGAGCGCCGTCCGCGGCGCAATGCTCTCTCGCAGGAAGACCCGGCTGCAAATCGCGACCACGGCGGGGATCGAGGCCATGATCACGCCCGCCGAGACCGCGCTGGTCAGGCTCACGCCGAACAGCATGCAGATCGAGAACAGGAAGTTGCCGAGGAAGGACTCGAGGAAGACCAGGCCGCGCGTGCGCGCCGTCATCGCTGGCTCCTCGGGCGGACGGCGCAGCCAGTGCGGCATCGCGAGCGCGGCAATCCCGAAGCGGAGCCAGGCAAGCAGGAACACCGGGAAGGCGACGACCAGTGGTTTGGAGAGTGCGACGTAGCTGCCGACCAGCGACATGCTGAGGGCCAGGCACCCATAGGCGACCAGGCGGCCGGGCGCGGGGAGGGCGGAGTTCAATAGACTGTTCGCATGCGAGGACGAGCCGATGATGATGCCCCATTCCCCCTCCGAGCCCCGCCATGTGTTCGTCTACGGAACCTTGCGGCGTGGCGGGCGCAACGACATTGCGCGTTTCCGGCCGGCGCCGCGCTACGTGGCCGATGCGCGCATTCAAGGCACGCTGTACGACCTGGGCAGCTATCCGGGCGCGGTGCTCGGCGGCAGCGGCGTGCTGGTGGGAGAGGTCTACGCCATCGCGCCGTCGCTCGAGGCGCAGCTTGACCAACTCGAGGAAGTGCGGCCCGACGGCAGCGGCGAGTACATCAAGCGCTCGGTGCGGGTGCAGGTGGGCACGACCCATCTCCTTTGCCTGGTTTATGAGATCCATCCGGACCGTATTGCAGGCCGCGGCGTGATCGCCTCCGGCAACTGGTTCGATCGGTAGCCCGCTTTTCATGAACGAAGAGATCGTTGCGCATTGCGGAATGGACACATGTTGCGTTGCAATATTTTTTCTCGATATGAGAGAAGTTGTTTTGCATTGAGAAAACTGATCGCAACTTGTTGATTTGTTTGGCTAAAAAATATGTCTTCTATAAGACATAAGACAGATGCCATGACGTAAAGTTGGGCTCACGGCCTTAGCGCCCACGTCTCAATCAACCCTTGGAGTGACCATGCCTCAAACCATCACCGAACAACTGAGCCGCGAACAGCAGATCGCCGCCCTCGAAAAAGAGTGGGCGACCAATCCGCGCTGGAAGGGCATCAAGCGCGGCTACAGTGCTGCCGACGTGGTGCGCCTGCGCGGCTCCTTCCCGATCGAGTACACGATCGCGCGCCGGGGCGCCGAGAAGCTGTGGGACCTGGTGAACAACGAGCCCTACGTCAACTGCCTGGGGGCGCTGACCGGCGGCCAGGCCATGCAGCAGGTCAAGGCCGGGATCAAGGCGATCTATTTGTCCGGTTGGCAAGTCGCGGCCGACAACAACAGCTACGCCGCCATGTATCCCGACCAGTCGCTCTATCCCGTGGACTCGGTGCCGACGGTGGTTGAGCGCATCAACAACACCTTCCGGCGTGCCGATGAGATCCAGTGGTCCAAGGGCACCAACCCCGGCGACAAGGGCTACGTCGACTACTTCGCGCCTATCGTGGCCGACGCCGAAGCGGGCTTCGGCGGCGTGCTCAACGGCTTCGAGCTGATGAAGGCCATGATCAAGGCCGGCGCCGGCGGCGTGCACTTCGAAGACCAGCTCGCCTCGGTCAAGAAGTGCGGCCACATGGGCGGCAAGGTGCTGGTGCCAACCACCGAAGCGGTGCAGAAGCTGATTGCCGCGCGCATGGCGGCCGATGTCTGCGGTACCCCGACACTGGTGATCGCTCGCACAGATGCCGAAGCGGCCGACCTGCTGACCAGCGACTACGACGAGAACGACAAGCCCTTTCTCACTGGCGAGCGTACTGCCGAGGGCTTCTACAAGACCAAGAAGGGCATCGACCAGGCCATCTCGCGCGCTATCGCCTACGCCCACTACGCCGACCTGGTGTGGTGCGAAACCGGCACGCCTGACCTCGAGTTCGCACGCAAGTTCGCCGAGGCGGTGCACAAGGTGCATCCGGGCAAGATGCTGGCCTACAACTGCTCGCCGTCCTTCAACTGGAAGAAGAACCTCGACGACGCCACGATCGCCAAGTTCCAGAGGGAGCTCGGCGCCATGGGCTACAAGTACCAGTTCATCACGCTGGCCGGTATTCATTCGATGTGGTTCAACATGTTCGACTTGGCGCAGGACTACGTGCAGCGCGGCATGTCGGCCTATGTCGAGAAGGTGCAGGAGCCCGAGTTCGCAGCGCGCGATCGCGGCTACACCTTCGTGTCGCACCAGCAGGAAGTCGGCACCGGCTACTTCGACGAGGTGACCACCGTGATCCAGGGCGGCAAGTCGAGCGTCACGGCGCTGACCGGCTCGACCGAGGAAGAGCAATTCCACTGATATCCCGCTGTCACTGAGCTTGAGCCCAGCGCGAGAAATCCGCGGGGATTTTTTTCGTCTGCATGAACGGCCAGATCGCGCAGGGCCCTTCATGGTCAAGGCGCCCGAGCTGTTCGCCAAGCTGCCGGCCATCGAGCCGATCGAGGTGCGGGGCCTCAAGAACGCCGCGCTCGCATCCTGAACTCAGCGGCTAGAATCGCAAGCTCCGTCAGAGCAGCAACAAGGGCGAGAAAGGCATCCTGGTTATGACACCGCGAACTACTCCGCAAGAAGTGAGCGGCCTTTTCCTTGAAGGAGAAGGCCAGTAGGCCGCGCATGCTGGAACCTCCAGCTTCCTCACTCAAGCCAAGCGCGGTCCGACGACCGCGCTTTTTGTTTTCTCGCCGAGGTTTTTCATGATCCAAATCACGCTTCCCGACAACTCGCGCCGCGAGTTCCCCGGCCCGGTTTCGGTAGCCGACGTTGCCAAGGCCATCGGCCCCGGCCTGGCGAAGATGACGGTTGCCGGCAAGGTCGATGGCCGGCTCGTCGATGCGAGCGACCTGATCGAGCAGGACGCCAAGCTGCAGATCATCACGCCCAGGGACGAGGAAGGCCTGGAGATCATCCGCCACTCAACGGCGCATCTGGTCGGCCATGCCGTCAAGCAGCTCTTTCCTGCGGCCAAGATGGTGATCGGGCCGGTGATCGAGGAGGGCTTCTACTACGACATCTCGTACGAGCGGCCCTTCACGCCCGAGGACATGGAAGCGATCGAAGCGCGCATGCGCGAGCTGATCGCCCAGGACTACGACGTGGTCAAGAAGATGACGCCGCGCGACGAAGTCATCGAGGTTTTCAAGTCCCGCGGCGAAGACTACAAGCTGCGACTGGTCGACGACATGCCCGACGAGAAGGCGATGGGCTTGTATTACCACCAGGAATACGTCGACATGTGCCGCGGCCCGCATGTGCCGAATACGCGCTTCCTCAAGGTCTTCAAACTCACGAAGCTGGCCGGCGCGTACTGGCGCGGCGACGCCCGCAATGAGCAACTGCAGCGTGTCTATGGCACGGCATGGGCCGACAAGAAGCAGCTCGACGACTACATCCGGCGTATAGAAGAGGCGGAAAAGCGCGACCACCGCCGGCTCGGCAAGGAACTGGATCTGTTCCACATCGATGAGGTGGCGCCGGGCGTGGTGTTCTGGCATCCCAAGGGCTGGGCCATCTGGCAGCAGGTCGAGCAGTACATGCGAAAGGTGTACCGAGACACGGGCTACCAGGAGGTCAAGGGACCGCAGATCCTCGACAAGAGCCTGTGGGAGAAGACAGGCCACTGGCAGAACTACCGCGAGAACATGTTCACGACGGAATCGGAAAAGCGCGATTACGCGCTCAAGCCGATGAACTGCCCGGGGCATGTGCTGATCTTCAAGAGCGACCTGCGCAGCTACCGTGACCTGCCGATCCGCTACGGCGAATTCGGGCAGTGCCACCGCAACGAACCCTCCGGCGGCCTGCACGGCATCATGCGGGTGCGTGGCTTTACGCAGGACGACGGCCATATCTTCTGCACGGAAGACCATATCCTGGAGGAGTGCGTGGCCTACACGGGCCAGTTGCTCAAGGTGTATGCCGATTTCGGCTTCAAGGACATCCTCTACAAGGTAGCCACGCGGCCAGACAACCGCATCGGCTCGGATGAGCTCTGGGACAAGGCCGAGAGCGCGCTGATCGAGGCGCTGCGCCGCTCGGGCGTGGAGTTCGTCATCTCGCCCGGCGAAGGCGCCTTCTATGGCCCCAAGATCGAGTACACGCTGCGCGACGCCATCGGCCGCCACTGGCAATGCGGGACGATGCAGGTGGACTTCAACATGGCCGAGCGCCTGGGCGCCGAGTACGTGACGGAGTCGAGCGGCAGGGCTCATCCGGTGATGCTGCATCGGGCCATCGTCGGCAGCCTCGAGCGCTTCATCGGCATGCTGATCGAACATCACTCGGGCGCGCTGCCCGCTTGGCTGGCGCCGGTGCAGGTGGCGGTGCTCAACATCAGCGAAGGGCAGGCCGACTACGCAGCTCAGGTTGCGAAAACGCTGCTAAATCAAGGGCTTAGAGTTTCGCTCGATCTGCACAACGAGAAGATTACGTATAAAATACGGAAGCATTCGTTGCAAAAGCTTCCCTACATCCTCGTCGTCGGCGACAAGGAAAAGGAGGCAGGTGCCGTCGCAGTGCGCGCCCGGGGCAATCTTGATCTCGGTGCCATGTCGGTGGAAGCGTTCTCCCAAAAGATCGCCCACGACATCCAACACAAGCTTTGAATTTGAACCGATTCAAAGGCTGATTCAGACCGATCAGGCTGCTTGTGGGCGTGGACTCGAAGGTGTTCGCTACAGTTCTGTAGCAAATTGATTGAAGGATCCGACCATCGCTACTGCATTTCGCGACCGCCGCCACCGCGAGGAACGCCAACACCGCCTGAACCGGGAGATCATGGCCCCGGAAGTCCGCCTGATCGGGCCCGAGAACGAGCCGATGGGTGTCGTGAGTCTTGCCGAGGCCCTGCGGCTGGCCGGAGAGCAAGACGTGGATCTGGTGGAAGTGGTCGCGGCGGCCAATCCGCCGGTCTGTCGCCTGATCGAGTACGGCAAGTTCAAGTACCACGAGCAGAAGAAGGCCGCCGAGGCGAAGTCGAAGCAGAAGGTCATCGAGGTCAAGGAAATCAAGTTCCGGCCCGGGACCGACGAAGGCGACTACAACATCAAGATGCGCAACATCCGGCGCTTTCTCGATGAAGGCGACAAATGCAAGATCACGCTGCGCTTCCGGGGCCGCGAGATCACGCACCAGGAGCTCGGCCTGGCGCTGCTGCAGCGCATTCGTGACGACCTGGGCGACAGCATCGTGGTCGAGCAGTTCCCGAAGCTCGAGGGCCGGCAAATGATCATGATGATCGCGCCGGGTCGCAAGAAGGGCGGCGGTGGTGCAGCCAAGCCGGCCACCGAGCCGACGACGGCGCCCGCAGCGGCCTGAGCTGCGGGGCAGTAGCAGGAGGTTTTGAAGGGATTTCGCCGCTGTCGGCGCTTCGTGCGCAGGCAGTGGCGGGATGAAGAAGTGTCTCGGGGCCAACAAGACCGTGGGAATCATCCCCGGCGCCTCGCGAGCACAAACGAAAGGAGCATTCACATGCCCAAAATGAAGACCAAGAGCAGCGCGAAAAAGCGTTTCCGCGTTCGTCCCGGTGGCACCGTCAAGCGCGGTCAAGCCTTCAAGCGTCACATCCTGACCAAGAAGACCACCAAGAACAAGCGTCACCTGCGTGGTGCAACGGCAGTGCATGAGACCAATATGGTCTCGATGGCTGCCATGTTGCCCGGCAGCGGCATCTAACACGACGAACAAGGAGTACACACATGCCTCGCGTCAAACGTGGTGTCACGGCCCGAGCCCGCCACAAGAAGGTTCTCGCACTTGCCAAGGGTTTCCGTGGTCGTCGCGGCAACGTCTTCCGTATCGCCAAGCAGGCGGTGATGAAGGCGGGCCAGTACGCCTACCGTGACCGCCGCACCAAGAAGCGCGTGTTCCGCCAACTGTGGATCGCCCGTATCAATGCCGCTTCCCGTGAACTGGGCCTGACCTACAGCCAGTTCGCCAACGGCATCCGGAAGGCCGGAATCGAGATCGATCGCAAGGTCCTGGCCGATATCGCCGTGCACGACAAGGCCGCTTTTGCCGGCATCGTGGAGCAGGTCAAGGCCAAGCTGGCTGCTTGATCTCGCAAGCAGGTCGCCGCTCCTCGGGAGGCGGCCTGTGCCCACGGTACAAGGGCTGGCGCTTGAAAGGGCTCCAGCCCTTTTTTGTTCGCATCTCCGGCCGCTTCTTTTCTCTCACGCTCAAGAATTTCCATGAACGAGTTGGACTCCCTGGTCGACACCGCACGTGCAGCCTTCGCTGAAGCCAAGGCATCGGCCGAACTCGAAAATGCCAAGGCGCAGTTCCTCGGGAAGGCCGGCCGCATCACCGAGCTGATGAAGGGCATGGCCGCGCTGGCTGTCGACGAGAAGAAGTCGCGCGGTGCCGCGATCAA
>NZ_LMTS01000041.1:0-7397 GCF_001541225.1 Variovorax sp. WDL1 | reverse complement strand
GCAGGCCGCCGCCAGCAACTCGCCGACGAAGAGCTCGCCGTCCAGCTACGCGCCGAGGCGCTCGACGTGACGCTTCCCGGCCGCCGTCGCGCGGGCGGCGGCCTGCATCCGGTGAGCCGGACGATGGAACGCATCGAGGCCATCTTCTCGAGCATGGGCTTCGACGTCGCCGACGGCCCCGAGATCGAGAGCGACTGGCACAGCTTTACCTCGCTCAACAATCCGCCGAACCACCCGGCTCGCTCGATGCAGGACACCTTCTACGTCGACATCAATGGCGAGGATGGCATTCCCTACAACCTGCGTCCGCACACCAGCCCGATGCAGGTGCGCTACGCACACCAGCACATCAAGAAGTACGCGGCCGAGTTCGCAGCCGCGGCGGCCGACGCCACCGGCAACGTCAAGGCGCCGGAGATCCGCGTGATCGCCCCCGGACGTACCTACCGGGTCGACAGCGACGCCACGCACTCGCCGATGTTCCACCAATGCGAAGGCCTGTGGCTGGGCGAGAACGTGAGCTTCAAGGACCTGAAGGTCATCTTTACCGACTTCTGCCGCACCTTCTTCGAGACCGACGATCTGGTGCTGCGCTTCCGCCCCAGCTTTTTCCCCTTCACCGAGCCCAGCGCCGAGATCGACATCCAGTTCCAGACCGGTCCGCTGGCCGGCCGGTGGCTCGAGGTCTCGGGGTCGGGCCAGGTGCATCCGCAGGTGGTGCGCAACATGGGCCTGGACCCCGAGCGCTACATCGGCTTCGCGTTTGGCATGGGCCCGGACCGGCTCACCATGCTGCGTTACGGCGTGAACGACCTGCGCCTGTTCTTCGATGGCGACCAGCGCTTCCTGACTCAATTCCAGTAAACAGATAGAACGAGAACGCGAGATGCAATTCCCCGAGTCCTGGTTGCGCGAGTTCTGCAACCCGCCCATTGACAGCGAGGCGCTGGCCGAGACGCTCACCATGGGTGGCTTCGAGGTCGAGGAGCGCCGGCCGGCCGCGCCCCCCTTCAGCAAGGTGGTGGTCGGCGAGATCAGGGAGGCTGCGCCGCACCCCAACGCCGACCGGCTGCGCGTGTGCCAGGTCGACGCGGGACAGGGAGCGCTGCTGAACATCGTGTGCGGCGCCCCCAATGCGCGCGCAGGCATCAAGGTGCCCCTTGCGCTGGTTGGTGCCGAGCTGCCGCCGGGCGAGGACGGCCAGCCTTTCCACATCAAGCTGGGCAAGCTGCGCGGCGTCGAGAGCCAGGGCATGCTCTGCTCGGCGCGCGAGCTCAAGCTCAGCGATGACCATGGCGGCCTGCTGGAGCTGCCGTCCGACGCGGCGGTCGGTGCCGACGTGCGCGAGCTGCTGAAGCTCGACGACACCCTGCTCACCCTCAAGCTCACGCCGAACCTTGCGCACGGCCTCTCCGTCTACGGCATCGCGCGTGAGCTCGCGGCGCTGACGGGCGTGTCGCTCAAGACGCCGCCTATTCCGCCGGTGGCCTCCGCGGTGCCGGACAAGCTGCCGGTCAACGTCCAGGCCCCCGACCTGTGCGGCCGCTTCTCGGGCCGCATCGTCCGCGGGGTCGACACCAAGGCCGCCACGCCGGCCTGGATGGTCGAGCGCCTGGCGCGCTGCGGGCAGCGCAGCGTGTCGCCGCTGGTCGACATCTCGAACTATGTGATGTTCGAGTACGGGCAGCCCAGCCACATCTTCGACCTGGACAAGATCCGCGGCGGCCTGGTGGTGCGCTGGGGCAGGGCGGGCGAACAGCTCAAGCTGCTCAACGGCAACACCGTGACGTTGGACGAGAAGGTCGGCGTGATCGCCGACGAGCGCAGCCAGGTCGAGTCGCTGGCCGGCATCATGGGCGGCGATGCGACCGCTGTTTCCGACGACACGCGCAACATCTACGTCGAGGCCGCCTTCTGGTGGCCCGAGTCCATCCAGGGCCGGGCACGCCGCTTCAATTTCTCGACCGACGCGGGCCACCGCTTCGAGCGCGGCGTCGATCCGAGCCGCACGGTGCAGATCATCGACCGCATTACCCAACTGATCGTCGAGATCTGCGGTGGCCAGCCTGGCCCGATCGACGACCAGACCTTGCGCCAGCCCGAAGCCAGGCCCGTCACGCTGCGCGTCGAACGTGCCGCGCGCGTGATCGGCATGCCGCTGACCCAGGCGCAGTGCCGCAACGCCCTTCGTCGGCTGGGCTTCCCCGTCGAGGAGGGCGAGGGCACGCTGATCGTCACCCCCCCGCCGCACCGCTTCGACCTGCTGATAGAGGAAGACCTGATCGAGGAAGTTGCGCGCCTCGTCGGCTACAACAACCTGCCTACCGTGCCTCCGCTGGCGCCGATCACCGCCCGCGTGCGCGCCGAGTCGCAGCGCAGCAACTTCGGCGTGCGCCATCGGCTCGCCGCGCTGGGCTATCAGGAGACGATCAACTTCAGCTTCGTCGAGGCGCACTGGGAAGAGGAGCTCGCGGGGAACCCCAACCCGATCAAGCTGCTGAATCCGATCGCTAGCCAGATGAGCGTGATGCGCTCCTCGCTGATCGGCTCTCTGCTCCAGGTCCTGAAGTTCAACCTCGACCGCCGCGCGCCTCGCGTGCGCGTGTTCGAACTGGGGCGTGTGTTCCTGCGTGACGATACGGTCGTCACCACCGACAGCACCGTCAAGGGCGTGCATCAGCCGATGCGCGTGGCCGGGCTGGCCTGGGGCGACTCCGAGGCGGAGCGTTGGGACGGCAAGCCGCAGCGCACGGACTTCTTCGACCTCAAGGGCGACGTCGAGGCGCTGCTGGCGCCGCGCGTGGCCACGTTCGAGGCCACCGAGCATCCGGCGCTGCACCCCGGCCGTGCCGCTCGCGTGCTGCTCGACGGCCGGCCTGTCGGCGTGATCGGCGAGCTTCATCCGCGCTGGCGCCAGCAATGGGAGTTCCCGCAGCCCCCCGTGCTCTTCGAACTCGAGCTCGATGCCGTCATCGCGCGCCCGGTGCCTGTGGCTCGGCCAGTGCCCAAGCACCAGGCGGTCGAGCGCGATATCGCCGTGGTGGTGGCGGAAGCCATCACGCACGATTCGCTCATGCGCACCATCCGCGCAGCCGCCGATCCGGCCCTCCTGCGCGACGCCGTGCTGTTCGACATCTATCGCCCACCGGTGGCCAGAGAAGCGCCTGTCGGCCCTGGCGGCCTGGCACACGGCGAGAAGAGCATGGCGGTGCGCCTGCGCTTCAACAGCGACGCTGCTACGCTGACTGACGAGCAGGTCGAGGCGGCAGTCGCCGCGATCCTCGAACAACTGAGCGCGCGGCTCGGCGCGCACCTGCGGGTATGAAGCTCATGGATTTCACGCTGGAAGCCCTGGAAACGCCGGCACTGACCAAGGCGCACCTGGCCGATCTCTTGTTCGAGCAGATCGGCCTCAACAAGCGCGAGTCCAAGGACATGGTCGAGGCCTTCTTCGATCTGATCGCCCGCAGTCTTATCGAGGGTACGGACGTGAAGATCTCCGGCTTCGGCAACTTTCAGATCCGCGTCAAGGCGCCGCGTCCCGGACGAAATCCGCGCACCGGCGAGGCCATTCCCATCGGCGAGCGGCGCGTAGCCACCTTCCATGCCAGCGCCAAGCTCAAGGAGCAGATCCAGGGCAGCGCCGGCGACGAGGGCTCGCAGGAAGTGGAATGGAACCTCGGCACCGAATAGTTCTTGGCCCTTGTGCCTGCGGTGGAGTAATCTCTAAGGTTGTTCTCGCACCGCCTTGATTTCAATGGAGAAAACGCTCCTGCCGCCCATCCCCGTCAAACGTTACTTCACGATCGGTGAGGTGGGCGAACTTTGTGGGGTCAAACCGCATGTGCTGCGCTACTGGGAGCAGGAGTTCACCCAGTTGCGCCCGATGAAGCGGCGCGGCAACCGCCGCTACTACCAGCACCACGAGGTGCTGATGATCCGCCGCATCCGAGACCTGCTGTACGACCAGGGGTTCACCATCAGCGGGGCGCGCAACAAGCTGCAGGAGATGGTGCAGTCCGAGCGCGATCGCCGCAAGGCCGGCGAGGTGCCGCTCGAAGGCCTGGAGGCAGTCGAGATCGACCAGGAGGAGTTTGATGCCGCGCTCCAGGAAGACTTCGATGCGTCTCGCAGCGCTGGCCCGGCCGTCGAGCTGCCGCAGCTGCTGCGCCTGAAGCGCGAGCTCTATGAAATTCGCGAACTGCTCAGTCCGAACCACTGAAAGCCGCAGGCTATAATCACGAGCTTCGGTGTGTGGCGCAGCCTGGTAGCGCACTTGCATGGGGTGCAAGGGGTCGAAGGTTCGAATCCTTTCACACCGACCATAAGTAAAGACAAAGGCCGCTAGCAACATACAGCTAGCGGCCTTTTTCATTGGGAAATCGGGCGGTTGGCAGACAGCAACGTACAAGGCGCGACATTGACTGACAGCATCAAACCGGGGAACATTCCGGGGAACGAACCGGGGTAACGGCCCCAAACCGAGGAATTGTTCCCCGGTCGCCCCTCGAAAGAGGTGTTCCCCGGTTGGAGTGTTCCCCGATGCTCACCGAGGTCCAGTGCAAGAACGCCACCTGCCCGCCTGATAAGAAGCGCCAACGCCTCACGGACGCGGGCGGGCTGTACTTGGAGGTGAGCCCCGGAGGCTCTAAACGGTGGTTCTGGAAAACCTACGCCGATGGCAAGGAGGGCCGTCTCGCGCTGGGTGGCTACCCTGATGTGACCTTGAAGGGCGCGAGGCTGGCGCGAGATGCCGCCAAGAAGGACCGGGCCGCTGGTGTCAACTTGGTGCAGGCCCGCAAGATCGCCAAACTAAAGAGCGAGATTGCCGAAGGCGACACCTTCAAGGCCACGGCGCTGGAGTGGTTCTGCAAGAACAAGTCTCGCTGGAGCAGCCACTACGCGATCCGCGAGCAACGGAACCTCGAGAAGGACCTGTTCCCTTACTTCGCCGAGCGCCGTGTCGGCGAAATCGAGCCCATCGAGTTGCTGTCGGCCCTGCGTCGGGTGGAGGAACGCGGTGCGCTAGACGTGGCAAGCCGGGTATTACAGACCGCGCGGGCGGTCTGGCGCTATGCCATCGCCACAGCGCGGGCATCCCGAGACATCACCGCCGATCTCAAGGGCGCGCTGACTCCGCACAAGAAGCGGCACTTCGCGGCCATCACCGATCCGAAGAAGCTGGGCGAACTGCTCCGCGTCATCAGGGGCTACCAAGGCGGGCCGATCGTGCGTGCGGCGCTGCAACTCGCACCGATACTGTTCCAGCGTCCCAATGAGCTGCGCGGCGCGACCTGGGCGGAGATAGACCTCGAGAACGCACTTTGGACCGTGCCCGCTGCCCGGATGAAGCGGCGCATCGATGGAAAGGAGAACGGCGACCCGCACCTGGTGCCGCTGCCCACGCAGGCCGTTGAGATTCTGCGCAAGCTCCACCCCATCTCCGGCCACGGCGTGATGGTGTTCCCCGGCGAGCGAAGCCACGATCGACCCATCAGCGACAACACGCTACGCGCGGCGCTGCTTACCCTTGGCTACGGCCCGACGGTCCAGACCGTTCACGGTTTCCGCGCCACAGCGCGCACGCTGCTGGCCGAGGTGGTGGAGATCGACCCCCTGGTGATCGAGGCGCAGCTCGCGCACGCCGTGAAGGACGCCAATGGCCGCGCCTACAACCGCACGCAATACCTGAAGCAGCGCGCAGACATGATGCAACGCTGGTCCGACTACCTCGATAAGCTCGCTGCTGGTGCGGACGTGATCCCATTGCGGCCGGCGGCGTGATGGCTGGTCAAGCATTCGGCCCATCCCAGCTCGTCCGGATGACCGTAGAGGAACTGGTGCGGCTCGTCGACAACACTGAATGCGACCCACTGACCTGTGAGCTTGCCGGCCGCCTGGCGCAAGCACTTGACCGTCTTCGGCACCTCCGCCGGCCTGGTCGCCCCAAAGGGACGACGACGAGGGAGTGGACGGAGGAGCGGCGGACGCGACACAGGACACATCAAGAATTAGCGCTAGGCATCTTGCCCAGGCTCCATGACAGCATGAGCAACCATGACCTGACAAGGCGCCTGGCCAAGGAAGCCAATACTAGCCTCAACGCCGCGGGGAACGTCATTCGGAAACTGGTCAGAGACGGGGCGTTTTCCGTCGAAGGACAGGGGGCGCAGAAAGTCCTCACGCGGGCATTGATCTGATATTTCCCAGTCACATATTTCCCACTTTCCACTTATTGACCCCCTCTAGGGTTTCGTCTTTTCCTGACCGACCTCGATAGTTGCGCCCTTTAGCACGCGGCACGGGCCGCCAAGGATGGGCAGCAATGGCAATGTGGAGAATCGAAGCGACGAAGGCTTTTACCGGCCACCGCTCGCACGCAAGCATTTACACGCAGATCCGGGAGGGGTTGTTCACAAAGGCAGTGCCGATCGGCGCCCGTTCGGTGGGCTGGCCATCGCACGAAGTGGAGGCCATTTCCGCAGCTCGGTGCGCTGGTAAGACTAACGACGAGATCCGCGCGCTGGTGCGCGACCTCCACGCGCAGCGCCAGCAAGCGGCGCAGCCCGGCCCGGCGCAGCACCTCAGCCAGCTGACCGCGGCGATTCTGGGCGCCGCGTCGAAGGGCAACCAGAAGCTGGTAGCGGAGTACGCCGCAGCGCTGGCTAGCGTCGCCGAGAAGATGGCCGCGTCCGCCACAGCCGGCGAGGTAGCAGCCTGATGTTTGCGTCAGCCATCTTTGCACCCGCGGGCCTCGAGCAGCACCCGCTGTCCGCGGCTTTCCCCGCAATGTCGCCGCAGGACTTTGACGCGCTGCGCGACAGCATCACAGATATCGGTGTACAAAACCCGATCACCATCTACGAGGGCATGGTCCTCGATGGCTGGCATCGCTACTGCGCCGCGCTCGAGTTTGGCCAAGCCTGCCCGACGCAAGACTTCGGCACCGACGATCCAGTGTGTTTCGTCAAGGCGCAGAACAAAGCGCGCAGGCACCTGCCGATTGGCGCATGGGCACTGATCGAGGTTTCGTTGCGCAAATGGAAGCCCGCGCATCGCCCCGAAAAGCGTGAACTCAGTTCACCCTTTCGAGCTAGCAACAAGGACATGGCAGACGCCGTTGGCGTCTCCGAGAGGACAATCCAGCAGGCCAAGACCGTCCACACCAAGGCCGCGCCCGAAGTTCTGGAGGCCGTGAAGCGCGGCGAAATTGGCCTACCCAAGGCCGCTGCCATCGCCAAGCTGCCGGTCGAGGAGCAAGCCGCAGCCATTAGCCCGCCGTTGGTAAAGCAGGCCAAGGCGCTCAAGGCCGTCAAGGAGCCGAAGGCTGCGCCACCAGCTGCAAACGACGACCAGAGGTATGCGTCTGGCCAAGTCACCTTGCCGCCAAGCGGGCG
>NZ_LMTS01000013.1 GCF_001541225.1 Variovorax sp. WDL1 | reverse complement strand
TGACTCGCCCGCCGGGGCGAACTCCCGGCTCCAGCCTCAAACGAACAGCAGCATCCAAATCAGACGACGGAGTGCCCCTCCCCAAATCCCCCTTCAGAGCGGGAGGGAGCAAGACCATGAGCCTTCTCAAAGTCGAAGAACCCATCGAACAGCAAGCGCAATCGACCAACTCGCCGGAGGCCTCCCAATGACGCGCCGGCATCTGGTGCTCGCCTTCATCATCGCGCTGGCCGCCGCGTGGAGCTTCCTGCCGGACTTCTCGGTCACGGTGCTCAGCTACATCGGCCTGTATGCATTGGTGGCAGCCGGCCTCGTCATGCTGACCGGCGTCGGCGGCATGACCTCCTTCGGCCAGGCCGCCTTCGTCGGCACCGGCGCCTACGCGACCGCGTGGATCTGCACCTCGCCGATGGCGGCCTCGGCGCTGGGCGGCATCAGCCCGGCGCTGCTGCCGTGGATCGGCCTTCTGTTCGGCATCGTGGTGACCTTCGTCATCGCCTGGGGCCTGGGCGCGATCACGCTGCGCCTGTCGGGGCACTACCTGCCGCTGTGCACCATCGCCTGGGGGCTGAGCTTCTACTTCCTGTTCGGAAACCTCGAGTTCCTCGGCGGTCACACAGGCGTGGCAGGCGTGCCGGCGATCGAGGTCGCGGGCATCTCCTTCGCCTCGCCACGCTCGCTGGGCCTCGTGATCTGGGGCGTGCTGCTGCTGGCCCTCTGGGCATTGCACAACCTGCTGGATTCGCGCGAGGGCCGCGCCATTCGCGCGCTCAAGGGCGGACGCGTGATGGCCGAGTCGATGGGCGTGGACACGGGCCGCTACCGCATCAAGGTCTTCGTGCTGGCGGCATTGCTGGCGGCCTTGTCGGGCTGGCTCTATGCGCACCTGCAGCGCTTCATCAACCCGACGCCCTTCAACCTGAACATCGGCATCGAGTACCTGTTCATGGCGGTCGTCGGCGGCGCTGGCCACCTGTGGGGCGCGGTCCTGGGCGCTGCGCTGATCACTCTGCTGAAGGAGCAGTTGCAGGACATCCTGCCGCAGCTGCTTGGATCGAGCGGCAACTTCGAGGTGATCGTCTTCGGGCTGCTGATGCTCGTGGTGCTGCAGCGCTTCGCCGACGGGCTGTGGCCGACGCTGGCGCGCATCGCCGGGCGGTTCCTGAAGCCGGCAGCGGTGCGGCCGCCGCGCCGCGTGCTCGCACTGCCCGAGACCGCGTTGCCGCCGCGCGGCCAGGTGGTGCTGGAGGCCAAGGCCGTCACCAAGCGCTTCGGCGGCCTGGTAGCCAACGACGCCGTCAGCCTCGACGTCAAGGCCGGCGAGATCCATGCGCTGATCGGGCCCAACGGGGCGGGCAAGAGCACCTTCTTCAACATGATCTCGGGTGTGGACGACCCCACCGAGGGCGAGGTGCGGCTGATGGACCGGCCCATGACCAGCCAGCCCTCGCGGGCCTTCGCGGCGCTGGGCCTGGGCCGGACCTTCCAGCATGTGCGCCTGCTGGGCCAGCGCCGGGTGATCGAGAACGTCGCGCTGGGCGCGCACCGGCGCGGGCAGCGCGGCTGGATCGCGTCGATGCTGCGGCTCGACCGTGCCGAGGAGGCGGCGCTGCTTGCGCAGGCGCGTCAGCAGATCGAGCGCTGCGGCCTGGGCGAGTTCGCAGAGGTTCCGGCGGGCTCGCTGGCGCTGGGCCAGCAGCGGGTGGTCGAGATCGCGCGCGCGCTGGCGGGGCATCCCGCGGTGCTGCTGCTGGATGAGCCGGCAGCCGGACTGCGTCACCTGGAGAAGCGGGCGCTTGCGACCCTGCTCGACCAGTTGCGCAGCGAGGGGCTGGGCATCCTGGTGGTGGAGCATGACATGGAGTTCGTGATGAACCTGGCGGACCGCGTCACCGTGCTGGAGTTCGGCGCCGTCATCGCGCGGGGCACACCGGCGGAGGTGCAGGGGGATCGGAAGGTGCTGGATGCTTATCTGGGTGGGGTGGACGAGGCTGCTGAAGCGGGGCTTGTGGAGCAGGTGGCGTGAACGGGCCGTCGCTTCTGGTCTTGCTGCCTCCTCCTCCTCCTCCTCCTCCTCCGGGGGAGGGGTGGGGCGGGGGCGATTTGGGTTCTGTTGGTTCTGTTTGTACGTTGCGCTTGTTCCGAGGCTGGAGCCGGGGCGTCGTCCCGGCGGCCGAGTCACTTTCTTTTGTCTCGCCAAAAGAAAGTAACC
>NZ_LMTS01000056.1:41240-51824 GCF_001541225.1 Variovorax sp. WDL1 | reverse complement strand
GGTGCGTCCGGTGCGTCCGGTGCGTCCGGTGCGTCCGGTGTGTCCGGCGCGACCAGCACGACCTGGGTCTCGGCGGCCTCGGTCTCCGCCTCCGGGGCCTGCTCAGCCGGCTTGCGGCGTCGAGGCCGGCGCTTGCGCGGCGCCTCTGCGGCCGCTTCGCCCGCCGGCTCGGTGCTGTCTTTGGCCGGCTGCGCGGGAGACGCCGCCAGTTCTTCCTCGGACACAGGTCCGGGCGGCAGCATCGCTGCGTCTTCAGGATCAGATGGGCTCATGGTCGGGTTCCGGAACGAACGGCGGGGGTGTCTTCCTCATCGGCATCGGCATCGGCATCGGCGCGGGCTTCGGCGCCTGGATCGGGATCGGCGTCGGGATCGGGATCGGCGTCGTAGCCGGACCCGGAAGAGGACTGGGGCTCGGTCTCAAGCTCGGGGCCACCGGCGACGGCCTGCAGCGCGTTGTCCGTCGCGGGTTCAAGAACTGCCTCGGACTCTGGTTGCATCCCGGACTCAGCCTCTGGCGCCGTCTCGGGCAAGAAGGCCTGCTCGACAGCACCTTCTTCTACATGCGCGGCGGCCTCGGTCTGCGCCTCGGTTTGAATCTGCTCGGGACTGGTCTCGCTCTGCATGCCGGCGGCGACCTCGGCCGCGGGCTCGTCGATCGGCAGGCCGGGTTGCCGATCGGCCGCCTGGGCCAGGGCCTCGGCCAGTCCGGCTTGCTGGGCCGGCGTCTCGATCACCGGGAGTTGGTCGAGCGATTCCAGGCCGAGGTCGTCGAGGAACTGGCGCGTGGTCGCATAGAGCGCAGGGCGGCCCACGGTCTCGCGGTGGCCGATGACCTCTACCCAGTTGCGGTCTTCGAGCTGCTTCAGGATCAGCGAGTTGATGGTGACGCCTCGGATGTCTTCCATGTCGCCGCGCGTGACCGGCTGGCGGTAGGCGATGATGGCCAGCGTCTCGAGCGCGGCGCGTGTGTAGCGCGGCGGCTTCTCCGGATGCAGGCGATCGAGGTGGTCGCGCAGTTCGGGACGGCTCTGGAAGCGCCAGCCATTGGCTACGCTCACGAGCTCCAGGCCGCGCTGCGACCAGTCTTCCTGCAGTTCGTGCAACAGCGACTTGATCGTGTCGGCGCCCAGTTCGTCATCGAACAGCACGCGCAGTTCGCGCACCGGCAAGGGCTGGGTCGAACAGATCAAGGCGGTTTCGAGAATGCGCTTGGCATCCGCCGTATTCATGGTTCGCGGTATCCGGGAAAAGGCGCCTTGCAGACGCTTGTTTTTCAGAAGGATGGAAGAAGGCGCTGCCGGCACTCGGGCGATTGACAGCGAAGCCGGCATCGGAGGGCCGGCGCGGCCCCGGGGGCCGTCAGGCGCGATTGTAATCCAGCCCCCAGGCCTGCATAGCTTGCACCAGATCGGGAGGCGGCGTGGACAGGAACTCCATCGGCGCGCCGGTAACGGGATGCGCGAAAGCGAGCCTGAAGGCATGCAGGGCCTGCCGCGCCAGCCCTGCCGCGGCGGTGCCGCCATACAGCGTGTCACCCACCAGCGGATGGCCGATGGAGGCCATGTGCACGCGAATCTGATGCGTGCGCCCCGTCTCCAGCGTGCAGCGCACGGTGCAGCCCTGATCGTTGCTGTCCAGGGCCTCGATCAGCGTGCGCGCGGGTTTCCCCGAGTGGCGCTCGAGGTCGACGACGGCCATGCGCAGCCGGTTGCGCGGGTCGCGCCCGATCGCCGCATCCACATGGCGCGCGGCAGCGCCCTGCCAGCTGCGGTGTGCGAGCGCAAGGTACTGGCGCTTGACCTCGCGGGCCGCGATCAGCGCCACCAGCGCATCCATCGCCGCGCGGGTGCGGGCCACCACCATCAGGCCGCTGGTGTCGCGATCCAGCCGGTGGACGATGCCCGCGCGCGGCAGCAGCATGGCCCGGGGGTCCAGCGCCAGCAGCCCGTTGAGCAGCGTGCCGCTCCAATGGCCCGGCGCGGGGTGGACCACGAGACCCGCCGGCTTGTCGATGATGCGCAGGTGCTCGTCCTCGTGCACCACGCTGATGGGCAGGCGCTCCGGCTTGAAGGCCTGGCTCTGCGGCGTGGGCCGCAACTCGATGCTGCCGATCTCGCCGGCACGGACCGTGGCGGCGGCCTTGGTCGCGACACGATTCTGGACCGCGACTGCGCCGGCCTCGATCAGCTGCTGCAGATAGCTGCGCGAGAACTCGGGCACCAGAGCCGCAAGCGCGCGATCGAGGCGCTGCCCGTGCTGCGCCTCGTGGATGAGAAAGCTTCGGGTCTCGCTGGGCTCGGTCGGCTCGGCACCCTCTTCATGCTCGACCCCGTCCGGAGGCTCCGCCAAAGGGGTGGCCGATATAATTGAAGGCACTGTTTTCACGAAAGCCTGATGTGATGCGTCGCGCCAAATTATCGGTTGTCCCCGCCTGGCTGGCCTTGTGCTCGGCCGCATGGCTGGTGGCCGGCTGCTCGTCGACCTCGGCCGACAGGACCGCGAACTGGAGTCCCAACCGCATCTACTCCGAAGCCAAGGAAGAAGCGGACTCAGGCGCCTACGACAAGGCCGTGCCTCTGTTCGAGAAGCTCGAGGGCCGCGCCGCCGGCACGCCGCTCGCCCAGCAGGCGCAACTGGACAAGGCCTATGCCCAATACAAGTCCGGCGACAAGCCGGCCGCGATCGCGACCATCGACCGCTTCATGAAGCTGCATCCCGCCAGTCCGGCGATGGACTACGCGATCTACCTCAAGGGCGTGATCAACTTCAATGACGACCTGGGCATGTTCGGCTGGCTGACGCGCCAGGACCTGTCGGAACGTGACCAGAAGGCGGCCAAGGAATCCTTCGAGGCCTTCAAGGAACTGATCACCCGCTTCCCGGGGTCGCGCTACACGCCCGATGCGCGCCAGCGCATGAACTACATCGTCAACTCGCTGGCCCAGTACGAGGTGCATGTGGCGCGTTACTACTACACGCGCGGCGCCTACCTGGCGGCAATCAACCGTGCGCAGCTCGCGCTGGCGGACTACCGCGAAGTGCCGGCGCTCGAAGAAGCGCTCTACATCATGGTCCAGTCGTACGACGCGCTCGGCATGGCGGACTTGCGCGACGACGCGAAACGCGTGCTGACCACCAACTATCCGCAGAGCGAGTACTTGTCGCGCGGCTTCCGCGGGAAGGACGACCCATGGTGGAAGCTCTGGTAGCGAATCGAGAAAAAGGCCCGATCCGGGCCTTTTTCTTTTTCAGTGCGCGACGAGCTCGCGCAGCGCTGCCTCGAAGGCGGCCTCGTCTTCCAGCCGCCGCATCGGCGGCAAGGCCGACAGCAGGCGGCGCCCGTAGCCCATGGCCACGAGCCGCGTGTCGCAGATCGCCAGCACGCCACGGTCGGTCTCGCGCCGGATCAGCCGGCCGGCGCCCTGCTTGAGTGCCACCGCCGCCTCCGGAAGCGAATAGTCGCCGAAAGCGCTGCGGCCCTGCGATTCGAGCCGCTGAGAGCGCGCCTCGACCAGCGGATCGTTGGGCGGCGGGAAGGGCAGTTTGTCGATGACCACCAGTTGCAGGGCGTCGCCGGGCGCGTCGAAGCCCTCCCAGAACGAGGCCGATGCCACCAGCACGCAGCCTGCTCGGCCGTGCGAGGCGCCCTCGCGGAAGCGCTCCATCAGTACCCGCTTGGGCAGCTCGCCCTGAACCAGCACCTCTGGCCTGCGTGCGGCATCCATGGGCTCGAAAATCTGGCGAATGGCGTCGCCGATGGTGCGCAGGGCGCGCAGCGTGGTCGTCAGCACCAGCGTGCGCCCGCCCAGCATGGCCGCCCCCTGGGCGGCGAGCCGCGCCACCTGCGCGCTGTGCGTCGGATCACTGGGCTTCGGAAACGCGCGTGGGACATAGAGCGCAGCCTGGCGCGCATAGTCGAAGGGGCTCTGCACACGAAGCACTTCAGCGCCCTCCAGGCCGCAGGGCTCGGTGAACCAGCGCAGCTTCGGGTCATCGCCCAACGTCGCCGAGGTAAACACCCAGGCGCGCCCCTGCTCCTGCGCGTCGCCCTGTCCGGTCTTGAGGACCCGCGTGCGCACCGCTTCGGCGATGTCCAGCGGCGACTCGACAAGCCTGAGCTGCGTGCCCACGTCCACCCACCGCACCGACTCCGGCGCGCAGGGCTTGGCGAAGCGCGCCGCGCGTTCGGCCAGTTGCTCGGCGCGCTCGTGCAGCCGCACGAAATCGGGCGAGAGCTCACTCACCGTGTCCAGGCCGCGGGCGGCTTCCGCGAAGGCGTGCTTCAACGCATCGAGCGCGTCCTGCCAGGCTTCGGCAGGCACACCTTCCGGTGCCGGACCGGCCCAGCGCAGCTTGGCCCCCGGCCATTGCTTGCCGGCGGCCAACCTCAGTTCCCTGGCAGCGTGCTCGGTCGCTGCGACCAGTTGCTGCCAGTCGACCAGCCCGCGCGCGTGCTGGAGGCCGGCCGCAAGCATGTCGCGAGCGAAGTCCAGCGCCTGCCCGCTGCCCAACTGCGCCCCGAGAAACTGCACACCAGTCTCATTGAGCTGGTGGGCCTCGTCGAACACCACCACGCGCACCGACGGCAGCAATTCGGCCATGCCCGACTCGCGCACAGCCAGGTCGGCGAAGAACAGGTGATGGTTGATCACCACCACATCGGCCGCCATGGCCTCGCGCCGCGCGAGGTTGACGTGGCAGGGCTTGAACTGCGGGCATTGGGCGCCGAGGCAGTTGTCGCGGGTGGAGGTAACCAGCGGGATCAGCGGCGAGCGCTCGTCCAGGCCCGGCAGCTCGGCCAGGTCGCCGGTGCGCGTGGCCTTGGACCACTGCTCGATCTTCGCCAGCGTGCGCAGGCTGCCGCGCTCGGGCAGGCTGGCGTCGTGACGCGCCTGGTCGAGCCGGTGCAGGCACAGATAGCTGGCGCGGCCCTTGAGCAGGGCCGTGCGCAATGGCAGGCCCAGCGCCTCGACCAGCCGCGGCAGGTCACGGCCGAAGAGCTGGTCCTGCAGGGCCTTGGTGGCGGTCGACAGCAGCACGCGCTCGCCACTCAGCAGGGCTGGTACCAGGTAGGAGAAAGTCTTTCCGACGCCGGTGCCGGCCTCCACCACCAGCAGGCCGCCCTGGTCGATGGCTCGGGCCACGGCCAGCGCCATCTGGGTCTGGCCCTCGCGTTCACGGAACTGCTCGGCCGCCTGCGAGAGCACGCCGTGCTGGGCGAAGGCGGCCTGGACTTCGGCCGCCAGATGGCCGGCTTCCCGCAGCACGGGGCGGGAGTCGGCGGACGTCGTGTCCGCTTCGAAGTCTTCTGGCCAATCGACGATCGACATCAGGCCGGCTCTTGCGGGTCGAGCAGCCGCTCCAGCCGCGTGATGCAATCGCGCAGGAAGAGCCGCTTCTTCTTCAGCCGGCGCAGCAGCAGGTCGTCGCGCGGCTCGACGGTCTCGGCCAGCCGATCGATGGCGGCATCCAGGTCGGCATGCTCCATGCGCAGTTCGATCAGTTGGCGGGAGAAGGAGTGGAGATTGGAGTCCAAGGGATGATGCGAAGACGTGACGGAGTACTTTCCGGCTTCGCTCGGGTTGACTCGATAATGTACGTCCTCGTTCCCACTCGCCAGACCCATGCAGGACTCCGCCAGCGCAGCCGCGCCCCAGACCCGAGGCTTTCGGCTTGCCGCCGCCACTGGCCTCCACAAGGGCGACCGCCCGTACCAGCAGGACCAGGTCCTGGTGATGAACCACCCGCGGGCGGCGGGCTGCGTGCTCGGCGTGGTCGCCGACGGGATGGGGGGCCGCAGCGGTGGACGCAAGGCCTCGGACCAGGTGCTGATGACGGCGCGCCAGCTGTTCGCCCGCTACGCGCCGGGACGCGACGAAGCGGTGCATGTGCTGCGACAGCTGCTAGAGGAAGCCAACACGGTCATCAAGCTGACCGCCCTTTCAAGCGAACAGGAACCGCACAGCACCGTGGCCGCCTTCCTGATGAATCCCGAGGGCGACTGCGCCTGGATCCATGCCGGAGACTCGCGCATCTACCACTTCCGGCGCGGCCAGCTGGTCAAGCGCACCAAGGACCACTCCTACGTGCAGGTGCTGGTGGACCGCGGCGAGATCAGCGAGGCGGAGGCCAACATTCATCCGCAAAGCAACATCCTGCTCGGCTGCCTGGGCATGAAGTCCACCCCGCCGCCGGTCGACATCCACCTCGTTCCGAAGCTGGAGCCCGATGATCTGCTGCTGGCCTGCAGCGACGGCCTCTGGCACTATTTCAATCCGGAGGAGATGGGCCGCGTGCTGGCCGAGCAATCGCCGCGCACCGCTGCGGAGCTGCTGGTGGCCGAGGCGCGCAAGCGGGCACGCGGAACCGGCGACAACATTTCGTTGGCCATCCTCAAGCTCGAAGCCCTCCCCGACCCGCAAGACCCGGAAGAGGACTGAGCTGCCGCGCCCGCTTCAGGGCGGCGTGGGTAGCGGCGCTGCGCGGGGCTTGTTGTTCTCGGCGTTGCGCCGCTCGCGCTCGCGGCGATGCTGCTCCGCCCGTTCGAGCCTGCGCTCGTGCGCTTCGCGATTGGCGGGAGCCTCGGCGCGCCGGCTCGCAGCCCTGGCCTGCTCCTCGGCTTGCGCCCGCTGCTTCTGTTCGAACTGCCGCTGCTTCCCGGCCGCCTCCGAGGCGATGCGGGCGCGGTCCTGGGCATGGTCCGCAGCGCGCTGTTCGCGCTCCTGCTGCGACTTCAGGGACTTCTCCCGCTCCGCCGCAGTGTCCTGGGCGCGCGGGTTCGCCTTCTTCTCTTCAAGCCGATCGAGCGCGGCCGCGCCGCGCCGCTTGCGCTCGATGTCATTCATCGCCGCCTCCTGGCGCTTGATGTTCTCGGTGGCCTCCCGGCGGCGGCGGCGACTGTCGTCCAGGCAGCTCTGGACGACGAACTTCTGGTAGCAGGCCGCCTGCTCGGTCGCGAAACGCTCCTCGACCACCTTGCGCTCTTGCTCCAGGCGCGCGCGCTCTGCCGAGAAATCCGCCTGGCTGGTGGTGGCGGTGGTCTGCGCCCACAGCGGCGAGGCGCCGAGGACGATCATCAGGGAAAGGAGCAGCTTCTTCATGTGAGGCGGGTGTCCACGATGCGACGCTCCTGCGCAAGGAACTCGGTCGACTGCATCTCGTTGAGCCGCGAGACGGTGCGCGGGAATTCGTGGGCCAGCGGCCCTTCGGTGTACAGGGCCTCGGGGGGAACCTCGGCCGACATGATGAGTTTCACGCGCCGATCGTAGAACACGTCGATCAGCCATGTGAAACGACGTGCTTCAGAGGCCATGCGCACCGGCATGTGCGGCACGTCAGACAGCAGCACGGTGTGGAACTGGCTGGCGATCTCGAGGTAGTCGTTCTGCGATCGGGGGCCGCCGCACAGGGTCTTGAAATCGAACCAGACCACGCCGCCGGCCTTGCGCCGCGCATGGATCTCGCGCGCCTCGATGTGCAGCACCGGGTTCTCGTCGGCGCTCTCGGCCAGGCGCTCGAAGGCGTGGCGCATCTCCTTGTCGGCCGCCGCGCCGTTGGGCGTGAGGTAGAGCCTGACCTGCTCCAGCGTGCGCCGGCGGTAGTCGGTGCCGTTGTCGACGTTGACTACTTCGAGACGCTGGTTGAGCAGCGCGATCGCCGGCAGGATGCGGTCTCGGTGCAGACCGCCCGGATAGAGATCGTCGGGCCTGAAGTTCGAGGTGGTCACGAAGCCCACGTCGTTGTCGAACAGCGCCACCAGCAGCCGGTGCAGGATCATCGCGTCGGTGATGTCCGCGACATGGAACTCGTCGAAGCAGATCAACTTGTAGCGCTTGGCGATGCGCCGCCCGAGCTCTTCCAGCGGGTTGACCGTGCCCTGCAGTTCGGCCAGTTCGCGGTGAACCTCGCGCATGAACTCGTGGAAATGCAGCCGCGTCTTGCGCCGCAGCGGCACTGCGTTGAAGAAGCAGTCCATCAGGAAGCTCTTGCCGCGCCCCACCCCGCCGTACATGTAGACGCCGCGCGGGATCTCGGGCCGGTTGATGAGCTTCTTGAACGCATTGGAGCGTTGCGACTTGTACGCCGCCCATTCGCTGGCGCAGCGCTCGAGCGCCTCCACGGCGCGCAGCTGCGCGGGGTCGCTCTGGTACCCCCGTGCAACCAGCTCCGCTTCGTAGGCCTGTTTGACGCTCAAGGGGTCAGAAGTTCAGCGTGCGCTTGTCCACCGCAAGCGCCGCTTCCTTCGTCGCTTCCGAGAGCGAGGGATGCGCATGGCAGATGCGCGCGATGTCCTCGGCGCTGGCCTTGAACTCCATCGCCACCACCGCCTCGGAGATCAGCTCGCTGGCCATCGGGCCGACGATGTGTACCCCGAGGATCTCGTCCGTCGCCGCATCGGCCAGGAACTTGACCATGCCCGTCGTGTCGCCGAGCGCGCGCGCGCGCCCGTTGGCCAGGAAGGGGAAGGTGCCGGCCTTGTACGCCCGGCCCTCGGCCTTGAGCTGTTGCTCCGTCTGGCCGACCCAGGCGATCTCGGGCGAGGTGTAGATCACCCAAGGGATGGTGTTGAAGTTCACGTGGCCGTGCTGGCCGGCGATGCGCTCGGCCACCGCCACGCCTTCTTCTTCCGCCTTGTGAGCGAGCATCGGGCCGCGCACGACGTCGCCGATCGCCCAGACATTGGGCAGGCTGGTCCGGCACTCGTCGTCGACCACGATCGCGCCGCGCTCGTCGAGCTTCAAGCCCACCGCCTCGGCGTCGAGGCCGATGGTGTTGGGGACTCGGCCGATCGAGACGATCAGCTTGTCGACCTCGAGCGTCTGCGCCTCGCCCTTGGCATTGGTCCAGGCGACCGTCACGCCCTTCTTGCCGGACTTGACGTCGCCCACCTTCACGCCGAGCTCGATCTTCAGGCCCTGCTTGACGAAGGCCTTGTGCGCCTCCTTGGCGATCTGCTCGTCCACCGCGCCGAGGAAGGTCGGCAGCGCTTCGAGCACGGTGACCTCCGAACCCAGCCGGCGCCAGACCGAGCCCATCTCGAGCCCGATCACGCCGGAGCCGATCAGCCCCAGCCTCTTGGGCACGGCGGGGATGCGCAGCGCGCCATCGTTCGAGAGGATGTTCTCCTCGTCGAAGTCGGCACCCGGCAGCGCGCGCGGGTTGGAGCCGGTCGCCACGATGATGTGCTTGCCTTCGATGGACTCCTCGGCCGCCCCGGTCACCTTCAGCTCGTAGCCCGCGCCCGATGCCTTCACGAAGGCGCCCCGGCCATGGAAGAAGCTGATCTTGTTCTTCTTGAACAGGTAGGTGATCCCGTCGTTGTTCTGCTTCACCACCGCGTCCTTGCGGCCCAGCATCTTGCCGATGTCGAGGCCCAGGCCTTCGACCTTGATGCCGTGGTCGGCGAAGTGCTTGCCCGCGTGCTCGAAATGCTCCGAGGATTGCAGCAATGCCTTCGAGGGAATGCAGCCGATGTTGGTGCAGGTGCCTCCCAGGGCGGGGCCGCCCTTGGCGTTCTTCCACTCGTCGATGCAGGCGACGTTGAAGCCGAGCTGTGCCGCGCGGATGGCCGCGATGTAGCCGCCGGGGCCGCCACCGATGACGATGACGTCGAATTGCTTGTTGGACATCCGTGCTCCTTAGATGTCGAACAGCAGGCGAGCGGGGTCTTCGAGCGCCTCCTTCATGGCGACCAGGCCCAGCACGGCCTCGCGGCCGTCGATGATGCGGTGGTCATAGGACATCGCGAGGTAGTTCATCGGCCGCACAACGACCTGGCCGTTCTCGACCACGGCACGGTCCTTGGTGGCATGCACGCCCAGGATGGCCGACTGCGGCGGGTTGATGATGGGCGTCGACAGCATCGAGCCGAACACGCCGCCGTTGGAAATGGAGAAGGTGCCGCCGGTCATCTCCTCGATGCCCAGCTTGCCGTCCTTGGCCTTCTGGCCGTACTCGGCGATCTTCTTCTCGATGTCCGCGAAGCTCATCTGGTCGGCATTGCGCAGGATCGGCACCACCAGGCCGCGCGGCGAGCCCACTGCGATGCCGATGTCGAAGTAGCCGTGGTAGACGATGTCGTTGCCGTCGACGGAGGCGTTGATCACCGGGTACTTCTTGAGCGCATGCACGGCCGCCTTCACGAAGAAGCTCATGAAGCCGATCTTCACGCCGTGCTCCTTCTCGAACTTCTCCTGGTAGCGCTTGCGCATCTCCATCACGGGCGCCATGTTGACCTCGTTGAAGGTGGTCAGGATGGCGTTCGTCGATTGCGACTGCAGCAGGCGCTCGGCGATGCGGGCGCGCAGGCGGCTCATCGGCACGCGCTCTTCCGGGCGCTCGCCGAGATCCGGTGCGGCGGCCGGCGAGGCGACCTGCGGCAACGCCGCCTTGGGGGCGCCCGTGGGGATCGCGACCGGCGCGGAGACCTTGGCGGTGGTGCCGCCCGTGACCGCGGCCAGCACGTCGCCCTTGGTGACGCGACCGTCCTTGCCGCTGCCGCTCACGTCGCCGGTCGTCAGCTTGTTGTCGGCCAGCAGCTTGGCGGCGGCCGGCATCGCCACATCGGATTTCGATCCGCCCG
>NZ_LMTS01000056.1:38279-41203 GCF_001541225.1 Variovorax sp. WDL1 | reverse complement strand
GGGTGTCGGCGCGGGTGCGGCGGCAGGCGCCGCCGGTGCGGCGGCGGGCGCGGCGGCTCCGGCCTTGGCGTCGGTGTCGATCTTCGCGATCACCTGCTCGGCGACGACCGTGGCGCCGTCGCCGGCGACGATCTCGGCCAGCACGCCGGCGGAAGGTGCCGGCACCTCCAGCACGACCTTGTCGGTCTCGATCTCGATCAGGATTTCATCGACGGCGACAGCTTCGCCGGGCTTCTTCTTCCATTGCAGCATCGTGGCCTCGGCCACGGACTCGGACAACTGGGGGACTTTGACTTCAACGATGGACATTTTGGTATTCGCTTCGCTTCGTGTTTCTTGAGTGAGGTTGTTCTACTTGGTCAGCACGAAGCCCTTGAGCTTGGCAAAGGCGCCGTCGACCAGCGCCTTCTGCTGCTCCTGGTGCAGGTGGGAGTAGCCGACCGCGGGCGACGCCGAGGCGGCGCGACCCGAGTAGCCGAGCTTCTGGCCATCCAGCAGGTTCTCGTGGATGTTGTGCTGCACGAAGAACCAGGCGCCCTGGTTCTGCGGCTCGTCCTGGCACCACACCACGTCGACGAGATTGGGGTACTTCTTGAGTTCGGCGCCGAAGACCTTGTGCGGGAAGGGGTAGAGCTGCTCGACGCGGATGATCGCCACGTCGTCGCTGCCCTTCTCCTCGCGCTTCTTCGCCAGGTCGTAGTAGACCTTGCCCGAGCAGGCGATCACGCGCTTGACCTTGTCGGCCTTCAGGTCCTTGCTGTCGGGAATGACGGTCTGGAAGCTGCCCTTGGTGAACTCCGACAGCGGCGAGGTCGCGTCCTTGTTCCGCAGCAGCGACTTGGGCGTCATGATGATCAGCGGCTTGCGCAGGCTGCGCACCATCTGGCGGCGCAGCACGTGGAAGATCTGGCTCGCGGTGGTGGGCTGAACGACCTGCATGTTGGTATCGGCCGACAGTTGCATGAAGCGCTCCAGGCGCGCCGAGCTGTGCTCGGGGCCCTGCCCTTCATAGCCGTGCGGCAGCATCAGGGTGATGCCGTTGACGCGGCCCCACTTGACCTCGCCCGAGGCGATGAACTGGTCGATCACGACCTGCGCGCCGTTGGCGAAGTCGCCGAACTGCGCCTCCCAGACCACCAGCGTGTTGGGGTCGTTCGACGCATAGCCGTATTCGAAGGCCAGCACCGCCTCTTCCGACAGGATGGAGTCGATGACCACGAAGGGCGCCTGGTTGTCTGCCACGTTCTGCAGCGGCACGTAGGTGCCTTCATCGAACTTCTCGCGGTTCTGGTCGTGCAGCACGGCATGGCGGTGGGTGAAGGTGCCGCGGCCGCTGTCCTCGCCCGAGAGGCGCACCGGATAGCCGCTGGCCACCAGCGATGCGAAGGCCATGTGCTCGCCCATGCCCCAGTCGACATTGATTTCGCCACGGCCCATGGCCGCACGGTCGTCCAGCACCTTCTTGACCAGCGGGTGCACGGTGAACTTCTCGGGCGCCTTGGTGATGCGCTCGGCCAGGCGCTTCCACTCCGCCAGCGGAATGGCCGTATCGCCGGCATCCGTCCACTTCTTGTTGAGGAAAGGGCTCCAGTCGACCGCGTACTTGCTCTTGAAGTTGGTGAGCACCGGGTTGGTGGTGTTCTTGCCGGCGTCGAAGGCGGCGCGCTGCGCCTTCACCAGGTCGTCGCCGAGCGTGTCGCCGAGGCCCTGGGCGGCGAGCCGGTCGGCGTAGAGCTTGCGCGTGCCGGGGTGGGCGACGATCTTCTTGTACATCAGCGGCTGGGTCAGCGAGGGGGTGTCCTGCTCGTTGTGGCCCAGCTTGCGGAAGCAGACGATGTCGACCACCACGTCCTTCTGGAACTCCATGCGGAAGTCCAGGGCCAGCTGGGTGGCCAGCACCACGGCTTCAGGGTCGTCGCCGTTCACATGCAGCACCGGCGCCTCGATCATCTTGACGATGTCGGTGCAGTACAGCGTCGAGCGGCTGTCGCGCGGGTCGCTGGTGGTGAAGCCGATCTGGTTGTTGATCACGATGTGCACCGTGCCGCCGGTGGAGTAGCCGCGGGTCTCCGCCAGCGCCAGCGTTTCCATGACCACGCCCTGTCCCGCGAAGGCGGCATCGCCATGCACGATCACGGGCAGCACCTGCTTGCCCAGCGGGTCGGCGCGGCGGTCCATGCGGGCACGCACCGAGCCCTCGACCACCGGGTTCACGATCTCGAGGTGCGACGGATTGAAGGCCAGGCTCAGGTGCACCGGGCCGCCGGGCGTCGAGACGTCGGAGCTGAAGCCCTGGTGGTACTTGACATCGCCACTGGGCAGCTCCTCGGGCGCCGTGTGGTCGAACTCGGCAAACAGGTCGGCCGGCATCTTGCCCAGCGAATTGACCAGCACGTTGAGGCGCCCGCGGTGGGCCATGCCGATCACGATCTCCTGCACACCCTTGGTGCCGGCCTGGTTGATCAGCTCGTCCATCGAGACAATGAAGCTCTCGCCGCCTTCCAGCGAGAAGCGCTTCTGGCCGACGTACTTGGTGTGGAGGAAGCGCTCAAGGCCTTCGGCGGCCGTCAGGCGCTCGAGCACGCGCTTCTTCTCCTCGGTGCTCAGCTTGGGGTTGGTCCGCGCGCTTTCGAGCCGCTGCTGCCACCAGCGCTTCTGCGCCTGGTCGGTCATGTACATGTACTCGGCGCCGATCGTGCCGCAGTAGGTCTCGCGCAGCGCGTTGAGCAGGTCGCGCAGCGACATCGTGTCCTTGCCGAAGAAGGTGTTGCTCGTGTTGAACACCGTCTCGAGGTCGGCATCGGTGAAGCCGTAGAACGAGGGCTCGAGCTCGGGGATCGCCGGGCGCTCCGTGCGCTTGAGCGGATCGAGGTCGGCCCAGCGCGCACCGACGTTGCGGTAGGCGGCGATCAGCTGCTGGACCG
>NZ_LMTS01000056.1:20131-38249 GCF_001541225.1 Variovorax sp. WDL1 | reverse complement strand
GCTGGCGGCCGAGCTCGGAATCGGCTCCGCTGGCCTGCACCACCTTGGTGGTGCCCTGCTTGGCGCGCTCGGCGAAGGCATTGATGACCGGCTGGTGGGGGACGTCGCGGGTGGTGCTGCCATCGGTGGCCGGCACGTTCTGCAGCGCATCGAAGTAGGAGCGCCAGTTGTCGGGCACGCTGCCGGGGTTGGCGAGGTAGTTCTCGTACATCTCTTCGACATAGGGGGCATTGCCGCCGAAGAGGTAGGTGTTGCCTTGATAGGCGTGATAGATGGACGCGGAGGACGTCGAATCGCTCATGTTGCGCTGACCTTCGCTTCCCTGGGGGAAGCATTAGCTGGTTTGAGAAACCTTCCGCGACACGGCTGAACCGGTTGGCGGATGCGACTGTGGCTGGGGAAGGGCCGGAGTACCTTGGCATTGTGCCATGGCAACTATGTGACGCCGGAAAGCGCCCGTGCAAGCCCCTCCGGGGCGGGGTCGTCTATCCCTTGGGAGAGAGGGTCTGCCTGACCTGCTGGAGGGCGCCCGGGTCCTCGATGGTGGTCAGGTCGCCGGGATCGCGCCCCTCGCAGACGGCCTGGATCGCCCGGCGCAGCAGCTTGCCGCTGCGCGTCTTGGGCAGCGCGCCCACGAAATGCACGCGTGCCGGCCGCGCCAGCGCGCCGAGTTGATCGGCCACCTGCTTCATGACCTCCCCTTCCAGTGCCAGGGCCGCCTGGGCGTCGCCGAGCACGGCACTGTCCTTCGGCACCACGAAGGCCATGGCCACCTGTCCCTTGAGCGCATCGGCCACGCCGACCACCGCGACCTCGGCAACCTTGGCATGGCCCGAAATGCTCTCCTCGATCTCGCGCGTGCCGAGGCGGTGGCCGGCGACGTTGATCACGTCGTCGGTGCGGCCGAGGATGTAGTAGTAGCCCTCCTCGTCGCGGATGCCCCAGTCGAAGGTGGAATACACCAGCTTGCCCGGCACGCTCTTCCAGTAGGTGTTGACGAAGCGCTCGTCGTCCCGCCATACGGTCTGCATGAAGCCGGGCGGCGTCGGCCCCTCGATCACGACCACGCCCTTCTCGTTGGCGCCCTTCAGCTCCTCGCCGGTGGTCTCGTGCAGGATCTTGACCTTGTAGCCGTACATCGGCACGCCCGGGCTGCCGAACTTGCTGGGCATGCGCTCCACGCCGTTGGCCACCGTGAGGATCGGCCAGCCCGACTCGGTCTGCCAGTAGTTGTCGATGATCGGCACCCCCAGGCCTTCGCTGATCCAGCGCGCCGTGGGCTCGTCCAGCGGCTCCCCGGCCAGGAACAGCGCGCGCAGGCTCGACAGGTCGTACTTCTTGAGCAACGCCGGGTCCTGCTTCTTGAGCACGCGCACCGCGGTCGGCGCACTGAACATGACGGTCACCTTGTACTTCTCGACGAGCTGCCACCAGATGCCGCCGTCGGGCTGCCGGTCCAGCCCCTGCGTGGGCAGGCCCTCGTACATGATCGTCGCCATGCCGGCGATCAGCGGTCCGTAGATGATGTAGCTGTGCCCCACCACCCAGCCGATGTCGCTCGTGGAGAAGTAGGTCTCGCCCGCCCGGCCGTCGAAGATGTGCTTCATGCTCGCCGCCAGCGCCACCGCATAGCCGCCCGTGTCGCGCTGCACGCCCTTCGGCCGGCCGGTGGTGCCGCTGGTGTAGATGGTGTAGCTGATGTCCGTGGCGTCCAGCCAGGTGCAAGGCACCTGGGCGTCGCGGTGCTTCTCGACCAGCCGGGCTGCCGGATGGTCGCGCCCTTCGGTCAGCGTCATCGGCGCGAGTCCGCGGTCGAACAGCAGCACTCCATCGGGCTTGTGCCCGGAGAGCCGGATCGCCTCGTCCAGCAGCGGCTTGTACGCGATCACCTTGCCGCCGCGCGATCCCGCGTCGGCGCTGACGACGACCTTGGGCGTCGCGTCCTCGATGCGCGAGGCCAGCGACGAACTCGCGAAGCCGCCGAACACCACGCAATGGATCGCGCCCAGCCGTGCACAGGCCAGCATGGTGAAGGCGGCCTCGGGGATCATCGGCATGTAGATCAGCACGCGGTCGCCCTTGCCGACACCGAGTTCCATCAGCGAAGCCGCGACGCGCTGCACCTCGGCATGCAGTTCCTTGAAGCTGTAGCTGCGCTCCGTGCCGGTCTCCGTCGAAACCGCGATCAGCGCCGGCTGGTCGCCGCGGGCGGCGAGATGGCGATCGACCGCGTTGTGACAGAGATTCGTGGTGCCGCCCGCAAACCAGCTCGCGAATGGGGCCTTGCTCGCGTCAAGGACCTGGCGGGGGGGCGTTTCCCAGTCGATCAGTTCGGCCTGCTCGGCCCAGAACGCTTCTGGCTCGTCGATGGAACGGCGATAGAACTCTGCATAGCTGGTCATGGACTTTGTCTCCCGCCGGGGCACGGCTTTGGCGAACTGAATTCATAATTATGAGCTTGTCGCTTGCTGGAAGCTGACAGATCGCGACGATCTGGTGGTGCGAGCAAATAGAGCGTGAGAACGCGAAATTGACTGCGAAATCTAGCCCGCATTGCGCGCTTACGTCGAGAATAAAGTGTCAAACCGCGGATCGGCGGATCACAGCGCCGGCTCCCCTGTAAGTGCTTGAGGTTGTCGTCTATCCAAATGCGAGCCTTCACCGCTAGCCGCCGGCGAGCTTCCTCATCGGATCTGCCCCCCCGGAGAGCGCTAGGCGCCTCCGCCTCGGTGCCACATACGACCTCTTCCGTGTCGTTTGGAAGTTGCGTCTCTTCCTCATCCGCAGTAGTGCGAACAAGATGCTGGTGACGTTGTGTTCGTGCCCCGGGGCACGCCGCACGGATTCTTGAGCACAGGGCCAGAAGTAGGCCGCCAGCTCATCATCAGCTCGCCCGGCGGAGTCTTCGATGCTCTGAAAGCCGAAGTCTCAGCGCTCGACACTGGCAGCCCGACGCGCGAGGCTGCGCAGGAGGCCAGGAATATCGCCGCGAAGTACGGGCTTGAGTTCTTGGCCTTGTGAATAGGGGTCCTGCTCGTGCCCCAACTCGGGGTGCGCTGGCCGACAGCAGGCGGCCAACAGCCGTCAACGTCCAAAACCAGTCACTCGCCTCGTTTCCACGACCCGACCGCCAAGCAGTGCTCACCCCGCGAGGAAGCGGGCTACCTCCTCATCGCTGATCGGCGTCAAAGCGAGCCCGAAGTGCTCACGCAGCTGCACCACAAGCGATTGCGCCCGCAGTGCATTCGCTGCCGAACCGGCATGGCCGTCGTTGAGCACGGCATTGTTGGGCTCATCGCCCGACGTATTGGTGACATGTAGGTTGGGGCCAATCGTGGCCGTCTTGTAGGCGGGCTCTCCGTCGGGGCCCCGCCCGCCCCATCTCTGGGCGAACCAGGCTTCGACGTCGAGGAAGGCGATTCGCTGCGAATCCGCGAGAGCGATCTCGCGCAGACGTGCATTGGCACCAGCCAGGGCCTTCTTGATGTTGGCCATGGACCTGCCGCTGCGGTACCTGTCGAAGTTGCCTGGATCGTCGGCACCACTGCGCAATCCAACGATCAGGATGCGCGTCTGTGGATGCGCGTCGTGGATCAGCGAGATGGCGGCGCTGATTTGAACTGAGCAGTAGTCGATCGTGCGCCGCAGCTCAGGCGCAGACGGGTCGCGCGATTGGAGCTCGAGCCAAGCGTTCCAGTCGTTGGCTCCGATGCTGATCACGACCACCCCGCGGCGCCAGCGCTCCGCCTCCTGGTTCATCAGCGCCACCAGGCGCGGCGCCTGCCGGAAGCGCTGGCCGAACCGGTCGCCCATCAGATTCTTGCAAGCGGCGCCCGAGTTGGCGAAGTTGTAGAGGTAGTCCTCTTTCTGAGGCGCGCGCGAGGTTGGTAGGCCGATCAACTCGCGGGCCAAGGCCACCAACCCCGGCCGTCCCCACAACACCCAGGGGCCGATGTCGATCTCGTTGCCGCGCAATCGTGCCAGTACCTCGGTCCACTGGAACGTGCGAGAGTGCAACGCGCCGCCGCGTTCACGAGTGCCAGGTGGAAAGGCCGTGCGGTCCTGGTAGGAGTGGCTGTTTGAGTCGCCGAGTACAGCCAGTGGAACGGCATTCACCGACACAGCCGGCACGGCCGCGCCGGCCTGTACGCGATCGCCTAGAACTGCCCCCACGCCGACGGCCAGCACGGCAAGCAGCGCTGCCGCGCGCGCCAAAGTCGCATCGAAGGCCGTACCTATGGCCATATGGACGAGATTTGAGCGTGATCAGGCATATCAGGAAAGCAATGGCTTCGATCTCTTGAACATTCGTTCGCTATCCACGAAGTACAAGCCGGTGAAGCTTGGAAACGAGCGTTCTGGATACCCACGCAAGTCCATGGCGTGGTCTCCAGCGGCCCATTGGTCCCAGAGTGTGTATCCGAGCGCTTTGATGGCCTGAATGAACGCAGCGCGGTCGTAGACATGCACTGGAGCGAAGGCTTCCTCACCGATTTTCTGAATGGTGACAAAGTCCTCCCCCTTGTAGAGCGGGAGCCCGTTCAGCAGGATGTGCTGTGGCCGTCGCACACACTTCTTGAGAAGCTGATCGGGTCGAGCGTCCTCAGAGCAATGAATCGCATCCGCGGAAATCCAGATGTCCTCGGAGGCGGTTCCAAAGGACTCATGAAGGTTCTCGCTGAAATTCAAGTTCGCAGCGCCGTTCTGCGCCGCCAGGCTCTTGTCTGGCAACATCGAGGGCACTTCCACCACCCGCCATCTCAGCGTGTCCGGCGCATCAATGTTCCGTTTCATGGCGTAGCGACGAACGTCGACAGAGCCGCCGATATCCAAAACGCTGCTCGCGCCATGTTCCAGTGCACGAGCAAGCCACCAGATCAACGAAAAATCGTAATAGAACGCCCTTTTTGAGCGCGCGTCTGCGGGCTCAGCGGCCGCTGCCCCCTGATCAAACTCCGACGGAGGATGATGCAGCCAAGCGTGCGCAGCCTTGAAGCTGTCGAACACCCCGAAGTAGCAATCGGGAGCAGCTTGGGGCAGAAACTGACGACGCCGCCATCGCAGGTGGGCCGATAGAACCTGGAATTCGTCCCGGACGGGGTGCACGACGTCTGCAGGGCTGAATGTTGGCATTTCGAGTCCCTCATCTTTCTCGGGTTGGCGCAACGTCGGCTGCAAGGCCGTGGGCCTCCAGCGCTGGCGCTGCTGCAGCGTCAATGACGAAGGCTGCACTTCGATCGTTTCGTGGACGGTCTTCCAGGCGCGGTTCGCACGCTTGGATGGACAGCACGCTGCGGTTGACGGCATGCCCCGCGTGCTAGATCAGTGCAAAGCGCCGAGGGCAGCCGAGCGCATACCAGCACTGTGTGCCGACGAGCCTGTGTAGCGACGCCATTGATCGGCCACTCGGCTTTGCCCTTCCTCCTTGGGCGCAAGCAGCCTCCGCCCCTTGGCCGCGCTCTCCTGCGCTGCCGACGTTCGTCGCACGGCCCGTTTGGGAGGTCGTTCGAGTCTTGCGATGGCCGGCGCTGGAGCGCCGGGTTCATCGCCGACAAGCGGGCGCAAAGCACCGCCTGGTGCAACGCTACTGGAAATCACGAACCAGTTGCAGCGAGGCTCAGAACGCCATCAATGGCGAGGTGCAGCATCGACTCGCAATCATAGCCACACGTAGTACCAAAGGCTACTGTTTTTGTAGCCTTGAGAGCCGACCTTGCGCCGGCACCTGGTCTTGTGACCTTGTGAAGTCCTCGACCCAGGCTGCCAAGAACGTCGTTGGTCAAGCCGACTCTCGCTGGCCCGAGCGACCTCCTCGGAAAAGCACATGCCTGCAAGTCGCTGCGAGAGGGCAAAGAAGCTCAGAACGCCCAATTGAGGTGGACCTTGAATCCATAGTCCTGCAGCCCATCGCCGAATTAGGCCCGAACAGGACGCGCACCTTACTTGTGGCGGCTACACGCGAGCCTGGCCAGGCGCCTCCGGCCAGTTGCCGGGCATTCGCTTTTCATTCTTCTATGGCTGCTTGGGGTTGTATGGCAGACATCCTCCGGGTGCCTGCCAACGTCATTCTTCTGGAATCGATCGATGCGATGGAGCCAGAGCCCCATACTCGCTGCCCTCTCGACTTCAGAATGCGTGACGCAGCCCGAAGTCGTAGCCCGTTGCGCTGCGCGGCGCCAAACCCGCCACCCCAGAACCCGAAGACAAGAAGGCTGGGCCTCCGAGCCCGACGCCCATGATTGCAGGGTTGTTCTGTCCGTTCTTGATCCGGGCGCGAGCCACCGTTGCGTAGAGCGCGGTCCGTTTCGACAGGTTGTGCACGTAGCCAAGCGCGAGCTTGTTCACCGACGCGTCGCGATCCACCGCCAGCAACGTCGGCGCGGTGGAACCCAGATCGTTCTTGAACTTGACGCGAGCGTATGAGGCCTTGAATACCCCAACGCCGATCGGGACTGTAATGCCGATCATGGCGCCGTTGTATTCGTCGTTGTCTCTAAAGGTGAGTCTGCCGGTGCTCGCGGGAGCGGTGGTGGTCTCTGCTTTGTCCTTGACTTGCGACAACTCGCCCATCAGCTTGAGGACACCGAAATCGTAGGACGCGCCCAAGTTGATCGTGCGCAGTTTCTCGGAAAGCCGGGTGGCGGCCACGACTCCAGCCTCACTGATCACCAAGGTGTCAGCGGCTGTACTCTGTCCATAGGCAACTGCGACATCGAGCGGGCCGTTTGCATAGCCGAATCGCCCGCCATAGTAGCGTCCGCGTTGGGACGGAGAATCAGGAAGGTAGCTGTACTTCACGGTCTCAGGCAGGGCGTACATGACTTTGCCGTAGAAGCCGCCAAGGTTGCGGGGCAGGAAGTAGCCAATGCTGTTGGACGCCCGGACCGCGTTGTCGTTCGCGGCGCCGGCGGAGCCCGGACCGCGCGCAGTGGCGATGTTGCCGCTGATGCTCTTGATGAGGTTTTCGCCGACGCCGACTGCGCCCATCGGATCGAACACGCTCTCGTTCCAGTAGCTCGGAACATAGTCCCGACCAAGCCTGAGCTCGCCGAAGCCACCTGACAGGCTCACGGTCGAGCGACGGTTGAACGAGGTCAGTCCGTTTGCGCCGCTGTCCTGGTTGAAGCCCGACTCGAGCCAGAATCCTGCTGCCAGTCCCCCGCCCAGATCTTCGGTGCCACGGAAGCCGACACGACTCGACGAGTTGGCGCCGCTCGACAGGACGGTTTGGGAGCGCGTTGCTTCTGCCACGGCGAGAGCTGATGGCGACGGGAGCGTCCCTGTGTTGTTGTAAAAGGAACTCTTCACGCTGTAGTGACTGATTGCTGAATCTGCGACGCCGAAAAGCGTCAAGGACGACTGCGCCGAAGCAGCGCCCGAAGCAGCCAGCGCCGCAAAGGTGATCAAGGACTTACGCATAGCAAGTGTCTCCAAGGGACGGTCAAGGATTACCGGCGCCTCGCAACGCCGACGGAGGATGCGGCAACGTGCCGCAAGATGGTTCGGCAACGAGTGCCGGGTCTGGGTGATCCGGCCGATCAATCCGCCGCAAGCAGGCGGATGTCTTGCGGCGCCAGGCCGCCCTCGTCCACCACGTCCTGCCAACGACCGAACTCGTTTCGAACGCGTTCTCGCAGTGCAGAGGGCGGACCGGCCTCGACCCTGGCGCCTTGGCGTTCGAATCGGGCAACCACTTGCGGATTGGCGAGGACCTCGTTGAGGGCGCGGTTGATCTGCGCGACCACCGCGGGCGAGGTGCGTGCAGGGGCAAACAGCCCATACCACTGCGAGACATCGACCCCTTCGATGCCTGACTCCGACAGCGTAGGCACGGCAGGCAACGCTTCGAGACGCGCTGGAGCCGCGACGGCGAGGGCACGTAGCCGGCCGTCGAGGATGAAGGGATGTGCAGTGAACAGGCTCGGAAACATGATCTGCGAGAGACCATCGAGCGTGTCCACGATGGCGGGCGCTGCACCCTCATGGCTTCTGCCTTCCATCTTCGTGCCCGTATTGAGTTGAAACAGCTCCGCCGCGAAGTGTGGCGGCGTGCCGTCGCCGGCCGACGCGTACCTGATGCTGCCTGGCTCACCGCGCAAACGCTGCAGAAGGCTGCGAACGTCGTCGAAGCCGGCGTGTCGATTGGCCACCATCAGGGTGGGCGACGATCCGATCAACCCGACAGGCTCGAAGTCTTTGACAGGGTGGTAGCCCAGCTTCTGGAGCGCGGGATTCATGGCGTGGGTGCCCACGTAGCCGAACATGAGGGTGTGGCCGTCCGGTTCTGCCCGGGCCACGTACTCGCTCGCGATGGCGCCATTGGCGCCGGGTCGGTTGTCCACGAGAACTTCCTGGCCAAGCAGGGGCTTCAGTTCGGCCGCGATGATCCTGGCCATCGTGTCGTTGCCGCCGCCCGCACGCGTCGGGACGATGATCGTGATGGGTTTGCGCGGGAACGCGGCCGACTGAGGTGCAACGGCTTCAGGCCGCGTAAAGACATAGTCGGGCAACTGCATCTCGCCCTGCATGATCTTTCTGGCGGTACGCACCAGCGCCGCCGCTTTCACTGTCGCGTCGTCCGCCCTGCCCTCGAGCTCGACTTCCACGTCGATCTGCCCTGCGGGGTGCAAGAGGACCAGGTTGTGGCGACCCGGCTCGCGCGCGGCGGCGCTGGCAACGGTGCCCGGGAGCGCAAAGGCACTGAGAACGCCAATCGCACCGGTGACCGCATGCGATGCATGGCAGCGGCGCGGGGTGAAGTATCGCGAAGTGATGCTGTCCGGCGAGTCACCAGCGCTGACCAGGACCGGCTTGGGGATGACACTGGCTGAGACATCTCCCAGTCCCATCAGCAGGCCGGCCTGAAGACGCAACGTTTCGAGCCGTTCCAGCAGTGCCGCATCTGAATCAAGCGCAGCTGGCCTCTCGCTGCCAGTGACGCCAAGGTCACGCGCGCGCACGATCATGAGCGGCATGGCCGCATCGATGCAGGTCACTTCGATGCCGTCGATCGTGTCGATACGCCGGCCGGTCGGAAAGACCTTGCCCGTCACTGCGCCCCATGCATCCAGGAAGTTCAGGAGGATCGGTGCAGCCGTACCGGCCACGCCATCGATGCGCGCGTCTCCCTCGTAGGTGACGCGCTTGCCGGGTGTCCTGACCGTGACGTCGATGCGCGATCGCGTGTTGACGTTGAAGACGCGTACCCGCGTGGTTCCGTCCTGCGCCTCGACCAGCCCCTGCTCGATCGCGAAGGGCGCAACACCCGACAGCATGTTGCCGCAGTTCGGCCGCGTGTCGACGGACCGGTGCCCGACCCCCACCTGTGCGAACAGGTAGTCCAGATCGCAGCCCGGTTCCTTCGAGCGCGAGACGATGGCGACCTTGCTGTTGAGGGTGCTGCCGCCGCCCACGCCGTCGAGCTGCAGCGGATCGGAGGCACCGATCGCGCCGATCAGCGCCTGGTCGCGCTCCTCGTCGCCGTCAGGCAGCCATTCCCGCAGGAAGAAGGGGCCGCGCGAAGTACCCGCACGCATCAGCACGCAGGGAATGGTCCTGCTCATCTCAGTCGGCCGAAAGCTTTGCAGCCTGGACCACCTTCTTCCACTTGACCTGCTCCTGCTGCACATACGTGCGCATTTGCTCGGAAGTCATGGTTTCAACCTCGGCGCCGTGGTCCTCCAGCTTCTTGACGACGCTCTTGTCAGCCAAAGCCGCATTGAGCACCTTGTTGAGTTGCTCGATCACGGGCTTCGGGGTCTTCGCCGGTGCGAAGATGCCGTACCACTGCGAGACATCGACGTTGTCGACGCCCTGCTCCTTGAGCGTCGGCACGTCCGGCATCTGCGGCGAACGCTTGGTACCAGCCACGCCGATTGCCTTGAGCTTGCCTGCCTTGACGTAGGGCATGGCCGTGAAGAGGCTCGGGAACATCACCTGTGTCTGGCCACCGATGGTGTCGGTGACCGCAGGCGCCGACCCCTTGTAGGGCACGTGAAGCATGCTGGTGCCGGTCGAGAGCTTGAACATCTCCGCAGCGAAATGCGGTGCGGTCCCGTTGCCGGCAGACGCGTAGCTTGTGTTGTCGGGCGCGGCCTTCAGCGCGGCGACGAGCTCCTTGGCATTGCTCGCCTTCACAGAAGGGTTGACGACCATCAGCGTCGGGGAACTTCCGACCATGCCCACGGGCTCGAAATCCTTCACCGGGTCGTAGCGCAGCTTCTGCAGGGCGGGATTCATCGCATGCGTGGCGATATAGCCCAGCATCAGCGTGTAGCCATCCGGCGCGGCGCGCATGACGAACTCGCTGGCGATCGCGCCATTGGCGCCTGCCTTGTTATCCACGACGACCGGCTGCTTGAGCGCGGCCGACATCGCCTGGCCGATGACTCTCGCCATTGCGTCGTTGGCGCCGCCGGCGGCGGTCGGAACGACGATGGTGATCGATTTTTCAGGATAGGCGGCGAGCGCGCTGCTGCACGAGAGCACGGCCGCCGAGGCCAGGGCACACAGGACGGGTGCGTTACGAAACTGCATTGATGTCTCCGATAGTTGAAAGATTGGCATCCAGGTCGCTTCCTTGACCGTGGACGTATGGTCTTCGGTTGGGCGCTTGCTGTGAATTGCATGTTTAGGATCGATTGATGCACACTGTCGATCAGTCAAACATGTTGGCGAGACAAGACGATGGCCATCAACTTCAACCTCAACGACCTGCAGGCGTTCCGCGCCGTCGCCGAACTGAGCAACTTCCGCAAGGCGGCCGAAGCGCTGCACGTATCGCAACCCGCGTTCAGCCGGCGCATCGAGAAGCTGGAGGAAGCGCTCGGAGTGCGGCTGCTGGAGCGGACCACGCGGCGGGTGAGCCTGACGGCGGTCGGGCGCGATTTCGACCGGAAGGTGCAGCAGTTGCTTGACGACCTGGATCTCACGCTGCTGGGCATCCGCGGCGTGGCGGCAACGCGCATGGGCGAGGTCACCATCGCCTGCGTGCCGTCGACGGTCTACTACTTCGTGTCGCAGGTGATCTCGCGCTATCACGAGCGCTATCCGAAGGTTCGGGTCAAGGTCTTCGATGCGAGCGCCAACGAGGTGCTGGCCGCGGTCTCGGGCGGAGAGGCGGATTTCGGGCTGAACTTCATTGGGGGCCAGGAGCCCGACATCGAGTTCAAGCCGCTGATGGAGGAGCGCTTCGTCGCCGCTTGCCGGCGCGACCATGCCCTCGCCGGCAAGCGCAGGGTGAGGTGGACGGAACTGGCGCAGTACGACTACATCTCAGTGAGCAAGGCGTCCGGAAACCGCCTGCTGCTGGACCAGGCGCTATCAGGTTTGCCGGGGCGCCCGCAAGCGATCTACGAGGCGCAGCACGTCACGACGATGCTTGGATTGGTCGAAGCCGGGCTCGGCGTCGCGGCAGTTCCCTCGATCGCCATGCCGGGCGCTGATCACCCGCTGCTGGTCAGCGTGCCGCTGGTTGAGCCGGTCGTCAGTCGCAAGGTGGGCTTGATCCGGCGCAAGGGTCGCACCCTCTCGCCGGCCGCCCTGCAGTTCTACGAGTTCTTTTCTGAGATGAAGGGCAGGCGCATGCAGGCCCGAAGAAAGGGCGCCACCGCTTGAAGGCTCAGCGACGTGCCGTCAACACCCGATCGACCATCACGCCGGCCTGGCCAAGGTTGTTGACTGGGTCGCACATCGCGCCGAGCTGGGCGCGCGTGACGTGCTTGCTGATCTCCGGGTGCTCGGACAAGATCTCGATCAGCGGGCGATTCTTGCTGATCGCTTCGCGGCACAAGTCATACACAAGATCGTGCGCGTACTCGCGGCCAATGTAGGGGCCCAGCCCCATCATCACGGCTTCAGACATCACCAGGCCGTTGGTGAGGTCGATGTTGGCGCGCATGCGCGTGGCGTCGACCTCCAGGCCCTTGAGGATGAATCTGGTCTGCTTCAGCGCACCAGACATCAGGCAGAAGATCTCCGGCAAAGAGACCCACTCGATCTCCCAGGGACCGGTCGAGCGCTCGTGATCGGCCACCATCGCATCCATGAGCGCGGCGACGTGCTGGCGCGCCACGGAAATGTTGGCATGGATGTACAGGCAGGAGATCGGGTTGCGCTTCTGCGGCATGGTCGACGACGAACCGCGACCGGGCGCAAAAGGCTCGAACACCTCGGCCACTTCGGTCTGCATCATCAGCTTGACGTCCATCGCGATCTTTCCGAGCGAGCCGCCCACCAGTCCAAGGAAGGCACCGACCTCCGCGATGGTGTCGCGCACCGTGTGCCAGGAGATCAGCGGCTGGGCAAGGCCGAGTTCCTTCATCAGGCCGGCCTGGGTTTCCATCGCACCCTTCTCCAGCGATGACAGCGTGCCCGACGCCCCGCCGAACTCCCCCATCAGCACCCGCGGCTTGAGCTGTTGCAGGCGCTCGCGGTGACGGTCGATGCCAGCCAGGATGCTTGCCATCTTGTAGCCGAAGGTGATCGGGGTGGCCTGCTGCAGGTTGGAACGGCCGATCACGGGGGTATCGCGGTACTTCCTTGCCAGCGCAGCCAGTGCTTCGCCGATCTCGTCCAGATCCTGCTCGACCAAAGCGAGGCCTTCGCGCATCTGCAGCACCGCGGCCGTATCGGTGATGTCCTGAGTGGTAGCGCCCCAGTGGCAGTACTCGCCCAGCTTGTCGCGGCAGTTGGCGTTGATCTGGTTGACGACCGCGATGATCGGGTAGCCGATCTGCTCGGTCTTGGCCTTGAGCCTCTCCCAGTCGATCTGGGATAGCTCGCAGTTGCGGACGATCTCGTCCGCCGCATCCTTGGGGATGATGCCGAGTTCGCCCTGCACCTTGGCCAGCGCGCGTTCGATGTCGAGGTACTTGGCGGTGCGGTTCTCGTCAGACCACACGTCGCGCATGCGCGCGTCGCTGAACATGTCGCCGAAGATGCGCGAGTCGATGATGGTGGAGGCCATGGGGTTGATCTTTCTGGGCTGGAGTTGAGGGTGGGTCAGACGCGGGCCAGGGCCAGCGTGCGTTGTGCCTGAAGGACCACGGGTCGATCGACCATGCGGCCATCGAGCCGCGCAGCGCCCGGGGACGCGGCATCGGCTGCAAGCACTCGCTGCGCCCACGCCAGTGCTTCTGCGGGGGGTCTCAGCGCCGTGTGAATGGGCTCGACCTGGTTCGGATGAATGCACAGTTTGGCGCCAAAGCCCACAGCGCGCGCCGAAGCCAGGTCGGCCAGAAGTCGCTTGCGATCGTCCAGCTGGGGCGTGACCCCGGCGACCGGCGCCGGCAGGCCTGCCACGCGCGAGGCAATCGCGATACGGCTGGCCGCGTAGGCGAGACCCGAAGCGTCGTTCTCAATCTCGATATCCAGGTCCAATGCGAAGTCCAGCGTGCCGAACACCAGGCGCGACACGCCCGCGGCCGCGACGGTCTCGACTCCGGCCACCCCCCGCGCACTTTCGATCAGCGCGAGAACGCTGGCACCGGGCAGCGCGGTGAGCGTGGCCGCGACCTGCTGTGCAGACTCGGCCTTGGGCAGTAGAACGCTGCAGGCCCCGGCCTTGCGCAACGCCGCCAGGTCGTCGTCGAACCACGGCGACGCGGCATCGTTGATGCGCACCACGGTGCGCGACCGGTCGCCCGCGGTTGCGGAACGGAGCCAGCCCGCGATTGCCTGGCGAGCAGGCGCCTTGTCGTCGGCTGCGACCGCGTCTTCGAGGTCCAGGATGACGGCATCCGCGCCGCTTGCCAGCGCCTTGCCGAAGCGTTCCGGCCGCGTGCCCGGCACGAAGAGGTAGGTGCGAGGGATATTGGAAGCCACGGACATGATGCCCACTTCAGACAGCCTTGGATGCGCGCAGCGCCTCGATCTCGGCCGCGCCGTAGCCCAGTTCGGCAAGAATTGCGTCGGTGTGCTGGCCGAGTGCGGGCACGGGGTCCATGCGCGGGCCCACGTCCCAGGTGCCCGGCGGCAGCATCGCGGGAAGCGGGCCCATCGGCGAGCCGACTTCGGTCCAACGCCCGCGTGCCTTCAGTTGCGGGTGGGCCCAGACATCATTCATGGTGTTGACCTGGGCATTGGCGATCTGCGCGAGTTCGAGCCGTTCGACCACCTGCGCCCTGGTCAGGGATGAGAAGGCTTCCACAATGATTCCGCGCAGCGCGTCGCGAGCGGCCACTCTCTTGAAGTTGGCTGTGAAGCGAGGATCGGCAGTCAGCGCCGGTCGCTGCAGCACCGTTTCGCAGAAACTGGCCCACTCGCGTTCATTCTGAAGGCCCAGCATCACCATGCTGCCGTCGCCCGTGGGGAACGGGCCATAGGGGTAGATCGTTGCATGGCTGGCGCCGGTTCGCGGAGGCGGTGCGGCACCTTCGAACGCGTAGTAGAGCGGATAGCTGGTCCATTCGGCGAGCGACTCCAGCATCGAGATGTCGATGCGCTGGCCCTTGCCGGTCTGGCCGCGCTGCAACAGCGCTGCGAGAATGCTGCTGTACGCGTACATGCCCGCGGCGATGTCGGCGATCGATGGACCGGCCTTGCACGGCTCATCGGGCGTGCCGGTGACCGAGACGAACCCCGCTTCGCTCTGAATGAGAAGATCGTAGGCCTTCTTGTCACGGTACGGCCCGGGGTTGATCGGGTCGTCGCCATAGCCTGAGATGTCACACACGATCAATCCCGGCTTTGCGGCGGACAGCTTTTCATAGCCGATGCCAAGGCGCGCAGCGGCGCCGGGAGCGAGGTTCTGTATGACGACATCTGCCTTCTCCATCACCAGGCGTTCCAGAATCGTGGCCGCCTCAGGATGCTTGACGTCGAGCGTCAGGCTCTCCTTGGAGCGGTTGGTCCAGACAAAGTGCGACGCCAGTCCGTGCACGCGCTCGTCATAGCCGCGGGCGAAATCGCCCGAGCCCGGTCGTTCGATCTTGATGACGCGTGCGCCGAGGTCAGCGAGTTGGCGCGTGGCGAAAGGCGCCGCGATCGCGTGCTCGAGCGTGACGACCGTGAGGCCTTTGAGTGGCTGCATGTATTGCTCTATGTGAGGGTGGGAGGGTTCATCGAGGTCAGCGCAGGACTGCAGTTGCGTCCATCGTGAGCCAGCCTTCGTGATCGGCGGCCCAGAGCCGGATGGTCTTGCCGTCGGCTTCAGGTTGTCCCCGAAGGTGGAAAGGATGCAGGTCGAATGTCGGGCGCACCGCCTTGAATCGAAAGCTGGCCACATCGGCTTGCGGCATCTGGCGCCGAAGAAGATCCATCAGCAGCGTTGCGATCAGCGGTCCATGCACGATCAGGCCGGGGTAGCCTTCGACCTGGGTGACGTACTGCCTGTCATAGTGGATGCGGTGGCCGTTGAAGGTGAGCGCCGAATAGCGAAACAGCAGCACGTCATCCGGCACGATGGAGCGCTTCCATTGGGCTTCCGCAGGCGCGGCATGAGGCGGTGGCGCAACATCGTTCGGGCCCTGCGCCTCACGGTAGACGATGTCGTGGAATTCGACGAGCGCAGGATCGCTGCTGTCGTTGCAACGCACCTCGTGCCTGACCTTGACGAAGACAAGCGTGCCGGTGCGACCCTCCTTTACGGTCACGTCGTCGATGGTCGAGGTTCGCGCGACGCGGTCACCGACTCTTATCGACGAGCGAAACTCGAACTGGCTGCCGGCCCACATCCGGCGAGGCAACGGCACGGGAGGAAGGAAGCCGCCGCGCTTGGCGTGCCCGTCGGCGCCAATTTCCGACTGTCGATGCATCGGCAGGAAATACAACCAATGCCAAAGGTACGGCAAGGCGGTACCAGCTTCGACGGGCGTCGAAGGGTGATCCAGCGTAGCGGTCAGCGCGATGACGGGCGTCGGGTTGATGGCGTCCCGGATGGTCTCGCTGCGTCCGATCCAGGCGCGAAGTTCTTCAGCTTGTAGGGCCACTCACTTGTCTCCGGTTGCGGCTCCTGCTTCTGAGGACCCTTGCGAACGAGTCTCGCGCCTTGGCAGAGCAAAGTGAATTGCAAGATTTAGAACGATTGATGCATCTGGCGCATAAAAGACGGCCCAGCGAATTGGGGCTTGGACTTGTAGGTCGCACGACCGCATCGCGACGTGCCGTTGTCAGATTTCGCGCACAGCGCAGGGGCGGATACTTCAAATCTGGGTGGTTCGACCGTATCGCGCGCTTGAAGCGCGTCCTATGTTCGTGTTCGTGCATCGCCATGCGAACCGGAGTCGACCATGCCGCGCTACCTCGTCGAACGCACCTTCTGCGCCCCCAATCGCGCCGGAACAGCCGCTGACGGCGGCGCCGCGAATCATTGCGACAAGGTGATTCGCGCCAATGCGCGCGAAGGCGTGACCTGGATCCACTCTTTCGTGACGCCGGACCGTTGTCGCAGCTTCTGCATCGTCGACTCTCCGTCGCCCGAGGCGATCCGGGTCGCCGCGCAGGCCACCGCCCTGCCGGTCGACCGAATCACCGAGGTTCGGATCTTCGATCCGTACTTCCTCTGATCGGGCGCTGCCCACAAACGGAGGTCACATGAAACCTGTCATCCTGAAAAGTCACCGCGAAGTCGCGGCGGCCGTCGTCGCAACACTGTGCCTGTCGGGCGCAATAGGCTCGGCTCGGGCCGACGCTGTGATGGACTGGAACGCGACCGCTGCGGCGCTGCCGATTGCGGTGCCGCCAGTTCACGCGCGTGTCATGGCGACGATGCACGGCGCGGTACACGATGCAATCAACGCGATAGAGCCGCACCACGAAAGGTATCGCTTCCAGGTGGAGGCTCCCGCAAGCGCCTCGAAAGACGCTGCTGTGGCGAGTGCTGCGCACGGTGTCCTCACCGCACTCGTGCCGTCGCAGAAGACCGCGCTGGATGCCGCACTCGCCCAGTCGCTGGCCAACCTCGGCGACGAGCGCGCGAAAGCCGACGGCATCGTGGTCGGCAGGACCGCGGCCGAGCGCATGCTGGCCTGGCGCGCCAAGGACAACTTCGACGCGAAGGCCGAGAACAAGCCGGGCACCGGCGTCGGGGTATGGCAGCCAACGCCGCCCGGACTTGCGCTCGGCGCGCTCCAGCAACTGGGCGGCGTCACGTCCTTCACGCTCAAGTCGATCGATCAGTTCACTGCGAAGGCAAGGCCCGCGCTGACGAGCCGCGAGTTCGCACGTGATCTGGACGAGATCAAGCGCATGGGCGGTCGCCACAGCACAGAACGCACGGCAGATCAGACAGCCATGGCGCTCTTCTGGTCGGGCAACGAGATCCCGCAGCTGAATGCCATCGCGCGCGCCGCATCGCAGGCGGCGAAGCTTTCGATGCATGAGAACGCCCGCCTTTTTGCGCTGACCAACATGGCTGCGGCCGACGCGTTGATCGTCTCGTTCAGGATCAAGTACCTGGAGAACGCGTGGCGTCCGATCACGGCGATTCGGGCCGGCTACGGGGGCGTAGCCGCCGACCCGAACTGGGACTCGCTGCTCATCACCCCGCCCCACCCGGACTACCCATCCGCCCATTGCATCGCCGCGGGCGCCGTCGCGCAGGTGTTGCGCGATCTCCTTGGCAGCGACGAGGTGAAGTTCAGCTACGTGTTCCCGCCGGGTCTGGGGATGATGCGCAGCTACACGAGCCTCGCGCAGATCGAGAAAGAGATGGAAGACGCGCGGGTGTTTGCCGGCATCCACTTCCGCAGCACCAACGAACACTCCACCGAGCTCGGCCGCAAAGTGGGCGCATTTGCGGTCGCGAACCATCTGCGACCCATCGCCGCCTCGCGGGCTAGCCGCTGAGAGCCAACCGAAGCTAACATGCACCAGTGCAACGGGCGCGGCAAAGGTTGCCGATGCCCGACGCTGGGGGCCGAACCATGACGCTGCTCGAGCGCGATGGCTTGCTCGCGCAGCTCAATGCGCGATGGTCGCAAGCGCGCGAGGGCCCGGGCCAGCTGGTCTTCGTCGAAGGCGAAGCAGGCATCGGCAAGACCAGCGTGCTGCGAGCATTTGCCGCTTCCGTGCGCACCGCCAGCCCCTTGTACTGGGGCTCATGCGAGGCAATGGCGACGCCTCGGCCGCTCGGCGCACTGGACGATATCGCCATGGATTCGGGCGGCAAGCTGGCCAT
>NZ_LMTS01000056.1:0-20096 GCF_001541225.1 Variovorax sp. WDL1 | reverse complement strand
CGCATGGCGGCAGCGGCGAGCGGCATCGCCTGTTCGTCGCGTTCATGGACTTGCTCGCCGTACAGCCGGCGCTGGCCGTCCTCGAAGATCTCCATTGGGCAGACGAGGCGACGCTCGATCTGCTGCGCTACGCTGGCCGGCGTATTGCCCGCACACGTTCGCTCCTCATCGCGAGCTTTCGCAACGACGAGCTTGTTCCGTCACATCCACTGCGCGCCGTGCTCGGCGATCTGGCAACGGCCGGAGCGCCGCACCTGGCGCCGCAGCCCCTATCGCTGGCGGCGGTGCGCTCGCTCTCGGCCGGAACCGCAATCGACGCAGCGGCCTTGCACGAGCAGACCGCAGGCAATCCGTTCTTCGTCACCGAGGTCATCGCGGCATCAGCGAAGGCCGCAAGAGGCGTTCCCGCCACCGTTCAGGACGCGGTGCTGGCGCGCGCCGGGCGCCTGTCGCCCTCGGCCCGCGCCGTACTCGACGCGGCCGCGGTAGCCGGCCCGCGAGCCGAGCCTTGGCTGCTGTACGAGCTGACGGCCGCGGAGAGCGGATCCATCGACGAGTGCCTGGCGACCGGCGTGCTGCGCGCCGATGGCGTGTCGTTCGCGTTCCGCCACGAGCTGGCGCGGCAGTCGGTGCTTCAGGCAATCCCGCCGACACGAGCGATCGGGCTGCACCGGCTTGTGCTGCAAGCACTTCTCGCGAACGACGCGGCGAAGTTCGCCGCGCGACTGGTGTTGCACGCCGAAGCTGCCGGCGACCTGGCGGCATTGCGACACTGGGCGCCGGTCGCCGCGCGCCAAGCGGCGTCGCGCGGCGCGCACCGGCAGGCCGCCGAGCACTGGGCCCGGGCACTCGCACACTGCGACCCTGGTGCCGAGCGCGCTGCGCTGCTCGACGCGTCAGCCGAGGATGTGCATATGAGCATCGGCCTCGACGAGTCGATCGCCGTGCGAAGCGAAGCGGCGCGGCTGTGGTGCGAGCACGGACGACCGGACAACGCGGCGGTGTCGCTGGCACGGCAGTCACTCATATTCCTTTACGCCGCGCGCAATCCCGACGCTGCGGCGGCGTTGCGCGCGGCACGCTCGCTGGTCGCCGACCAGCCTGGATCGCGCGCGGCGCGCGTGGTGCAAAGCTGCGCCGCGTCGCTTTGCCAGTACGAACGCGAGTCCGAAGAGGCGATCGCCCTTGCGTCGGCGGTACTCGACCAGGCCGAGCGTGAGGACGACAAAGCCGAGATGGCGATGTGCTTGAAGACGATCGGCCGCTCGCAGATCGACTTGGCCCGTGTCGACGAAGGCCTCGCGACACTCGAGCGTGCACTTGCACTGGCGCAGGGTGCCAACGAGAACCGGCTCGCCAGCCAGATTTTCGCGAGCCTTGGGGCGGGTTGCGTCGACGCGTTCAGGCTTGCGGAGGCCGAGACGTGGCTGCGCAAGGGCATCGACTTCTGCACCGAACGCGACCTCGATGCGACGCGGCTGTGGCAGACGGCGTGGCTGGCCCACGCACTGCTGGAGCAGTCGCGGTGGGACGAGGCTGCGAGCGCCGCGCATGCAGTGACCGCCGCGCCGAAAGCGACGGTGATCGCACGAATCAAGGCGCTGGTCGTTCTCGGCCTGTTGCGCGCGCGGCGCGGCGATCCCGGCGTGTGGAGCGCGCTAGACGAGGCGCGCGATCTGGCGACGGGCACCGGGCCCGACCGCTTTCATGTCGCGCGGGTCGAGGCCACATGGCTGGAGGGACGCGACAGTGACGCTGCATGCGAGGCTGCAGCCCACCTTTCGCTGGCAACTGCCGCGCGACGAATCGACCTCGCCGCGCAACTGGCGTTGTGGTGCCGCCTCGGCGGCGACGAGGCGACGCCGATCCCCGACTTTTGCGCAAAGCATTCGTTCGCGCTCGAAGCCGCCGGGCCCTGGCAAGATGCGGCTGAGGCCTGGCGCGCGCTCGGCTGCCCATTCGAGACTGCGCGCGCCCTGGCACAAGGCGACGAGGCGGCGCAACGTCAGGCCCTCGCCATGCTCGAAGTGCTTGGCGCGTGGCCGTTGGTCGAGCGGGTCCGCCAGCGCCTGCGCGCGGCGGGCGTGCGTGGCCTGCCTCGAGGCATGCGGCGTTCAACGCGCCAGCATCCCGCTAGCCTGACAGACACGGAGCTGGCCGTACTGGAATTGCTTGCGGCGGGGCTGCGCAACAAGGAGATTGCGGTGCGCCTGCACCGCTCGGCACGCACCGTCGAACACCATCTCGCGGCGATCTTTATCAAGCTCCACGTGGCGACGCGTGCCGAGGCGGTGAGTGCGGCCTACCGACTGGGCATCGTCTCAGGGAAGCCAGCGAGCGCCTGAACCTGTTCGCCTGACCCAAGGACCACGTGCGTTGCCTGCTCGAACTCGGTCGTCAGCGATCGCATGCGCTCACGCACTTGCCGCGCGTCCAGCGTCTTCAGTCGTGTGTCGCCCATCACGAAGCGTCATGGTGCCACCGGCACACAGGAGCCGCACCAGCACGGCCGCGGAAATCCACGCCGTCGCGCAGAAATAAGCGCCAGCGCAGTGGATCCTTCATTTGCCACGACACGGCATCAACCGCCCGAGCCTGACAACCACTAGAGCGCCGACAGCTGGCTGACCTCGCCGAACCCACCCTCCCCGTGCTGCCATTGCGTCGCCGCCTTCACCAGCTGCACACGGTTGCGAGCCGCGAAGCGGCGCCGAAGCTGGCGCATGTGGTAGTCCACCGTGTGCGAGGACAGCTGCAGCCGATATGCGATCTCCTTGTCGCTGCGCCCCTGCAGCAGGTGCTCGAGGATGTACCGCTGCGTCGGCGACATGCCCGACATCTCGGCGCGCGCCGTCGGCGGCGCGGCCGGCACCCGCGCGTGGCGCGACAGGTATTCGTGCACGCTCAGGCCCAGCACCAGCGACTGGCCCACCACGCCCTCGGTGATCCAGCTGCGGCTGGGCGCGCTCGAGGTCAGGCTGATCACCGTGTGCTCGTTCACGTGCGTGGGCGAAGCCAGGCGGAAGAACAGGCCGCTGCGGATGCCGCTGGCATGCAGGTCGTCCAGGAAGCGTCGGCGCCGCTCGCTCGGGTCCGGGCCGGTGAGCGAGGCTTCCAGCTGGCTCACGTCCCACAGCAGCGGCAGGCTGGATGCCGGCGCCTCATGATGCCGCGCATCCACCTCGTAGTGGCGCTGCGCAAAGTAGCGCCGTATCCAATGCGCATTGCCATAGCTGGTGAAGAAGCTCAGCGGCCAGGACTGGCCGCGCACATAGGCGACCATGCCGTAGCCCATCCACTCGAAGCCGATCGCGTGCAGCATGCCGCGCACCAGGCGCGCCCGGGCGTCGATGCTGCCGGCCTCCACCAGGTCGCGCACGATGCCGGGCAGTTCGGCATGGCGGCCGAGGGTCTCGGGCCGGCACAACTGCTCCTCGGCATAGAGCTGCGGTGGCGGTCCGCCAGGCACGCTGCCCCCGCCGGCCGAAGGCGCCGCTGCGCCGGCCCTCGCAGCACCAGCCACCGACGAAGCCGCGGCGCGTTGCAGCAGGGATGACAGCATCATGGCGCGCACCTGCCGACGGGCGTATTCATCATGGTTGTGGATTCGCTGAAAGGAGGCGCAGGCGCGCCACGGCAAACATTCATGATCAGTCGGCCCCTCGCGGGCGTCCAGTGAAATTGATGAGCCAGATCGATGCGCTGCAGGCATCAGTGGGGGCCACGGCAAGGGCACCCTGCGTCCGCAAGTTAGCAAAGGCCTAAGGCGGCGCCTTGTAAATTCTTAACTCCGCCTGAATCATCCTTGTAGGACACCACCCCGTCAGTCGCCTGTGTATCGATCCGATGACAAGCCACCCAGCGATCGACCCCCACAGGGGCCAGCACCGGCGCCTCCTCGGCGCACCGCGGCAGTGCCTGCGGGCAACGCGGATGAAAGTGGCAGCCGCGCGGCGGATTGATCGGCGAGGGGATCTCCCCGCGGATCGCGACGAAGCGCTTGCGGCGCACCTCCAGCTTCGGCGCCTCGGCCAGCAGACCCTGCGTGTAGGGATGAAGCGGCGCCTCGAAGAGGGCCTCGGCCGGCGCCGACTCCACCACCCGCCCGAGGTACATCACCAGCACGCGGTCGCTGATGTGCCGCACCACGCCCAGGTCGTGGCTGATGAAGAGGTAGGTGAGCCGGAGCTCCTCGCGCAGCTGCATGAAGAGGTTGATCACCTGCGCCTGGATCGAAACGTCGAGCGCGGCCACGGCCTCGTCGCAGATCAGCATCCGCGGCCGCACTGCAAGTGCGCGCGCGATACCGATGCGCGCGCGCTGCCCGCCCGAGAACTGATGCGGATAGCGGCGCATGAGTTGCGGGTCCAGCCCGACCCGGCGCAGCAGGCCGGCCACCAGCTCCTCCTGCCCGCCGGCATCGACAAGCCCGTGCGCCAGCGGCGCCTCCCCCACGATGTGCTGCACCCGCAGGCGCGGGTTGAGGCTGGCGTAAGGGTCCTGGAAGACCATCTGGATGCCCAGCATGTGGCGCCGGTAGTCGGCGCGCGGCAGCCGCTGCTCCAGCGCCGCGGTGTTCTCGCCCTCCCACCAGCGCTCCCCTTCGCTCAGGCCGTGCAGGCCCGCGGCCATGCGCCCGAGGGTGGACTTGCCGCAGCCCGATTCGCCCACCAGGCCCACCACCTCGCCGCTCTTCACCGCGAGCGAGACGCGATCGACCGCATGCACGGTCTGCGCCGCGGGCGGCGCGCCCAGCAAGCGCGCAAGCCGGGCCGCGGCATCGGCTTTCCTCACGAAGCGCTTGGATGTCGCGCGCAGTTCCAGCAAGGGTGTCGAGGTCGAGGTCTGCATGGAGTCAAGCCGTCGTCGCGGCGATAGCGGGATGAGGATGGAAGCAGCGCAGCTGCCGCTCGGGCAACCGAACCAGCGGCGGTGCCGCGCGGCAGGCCGCATCGGCACGCGCACAACGGGCCTGGAAGGCGCAGCCCGGCGGCAGCGCGAGCAGCGAAGGCGTCATGCCCGGGATCTGTACCAGCGGCCGACCGCGCGGATTGCGCGAAGGCGCGCTGGCGATCAGGCCGCGGGTGTAGGGGTGGCGCGGCCGCTCCAGCACGTCCGCCACGGCGCCCTGCTCGACGATGCGCCCGGCATACATCACCGACACCGTGTCGGCCAGGCCCGCAACCACCGAGAGGTCGTGCGTGATCCAGATCAGCGCCGTGCCCGACTCGCGGCACAACGCCTGCATCTCCGCGAGGATCTGGCCCTGGATGGTCACGTCCAGCGCCGTGGTCGGCTCGTCCGCGATGATCAGGTCAGGCTCGTTGAGCAGCGCAATCGCGATCGCCACCCGCTGCCGCATGCCGCCGGAGAACTGGTGCGGGTAGGCCAGCAGCCGCTCGTGCGGCGAGGCGATGCCCACCTTGGCCAGCGCCGCGGCCGCGCGCCCGCGCGCCGCCTTAGCAGTCACGCGGTGATGCGCGCGTACCGCCTCGATCATCTGCGTGTCGATGCGCAGCACCGGGTTGAGCGTCATCATCGGATCCTGGAAGATCATCGCGACGCGGTTGCCGCGCACCGCCTGCAGCGCGCGCGGCGAAAGCTGCAGCAGGTCCAGCACCTCGCCGTCGCGCTGCGTCAGCAGCACCTTGCCTCCGGTCACGCGGCCCGGTGCGTCGACCAGGCCCAGCATCGAGTAGCCCGTCATCGACTTGCCGGAGCCGGACTCGCCCACCAGGCCCATCACCTGGCCCCGGTGCACCGTGAACGAGACCTCGTCGACCGCGGTCGCGATGCCCGCGCGGGTGAAGAAGCGGGTCTGCAGCCCTTCGACGATCAACGTGGGAGTCGTCATGGTGCTCACTGCCTCGAAAGCCGCGGGTTCAACACATCGCGCAGCTGGTCGGCCACCAGGTTGATGGCGAGGATGGTGGCCAGCAGCAGCAGGCCCGGGTACACCGACATCCAGTACTGCCCCGCCAGCAGCGACTGCTGGCCATTGGCGATCATCAGGCCCAGCGAGGGCTCGGTGATCGGCACGCCGATGCCCAGGAAAGACAGCGTGGCCTCCAGCGCGATCGCATTGGCCACCTGCAGCGCCGCCACCACGATCACCGGTGGCAGGCAATTGGGAAGCAGGTGCCGAAACACCACGCGCGCGCCCGAGAGCCCCAGGCCGTGCGCGGCCTCGATGTATTCCTTCTTGCGCTCGACCAGCGCGGCGGCGCGCACGGTGCGCGCATAGTAGGCCCACTGCACCGCCACCAGCGCCAGCGCGACATTGCCGACGCCCGGCTGCAACACCGTGATCAGCACCAGCGCCAGCAGGATGGCCGGGAAGGACAGCTGGATGTCCACCACCCGCATCAGAAAGGCATCGAGCCGCCCGCCCGCATAGGCCGCCACCAGGCCCAGCGTGCTGCCCAGCGACAGCGCGGCCACGGTTGCGACGATGCCGATGGCCAGGGAGATGCGCAGGCCGTAGAGCATGGCGGAGAGCATGTCGCGCCCCTGCTCGTCGGTACCCAGCAGGAAGAGCCGGCCGGCCTCGGCTGCGTGCGAGCCCGGCGGCAGGCGCGCATCGAGGATGTCGAGCTGCGCCAGGTCGTAGGGATTCTGCGATGCCAGCACCGGCGCGAGCAGCGCGGCGAGCGCCAGCAGGAGCAGCAGCGCGGCGCCGACGACGGCGATCTTCGATTCGGCGTACTGCCGCAGGAAGAGGCGCAGCGGCGATTCGACCGGTGGCGACTCGGCAGTGGGTTTCAAGACCGGCAAGGAGGGCACCTCGGTGCCCTCGCCGAGGGCGGCGAACTGTGTACTCATGGGGATGGATCGTTGTTGTCGTGGAAGGCGGTGCCTGCAGCGATTCAGGCTCCGGCATCGCCCAGCCGCACGCGCGGGTCGAGCGCCGAATAGGCGATGTCCACCAGCAGGTTGAGCAGCGTGAACATCGCCACCACCACCAGCAGGTAGGCCACCACCACCGGCCGGTCGAGCAGGCCGATCGATTCGATGATCAGCTTGCCGGCACCGGGCCAGGCGAAGATGGTTTCGGTGACGGCAGCGAAGGCGACCAGCGCGCCGAACTCCAGTGCCACCACCGTGACGATGGGCACCATGATGTTCTTCAGCACATGCACCCCCACCACCCGCGCCGGCGACAGGCCCTTGGCACGCGCGAACTTCACGTAGTCCTGCGTCAGCGCCTCGCGCGTGCCGGCCCGCGTGAGCCGCGTGACCAGCGCCAGCTTGAAGAGCGCGAGGTTGAGCGCCGGCAGCAGCAGGTGCTTCCAGCCCTCGAGGCTGAAGAGCGACAGCTGCAGACCGAGCAGCTCCCGGGTCGGCCCGCGCCCGCCGGCCGGCAGCCAGCCGAGCTGCACCGAGAACACCATGATCAGCATCAGCCCCACCCAGAAGGTCGGCAGCGAGAAGCCGAGGATGGAGCCGGTCATGATCGCCTTGCCGGCGAAGGACTCGGGCTTCAGCCCGGCCCACAGGCCCAGCGGCAGCCCGATGCCCATGGCAATCGCCATCGCGACCGCGGCCAGCTCCAGCGTCGCGGGCAGGCGCTCGAACACCAACGCCACCGCCGGCACGCCATGCACGAAGGACTGCCCCAGGTCGCCCTGCAGCGCGCGCCACAGGAATTGCGCGTACTGCAGCGGCAGGGAGCGGTCCAGGCCCATGGCATGCGCGAGGCGCGTGCGCTCGGCCTGGTCGGCATCCATGCTGATCAGGATGTCGGCCGCGTTGCCGATCAGGTAGACGCTGGCGAAGACCAGCAGGGACATGGCAAAGAGCACGAGCAGGCTCTGCCCGAGGCGGCGTATCACGAAGGCGAGCATGGGTAAGGCCTGGCGGTGGTTCAGGAAGCTGCGAGGCGCACGCGCCGCATCAGGTAGCCCAGGCAGTCCTGGCGGATCGCGCGCAGGTCGCGCGTGAGCATGGCGGCGATGGCAGGCTGCGCCAGGCGAACCCGCCGCTCGCTGTGCCGGAAGAGCCCGGCGATCGGCCGGCCGTCGAGGCCGAAGGCCCGCAGCGGCTCGACCGCCAGCTGCGGCGCGGTGGTGGCGATGACATGGCCGGCCTCGAGCGCGCGGAAGTTGAGCGACTCGATCTCGGGCAAGAGGCGGATGTCGGCTTCGTTGTCGCCGTGGTCGTCGCAGGCCAGGGACAGCGACTCGGCCACCTTCAGCACCGCGAAGGCCTCGAAGATGTCGAGCGATTCGCCCTCCCCGGACGCGTCGCCGGACTCGAAGAGCGCGGGCCCCGCGCGCAGACACCTGTCGATCAGCGCCGCTGCGCGGAACACGCCCTGTGCGCTGCCGATCTCGCCGCACTCGCAGCTGATGCTCGGCGAAAAGGCCGCGAAGGCCGCACCCAGCGAAGGCTGCGATTCGATCAACACGGCCAGCGGCGAGAACAGGCGTGCGAGCACCAGGTGCTGCCGCTGCGTGCCGCTCAGGCAGCTGTACAGCGGATTGCGGCCGGAGTTGTTGTGCAAGTCCAGCGTGGCGAAGACGGCGCGCTGCCGCATGACCTCCACCACCGCCGCCGCCATGTGCTCGTACGGCGTGCGCGGAGGCGCAGTCGACCAGATGCGGTTGAAGTCGGGCTGGTCGTCCAGCCGACGTACGCCGGCGCCCGCCGCGTCCACATTGCCCACGAAAACCGAGAGCCCGCGGGGCAGCCGGCGCGCACCGTAGCTGGCCAGTACCGACTGCAGCGCCAGCAGGCCGACGTCCTCGTTGCCGTGCAGCAGGATCGAAACGAACAAGCGCTCCGGCGCATCGCCGGGCAGGTGGATCAGCGTGGGCCCCGGCAGCACGCGATGCAGTTCGCGGGCCGCGGCTGTCATGAAGCCGGGAGGCAGGTGGTCGAGCTGCTGCAGCATGTCCGTGCGCCCTCCCCTCAGTCCGGCCGGACCTGGTGGGCCAGCGTGAACTCGTCCACCCGCGGCACGAAGGCGATGCCCTTGCGGCCGGCCCAGGTCGCGACCTGGTGGTAGAGCGGGATGATGGCGAAGTCCTTCGCCAGCGCCTGCTCGGCCGCGTCCTGCAGCAGTTGCTCGCGCTTGCGGTCGTCCACCGTGTGCAGCGCCTCGGTCAGCAGCGCATCGAACTGCGGACTGGCGTAACTGCTCCAGTTGGTGGCGCCCATGCCCTTCTCCTTGTCGGGCGTGCCCAGCAGGCCGCGCATCGCGCCCGAGGGCTCGCCGCCGCCCACGCCCCAGCCGAGCAGGCCGAAGCCCAGCTCCTTCTTCGATGCCCGCCCCACGTAAGTCGCCATCGGCGAGACCTGCACCTTGGTCGCGATGCCGCCGCGCGTGAGCATCTGGCCGATGGCCTGCACCACCTGCTCGTCGTTGATGTAGCGGTCGTTGGGGCCGAAGAGCGTGAGACCGAAGCCGTCGGGATAGCCCGCGTCGGCCAGCAGCCTGCGCGCGCCGGCCAGGTCGACCGCCTCGGGCTTCAGCTTCGGATTGAAGCCGAACATGCCGGGCGCGGCGATGTTGGCGGTGGGCACGGCCAGCCGGTCCAGCACGCGCTCGGCCAGCAGCTTGCGGTCGATCAGCTTGGAGATGGCCTGTCGCACCCGTGCATCCTTCAGCGGATTCTTCGCCAGCGGCCGGCCCTCCTTGTCGGTGACGAAGGGCGAGCTGTCGCGATGGTCGGTGTAGAGGAACATCACGCGGCTCGAGACCTTGTCGAACACCGTCAGGTCCTTGTTCTGCCGGAACTGCGTGACCAGGTTGGCCTGCACGTTCTCCACCAACTGCACGTCGCCCGACAGCAGCGCCGACATGCGCGCCGCGTCGGCCGGCAGCATGCGCAGCGTGAGCGCAGCCCAGGCCGGCTTCGCGCCCCAGTAGTCGTCGAAGCGCGCGAACTGCACCGAGGCGCCCGGGCTGAACTTCACGATCCGGAACGGGCCGGTGCCTGCATCCACTTTCACCTGGTTGAAGTCGTCGGTGCTCGCCTTCTCGGCCGCCTTCTTCGAGACGATGAAGATGCGCGTCAGGTCGTTGGGCAAGAGCGGCGCGGGCGCTGCGGTGGTGAGCTGCACGGTCAGCCGGTCGATCGCCTTCTTGCCCGTGATGTTGCGTGTGTAGGTGGCGAAGGAGCTCAGACTGTTGGCGATCGCCGCCGGACGGTCGAGCGAGAACAGCACGTCCTCTGCGCTCAGGCTGCTGCCGTCGTGGAACTTGACGCCGTCGCGCAGCTTGAACTCCCAGGTCCGGTCGTCGACCGCGCGCCACGAGGCGGCCAGCGCAGGCACCAGGCGCGTGTCGGGGTCCAGCGCCACGAGGGTCTCGTAGGCGTGGCTCACCACCGCGCTGACGGCGTCGTTGTTGTAGAAGTGCGGGTCCACCGTGCTGGGGCTGCTGGCGAGCCCGATGCGCAGCTCCTGGGCGGGCAGCGCGCAGGCGGCGAGTGCCAGCGAGGCTGCGCACAGCCAGCCGCGCAGGCGGCCTTGTCTCCATTTCATGGGTCTTCTCCGGTTCGAAAACATGGGTTTGCGCGAGCGCACTCCCCACGCTTGCGAAGCGTGAAGAAGATGCCGATCGCCCTTCACAGAATCGTTCGGCACTGGCATGCTCCGGCCCTTCGAATCGGTGAATCGACTGCGCCGCAATCGATGACCGCGAAGTTAACAAGCGGCGAACTTCTCGCCTTGTAAATTCTTAAGGTCCGCGGACCTGGGCTTCGATGGAACTCCTGGACAACTGCTATTGGCGAGACGCCGAGCTCGCGGGCCTGCAATTCACCGCCAATCGTTTCCTGCAGCGCGAGATCCGGCCGCACCGGCACGTCGGCTTCACGCTCGCGGTGTGCGACACCGAGCTGCAGGTGCGAACGCCTGCGGGCCTCACGGTCGTGCCGCCCGGGACGCTGCTGCGCATCGCGCCGCAGGTGTGGCATTCGGTGCAGGCCCGCAGCGCCCCCTGGCGCGAAGACGCGATGTACTGCAGCTTCGCGGTCGCGCGCTGCGTGAGTCCTGCCGATGCCGGCGGCGCGCAGGTGCAGCCGGTCGAAGGCGACGCGGCGCTCGCCATCTTTCCGCAGTCATCGGCGGCGCGCGACTTCATCGAATGCCACCGGCTGCTGCGGGAGGCCGCGCGCAGCGGCAACGAGGAGCCCGGCACGCTCGGCCGCACGCTGCTGCGCCAGCGCCTTGCCCAATGGATGCCGCTGCAGGCCGCGGACCCGCCCGAAGCGCAACCGGGCGTCGCGCTCGCCCTCGACAGCGGCGACGACCGCGTGAACCGGCTCTACGAACTCATTGCCTCCGGCTTCCACCAGCGCCTCACGCTCGATGGCCTGGCCGATGCGGTGGGCTGGCATCCGGTGCACCTGCAGCGCCGCTTCAAGAGCGCCTGGGGTTTCACGCCGCACGAGCTGCTGGTGGGCCACCGCATCGAGTACGCCCGCAATCTCATCGCCGGCGGCGCGCGCGTCACCTATGCCGCGCACGCGGCCGGCTTCAGCGACCAGAGCCACTTGCACAAGACCTTCCTCAGCACCTATGCGGTGGTGCCTGGCGAGTACCGACGGCTGTCGGCGCTCGATGCGCTGCAGCCGCCTTCGGCGCGCAACGGCATCGTGGAGTAGCCATGAATGCCTGCCACCCCTGGAGTGACCGGAGCACGTTGCGGATGCGGTCCTAGCGCGCCGCCGCGCAGGACTGCGCCTGCTTCGCTACCGCCTGCGCGTCGAAGTCGTTCACACGCTCGAAGAACCTGTCGCTCGCGATGACGAAGGTGGCCGGCGCGATCTTGCGATCGATCAGCTTGGCGTCGAGCATGAAGTCCTGCATGCGCCCGAACGCCTCGGGCGTGGCCCGGCCCCAGAGCTTGCCGCCGTTCATCTCGAAAGCCGCCTTCATCGATTCCAGCTGCGCGCGCAGCAGGTTGTCGTCCCACCGCGCGAGCGTTGCGTCGTCCGAACCGGTGGGCTTGCTCTCGGGAAAGCGCGCCCAGTGCAGCTTGCGCACGCACTCCGGGTTGGAGACGGCGAACAGGCTGGCCTTGGCCGCGCCGCGCACGATCGCTTCGACCATCGCCGGGTCGCGCTCGATCGCGCGCTGGGTCGTGGCCAGGGAGAAGTCAGGCAGGCGCTGCCAGTCGGGGCTGCGAAAGAGGCGCAGCTTGGCGCCGGCGTTCTCGAATCCGGCAATGGCGGCATTCCAGAACATCAGGCCCTGCACGCGGTTGGACTTCAGCGCCTCCAGCGCCGGGGCGCCAGCACCGGTGGCAATGATGTTCACGTCCTTGTCCGGATCGAGGCCGTTGGCCTTCAGCATCGATTTCAGGAGCGGCAGGCCGCCGCTCGCGAGGCTCACGATGCCGATGTTCTTGCCCTTGAGGTCGCTCACCTTCTGCATGGGACCGTCGGCCTGCACGGCGACGGCCCAATCGATCACGCTGTTGTTCATGACCACCCGCGCCGGAATGTTGCTGGTGACGTTCGCCTGGATCGCGACGTTGGAGCTCACCTGCGCGAAGTCGACGTTGCCCGTCGCCAGCTGCTGCACGGCCTGCACCGAGCCGGGCGCGGCGATGACCTGCACGTCGTAGCCCTCGCTCTTCCAGTAGTCGAGCGCGATCGGCATCATGAGCCACGGATAGGTCACGTTCAGCACCGTCACGCCGCCGGCGGCGATGGTCACCTTCTTCAGCGGCTTGGCAGGCTGCGCCAGCGCCATGCCGGGCGAGATGGCCGCGGCGGCCACGCCCAGCCCGGCAATCACACATTTGATCCTCGTCAGTCGCAGCATCTGGAAACCTGCCTTTCGCTCAATGAATGGAACAACAGAAAGAAAGAATGAAAAGAAGCGGGCCCGAAGCGCCACAGCCGGGCGTTCACGCCCCCGAGATGCGCTGGCGCTCGTCCTCCGCCCAGAACACCACCTTGCGCTGCACGGCATGCACGAGCCAGTGCAGCCCCAGTCCCATCGCCGACAGCAGGATGAGGATGGCGAACATGCCGGCCGTATCCATCGAGAAGGTGCGCTGCAGAATGAGATAGCCCAGGCCGGCCTGCGCGCCCACGAACTCGCCCACGATGGCGCCGATCACCGACAGCACGATCGAAACATCGAGCCCCACGAAGATGAAGGGCAGCGCATGCGGGATGCGCGCCATGCGAAACACCTGCCAGCGCGAGGCCGTGAAGGCCTTGAGCAGCTCCAGCTGGTCGCTCGGCACCGAGCGCAGCCCCACCACCGTGTTGGCGAGTACCGGGAAGAAGGCGATGGTGGCGGTGATCACGATCTTCGAGGACATGCCATAGCCGAACCAGATCACGAACAGCGGCGCGATCGCGACTTTGGGAATGGTCTGGAATGCGACGACGTAGGGATACAGCGTGCGCTCGACCAGCGGGAACTGCGCAATCACCGCGCCCAGCACAAGGCCAAGGCCGGCACCGAGCGCGAACCCCGCGATGGTCTCGTAGAAGGTGACGCCGAGGTGGTAGGTGAACGTGTTGGTGCGGATGCCTTCCCACAGCGACGCAGCCACGGCCGACGGCGTGGGCAACAGCAGCGGCGTGACTTCGAGCAGACGCACGGCCAACTCCCATCCGCCGACCACGACGATGAAGAGCAGCGCCGAGAGCGGCAGCTCCGGCCTGGGACCGAGCCAGGAGAGCGCGGGCCGTTCCGCGGCCGGCTCGTCCTCTGCCGGCGTGGTCGCATCGAAGGAGGAAGTGACGGAGGCGTTGTTCATGCGTCGAGTCCCAGCGAATGAAAGTGCTTGCGGATGGCGGACACGTAGCCGCCGAAGCGCTCCGAATTGATCATTTCCAGCGTGCGCGGGCGCGGCAGGTCGACCTGCAGGATCTCGCTGATGCGGCCAGGCCGCGGCGACATCACGATCACGCGGTCGGCAAGGAACACCGCCTCCGGGATGCTGTGCGTGACCAGCATCACCGTCTTGCGGCTCTGCGACCAGATGCGCAGCAGCTCCAGGTTCATGGTCTCGCGCGTCATCGCATCGAGCGCGCCGAAGGGCTCATCCATCAGCAGGAAGGCAGGCTCGTGCACCAGCCCGCGGCTGATGCCCACGCGCTGCTGCATGCCGCCGGAGAGTTCGTTCGGGTACTTGTTCTCGAAGCCTTCGAGGCCGACGAGCTTGAGATAGGCGCGCGCCCTCGGCTCGTATTCCTTCATGCTCAGGCCCTGGATCTCGATCGGCACCAGCACGTTCTCGAGCACGGTGCGCCAGGGCAGCAGAACCGGGGCCTGGAAGACCACGCCCACGTCGCGGCTCGGGCCGTCGATCGGGCGCTGGCGCACCTTGACCGAGCCGGTGGAGCGTCGCAGCGTACCGGCCAGGATCTTCAGCAGCGTGGACTTGCCGCAGCCGCTGGGGCCTACGACGGTGACGAACTCGCCGTCGGCGATGTCGAAGCCCACGTTCTTGAGCGCCTCGATGTGCTGGCCCTCGCGGGTCCGATAGATCTTGTTGAGCCCGGCGACCTCGATCATCGCGCCCTCGCCGCGTTCGGCGGGTGCGGCGGATGGAATGACGCTGAGCTTGGCGGACGCGCTCATGGCCTCGTCCTAGGCGGCGGTTTCGGCTGAAAGCGCGAAGCGCGCGTCGCGCCACTTGAAGGCCGCCTTCAGTCCCTGCTTCGCCGCGACCTCGAAGAAGTCACGCGACTCCTGCGACTCCGACATCAGCACCAGGGTGAAGATCTCCGCACCGAGGTCCACCGTCGATTGGAAGCCGCGCAGGTCGTAGGCGCGGTTGAGGCCCTGCTTGTTCAACTGCATCGCGGGAGGCGGGATCATCGCGAGCTTCAGCGCCAGGCGTTGCGCTTCCTGCAACAGCTTGCCGGCGGGCACGACCCGATTGGCCAGACCGATGCGCACCGCTTCCTCGGCGCCGATGCGATCGCCCGTGAGCAGCAGTTCCTTGGTCTTCTTCATGCCCAGCACCCAGGGCATGATCGCGAAGGGTGGTGCGGACTGGAACTGGATCTCCGGCTCTCCGAACTCCGCGTTGTCGGCAGCGATCGTGATGTCGCACACCATCGACAGGTCGCAGCCGCCGCCCAGGCAGAAGCCGTTGACCGCGGCGACCACCGGCAGGCGCGAGCGCCAGATGCGGTACCAGGTGTCGTTGCCCAGCTTGACGTGGTCGCGCCAGTCCTTCACAGTGGTCAGGGGCTCTTCCCGCGGGCTCAGGTCGAAGCCGGCGCAGAAGGCGCGGCCCTCGCCGGTGACGACCAGTGCGCGCACCGACTCGTCCTGCTCCAGCGCATCGAGTGCGTGCTGCATCTCGAGCAGGATGTCGTCGTTGAGCGCGTTCATCTTCTCGGGGCGGTTCAGCGTGAGGGTCGCGATCCAGCGGTCGACGGACACGCTGATGCATTGGTAGTTCATGGCGGATCTCCTGGGTTTCACGGATGGGAAGCTGGGGCCCGAAGCTCGACGAGTGCGTCCAGCACGCGCACGCCCTCGCCCCTGGCGAGCACGGCAACGGGGTTCAGGTCGATGGCCTCGATGTGGTCGGCATAGGCGCTGCCGATCTGCGACAGCCGCACGATCAGCGCCTCGAAGGCCGGGCGATCGGCCGGCGCCGCGCCGCGAAAACCGTCGAGCAGGCGCGCGGCGCGCGTGCTGCCCACCAGTGCGGTGGCGCGCGGCGCATCGACCGGCGCCAGCGCGAGGCTGCTGTCGCGCATCAGTTCGACCCACACGCCGCCCGCGCCCGCGACGACCGCATGGCCGAAGGGCGCCTGGCGCGACAGGCCGGCGATCATCTCGATGCCGCCGCGCACCATCTCCTGGATCAGCACGCCGTCGATGCGTGCGCCGGGCATCCGTTCGCGCACGGTGGCAAGCATTTCGGCGAACCCGGCGCGCACTTCCGCCTGCGTGCGCAGGCCCAGGCGCACGCCGCCAGCGTCGGTCTTGTGGGCGATGTCGGGCGAGTCGATCTTCATCACGACCGGAAAGCCGATCGCCGCGGCCGCCTGCGCGGCCTGGTCCGCATCGGCGGCGCGTGACTCGCGATTGGCGCGGATGCCGTGCGCTTCGAGGAAGCGCTTGGCCTCGTACTCCGACAGGGCCTGCCCGGAGGCGAAGCGGTCGACCCAGGCCGGGTCGGCTCGGAGCTCGGCGGCGCCAACGTGCGCGACGGACGGTTGCCACAGATGCCAGTCGATGAAATGGCGCATCGCGAGCAGCGCCGCGCGCGCGCCTTGCAGTGCGGCCACGCCGCTGCCAGCCAGGGGCTCGACGGTGCGCGGGTGCAACCCGCCGCCCACGTTGCTGTAGAAGGCGATCGGCTTGTCGGCTCGCGCCGCCGCGGCGGCCGTGGTGGCCGCGATGGCGCGGTAGGTCTCCGCGCCCTTCGCGCCCAGGCTCACGGGGCAATCCTGCGAGACGGCCAGCATCGCAACGCCCGGGTCCGCCAGCAGTGCGTCCATGGCACGTGCGTACATGGTCATGTCGAACACCGCTGCGCCGGTGGCGTCCAGCGGATTGCTGGGCGTCGCGAACGCCGGGAGGCAGGCGCGCAAGGCATCGAGCGTGGGCGTCGCCAGCACCGCGAAGCGCAGCCCGGCCACCTGCGCCAGGTCGCAGGTGAGCGCCACCTCGCCGCCGCTGACGTTGATCACGGCCAGGCCGTCGCCTGCGGGCCGCTTCGCCGACTCGACCAGGAGCGCGCAGGTCTCGACCATCTCGTCCATGTCCTCGACGAGTACCACGCCGGCGCGGCGGAAGAAGTCGGCCGCCGCCGCATGCGAGCCCGCCAGCGATCCGGTGTGCGCAGCAGTGGCGGCCGCGCCCTGCGTCGATCGCCCGACCTTCAGCACCACGACCGGCTTGCCGGCCGCGCGCATCCGGGCCGCCGCCTGGAGAAAGCGCTGCGGATGCCGCACCGATTCCATGAAAAGCGCTGCCACTCGCGTGTTCGGATCGTCGGCGAAGAAGCCGAGGTAGTCGTCCACGTCAAGCACGGCGGCGTTGCCGACCGACACGAGATGGCTCAGTCCGAAGCGGCCAACGCCCCCCAGGGCAATGCAGCCCGAACCCGAATGCGACGCGATCGCCACCCCGCCCACGCGGGACGGCTCCGGCAACGGTGCGCTGTAGAGCGAGATGCGGTCGTGCAGGTTGGCAAGCCCCAGGCAATTGGGGCCGCACACCAGCAGCCCGGTCTGCGCGGACAGCGTGGCCAGTTCCACCTGCAGCGCCCGGCCGGCTTCGCCGAGCTCCGCAAAGCCGCTGGCAAAGACCACGGCGGCGCGAACGCCGCGCTCGGCGGCCTGGGCCAGCGCAGGCAGCACCTTGTCCGCCGAAAGCGCCACCACGGCGCAGTCGGGCGCCTCGGGCAGGTCCTGCAGATCGGCAAAGCAGCGAACCCCCTCCACGTCCGGCGCCGAAGGGTGGATCGGATAGATGCGGCCGGCATAGCCTGCGGCGAGCAGGTTCTTCACCACCGAGTTGCCGAACGAATCCGGCCGCGGCGAGGCGCCGAGCACGGCCACGGAGGCGGGGCGCATCAGGGGCGTGAGATCGCGCAGGGGCGCGGCGTCGGAGAAAGGAGCTTGCATTTCAGGCACGAACGTTCACCACGGTGCGCCCACGCACGTTGCCCGCAAGCAGCGCAGGCGCGGCGTCGAGGGTTGCTGCCAGCGCAATCTCATGCGTGATCAAGTCCAGGCGCTCACTGTCGAGTTCCTGCGACAGCCGCTGCCACGCACTCAGGCGGTCGGCGCGCGGCGCCATGACCGAGTCGACGCCGATGAGACTCACGCCGCGCAGGATGAAGGGAGCCACCGTTCCCGGCAGGTCCATGCCCTGCGCCAGGCCGCACGCCGTGACCACGCCGCCGTAGCGCGTTGTGGCGCAGGCGTTGACCAGCGTGTGGCTGCCGACCGAATCCACCACCCCGGCCCAGCGTTCCTTGCCGAGCGGCTTGCCGGGTGAGGAGAACAGCGAGCGGTCGACGACCTCGGCCGCCCCGATGCGCTTGAGGTAATCGGCTTCGGCGGCCCGGCCGGTGGATGCAACCACCCGGAAGCCGCGGCCCGCGAGCAGGCTGATCGCCACGCTGCCCACCCCGCCCGAGGCCCCGGTCACGAGGATTTCGCCATCGTCCGGGCGCACGCGCTGACGCTCCAGCGCCTGCACGCAGAGCATGGCCGTGTAGCCGGCGGTGCCCAGGGCCATGGCAGTGCGCGCGTCGAGCCGTTCGGGGAGCGGCACCAGCCATTCGCTCTTGAGGCGCGCCCGCTCGGCCAGGCAACCCCAATGCTGTTCGCCTGCACCCCACCCGTTGAGGATCACGCGGTCGCCGGCAGAGAACTCCGGATGCCTGCTGTGTTCGACAACGCCCGCGCCGTCGATGCCGGGCACCATCGGCCATGTGCGCACGACAGGGCCGCGGTTCGTGATCGCCAGCGCGTCCTTGTAGTTGAGCGACGAATATTCGACCCGCAACGTGACGTCGAGATCGGGCAGCTCCGAGTCGTCGAGATCACGCAGCGAAGCTTCGAATCGCTCCTCGCGTCGCTCCAGCAATATGGCCTTGAACATGCCCGCTTCCATTCCTTCTTGGTGGTCGATGAGCGCGAATCTATCGACGGCCAATGCACCAAGCAAGAATAGAAATCGTCGATTTGCGTTCGCAGAATTCGAACGCAAGGGGAAACCCTCCCCCGGGCCGACTGCCTTCGAAGCAGGGCATCAGAGCTTGTGCCGCAGCGCGTTGCGGATCTCCTCGATCAACGAAAGACTGGCCACCGACAGATGGCGGCCCGCGCGCGTGCAGCACACCAGTACCTGCGGCTTGATCCTCGAATCACGGATCGGCACGAAGGCCGCGTCCGGATGGTTGGGGTCGCGCCCGAACAGGTACTGCGTGAGGATCGCGACGCCCACGCCGGCCGACGCGGCGCTGCGCATCAGCTCGTAGGAGTTGGTGGTGAGCACCGCGCGCGGCTTCATGCCCACGCGCGCGAACATCTGGTCGAGCGTCGCTCGCAGGGCCAGGCTGGCGTCGGGCATCACCAGGTCGTAGGCCGCGCATTCGGTCAGCCGGACCCAGCTGCGCTCGGCCAGCGGATGCTTGCGCGGGACCATGACGCAGGAGCCCACGTCGCGCTTGGCGAGGATGGACAGGCCTGCATGCGCGGGCGGGTTGTAGCCGAGCGCGAAATCGATCTCGTCATCGAGCGCCAGTTCCACCAGCCGCGGCGAGCTCGCGACGGTGACCTCGTAGTTGACGCCCGGGTACCTCTTGTGGAACGCGGCCAGCAACTGCGGCAGCAGCTCGCGCGAGAAGCCCTCGTTGACGCCGAAGTTGACCGTGCCGCGCTGCAGGCCGCGCAGCGCATCGACTTCGGTGCGCGCCGTCGCGATTTCGCCCATCGCCCGCTTGAGGTGATGGATGAAGACCTCGCCGGCGGAGGTGAGCTTGAGGCCGCTGCGCCCGCGGCCGCGCTCGAACAGCACCGCGCCGATTTCCGCCTCGAGGTTCTTCACCTGGCGGTTGATCGCGGAGGCGGCCACGTGCGTGCGCTCCGCCGCCCGCCGGAACGAGCCGGCCTGGGCCACCTCATAGAAGTAACGCAGCGAGGTCGGGTTCTTGAGGTGAAGGCCAGGGTCTCGGGACATGGTGCTGTGCTTGCGGGTGAGGGACAAGCCAGCTTAGCGGCCAACCAGCCGCGCAGCTCCCGAGGCCTCACGGCGAGCGCGTCAAGGTCCCCCCACGCGTATCCGCGTTCCGTTGTCGAGCGTGTCCGGATCGTCCAGCCGCACCGGGTCCGCATAGCCGTCCATCAGCGCGCGCCGGTACTGCGGGTTGAGGTTGAAGAGCTGCGAGAGCGCCTCGTCGTAGCCGATGCCGTCGCGCTTGCCCTTGGCTTCGGCGATGCGGCTGAAGCTGGAACGCTCGCGCACCCGGCCATCGACGATCCAGTATTCGGAAAGCGGCGGCATGGGATCTTGCGGATCGTCCGGCGACGACTTCGGTGGCGTGGTCTGTGTCGGCGGGGGGGTGGCCGTGGACCCTGGCTTCGGACCGGCGGTTGACGCCGAGGTGGGCGTGGGCGTGGGCGTGGGCGTGGGCGTGGGCG
>NZ_LMTS01000057.1:11859-26865 GCF_001541225.1 Variovorax sp. WDL1 | reverse complement strand
TCGGCATGCACCTTCTCGCCGGCCAGCACGTAGCGCCCGAGCGCGGCCACCAGCGGATCGAACAGCTTCTCGCTCTGACCCACCCAGCCAGCCATCGTGGAGCGGTCGATGACGACGTCGTCGCGCCCGTAGATGCGGCTCAGGCGGTGAAGTGGAATGTGATCGCAGTACTTGGACACCAGCACGTTAGCGAGCAGCCCAGGGCCCGCTACGCCGCGTGTGATCGGTCGGCTGGGCGCCGGCGCCTGGAAGATCGATTCACACGCCACGCAGGCGAGCTTCGGGCGCACATGCCGGATCACCTTGAAGCGCGAGGGCACGTACTCCAGCTGCTCGGAGACGTCATGCCCGATCAGGCGAAGGCGACCACCACAGGCGGTGCAGCCGCAGGGTTGCCCATTGGCGTCATGGTGATCGGTACTCGCTTCTGGTAGACCTGGGTCTCGCGCGGCAGATGGGCCGGCAGCTTTCGATCGATCGCAGGTGCGTTGGCTGCAGCAACTGCAGCAACAGCGATCGGCAGCGCGTGTTCATACAGTGGTTCACCTTCCAGAAGAGCGATTTGAGGGTCATCGAGCTGCTCGCTGGACGATCCGAACCGCGCCCGAAGGCTGCGCAGCAACTGCAGCTTCAGCTTGTCGACCATCAGCTTGAGGAGCACCACTTCGGCATCTCTCTCCTCGACCACTCGCAGCAAACCTTCAACGGTGTGGGGCGTGGTGGAGTCGTTGATCGGCGTCGTCACGTCCTCCACTTTGCCGCGCGTTCGGCACGTCGAACATCGGTGCTACACCGGAGGATTCTTCATACAGTGGTGGCGCAGTTGATCACGCTGCAAGCAACGGCTCATGCGTGCGCACCGGCATGCGCCAGTCGATGCCTTCCAGCAGCATCGAGAGTTGCGCCGACGTGAGCGAGACGCTGCCGGACGTGGCCTGTGGCCAGACGAAGCGCCCACGCTCGAGCCGCTTGGCCAGCAGCATCAATCCTTGACCGTCGAACCACAGCACCTTCAGGATGTCGCCGCGCTTGCCGCGGAAGACGAAGACGTGGCCGCAGAACGGATTCGCCGCTAGTGCCGTCTGCACCATGGCGGCCAGGCCGTCGAAGCCCTTGCGCATGTCGGTGTGGCCCGCCACGATCCACACGCGCGTGTTCGCGGGAAGGCCGATCACGCGATGGCACCCAGCAGGCGCAGCACGCAACGCACGCTGGCTTCGTCGACGGCACCGCGCAGCCGAACACGGGTGGCACCAACGTCGATCTCGATCACGCCGCTCGAAGGGCGCGGCGCAACGGCCTTGTTGGTCTTGGCAGCGGGCTCCATCTGCACGGTCACAGGCAGGAGCGTGGGCGGCGCAGCGTCCTCGACTGCTGGAGCCTGCGCGCGCAGGCGAAGCCGGCGCCAGTTGAACAGGAGGTTCGCGTTGATGCCATGCTCCTGCGCGATGGCAGCAACCGATGCGCCAGGTTCCAGGCTGCGCTCGACCAACTCCTGCTTCAGCTCTTCGCTGTGCCTGCGCCGGGTGTCCTTGCCCGAAGTGACTCGCTTGTCCATGTGTGCACGTACCGGTTAAATGCACACATCCAAGCGTGAGCATGATCAGGCGATCCTGCTCATACCCGCGTGGTCTCGCCAGAGGGTCTTGAGACCACGCTTACGGAGTACGGCCACATTCCGCGACTGATTCACGTTCCGCATGTGCAAGGACGGCGGACTCGTCCTCAAGCAGTTCGGCACAAGCGAATTCCAACCGCTCCTCACCTCGAAGGATCGCAACCCAGTCGCGGCGGCGCGCGACTGCGAGCGCGGTTGCTCACCGACGCCGGCGGTCCCCCGCTGATGATTCGGCGCGCGCCTTCGAATACGTCAGCTTTGTTCGGAAGGCCCCTTGACGGACCGATCCGAGAAGTAGAGCCCCGTGAAGCTGGGAAACGAGCGCTCGGGATGGCCCGGCAGATAGAGCGAGCGCTCGTGGACGGGCCATTCGTCTCTGAGCGAATAGCCCATGGCTTCGATGTCGCGGATAAAGCGCCCTCTGTTGTAGACATGCATCGGAGCGAAGGCGCCTTCGCCGATGTTCTGCGCGGTGATGAAGCTTTCGCCTTTGTAGAGCGGCAGTTTGTTCAGGAGCACATGCCTCGGCCTCGCCCGGCAGTTCTTGAGAAGGAGCCCTGGCGTTGCATCCTCAAAATAGTGAATGGCGCCGGCGGAGATCCAGATGTCGGCGGCTTCCTCTGTCACTGCTTGCTGAAGGTCCTCGGTGAAGTCCAGCGCGCTTGCGCCCGTATCGGCAGCCAGTTTGCGTCCGATCGAAATCATGGTTGGCACCTCAACGATGTGCCACCTGAGCGCGGCGGGCATATCGATGTATCTGCGATACGCGTAGTAGTGAACGCCCACCGAGCCGCCGATATCGAGAACGCGCGTCGCGCCCCCGCGCATGGCATGCTCCAGCCACCACATAACCGGGTAGTCGTAGGCGAAGACCTTCTTCGTTCGGACGTCTACGTATTCAGTGGCCAGCGCATCCTGACCAAATTCAGGATTCTTGGGCAGCCAGGCGCGCGCGGCTTCGAAACTATCGAACAAACCGAAGTAGAAGCCATGCCCTTCACGAGAGAGAAACTGCTTGCGCCGCCATAGCAGCAGCGCGGGTCGAGTGAGCGGGCTTTCCAAGAACTCACGTACAACATGCGAGGCACTTTGGTGAGTCATGGCCGATCTCCTTGCCGGTTCTATTCGATCGACACGGTGTTGTTGACCGGGCGGACCGTAGCGATCAGTTCTGCGCCGAGGTCGAGGTTAACCGCCACCGGTGGCATCCATCGCAGCTCACGTTGGCGAGCTTCGGGGGGCAAATCCTTGCGAGGCCCGCTCAGAATCGTGTGCCAATGGGCTCGGCGAATGTGGGCAACGATCCGACGACCGATTCCTGGATCGTGGTCCTCACGGTTTCGCGGCTGGGAAGCCCGCAGGGCGGCGCCTAAGCGGTATCCCAGACTCCATACCGTCGGCGCGGGCGGTGGAAAGATGCGAAGGCCTCGTCGGCGGGTATGCACTGGCACCGGCCGCACCGGGTAGGCGTCGACGCCATTGCAAGTGATCTCCGCGTTCTGCGCGCACAGGTACAGCAGGACGGAGATCACGGGGGTGACTGCCGCCTTGAACGATTCCAACTCTGACGCAGCGGTGCGGAAGGTCTGGGCGAGCGCTTGAGCGATCGATTCGCCGCCCAACCTGACGCAGAACGGGTACATGGCGCCATCCTCGAGAGACCGCGCGATGTCACGTTCGGTATCGAACAGCAGGCCGAGAAAAACAGGCCTGTCGGAATGAAGGTGGGACGGCTCGATGAACACCCAGACCCCTCGTGCCGGGCCTCTCGGCGTCAGGATATTCGGAAGCTCAAGGTAGATGCACCATTCGGGCATCCTCATGAGCACGTCGATGGGAACGTCGTCATCCAAGGGCGTATCGAGCAACGCATTCAGCAACGTCTGATCGACTCTGTAGATCCCTTGCGTCAGGCGCCAAGAAGCCAGGGCAGTGATCTTGAATGCAAGGTCAGGCCGTCCGCCGCAAAGCGGTTCCGCCACCGCCAGCGGCGCGTAGCACCAATCCGGCCATTGAGCTCTCAGCCGGCCGGTTGAGCGCAGCATTTCGTGTGTGGTCCACACATTGGGAAGCTGACGCCCCATGATCTCGAGCATGGCCCGCGCCGAATGCGGGCGCGCTACGTTTGCCTGCATCCGCTCCTCCAAACGTTTTGTTGTCGGGGATTGAGCGCGAGGTCAGCTGCTCTTGCCGGCGAGGGCGCAAGTTGCGCCCCAGAGCGCAACGTGTGTCCCCGTGACGCCAGCTTGGCGGCGCTTCGGGCTACAAGGGATCTACTTGGCCATCTTCCGGCACTCTTCGGCGCACTTTTGACATGCCTTCGCACAGGCTTGGCAGTGCTGCGCGTCGTGCCTTGCGCACTCGTCGGCGCAGACCTGGCAGATGTCGGCGCAAAGGCGGCAGATGGCAGGGGCGGTTTCGCTGTCGCGAGCCATCGCAGCCGCCGCGAGCTGGCAGATCGCGGCGCAATCGATGTCCAGCGCGATGCACTTCGCCATCATCTTCACGTCCTCCTCACGCAGGCACGATGCGGCGCAATGATTGCAGGCCGTCGCACAGGCATTGCAGGCGTCGATGCACTGGGCGTACTTCTTGTGTGGCATATCTGTCTCCTTGAGGCGAGTTACCGGAGATCCGGCGAGAAGGACGGTCATGCCGTCGCGACGATGCAGCCCGACAGCGGCCGGGCACGCTGATGAGCGGCGAGACCTTGGCCTAGCGCGCTGCTTCGATCTTTGTTACTGTGAACTTTCCGTCGATTTTTTCTGCTTGGAACCGGACCTTGTCGCCGGCCTGAACCTTGTCCAGCATGGCGTCGTCCTTCACCTGAAAGACCATCGTCATGCCGGGCATGTCGAGGTTCTTCAGCGGCCCATGCTTGAGCGTGAGCTTCTTGTTGTCCTTGTCGACCTTTCGGACCTCGCCATCGGCGAGCTCCGCGGAGGCGGAGGCGTCTGTGGAACTCGCGGACGGCGCGGCGCTGCCGGTGGCGGGTTGAGCGTGCGCAAAGCCGACGAACATGAGGGCGGCAATGGGGGCGACGAACGCCAGACGAATGTTGAGCATATTGACTCCTTCGAAATAGAAAACTACGCAACCGACTCGGCCTGGTGTCAGTGGTCGAGCCGGTCGGCTCAGTTACTTGGATGCGTGCTTTTCGGAAGACTTGGTCACGTTCACGGCGCCCTTCATTCCGGCGTCATAGTGGCCTGGCTGAAGACACGCGAAGTCGATCTTGCCGGCCTTCGTGAACTGCCAGACGACCTCGCCGGTCTTGCCCGCAGCGAGCGTCACCATGTTCGGATCGGCGTGCTCCATCTCTGGGTTCTTCTTCATCGCCTCGTAGTGCTCCTTGAGCTCCTTCTCGGTTCCGAGCACCAGTTCGTGTTTGATCTTTCCGGAGTTGGTGACGACTAGACGCACTGTTTCGTTCTGCTTCACGTCGATGCTGGCCGGGGTGAAGCGCATGTTGTCAGTCATGTCGACTTTTACCGTGCGCGTCGCCTTAGCCGCCACGCCTGGCTTGCCAATCGCGTCGGCGGCATCGTGGCCGTGACCGCCGGCGTGGTTGCCGGCGGCGTAGGCGCCTGCGGCTGCCAATGCGGTGAATGCGGCCAAGGCCGTGTAGCGGAGGGTTTTCATGAGAGTCCTTTCGTTTCAGGGTGGATGGAGAGAGAGCGGGAGAGATCAATGGCCGGAGTGCCCGCTGGGCTTGCGTACCTGCACTTCGATGTTCTTGGCTGGCATGTTCTGCGCAGGCATGGCGGCCGCGCCGGCGCCGCGCGCCCGCGGTGGTTCTGCTACTGGCCCGTTCAGTTCGTAGGCCACCGTGCCCTGCGGGTGCTTGAACCAGCCCGGGTTTGAGTAGTCTCCCGCCTTCTGGCCCTTGCGTACCTTGACCACGCTGAACATGCCGCCCATCTCAACCGAGCCGAATGGGCCTTCGCCCGTCATCATTCGGGCGGTGTTGTCGGGCAGCGGCATGTCCATCTCTGCCATATCGGCCATCCCGCGCTCGCTCATCACCATGTAATCGGGCACGAGCTTCGTGATCTTCTTGACCACGTCCTTGTGGTCGACGCCGATCATCGTGGGCACGTCGTGGCCCATCGCATTCATCGTGTGGTGGCTCTTGTGGCAATGGAACGCCCAATCGCCTTCTTCATCGGCGAGGAACTCGATCTGGCGCATCTGCCCGACCGCCACATCGGCGGTCACCTCGTACCAGCGCGTGCTCTTCGGCGTCGGGCCACCATCGGTGCCGGTGACGAGGAACTCGTGGCCATGGAGGTGCATCGGGTGGTTCGTCATCGTCAGGTTGCCGATGCGAATGCGGACCTTGTCGTTCAGTCGGACGTTGAGCGAGTCGATGCCCGGAAAGATGCGGCTGTTCCAGGACCACAGGTTGAAGTCCAGCATGGTCATGATCTTGGGCGTCCCGCTGCCCGGCTCGATGTCATAGGCATTGAGCAAGAACACGAAGTCGCGGTCGACCTCGTCGATCAGGGGATGCTTTCCCTTCGGATGGGTGACCCAGGAGCCCATCATTCCCATCGCCATCTGGGTCATCTCGTCGGCGTGCGGGTGGTACATGAACGTGCCGGGACGCCGTGCAACGAACTCGTAGACGAAGGTCTTGCCGGGCCTGATGGCCGGCTGGTTGAGACCCGCGACGCCATCCATGCCGTTCGGAATGCGCTGGCCGTGCCAGTGGATGCTGGTGTGCTCGGGCAGCTTGTTGGTGACGAAGATGCGCACGCGATCGCCCTCGACCACCTCGATGGTCGGGCCGGGTGACTGGCCGTTGTAGCCCCAGAGGTTGGCCTTGAAGCCAGGCGCCATCTCGCGCACCACGGGCTCGGCCACCAGATGGAACTCCTTCACACCGTTGTTCATGCGCCAAGGCAGCGACCACCCGTTGAGCGTGACAACGGGGTTGTAGGGGCGCCCCGTCGACGGCGCCAAGGGAGGCATCGTGTCGGGCTTGGTCTGAAGCACGGGCTCAGGCAGGGCCGCCATGGCGACCTTGCTCACGGAAGCGGCGGCGATGGCGCCGGTGACGGCACCCGCTCCGCGGAGAAAATTGCGTCTGTTTTTCATATCAATCAATGTGAGGGGGCCGCTTAGTGGGCAGCGCCCGAAGCTGATTCTGAGCCGGTGCTGGGCATCGGCGCCGCCATGGCCATGGGCTTACCAATGACAGATGCCGAGAGGGCAGCGTCAGCCAGCCAGAACTGCCGCTGCGCGTCAATCGCATCAGCCACGCTCCTGATCTGATCGCGCGCTTCCGCCAGCAGTTCGAACACACCGATCAGCATCCCGTTGTAGCGAAGCACGTTTTCGTCGGCCATCGTTTGGCGCAGGGGCACGACTTCGTCCCGGTAGTGCTTGGCGATGTCGTAGGCAGTGCGATAAGCGAAATACCCCTCGCGCAATTGCGAGCTCGCGCCGCGCACTGTTGCGTCATAGCGATTGGCAGCGGCCAAAGATCGCGCATTTAGAAGGTCGCGCCGGGCAGAACCCCAGTCGAACAGCGGCAATACGATATCGAGCTCGAAGCCGCGGCGAGTGCTCCTTGTCCCTTCCGCGTTGTCGAAGATGGTGTCTCGCCTTCCACCCACTTCCACGTCGATGAACGTCGACAGGAGGTTGATCCCTTGCGACTTTCCGGCAACATCCAGTTGTGCCCTGGCGAGTTGAACGTCCAGGCGCTGCTCGCTGGCGGTCGCGGCTACCTCGCGAGGCTCGCGAGGCGCCTTTGGCAGATCTGGCAGCCGCTCGGGCAATTTGAGTTTGGCAGTCTGGGCATCCGCCAGACCCAGCGCGCGAACCAACTCCTCACGCGTGGCTGTGACCGCATGGCGCGCAGAAGCAAGCTGCGTCACCGCGTCCGCATAGAACACCTGCTGGCGTGCGCGCTGGAGCTTGCTGAAATTGCCGATGAGCTGCATGCGACGCGCCAGTTCCGCGCTGGCCTCCGCCGAATCCTTGACCTGCTCCGCGTACTGAAGGGACTGCTGGGCGGCGACGGCGCGCACCCAGGCCTGCCTTACCTGCGTGACCTGGTCCACCACGGTCCCCGTGAGCTGCACCTTCGCCTGTGCCGCCTGGCTTTTCGAGATGGCCAGCCGCTGCGGCAACAGGATCAGATCCACCAGGCCGAAGGACAACAGCCTTCCGATCTCGAGCTCGTCACCAAGGCGCATGCGCTCGAAGGTGAACACCGGATTGGGAAGTCGGCTGGTTTGATTGGCTGCGGCGATGTTCGCCCAGTTCTCCGCGACCAAGGCCTGAAGCGCCGGACTGTTTGCAAGTGCAACCTGTACCGCGTCGGCTTGCGACAACGGCTTGCTCAGCAGCTCCTCCGTCAGCGCGGCGCGGCGATCGCGCTGCTCCTTGGTGCGGCTGATCTCCAGCTTGCCCTGCGTGAACTGCTGCGCGTTGGTGTTCGTCTCCTGCAGCGCGTCATCGACGCTCACAGTGGCGCAGCCGGCGAGAAACACAACCGCGGCAGAGATCGCCGTGAGGCGCAAGGCACCCCTCATGGCTTCTCCTTCTTCATGGGCGCGGGCATCGAGTGGCCGGCATGCGGATCGGCGCCTGGCTTGGGCGGTGCGTTTTCGCCCGCGCCTTCTTCGGACGCGTCCTTGGCGTAGGCGCGCCAGCCTCCGCGTTGGTAAACCGTCTCGTTGGCTTCCTTCCAGGGAATGGCTTTTTCGTCCGCGTAGGGCTTATAGCCCTCGAATGCGGAACGGAAGGGCAGATCCGGCGGATCGGATTGCGGCGTGCTGGACGGGGCCGGCGCGGTCTGAGCGATGGCGCTCAGGGCCACGATGGCGGGCAATGCGGCCAGCCAACGGGCTGGCGATGAATGGAACATGGAATCCTCGGAAGTTCATGAACAGAATGCGTCAGTTGCCCAGGATGGGATTGACGACAGGCGATGCATGAGCGGCCGCAGCGCCCCGTGACAGGGTCACAGGGGTACGGACGCGACTAGGTCCGCGGAGGTTTATCGAGAACGCGTGGCGAAACGGTCGCCATAGCGCTGAAGGGCTCTGCGAGATCCGCCTCTGGCAATTGGTGCGCTGCAGCAACGTACGGCGTCGAGATCAGAGCCACGACGTGACATGCGCCGCACGCGCCGCAGGCGCCACATGCGTGCATGGCATCAGAGTCCGAGGAAGCACTCTCGTGATCGTGCGAGTCGTTCAGCTTCGGCGAAGCGTGTTGATGCGTCCCGTGATCGTGCGATCCAGCGTGCACCGTTTGCATGCCGGACGTGCCTTCGCGATGTCCTGTCGCGCAAAACAGCATGGACGCCGCCGCGTAGCTCTGGAAGAGCATCGCGAGCATGAAGGCCACCAGCAGGAAGGCGCGAGGACGGAACATTGGCTGGATTCTATCGACAGGCCCTACAACCAAGGTTACATATTTGTTATCTCGGTCGGGGCGTGCGCGGGGGCCCCAACCGGGCCCATCGATGATGGGTGGGTCTCAGTGTCTCACCCGTCACCCAAACTGCCAGCGCCGCATGCGTGGATGTTCCGGAGAACGCATGTTTTACCCTCTCGGGCGTGCTCGTACGCCGTCACGCTTCTGACGGTGGACCGCCTCCCGGAGCTTCTTCCCACTGGCATTCGCACGCTGGTCGCCGAAACGGCGGGAAAGCTGCTGCGAGTACGAGCGCCCTGCTGTGGTTCTGGGCGGCGGCGCATGGTGAAGCCGCCACCATCGCATGAGGGCGAAAGCGCCTACCACCAGTCCCAAGAAGCACAGAAAGATCAGAAAGATCTCAAAAGGAATGTGCACCTGAGTTAACGGGCGACCCATCTGCCCCTCCTCTACAAAATATCAACTGCCGAACTCGGCACCAGGCCCCATTGAACAATTTCGAACAGTTGTCAGCCCGACAAGGATATCGCTGTTGAGGCTTGAAGCAAAGAAGCCGGTTAGCACGCCTCTTCAGGCCGTGCGCAGGTTGTGCCGAAAACGTGGTTCCCATTGAGGGGCGCCTGTGTGCGGCCTCGGCCTCGTAGTGCCGTCCGTAGGAACATTCCAGCTTTGAGGAAAACACCCGCTCTGGGGGTTCACGACGTCGGTCCGCTGTCGGCATGATCGGTCGGTCGGCGACGCTCGTGGTTCAATGCGCGGTTCGCGCGCATGCGCTCTGCACCCGATGGACGATGTCAACTGGCCTTGATGTTCTGATTGATCACTGGAAAGCTGACCCCCTCAGCACCTACAACTCCTGGTTTCTTTGGGATGAACGGCTGAAAAACTTCCGTTCGATCCGTCGCGGGCTGGCCCAAGTGGTCAAGGACATCGATGCCGGCACGTTCGGCAACGCCTTCCGCGGCTCCTCGCTCGAAACGGTCGTGGGTTCAGTGGCGGAGCAGCGCCAGATCTTCAAGGGGGCGGACCATGCCTTCCTCTGGAAGCCCAAGCTGCGCATTCCCGACATCTACGAGAACGCCGCAAATCAGCGCGCCTTTGCCCGCCTGTTGCACGCTTGCGATTGCTGCGACAGCGCTGAGGAGATCGTTGAGGCGATCCGCCGCATCGATGGACACCAGATCAAGGGGCTCGGACCGGCAGTGGCGAATCTGATCTACTTTGTGCACCCGACGCTGGTCATGCCCTTCAACACAGCCATCGTCAAGGGCTACAACGCCGTCACGGGCAGCAATGTCAAGCTCGGGCGCTGGGACCACTATCTTTCGATGCGCGAGGGCTCGATCCGGCTGAACACACAGCATCGCCGGGCCTTGTCCAACGACATGGGCGCCTTGGCTGGGTTGCTTTTCGACATAGGCGCTGGGCGATACACAGCTCCTCCCCGAGAGGACGACGCGCACGCCGTGCTAGCTTGGGAAGCCGACCTGGAAAAGGTGCGCGAAGAATCCGCTGCTGCACACAAACAGTGGTTGGCTGAGCGGGAAAGCGATGCCACGCACACCGAGATTCAAGGCTGGCTTCGCGACCTGGGAAAGTCGCTCGGCTTCGGCGTGTGGATTGCTTCCAACGACCATGGCCGCAGCTATGCGGGCGGGCGACTCGCAGACGGATGCATGACTCATCTGCCACAGGGCATGCACGACGGGATCGAGGCGGTTCGATTGATCGACGTGATCTGGGTAGAAGCCAATGGGTCGAAGGTCGCCGCTGCCTTCGAGGTTGAGCACTCCACCTCTATCTATTCTGGCATCGTGCGGATGCTCGATCTTGCGCTCGGGACCGAGGTTGGAACCAACAGCGCCATGTTCCTGGTCGCGCCCGACAACCGGCGCGACGATGTCCAGCTTCAGTTGCGTCGGCCGGCCTTTTCCCGCGTGTCGGAGCTGGGAATTCGCTACCTCCCCTATAGCGAACTGAAGAACCATCGCGAAGCGATCGCTCGATTCGGGTCAGGGTTGAAACCCTTGATCGAAATTTCCCGCTTACTCTAAAGGCCCGCGCAGACCGAGGTAGCCGTCAGCCGCGGCTTCCCTCTGTGATGAGCTTTCGTGGGGCCTTGCGCTCCTCGAGTACGCGGCGATAGGTGGCGACGTAGCCTGACGTCATCCGCGCTGTCGTATAGTGGGACGCGTTGACCAGCCCCAACCTGCGCATTTCGGCTAGCCGGGGCGCGGCTCGCTCGATCGCCTCGGCCATGTCTGTCGGGTGGTGCGGGTCGATGTATTCGACGCCCAGTCCGCCGATTTCGTTCATTGGCGCGAGATCGGATGTGAACACCGGACAGCCGCAGGCCTGTGCCTCGATCACCGGCCAGCCGAAACCTTCCTGGAGCGAAGGGAACAACAGCGCAGTGGCGCTGGTATAGAGCGCACGCAACTCCTCGTGCGCAACGTTCTGCACCGTCTTGATTCGATCAGCGAGGCCATGCTCTTGCACCAGCGCGGCGAGCTCCACCGCGAGTTCCGGCCCCACGAACACCATTTGCTGCACTATTGGCGGCGCGCCCGCCGCAGCCGCGCGCTGTTGCAGCGCGACGAAGGTCTCGACCACTGCTTTTCGGTTCTTTCGTGGCAGGTCCGCGCCGACGTGAAGCAAGAACTTGCAGTTCACCGATAGGCCAAAAGGGCGAATCAAGCGCTCAGCCTCTTCGGGCACCACGGGAGAAAACTCGTCGTTCAGGCCATTGAGCACGGTCACGACCCTGCGCTCGTGGGCGAGGTCCAGCGCAAGCAGGTCGCGCCGGGTCAGGTGCGACACGCAGGCGACCAGGTCGGCTCGCGCGAGCCCCCGCACGATCAAGTGCTGGAACAACCTTCCAGTCCAACCGACCTTCCAGCCTTCAATCATCCCCCTGGCGGCCTGTATGGCAATCACGTCGTGACAAGTTATGACATTGGGCTTGCTCTTCACCCAAGGGACATACATGCCGTTGGAGTGATCGCCGATGTGAACCACGTCGGCCCAGCGCACGTGGCGCACGAGCGAGGGAATGAACAGGATGAACTTGTCTACATAGCCCAGCCACTTCCACCAGCGAGAGGAAGCCGGAACCCGAAGTACCCGTTGCGCCGGCGCGATGACGCGCACTTCGCAACCGAGGCTTGGAAGTTCCCGTTCGAGGACGCGCCTGAAGGCCAGCATGCTGGCCTGGCCGTCCGGCGCATAGTTCCCGACGAATAGAATTTTCATCACTGGGCGCTCTCGACCGCATTGCCTGAAAACATCATCTTCCTCGTTTGCGTTGCATCCCGCCGCTCCGTAGTTTAAGCAGTAATACCAAAGTATCCAACAATGCGTTTGCAGCCTGCGATCTCGCCATGCGGGCGCAGCCCGTTCAATGGTTTCGGCGATGGCTGGCAGGGGGGCGTTGGAGGCGACGCTTACCGTCCTTCAACCCCGATTCAGTTCGTGGGCGAGCCTTAGCGCTTGAATCGCCAAGATCGCCTCTTTCCACCCTCGCGACGGGGCCTTTTGCGTTTTCGATCTACAGGCGGGGTCTTGCGGATGATCCATATCACGAACACCGCCAAAACAATGGCGGCAATGACCCAGGTAATGAGAATGGTGTTGGCCAGTTCCAATGGGATCCAGCGTCCGCCCAGGTACATGATCGCCTCCGAAGGGGCCGGTATCCGCCCGCGGCTGCATTTTGCCTCGCCGGTTTTGGCCGCCTCGGCCGCCGCAGTGAAGCCTAGAGAGGCCGCTCGGTCGGCGCCGACATTCAACTCCTATGCCGCCATGCATCATTGAGCCGCATGGGGAGCGCCCTACTTCGGATCAACCTGGAAATAGAGTCCCGAGAAGCTCGAGAACGAGCGCTCGGGATGGCCCGGCAAGTAGAGCCCCCGCTCATGGACCGGCCATTCGTCCCTGAGCGTGTATCCCAGGGCTTCAATGTCGCGGACGAAGCGCCGTTTGTTGTAGACATGCAGTGGAACGATCGATCCTTCGCCGACGTTTTGTGCGGTGATGAAGTCTTCACCGCCATAGAGTGGCAGTTTGTTAAGGAGGATGTGCCTGGGCCGAGTTTTGCAACTCGCAAGAAGGCGACTTGGCCTTGCGTCATCGAGGTAGTGGATCGCGCCCGCCGAGATCCATATGTCCGCGGCTCCCTCCGTCACGGCGCTCTGTAGATCCTCGGTGAAATTTAGTGCGCTCGCTTTTTGGTCGGCAGCCATTTTGCGCCCGATCGAAACCATCGCTGGCACCTCAACGATGCCCCAAGTCAATGCGGCAGGCATTTCAATGTAACGGCGATAAGCGTAGTAGTGAACCCCAACCGATCCGCCTATGTCGAGAACGCTCCTGGCACCCTCGCGAAAGGCGTGTTCCAGCCAGAGCATCACCGGATAGTCATAGGCGAAGACCTTCCTGGCACGGATGGTGACGTATTCCGCCGCCAGTGCGTCTTGGTCGAATTCCGGGTTCTTTGGCAGCCATGCTCGTGCAGCGTTGAAGCTATCGAACAAGCCGAAGTACGCTCCAGCCCCTTGGGTCGTGAGGAACTGCTGGCGGCGCCAGCGCAGCAGCGCGGGTCGGGTGATCGGTCCCTCTAGGAATTCACGTACAGATTGCGTAAGAGCAGTGGTCATTGCGATGTCCTTTCGGGCTCATTCGATTAAAAGCAGTTCGCTTAGCGGTAGGTGGTGGCGATTCATCGGCAAGCTGACGCCCGAATGACTTCGCGCATGGTCCGCGTGTGGGCCACGAAACCGCCTGGCACTAGGACAAGTCAAAGCAGCAACCGGCGTAATACGCTTTGTCGCCGCCATCGACGAAGGGCACCTCGATCAGCTTGCCTTCGTTGCGCCAGGTGTCGCGCCGCTTGTAGCCGGCCGCCGTCAGTTCGGCGAGCAACTCGTCATAGTGCTGGATGCGGTAGGGACAGACTGCGAAGCCGATGCTATTGAGCGTGTAGAGCGTGCGATCGGGGTGTACTGTCGTGGTGTTGAGCACGATGCGCTTCGGCTTCACCGGCAGCGCGGCGATGATCTCGGACATGCGCGTCGGCAGGTACTGCAGGCTGCCCGACGCGTACAGCACGTCGTAGCCGCTCGCGTCGCGAAAATCGGTGGTGAAGTTCAGCTGCGCAGTGGCCTCGCGTTGCACCGCGAGTGCCTGCCCGGTCTTTACCACGCTGGGTACGTCGCAGACCGTCCAGTGCAGGTCGGCAGGGTAGTTGAGCATGCGGCGGAAGGCGTAGTACTTGATGCCGACGTGGCCGCCCAGGTCGAAGATGCTGCGCATGCCGTCGTCGAGCGCGCGGCCGAGCCAGAACAGGCCCGGGTAGTCATAGAAAGCGACCTGGTGGCTGTAGAAGGCATCGGCGGGAGCGTTGTCGTAGCCGACTGCCTTCGAAGGGGGTGCACCGGCTTTGGCGGCGGCGAAGCTCTCGAAGGAACCCATGAACAGGTTCTCTTCGCGGTTCTCCAGGAACTTGCGGCGGTATGCCGATTCGCGAACCACCGTTGGCAACAAACTAACCAGCATCTCTAGCTCCCGGGTGACTTTGATCGAGGAAGCGCGTCAGGCAACGCGCCAATGAGGATCTGCGTGATTGGCATCGCGACCACGTCAGCCTTTGCGGCCCCAGCCTGAGAACACACGGCCGAGCAGCCCGCGCCGCGACTCGTTTCCGGCCGGTGCAACGGCGAGGGCGTCGAGCGCGCTGCCCGCCGCAGCAGAAGCGAGCTGCCCCAGGCTCTCGAACACATAGCGGCGCGGCTCCACGCGGAAGCCCATCTCCTGTTCGGCCTGGGCGATCACGCGCATCGCGAGCAGCGAGTCGCCGCCCAGGTCGAAGAAGTTGTCGTTGGCGCGAATGTCGTTCACGTCTGCGCTGAGGGCTCTGGCCCAGATTTGTGCCAGCTTCGCCTGCTCGGGCAACAGCAGTGCCATTGGCTCCTGGGGCCGTGCGGCCATGGCTGCGG
>NZ_LMTS01000057.1:10070-11823 GCF_001541225.1 Variovorax sp. WDL1 | reverse complement strand
CGTGGCTGGCGCGTCGCCGGCCGCGAGCCGCTGCAGGTAGACCGCGCTGTCCGAGCCGGCGGGCGCCGCGATGGCTTCCAGCGTGGCGTCCGGCTGCTGCGCGACCAGGCGCAGCAGCTCGAGGTAGCGCTCCTTGAAGGCGACGCCGGTCTCGCGCTTGTAGATGTCCGCGTTGTAGGCAATCGCGCCTTCGAGGCCGTTGGGCTTGTCCATCAGCCAGATGCCGAGGTCGTCGGTCGCGCCGCGTTGCAGCAAATGCATCTGGCGATGCTTCAGGTTACCGATGTCCTTCGGGCGTTCGCGTGCGTCCTGGAACGAGAACAGCGCCTGGTAGAGCCCCACGCCCTGCGCGCGCTCCACGAACTCCGGCTCGCTGACCAGGCGCTCGAAGGGGATCTGCTGGTGGCTCATCACCGCGATCAGCTCCTGCTTGACGTAGCGCATGAACTCGCCGAAGCGCAGCGAGCGGTCGATCTGGAAGGACAGCGGCAGCACGTTGTTGAAGAAGCCCATCACCGGCTCGAGCTCGGGCGCCTCGCGGCCGCGCACCGGCGTCGCGATGACGATCGAGCGGCTGTCGATGATGCTGCTCATCATCAGGATGTAGACCCCAAGCGTCAGCATGCTCAGCGTGACGTCGCAGTTGCGTCCGATCTCGCGCAGCCGTTCCGTCAGCGCCTTGTCGACGGTGATCCAGTAGGTGCCGCCCTGGCCGCTCATTCCTGCGCCGCGCGGCATGTCGGTGCGTGGCGCTTTGGGGATGGGCGAGTTGGCGAAGCGGTTCTTCCAGTAGCGCAGCTGGAGCTCGGCCTCGGGCTCGGTGAGCCAGCGCGCGAACCAGTCGGCGTAGTCGCCGTGGGTCACGGCCAGCTCGGGCAGCCCGTGCGGCTCACCGCGCACCAGCGCGCCATAGACGGTCGACAGCTCGCTCTGCAGGATGTCGAAGGACCAGCCGTCCCAGATCAGGTGGTGCGGCACGAAGACGAAGGCGTGGTCCTCGGCCGAGATCCTGTAGAGCGCCGCGTGGAACAACGGTGCGTGATGGATGTCGATCGGGCGGTCGGCGACTTCCTGCATGCGCTCGATCAGTTCCGCTTCGCGCTGGTCCGCCGGAAGCGTGCACAGGTCGACCACCTCCAGCTTGAGCGGCACTTCGTCCGCAATCGTCATCGCCGGCCCCCCTGTGGCCGGGTCGACGCCGATGCAGGTGCGCAGCACGGGCTGCCTGCGAATGATCTCGCGCAGCGCCGCCTCGAACCTGGGCAGGTCGAGCGGGCCGCTCAGCCGGTGCGCGGACGGGGCGTTGTAGACCGGCCGTCCCGGGTGCAGCTCTTCGATGAAGCGGATGCGCTCCTGCATCGGCGTGAGCGGCGCGATGCGCCGGTTCGGCCGGTGCGGGATCGGTTCGCTGCGCGGCTTATCGCCTCCGCTCAAGGTGTCGATCGCCGCGGCCAGCCGTTCGGCCGTCGGCGCCTCGAACAGCATGCGCAGCGGCACCGTGAGCTCGAACTCGCGGCTCAGCAGGGTCGCGAGCCGCGCCGCCAGCAGCGAATGGCCGCCCAGCGAGAAGAAGTCGTCGCGGATGCCGAGGCCGGGCAGGTTGAGCACGCGCTCCATGGTCTCCAGCACGATGCGCTCGCGCTCGTTGCGCGGCGCCAGCCGCTCGCTCGTCTCCTGCCGCGTCGCGCTGGGCTTGGGCAGCGCCTTGCGGTCGACCTTGCCGTTGGGCAGCAGCGGAATGGCGTCGAGGCCG
>NZ_LMTS01000057.1:6302-10060 GCF_001541225.1 Variovorax sp. WDL1 | reverse complement strand
ACGTGCTGCGGCACCATGTACTGCGGCAGGCGGCTGCGCAAATGACGATCGAGCGCGGCCAGGTCGACCGTGGCGCCCGGCGAGGGCGCGAGGTAGGCCACCAGGCGCACGTCGCCCGGCTGGTCTTCGCGCGTGACGACCACGCTGCGCGCCACGCCCGGCGCCTCGTTGCAGCGCGCCTCGATCTCGCCGAGCTCGATGCGGTAGCCGCGCACCTTGACCTGGAAGTCGAAGCGGCCCAAGTGTTCCAAGAGGCCGTCGTTGCGCCAGCGGCCGCGGTCGCCGCTGCGGTAGATCAGCGTGTCGACGCCGTCGATGGCGGTCGTCACGAAGCGCTCGGCCGTGAGCTCGGGCCGGTCGAGGTAGCCCAGCGTCACGCCCATGCCGCTGATGCAGATCTCGCCCGGCACGCCGATCGGGCAGGGCTGCAGGTTGCTGTCGAGGATCCAGACGCCGGTGTTCGCCATCGGGCGGCCGATCGAGACGCCGCGCGCCGCGACGATCGGGCGCTCCATGCGCCAGACGGTCGACCACACGGTGGTTTCCGTCGGTCCGTAGAGGTTCCAGAGCTCGCTCGTGCGGTCCATCAACTCGAGCGACAGATCCGCGGGCACCGGCTCGGCGCCGATCCAGGCGCGGAAGCCGCGCGGGCCCGACCACTCTGCATCGAGCAGCAGCCGCCACATGCCGGGCGTGGCCTGCAGGATGGTGATGGCTTCCGACTCGAGCAGCGCGCGCAGCCGGTTGCCGTCCATCGCGACCTCGCGCTGCACGATCACGATCTCGGCGCCCGCCGCCAGCGGCAGCATCACCTCGGGCACCGCCATGTCGAAGGACAGCGTGGTCAGCGCGGCCATGCGGTCGCCCGAACCGATGCCGGGCTCGCGCTGCATCGTCTGCATCAGGTTCGCCACCGCGCGGTGCGGCACGCACACGCCCTTGGGCTTGCCGGTCGAGCCGGAGGTGTAGATCACGTAGGCCGTGTCCTCGCCCTGCGCATCCTGGGCGCCGGGCGCGAGCGGCGTGGGCGCTTCGTTCTGCCATGCTGTGTCGAGGTCGAGCAGCAGCACGCGGTCGGCCGCATCTTCGCGCCACATCTTCGGCGCTGCCGCGATCGAGGAGGCGGTCAGCAGCAGACCGAGCTTCGCGTCTTCGGCGTAATAGTCCAGGCGAGCCTGCGGGAAGGCGGGGTCGAGCGGCACGTAGGCGGCGCCGCTCTTGAGCACCGCAAGCAGGGCAACGAACATGTCGAAGCCGCGGTCCAGGCACAGGCCGACGCGTTCGCCGCGCCCCATGCCGCGCGCACGCAGCGCATGGGCCAATCGGTTCGAGCGCTCGTCGAGTTCGCGGTAGCTCATGCGCCTGGCGCCGTCGCGCAAAGCCGGCTGCGCGGGCTGCGTCGCTGCATGCGTCATGAAGCCCGCATGCATCAGCGGCGCGCCTTCCAGCGGCGTCGGCGCCGGCTGCAGGGCCGCGAGGGCATGCGCTTCGGCGGGCGACAGGAGGTCGAGCCGGCCGACCGGCCGCGTCGGATCGCGCACCACGGCGCGTAGCAGGGATTCGTACATGCCGAGCCAGCGGCGCACGGTCGCATCGTCGTAGAGGTCGGCGTTGTACTGCGTTTCTATCCGCATGCCGCTCGGCGCGGGAACGACGTTGAGGAAGAGTTCGAAGTTCTCGTAGCGGCGCGCGATGACGCTCTGCTCGGCCTGCAGGCCGGGAAAATTGCCTTCGTTGGGCGCGGCATCGCGGTCCACGTTGAACAGCACGTTCACCAGCGGCAGGCGGCTGGGGTCGCGCGGCACGGGCAGCTTCTTGAGCAGTGCCCCGTAGGTCAGGGTCTGGTGCTCGAAGGCGTCGAGCAATGCGCTGCCCGATTCGCGTGCCAGCGCGTCGAAAGGCATCTGGGCATCGACCGTCACGCGAATCGGCAGCAGGTTCACGCAGTGGCCCACCAGCGAGGGCATGTCGCTGGGCATCTGGCCCGCGGCCGCGATGCCGATCACCAGATCGTCCTGCGCCGTCAGGCGGTGCAGGGTCGCGGCGAAGGCGCCGAACATGGTCGCGAACAGGCTGGTGCCCGAAACGGCGCCGACCTTGCGCAGGCCGTCGATGAGGTCCTGGCTCAGCACATGGTCGATGCGGTAGGCATTGAAGGTGCGCACCGCCGGCCGAGGGCGGTCGAGCGGCAGCTCCAGCACCGGCAGGCTGCCGTCGGCGAAGCGCGAGAGCCAATAGCCGACGTGGGCGTCCATCTCGGGGCTGTTCGCCTCTTGGGCCTCCCAGGCGGCATAGTCGGAGTACTGCGCGGGCTTTGCGAGCGCGGGTCCGGCGCCGACCTGCTCGGCGTAGAGCGCGCCCAGGTCCTGACAGATGACGCCCCAGGACCAGCCGTCGCAGATCGCGTGGTGTGCGCTCATCATGAGCACATGGTCGACAGGCGAGAGCCCATAGAGCGCGGCCCGGAGCAGCGGGCCCTGCTCCAGGTTGAAGCGCTCGAGCACCAAGGCCACGCCGTCGTCCTCGAGCCGGCGCTTCTGCGCCGCGGGATCGAGCGCGGCGAGGTCGTGCTCCACCAGCGCGATTGGCGCCGCTTCGCCAATCAATAACCGCATGCCGTCGGGCGAGATGGTGGCCCGCAGCGATTCGTGGCGCGCCACCAGCCGGTCGAGCGCGCTGGCGAGCGCGCGTGTGTTCAGCGTGCCCTTGAGCCGCAGCCGAAGCGCCTCGTTGTAGGCCAGCGATGCCTCCGGGCTCAGGCGATCGCCGAGCCAGACTTCGCGCTGCGCCTCGGTGGTCGAGACGGCGCGTTCGATCGGGCCCGAGGCGAAGGGATCGAAGCCTTCGGAGGCATCCTCGTTAGAAAGGGTGGCGACTGCGTCGGTCATGCTTGGTACTTGGTAAATTTGCCTTGAGCCTTGGGATCGGGCACGAACCAGGCGGGTTGTCCATCTATGTCGCGGCCCAGCCGCGCGTTGGCCGTTGGCGGATGAGAGGAGTCGAACACGTGCTTGGCGACGGCGCGACGCGGGAGGAACTCGGCTTCCTGCATCTCGGCGATTGATTCCTTGAAGGCGGACTTGATGGTCGCGATGTCTTGCTGCGAATGCGCGGTCGTCATGAAGCAGGGGAAGTTGTCGAGGATGTGCACGCCGCGGCTGCGCATCATTGGGAACAGGAGGTCCTGCAGCGGATGGTCTTCCAGCCAGCTCACGCGCCAGAGCGAGGAGAAGTAGCGGATCTCGACCGGCGCGCCGACCTCGCGGCAGAAGGCCGAGAGCTCGTCGGCCATGGCCGCGGTGTGCAGGTGCAGCTGGGCCTGCAGCTTGTTGTTGTCTGCCTTCAGATGTTCGAGCGCCGCCTTGGCTGCGGCCAGCGCGAGCGGATGCCGCACGAAGGTTCCGGCGAAGTAGGTCACGCCCACGGTGGGCACCGAGTCGTCGCCGTACTGCCAGGCGCCGCCGTCGAGCGCGTCCATGTAGGCGCGCTTGCCGGCGATCACACCGACGGGCAGACCTCCGCCGATCACCTTGCCGTAGGTGGCCAGGTCGGCGCGGATGCCGAACAAGGCCTGTGCGCCACCCAGGTGCGAGCGGAAGCCGGTGATGACCTCGTCGAAGATCAGGCAGGTGTCGGTTTTTTCGGTGATGGCGCGCACCTCGCGCAGGAACTCGCGCGGCTGGAAGTCGGGTCGGCGGCTCTGCACCGGCTCGACCAGCACGGCGGCCAGGTCATCGGCGTTGGCGCGGATGAATTCC
>NZ_LMTS01000057.1:0-6254 GCF_001541225.1 Variovorax sp. WDL1 | reverse complement strand
CCGTAGTCCAGCACGCGCACGTCGCCGAACATGCCCTGCATCACGCCCGGCGCCGCCGACATGCCCTTCGCATTGCGGCCGGCGCGCACCAGCACCTCGTCGAAGGTGCCGTGGTAGGAACCGGTGAAGAGCACCACGGTGTTGCGGCCAGTGACGGTACGCGCGATGCGGATGGCTGCCATCACGGACTCCGAACCGGTGTTGCAAAGGGCGGCGCGATCGCAGTCAGTCAGCTCGCAAACGCGCTCGCAGACCTCGGCGGCCAGCGGATGCTGCGGGCCGATCTCAAATCCGGCATCGAGCTGCTTGCGCATCGCGTCGAGGATGAAGTCCGGCTGCCATCCGAACAGGTTCATGCCGAAGCCGTTGAGCGTGTCGACGTACTCGTTGCCGTCGATGTCCCACATGCGCGAGCCCTTGGAGCGCTCGACCACGATCTGGTAGGTGATCTCCTTGGTCGCGGGCCGGAAGCCGTTGACCACGCGCGGGTCGGCCATGTGCGGGCGGTTGCGTTCGGTGAAGGCCTTGCTCTTCTGCGTGCGCTCGACGTAGCGGCGCATGAAGGACGCGAGCCGCGCCTTCTGGCGCTCCGTCGGTTCCTTGCTCTGCGTGTGGATGCGCGCGATGGCGCCGAAGGCTTTCTTGACGTCGTACTTCGGTGCGACGAACGGTTCGTCGGCAGCAGGCTCGGGGAGAGAGGAGGCCGTGGCTGCAGCGGTCTGCATTGACGTGTGTGGCTCCACTGCCGGCACCGGCAGCGGTGGGCTGATCGGAGCCGTTGCCGTGGTCGACAGCAGTGCGAGTTGCTGCTGCATGATTTGCATCAATTGCGTCTGCTGCGCAATGACCTGCTGCAGGAGGATGCCGTTGCCGCTCGCCAATCCGGCGACGGGCGTGCTGGTCAATCCCTGGATGGTCATTGCAGGCGCAGGAGCCTGCGGCGCGGTCGCGGCCGTTGCAACCGAGGTAGCCACCGATCCCGCCGGGGCGACGGCGACAACAGGGTCGTGTGGGAGGTTCGCGTCGAGGAATTCCGCCAGCGCGTCAAAGCTGCGATAGCTTTCCATCAACTGCCTGAAGCTCAGGTTCACCTTGAACTGTTTCTTGACCTGGATGGCAACCTGCGTCAGCGTGAGGGAGTCAAGACCAATCTCGACGAAGCGCGATCCGGCCGCAACGTCGGTCATGTCCATGCCCGAGAGGCTCTCGAACAACTCGCGCAAGCGCATGACGAGGGATCCGCGGCGTGCGGGCTGAGCTGTAGCGACGGCTGTCATTGCTATCTCCGGTATCGAATCAGAAAGAGGCGGGGCGGCAGAGGCAGCGGCCGGGGAAGGTGGGATTGCCTCGGGGGCGGCAATGTCGACCCAAAAACGCTTGCGCTCGAACGGATAGGTCGGCAGCAGCACGCGATGTTTTTTTGCGCGCTCGTCGAGCGCGACGAGATCGATGTCGGCGCCCATCGCCCAGAGGCGTCCGGCGGCAAGCCGCCAGGCGCTGCATTCGCCGTCGGGCTGGTTGCCGAGCAATTCGACGGCCGGTGCAGGAACCGTCTTGGTTGCGTGCTGGCGAACCAGCGTCGTCAGGGTATTGCGGGGGCCGGCTTCGACAAACACGGGGTGGGCGATTTCTGTCAGCACCGTTCGAAGCGCTGTCGAGAAGCGCACGGTTTCCCGCAAGTGGCGGGCCCAGTAGTGCGGATCGGTCGCTTCCTCCGGCTTCAGGAGGGCGCCGGTCAGCGTCGAATAGATTGGCAGTCTCGGCGCCGACAGCCTGACGCCACGCACCAGCGATTCGAACGGGGCCACTGCATCCTCCATCATGGCCGAGTGGAACGCGTGCGATGTCTGCAGCAGCTTGGCCGCGACGCCGTCGGCTTCGAGTCGGATGCGCAGACCTTCGATGGCATCGAACGGACCCGCCGCGACGCAAGCCGCCGGCCCGTTTTCGGCCGCCAGCGAGACGTCGGAACCGAGGCGCGGTTGGAGTTCGGCGGCCGGCAGGCGCACCGAGAGCATCGCGCCGGGAGGCTGGGCTTGCATCAACGCACCGCGTTGTGCGACGAGTCGCGAAGCGTCTTTGAGCTGCATGACGCCGGCCAGCGCGGCGGCGGCAAATTCACCGATGCTGTGACCCACGAGCGCCACCGGCTTCAGGCCCAGGGCGAGAACTTGGCGCGCAATCGCATATTCCAGAACAAAGATGGCCGGCTGGGTGACCGAGGTCGAGGCCAGGGCCGAATCATCTGCGGAGAACATTCGCTCGCGCAGGTCGAAGGGGAGCACGCCGTCGAAGGCGGCGATGCATTCGTCGAATGCCGCACGAAACACCGCATCGGTCAGGTACAGCGCCTGGCCCATTCCGGCGTACTGCGCGCCCTGACCCGGGAACATCAGTACCGGTTGTGGCACCCAGGCCGCGGTTGTCCCGGTGGCGGTTCCCGGTGCGTCCTCTGCGCGCAATGCGGCGGCCGCCTGGACGGGTGAGCGCGCGACGACGCAGGCCCGATGCGCGAAGGCCTTGCGGCCGACGCGAAGCGTATGGGCGACGTCTGGCAAACAGATGCCGGGGTGGGCATCGAGGTGATCGGCCAGCCGCGCGCGGGCCGCCGCCAGCGCCGTCGGCGTGCGGGCCGAGAGCACCAGCAACTGAGGTGCGGCCGATATGTCCGAGTCATCGCGCAACGGAGCTTCTTCGACGATCACGTGGGCGTTGGTGCCGCCGACGCCGAAGGAGCTGACGCCAGCGCGCCGCGGCGCGTCGCCGCGCGGCCACGGAAACAGGCTGTCGTTGACGCGGAAAGGCGTGGTCTCAAAGTGGATGGCCGGATTGGGCGCAGTGAAGTGAGCCGTGGCGGGGATGTGTCCGGTGTGCAGTGCCAAGGCCGTCTTGATCAGCCCGGCGGTGCCGGCTGCGGTGACCAGGTGGCCGACATTGCTCTTGACCGAGCCGATGCGGCAGAAGCCGATATCCGACGTGTGGCGCGCGTAAGCCCGTGTCAGGCCCTCGACTTCGACCGGGTCGCCCATCGGCGTGGCCGTGCCGTGGGTTTCGACGTACGAGATGCTGCGCGCATCCACGCCGGCCGACGCCAGCGCTGCCGAGATGACGGCCGCCTGGCCGTCGACGTTGGGTGCCGTGAAGCTGGCTTTGGCGCCACCGTCGTTGTTGACGGCTGCGCCGCGCAGCACGGCGTAGATGGGGTCGCCATCGGCAAGTGCGTCGCTCAATCGCTTGAGCATGACCACGGCCGCGCCATCGCCGAACACCGTGCCCTGCGCCTTGGCGTCGAAGCTGCGCGTATGGCCGTCGGGTGACAGCATGGCGCCCTCCTCGTAGAGGTAGCCGCTGCGCGGGGGGCATGTAATTGCGATCCCACCGGCCAGTGCTGCGTCGCACTGACCTGAGCGCAGCGCATGGAACGCTTGCGTCACGGCAACGAGCGAGGTCGAGCACGCGGTGTGGATGGCGATCGCCGGTCCGTTCAAGTTCAGGCGGTGGGCCACGCGCGTCGCGATGTAGTCCTTCTCGTTGGCGAGCATCACCTGGAAGGGGCCCAGTTCCTCGATCAGATCGGGTCGCTTTTGAACATGCTGCAGAAAGTAGGTGGCGTTGTTCATGCCGGCGTAGACGCCGACCGAGCCAGGGTACTGGTCCGGCGTGTAGCCCGCACGCTCCATGCACTCCCAGCAGATCTCCAGGAACAGGCGCTGCTGCGGATCCATCAGCTGCGCTTCCTTGGGATTGATGCCGAAAAAGGCGGCGTCGAACCACTCGACATCCTCGATCACGCCGCGCGCCCGCACATAGTTCGGGTTGGCTCGAAGCGCTGCATTGACGCCGGCATCGAGCGTCGCATCGTCGAAGAAACTGATCGAATCGCGCCCCGCGCAGAGGTTGTCCCAGAACTGCTCGACATCGGCCGCTCCGGGGAAGCGGCCCGCCATGGCAATCAGCGCGATTGGCTCGTCCGTTCCTGCGGAGGGCTTGGCTCGAGGCCGCTCTGGCGCCGCGAGCGATCGCGCAGGCGCTTCGCCTTCGAGTTTGAGCGCCAACGCGTGTGGCGTCGGCTGCTGGAAGAACAGGTTGGCGGACAACTGCTGGGCGCTGGATCTCTGCAAATCGGCCAACACTCTCAGTACCAGCAGTGAGTCGCCGCCCAGATCGAAAAAGTTGTCCGACCGGCCCACCTTGTCGATGCCGAGCGCCTTTGCGAAGGCGGCACATACACGCCGTTCCGCCGGACTGCGGCCTTCTTCATAAGGCTCGGACAGATCGGGACGCTCCGCTGGCGGCGCAGGCAGCGAGCGGCGGTCTAGCTTGCCGTTGGGAAGCAGCGGAAGCGCCTCGAGCATGAGGTACGCGCTGGGCACCATGTAGGAGGGCAGCAGCGTGCCCAGGTGCGCGCGAAGCGCCTCTACGCCCGGGCCTCGCTCTGCCGTGAAATAGGCGACCAGGCGCACATTGCCGGGCTCGTCCGCGCGCGGAATCACCACGGTTTGCCGCACGGCAGGATGCTGCAGCAAGGCGTTCTCGATCTCGCCGAGTTCGATGCGATAACCACGAATCTTTACCTGATGGTCATTGCGGCCGAGGCATTCGAGTACGCCGTCGGCACGCCAGCGACCCAGATCTCCGGTTCTGTAGAGCATCGCGCCGTGCTGGCCGCAGAAAGGATCCGGGACGAAGCGATCCGCTGTGAGGTCGGGTCGATTCAGGTAGCCCAGTGTCACGCCGGCGCCGCCGATGAAGAGCTCGCCCACCACGCCGACCGGAAGGGGTTGCAGTGCGGCATTCAGCACGTGGAACTGCGTATTCGCTACCGGGCGGCCGATCGGCACGACCGCGTCGACCTGCTCGAGCCGGTGAAAGCTTGACCAGACCGTCGTCTCAGTCGGGCCATAGCCGTTCCAGAGCTGCTGCACCATTGGAAGCAGCTTTCGACCGAGATCCGGCGGAAGCGGCTCACCGGTGCAGATAGCCAGCATGTCCGCGCGACCAGGCCAACCGGCTCCCAGCAGCAAACGCCAGGTCGACGGTGTTGCGTCGACAAAGCTGACCTCTTCACGCTCGATGAGCGCGCGCAGCAGCATGCCGTCCATTGTTTGGGCCTTGCTGGCCATGACGATGCGCGAGCCGATGGTCAAGGGCAGCAGGACCTCGGATACGGCGATGTCGAAGGACAGTGTCGTCACCGCGAGCGTCACGTGGTCGGCGTGAACGCCCGGAACACTGCGCAAGCTGGCCAACAGGTTGCATACGCTGCGATGCGGCACGCGCACGCCCTTGGGTCGGCCCGTGGAACCCGAGGTGTAGATCACATAAGCAACGGCCTCCGGATCGGCTTGCGGAACGGGCGCAGTTGTGCCGGGCGTGACATGGTCGGCCCGAACCATGGCAAGCGGCTTGCCCGACCAGCTCTCGACGGTCGATTCATCGACGACCATCACGCGCAGTCCCGCGTCTTCGGCCATGAATTCGAGGCGATCCGCCGGGAACGAAGGATCCAGCGGCACATAGCCTGCGCCGGCCTGCAGGATCCCGTAGAGCGCGACCAACATGTGCTCGTTGCGATCGCATGAAAGGCCGACAAGGTCGCCTGCTCCGACACCGTGAGCCTGCAATGCCGCAGTCAGCCCATTGGCGCGTTGTGAGAGTTCCTTGAAACTGAGTTGCACGCCACCTGCCGTCACGGCGATGGCATCAGGCGTCGCGGCGACCTGGCGCGCGATCAGCGTTTCGATGCGCAGGCCTGCCTCCTGTGCTGCTGACGTCGCATTGAACGACGCAAGCAATGCGCGGTCGGCATCGGCGAGGGCAAACGCAGCGGCGAGCTCGATCTCCGCGTTGGCGGCCCATCGGGCAAGCGCAGTACGGTAGAGCTGAAGCCAGCGCTCGACAGTTGAGAGATCGAGCAAGGCGCTGTTGTAGCGGCCGTTCAGCCGCAGTCCCTGAGGGCTGGGTGACACCTGCAGCACCAGATCGCTGGCCATCGCTGCCAACTGGGATTCCTCGATGGCGAAACCAAAAACCGCGCCGAGGTGCAATGCGCCTGGTCGTCCGGGCATTAGCAGGGCTTCAGGCAAGGAGGCGGCATGCTTGCTGGCTTCGCGCAGCGCTGAGTCCGCCTGCCCCATGAGGCTGCGCAGAGTGGTGCTGCTCTGCACATGCCAGCGCAGGGGAAGGGCTTTGGCGGAAGGCTCTGCTGAGAGTGCACCGACGAGCAGATCCGGTTGCTGTGCCAGCCAATGCAC
>NZ_LMTS01000091.1 GCF_001541225.1 Variovorax sp. WDL1 | reverse complement strand
AAAATGGCGTCAGCTTACCCACTCAGATTTCAAGAGAGGCAGAAATGCAGATGGAAAATTTCGCCCCGGTCATGTTCGCGGGGCTGGTGCTGATCATGCTGATCGGCTTTCCGGTGGCGTTCTCGCTGTCGGCGCTCGGCCTCCTCAGCGGCTTCATCGCGATCGAGATGGGCTGGTTCCCACCGGGCTTCATGGCCAACCTGCCGCTCAACGTGTTCGGCATCCTCTCCAACGAGACGCTCCTGGCCATCCCCTTCTTCACGCTGATGGGCGCGGTGCTCGAGAAGTGCGGCCTGGCCGAGGACATGCTCGACTCCATGGGCCAGCTCTTCGGCCCGGTGCGCGGCGGCCTGGGCTACTCGGTGATCATCGTGGGCTTCATCCTCGGCGCCATCACCGGCACCGTGGCCGGCCAGGTGATCGCGATGGCGATGATCTCGCTGCCGGTGATGATGCGCTACGGCTACAACATGCGCTACTCCGCCGGCGTGCTTGCGGCCTCGGGCACCATCACGCAGCTGGTGCCGCCCTCGCTGGTGCTGATCGTGATGGCCGACCAGCTCGGCACCGACGTGGGCCAGATGTACAAGGGTGCCTGGGGCCCTTCGATCCTGCAGGTGCTGATCTTCGCGATCTACACCTTCCTGGTCTCGCGCATCCGGCCCAGCTACGTGCCGGGCGTGCCGGCCTCGGCCCGTACGCTGCAGGGCTGGGCGCTGTGGGCCAAGTGCCTGCGCGGCATCATCCCCTCGGCCATCCTGATCTTCGCGGTGCTGGGCTCGATGGGCGGCCTGCCCTTCATGGATCACGCGATCGCAACGCCCACCGAGGCCGGCGCGATGGGCGCCGTGGGCGCGCTGGTCCTGGCCGCCATCCACCGGCGGCTGAACTGGCCGATGCTCAAGGAAGCGATGAACGGCACCATGCGCCTCACCGCGATGGTGGTCTTCATCCTGATCGGCTCGCGCGTGTTCTCGCTGGTGTTCCAGGGAGTGGACGGCGGCAAGTGGATCGAGCACATGCTCTCCGGCCTGCCGGGCGGCCAGCTCGGCTTCCTGATCGCGGTGAACGTCTTCGTCTTCTTCCTGGCCTTCTTCCTCGACTTCTTCGAGATCGCCTTCATCATCCTGCCGATGCTCGGGCCGGTGGCGGCCAAGCTGGGGATCGACATGGTGTGGTTCGGCGTGCTGCTATGCGTGAACATGCAGACCTCGTTCATGCACCCGCCCTTCGGCTTCGCGCTGTTCTACCTGCGGGGCATTGCCGACACGCTCTTCAAGAACGGCGCGCTGCCGCGCAAGATCGAATCGCGCGACATCTACCTCGGCGCCATTCCCTGGGTCGGACTGCAACTGCTGCTGGTGGCCATCGTGATCTTCTTTCCGCAGACCGTCACCGTGTTCCTGGACAAGAAGGTCGAGGTCGATGTGGACAAGATCCAGCTGGAGATGCCGGTGGACCTGCAGGGGCCCGGCAGCGGAGGCATCAACATGGACGACCCGTTCGGCAACAGGAAGTCCGGCGAGCCGGACGCGCTGCCTATGCCCGAACCCGAACCCGAACCCGAACCCGAACCTGAGCCCGAGGCACCCGCCCCGGAGCCCGGGGCTGACAGCAAGCAGTGAGCGCCACCGAGCCCGACGCGGGCGGTCTGCTCGAAAGCCCGGCCTATCCGCCCCTGGTGCGAATCCTGGCCGTGGTGCTGATCGTCGACCTGCTGGCCTTCGGGCTGTGGAGCCTGCCCGCGCTGCGCAGCGCAGAGTGGTCGACGCCGAGCCTGCTGCTGTTCGGCGGTGCCGCGGCCTGCATCGTGTGGGTGGGCTACTGGATCGTCTACAGCCGCACGCGGCTCGAAGGCGATGTGCTGACGCAGACCTGGATCTGGAACCGGCGAGCGGACGCCGCCCAGGTCACTCAGCTCAAGCTGGTGCATTGGCGTTTGCTGGACCGCATCGTCGCGCCGCGCCTGCTGGTGCGGCAAGGCCCGGCGGTCACGTGGTTCCACTCCGCCGATGCGCGCCTGCTGACGGGGTTTGCCGAACGCGTGGCTGGGCGCCTCACTCTGAACAGAGGCCCGTCTTCAGTGCAACGGCCCGGCTGAGGGCGCCGCAATTGCAACGCGACCGGGGACCTCGCCGCCCTCAAGGCTTGGCGTCCCGGCGGGACATCTTTTCCACAAGCAGTTGCCGCGTCGCATACGAGACCCAGATCTTCTGCGAGCGAAGGAAATCCAGCCCCAGCAGTCCATCGTACGGTTTGACATCGATTTCCGAGACCTTGATCTCGACGTTTCCGTAGGAACCCCGGCCGACGCGAACCCGGTCGAAACGCCGCGCAAAGTTTTCCATCGGCATGCCGCTGGCACCATGGCTGATCGTAGGGCGCGCTTCGCGCTTGAGCTGCTCGACGGCCAAGCCCAGCTTGGCGGCGGCCTCCATTGAAATCTTGGTGCTCCCGGCCCCTGTGTCGAGCACCAGTTCGAGCGGCTTTCCTTCGAAGAAGACCGGCAGGGAGAGTGTGCCCTGGTCCAGTTTCAGCGCCACGGCATCGTGAGGCTGCGACCAGGGCTTGAACTCCGAGCTGCTGCTGCAATCCTTGACGTGGTACACGTTCAGGCGCTTGTTCGGGTAGTCGAATTCAAGGTCGTACTTGGCGAGCAGGTCCGCCCCGACCACCCCGCGAAGGGAGCCGGCACCCTCCATCTTGTCGCCGACACCCATGGCGAAATCGAAGCGCTCGATGCCGGCAAAGGTCAGCTGGCGCACGGTAACGTCCGAGTAGGCGCGCCCAGGCTTGCCATCCGTGCCGATGGAGCTCCGGCGTCGGCCTCCACGATCTGGCAATTCCAGCCGCGCGGCAATGCCCACGTCGATGGAACTCCTTTGCGCGCCGGTATCGACCAGGAAATGGATTGGTGGCTTTCCGTTGATGATGACCGGTGCCTGGAAATGGTTTCGCTCCTCCAGCAGTTCCGTCGCGCCCACGCGTTGGATGCTGCAGGCTTCGGCCCGCGCCCAGAAGAATGCAAAGAAGATGAGACAGCCGACGGCTGGCCTCAGGGCCTTGGCTGTCCTACGGGGCACAGCGTCGTGCTCGCTTGCACCTGTCAGCCCTCCAGATCTGCTCACCATGGCTCGGACGGCGTAAGAGGACCCACCTCGAC
>NZ_LMTS01000087.1 GCF_001541225.1 Variovorax sp. WDL1 | reverse complement strand
GTTGTCGTCGACCACTCAAGATAATTGTCGCTGGCCACCAGGCCCACCAAAGGTCGTAAAGGTCGCGGCCGTGCTCGCGTTGCAGTAATGCGCGCAGCTTCGTCCCCAGCATCTCGTCGAGGTCGTACGAGGGGACGAGTACCGAACCGACGCCGCCTCCTGCCAACGGCATCTCGATAGGCACGGTGGTCAGCGGGTACAGGCTCGTCTGCTCGTTCAGATTCACCTCGATTTTTAGCTTGGCCTGGGCGGCCAACAGGCTTGTTGGCCCATAGACGTAGGTGACCCGTGCAATTTCCGACTTGGAGAGGAAGTTCCGAACTGCCAGCGTTACCGTTGTGCGAACAACCTCCGAGGGCTCGCCCAGCAGCGGCTTGAGCGCCGTGGCAATGTCCGCAGAGATGCCACTCCTTGACCGTTTCGCCGTGAGCACAAGGTCGATGTCCTCCGAATATCGACTCGCCGGAGCCAGGTGTCCTTTGTGAAGAACGGTGCCGCCGCGCATGGCGAGTTGCTTTCGCAGCTTCTCGTCCGCGAAGATTGCGCCTACGGCTTGGCTGAGCAGGTAGTCCTGCTCCACCATCAAGTCGTCGCTCCATGGTGCCTTGGAGCGCCAAGGCACAATTTCCTTCAGGGGTATCAAGCGAGCTCCGAAATACTGTTTCTTTGATGCAGGGTGTGCTCCACGCCCCACGTTGAATCGTGCAACACGCCCGACGGCGCAACCTTGGCTGGTTCCAGGGGCTGCGACGCCCGGTGCCGTCCAGTCAACCAGCTCTTGAGGACATGGCTTTGCTCCCCTAACTTGAGCGTATCGAGGACGAAGCCAAGGCGCTGAACTGCCGGCACCTGGTCGAGCGCGTCCAGGGTTTGCAAGAGCGCATCGGATTTCAATGACGGCGCGAGGTCCTTGGCGATTCGAGCGACCGACTCGATGCCACCAACCTGGGACTGATGTCGAACCAGGTCCAGGAGCGTCGCTTCGCGGGTACTGACCCGTAGACGCGCCACCGGCGTGGTGACGTAGTCGACCGGTGTCTTGTCTATGGACTTCTTCACGGTGAAGTCCAGGCGCAGGCGGCCTATGGTTTGGGCGCGCCGCGGCCGGCTAACCATCACTTGGGTGGCTTGCAGCGCATAGTGCGCGGAGCCCCAATGCCTGGCGGCCGACAGCAACGCAAGGTAGTAGTGTGGCTCGACATCCTTCAAATAGTCGTCCAGCCACCACTCGACCGGAGGCGCCCCAAAATGGCTGTGCTCGGGCGGAACGATGAGCCATGTCGAAGGACGCTTCGTAGCCAGGGTGACGAGGCCTTGTTGAGCGACACGCCGAAGCGCCGATTTCATCGCATCGCCACCTGGCTCCCGGCCCGTGAGCTTGGCCAACTCGTCGGCACGCACGAGGTAACGAGCCTGGGCCTGGATTTTGCGCAGGGCAGGCTCGAGACCTGCACGGCGAGTGTCTGGCTGAGACAGGGGCGAGATGGGTCTCATGATTTTATGCGAATAGTACCGTACTAAGGCGCTTTTCGCAAACGATTTAACATTCTGCCTCCCACCGCAAGGCCTTAGGCCTCGACCGTCACCGCATTGGCTCAGGAGTGCTGGAGACCATCGGTTCATGGTGCGGGGCGGTTTGGCGGCCCACGGCGAGCGGGGTGCCCAGACTGTCGTACCACCAGGCATCCGCCTCGATGCGCGTTCTCCAAAAGTCCATGCTGACCTTGACCATTTCGTCGTGCCAGAACGCCAACGACTCAGGGCTCGGCTTCCCCTTCGCTACGATTGAAGCGTTCGTATCTGTGAAAAGCTCCTCGGTCGGCTCCAGCACGAACTTGCGAAGCGACATATCGGCCTCGACGATAATCAGGCAATAGAACGGGTTCTTCAGAAACCGTTCGAAGACCGCGGCGCTGGCAGGCGCGGACTTTTCGATTGTGGCCAGCGCACTGTGCACGTTTCGTTCTTTGGCTACTTCGCGTAGCCGCGCATAGCGCTCCTCCCTCTCCTTTGGAGTCGCCATTAGCGGGACCGGCCGCATGAGGCCAAGCACACCTGCTGCCTGCAGGTACTCGAGTGCGCCATTGATGGCGGCCCGGACATCCCGACCCGGAAATCGCTGGAAGAGCCGCGACGGCGCCTCGTGAATGCGGTCGATGTAGATGACGCGCCGTCCATCAAGCGCGTAAAGCGCCTTCTCGCGGTCTGCTTCCAGGGCCAAGGCCAGGAGGGATGCAACCATGCTGACGTTGACCGGCTCAACTACACGCGGGTGGGGGGCACCAGCGATTTGAAACGAGAGCTTGGACGTGCCAACGTAGGGTGCCTCATAGCGCAACGACGACTCCAGGCTTTTCGTCCGCAGGTCAACGAGCATGGGATTGCCCAGCACTTTAGGAAGCTTCATTAGTATTTGGACCGTCTCTTGGGGCAGCACGAGTACATCCGACAGAGGTACACGCCTGTCCAAAGGCATGCCATACACCGATGAGACGAAACGTCGGTCGTGCTCCGTCTCGTGGTCGAAAATTTCGAGCTCGCCAAAGGCCTCGTTCGGGTCTAAGACGACCCTGGGCTGTCGCGGTGGAGGGGGCGGGGCGGGAGGTTGCGGTAGTTCCGCCTCTGCCGCCGTCCCCTTCGACTTTGCCACCCTCCGGACGGCCCCGGGTTCGGTGCCAGGCATGTATGCACCCAACCTGCCGGTGCGCACGATGAAGACCTGACCTCCGGTGTTGTGCTTGTAAATGAGTGGCGAATCTGCAGGAATCGTGCGCCAGTGAACACCGTCAAGGTTCTCCTTGATGGCCTCCAGGAGCAGGTGGGCCGTACCGTGCGCGTCGCGTTCTGACGTCAGTTCGCTCAGCCATTTCTCAATCTGGGTTGCATTGGCCGGCTCTCGGCGCGTGCTGTGGATACCAAGTAGCCAGACGTGAAACGGTGCCACCGCATGGTCACCTTCTCGCCAAGTGAAGCCGTCCAGGTCCTGCGCGCCGGCGGGAAGCAAGGGCGATGCCTCGTCGTAAATAAGAAACCCTGCGTCACGAAACAGCCTGCGCATCTCCGTGCGGGACCTCAGAAAGCGCTGCTGGCCGTCTCGGCATTCAGTAAGCCCCCCTACCTGCGGCTGCTCTCCGAAGTCAGGGGGGTGCCCCGTTTTACGGAAATAGCGCAAGTTACTCGTCACAACCAGCATCGACGCGGACCTGCCAGGTTCGTAGCGCTGTCCAATCTCAGCCAAGAGTTTTGCCGGGTCCTTGATGTGGTCAAAGAGTCGGACGGCCAAAATGAACTGTGGGCGCTGTCGCAGATGCCCAATAGGGGCCAGCGGGTCATCGCCCTCCAGGTTGTGAACCGTCACCGTCATTGTGCTTCGTCAGCTGGACGGATTTCAAGCATTCGGCGGAGGAGTCGATGCCGATGTACTCGACGTGCCCTGCCTGGGTCAGCCGCGTCCCCAGAAACGCGTCTCCGCAACCAAGGTCCAAGACGACGTCGGTTTGCGTCCCCAACCAGAAGCGCGTCGGCCATATCTCGTCTGGACCCCGGCCGAACCGAAGCCCCTCTTCGCAAAGCCGGCGCCAGCGCTTCATCGCGCCGTGAATCGAGGTGCCCTCGCGCCTACCTTGGATGTCGTACGAGAGGAGGCCAAAGACGATGTGGTCGATAAGCAGGCGCCTCCAATTGTCTGTGACGTCCTCTTTCACCTTGCCCGCCGCCTGCGCCTTCACGTCACCCCCGCACTCTCCGGCGCCGGCCGAAACCTTGCCGGTCTTCGCTTTGCGCGTCGCCATCGCAATCTCCTTCCACGGATGTCAGGTCCAAGCGGCACATTCTGCCGAGAGAACTGGTTTTCTGATAACGAAAGTTCTCCGGCGAACGCGCTTGCGGGGGAGTTCGTGTGGCACAATCCGGCCCGCGCATCCAAAGCGCCTGGCTCGCGCTCGTTCGCGACGCCTCCTCCGGAACCCGCCGTCTAAGGGTTTGCCTGGATAACCACTCCCTGCAGCGCCTCTTCCCGCCCGGGGCCTCACGCTGTCGCGACACGCCAAATCGTTTTAGGTGGCACAGCGGGACAGCGTGTAGTTTTAGGTTGGTCGGGCGAACCCACTAAAGGCTATCGAGCTTCCGAAAAGCTGTTTAGGCTCTCTCCAGCACGCACCACCCAACTGGAGATTGCCACCATGCCCAATCCTCAAGTCCTCCGCTTCGCAGGCCGAGTCCTCGGCCTGGCACTGAGAAACCGCGCCGTCGCGCGCGCCGTCCAGAGCGTTGTCGTTCTGGCGGGCCTGGCTATCGGAACTATCTTCGGCGGTGGTCACGGCGGCGGCCATGCCGGTGGCCACGAGCCGAACACCGCCCCGCCGCCGGCGCACATCGAAAAGCACGTCGAGCCGGTGGTGCCGCCGCGCCTCGAGGCGCGTCTCGAGGGCCCGCCGCGCAAGACGGCCGTCAACCATGACGCTACCCAAGGAGATGAAAAGTGAGCTCCCGTATTACCCTCTGGAACGCCGCCACCCTCATGGCCGAGTGTGCGCACAGCGCAGGTGTCGTGGGCGTGGCCAAGGGTCTGCTGGCCTGTAACAACTTGGCGGACACCACCGCTGTCATCGACCTCCACGCCGTGTTGTCCGTCTACGTTGCCGTGAAAGTCGGGGTTCACTTGGCGGGGCGAGCCCATCAAGGAAGCGTTGCAGGCAAGGCTGGCACGACGTGGAGCGCACACGCCGGCATGGGCCGGCAAGGTTGGCCGCATCTTACGCAGCGTCCTGCCGCCGGCCCAGATTCGATTCGGCAGTTTCTGGGGCATCACGGACTGCCTCGCGCAAGGCGCGATTCTCAGTCCACTCATCATGTGGGCCTGGCACACCCCGCAGCTCGGCCTGATGGGCAGCGTCGCCGCCTTCGGGCTGATGGAACTGCTCGCGGGCATCACTGCCTTGGAAATTGCCCACGGGCTGAAGCACCCCGCCGTGCAGGAGCCACACCCTCATTAGCGCAAAAGCGCTGGCGCAGGCAGGTCCTGATGCAGACGAGCCCCTCTTGTGGGGCTCGTTTCATTTGTGCGACAGCAAGGCACTCGCAAGATGATGACGGCGCCCGCCCGCAAAGGAAAGCCAGCCCACAAGGGGCTGACTGAAGCGGGGTTAACGGCGGCGGCCGACGAACGCCTAATCCAGGGGTTTGATTTCGTGAACAACACCATCAATGAAGGACACCATCCGGGTCCGGTACGCCCAGACCGCGGTTCGCCCGTTGCCCGACGTCTTGAATTCAGGTTTGCCCCAGTCGCTGCGCAGCACCTCAGCCATTGTGAACCCCGGCTTAATGCCAATCTTGCGGAAGTGCCTGTCGAGCTCCACCTGGTGTTTGCGCGACGCGGCGGTCGCCACCTTCGGGCGTATTGAGTACAAGCCGGGCATGTCCAATGCGATGGCCGTGGAGGGGCTCACGGACTCCTCGAAAGTGTGCACCTCCACATAGGCGACCTGCCCGTCAGTGAAGCGCACCCGGTAGTGGCAGAACATGCTGTTTGCGCGGCACGTGAGCCTCACGTCTTTACGTTCGTCATCGGGTGCCACCACCGCTTCTACAACGAACTCACGGCGCGCCGGCAGCGCAATAGCATCCTTGCATTCGGGGCTGCACTTGGTGGTCGGCCGGGGCGTGAATCGAGCGAGCCGCAAATTGAAAAATAAGGCCGCCTTCGTCATGTACCCGTTGTCCTTGGCTACTAGGTACGCTTTGCCGATGCGCGTGAACACCTCTCGAGAGTCGGCGACGTCGGAAGCAGTTACCTCGTCGTCGGCGCGCGCGCTCGTGACCAGGACGGATGCAAACAGAAGCAGCGCGAAAGTGGGCAAGCGAACCTTTAGATGAATCACGGCTTAAATCATTTCGTCGTTGTGGTCGTGAACTATAGTGCAGCCTGCTTACTTTTGTACACACAGACCCTCCTAGCTTGCGCGCCGCATCCGGAGGACGGTTCCCACCCCCTGGGCGGCGCTGGCTAACTCTTCGGGCAGCCCGCCGTGAACGAGCGGTGTCCAGAACCTATCGATTCCGGCCCCCCTTGTGGGCAACTCGCTTGCCCCGGTCTTCGACCGTGCCAGCCGCACTGGCGGTCATGTTCTTGACGGTGAGCTTCTCCGTCGAGTACTCACCTGCGACGCCGCGAGCGACGTTCCCAGTTAACGCCTCCGGCCCCGCTTTTCGCCAACGGCTAGGCCCGAGCTCCCGATTCCTATACCTCGAAGGACTAAATCAAAGGTATACGAATATGGACAAGCTTTCCAAAGCGGCTGTCGATGTCTCTAAAGTAACGGTTTCCGGTTTGTCCGCCGGCGCGTACATGGCCCATCAGTTGCTGGTCGCCTACAGCGACGTGTTTTCCGGGATGGGCTCTATCGCCGGCGGTCCGTTCCTCTGCTCGAACGGCTCTCTGTACGGGGCACTCTCTGCGGGCATGCGCGGCGGACCCGAGCTCGACGTGGCTCGCCTGGCTTCAAAGGCGCGGTACCTCGAAACGGTCGGCGCCATCGCCGACCTCGAGAACCTGGTAGACGCCCGGATTTGGGTGTTCCGCGGCACCGAAGACCAGACGGTCCTTCAGGGTCCGACCGACGGCCTGGTGGAATTCTGCGAGCGGTTCACCGCCAAGGGAAATGTTCGTTACGTAAACAATGTGCCGTGCGCGCACACGATGCCCACGGATTCCTTCGACGCGAAGGCACTGTCGCCCTATCGGGAGTCGTACATCAGCAACGTCGGCTTCGATGCGGCTGGCCAGATGCTCAAGCACCTGTACGGGCCCTTGAGGTCGCGAACGACGCCTCAAGGCCTCCTGGCGCGATTCAGCCAGAACGAGTTCTTGCGACATCCGACGCTGTACGGAATGGGCGAGACCGGGCTGGTCTACTACCCAACCGCTGCCCTGCGCGGTAAGCGCTGCAAGCTGCATGTCGCCCTCCACGGTTGCGAGCAGTCCGAGTACAAGTTGGGAGAGCTGTTCGCCACGCATGCTGGCTACAACGAGTGGGCGGAAGCGAACGACATCATCGTCCTGTACCCTCAGGCGTACCCGACGATGAGCCCCTTCCTGTTCAACCCCAAGGGAAGCTGGGACTGGTTCGGGATGCTCGACCAGGCCTACTGCACGCGACAAGGACGCCAGCAATGCGCCATCCTCGGAATGGTCGACCGGCTCACCGGAAAACAGGTTTCCTCCAACGGCGCTCTTCGCGACGTGCTTGACGCTTCGCACTTGAGCCCTTGGTTGGCATAACGATTCCTTCTTCACACGCTCCCTGGCCTGCCCGTGGAGCGTGTTTTCTTTTGCCGAACTCCCGGGATTGGCAGAATGCGCGGTCAACAGCGTGGACGGTCATGAAACTTTCGACAGCGCAGATTGGAAGATGCGGCGAGCTCCTGGTCCAGTACGAACTCCTTGCTCGAGGCGTCGAATCTGCTCCCATGAGCACCGACACGGGCATTGACCTGGTCACCTATTCGTCTGCTTCGGCACAGCCCGCCACCGTCCAGGTGAAGACCGTGTTTGCGGCCAAGCCTGGCGGGGGCAAGGGGGCCTTGTTGCTCGACTGGTGGGTCCCGTCGACCACGCCGGCGCAGCTCGTTGCGCTCGTCGACATGTCGACACCCCGCATCTGGCTCTTCACCAGGTCCGAGCTCATCGAAGCAGCGCAGCAGCAGCCCACGAGCGGCCTGTTGCACTTCTTCATGAAAGTCAGCCCCTCCCGCCGGCCGCGTGCTGATGGCAAGGCCCAGGACATCCAGGACTTTGAGCGGTTTCGACTCGAGCGCCGGATGGCGGAGCTGTTTGGGGACGACGGCCACCAAGCCAGAGACGGCCTGGTGCCCCCGGCGCTTGCGGAGCCGGCAGGGGCAGTCGAACCCGGCGAATAGCCCGGCGCACCCGCGGTGCTCCAAGCCGCAAATCCCGCCTTCGTACATCGAGGCAATGAAAAACCAGCCCACGGTGGGGCTGGTTGGAAGAATGAGTTCTTAACTCGAGCTTTGGAACGCCGCGGGAGCGCCCTGTTTGTCTGCCGGCAGGTCCAGTACACCGGCGCTCGCACGAATCGTCATGTTCGTGGTGATGCTCAGGTCAACGTCGGCCCGGTGGGGCGCGCCGTTCTCATAGACAGCAACGGCCACTCCGGTTTCCTTGTTCGTGATGATGTGGCGGCAACCGTCGTCTTGCACTTCGTGCAGTGAGGAGGCCCGCGCGAGCGCGACCAGCGTGGCGCGCTTCATTGCGGCCTATCAGCGAGCTCGGGAGGGATAGGCTCCGCCACTTGCGGCTTCGCGTAGGGCGTCGTACCGTCGTCGATGATGACCTGAGCGGTCGCCGGTTCGATATCCAGCTTCGCCTCGCCGCCGGCCAGGTAGACCAGCTGCTGCTCCGGGGTGAGCAGGCCGAACAGCTTGTGTTCGTCCACGAAGTAGCCGTACTGGTAGTCACGGTCCACGAAGACGCGCACGGTACGGTTGGGACGGGGGTCGAGCGTGCCAACGCTCTTATGCTCAGTGATATGGATTTGCATGGGTGATTGGCCGAGGCCGTGAGTTTTCCTGGCAACGTATAGCCAATGCCCCGCGGCCCGTGATGCTGCCCGCGTGCAGCAAAGGCTCGGTGAGGGTGACGCCCGGCTGCAAATCGCGGAAAAGTTCACCCAAAGCACGTCTTCTTCGACCGCCGGGCGGACCGGCAGGCCGAGTCGCCGGCGCCGAGGCTTCCGTCGAGGCGAGAATCTGGTCAACCACAACAACACAAGCCCTGCCCCAATGAAGCACTCCCTGTTTGCCGCCAGCCTTCTTGCCCTGGCATTGGTCACACCTGCGGCGCACGCCGACGATGAGGAAGTTGCGCTTTTCAGCGGCTCAGGAAGGGCGGACGCGTACATCGCAATCGCCGAAGAGCTCACAATCTACCTCTGGGGCGGCAAGCCTGTCGCCTATCTGGAGAAGAACGACACCGGCGGCGGCTACCACGTCTACGGCTTTAACGGCAAACACCTCGGATGGTTCACGAAGGGTGTGGTCTGGGACAGCGAGGGCTACGCCTCCTGCGCGACGAAGGAAGCATTGAAGACAACGGCTTTCGAGCCATTCAAAAGCTTCAAAGAGTTCAAGCCTTTCAAGGCCTTCAAGGAGTTTGCGCCGTTCCGACCTTCGCTTACATCGACGTTCGGCGAGACGCCTTGCCGTTTCCTGCTGGGCGCCGGCGGCGCTGGCTGAAGCAGCAAAGGGGCGGCCTCCGCCACAGGACACGGCCGTCGCACTCAACCCGGCCAGGGCGTCTTCGGCGACACTGGGTGTCTCGTTGGGCAACCCATCCCCTGTCGGTTCTCTATAGAGGATGCCAGGCCACATTCTTAAAGACAAAAACCACATGTTCAACCTCAACTTTCCGCTGCTCAAGGGCCAGGCAGACCTGACCTTGCTGAGCAGCCGTAACCTCCAAAACGAAGTGGTGTACCCCCGCGCCGCGTGCTTCACGAAACTGGCGCTCAGCATTGCTGAGCTGTTCCGCGAGAACGAGAGCATGTCGCGATTCCAGCTCACAGTACTTGCCAAGCCGGAGGCGCAGGACACGGAAACGTCCCTCGACTTCAAGGTGACCCAGAGCATCGCCATCGGCACGGACGGGGTCGACGTCTTCCCCGACAAGGACAGCAAGGAGGCGTTCTACGCCGCCAACGCCCCTTTCCACATGATGGGAAGCGGCAGCATTTCGGTCGAACGCAACGACGAGGTCCTCCAGGGCATCCTCGTGGCCACCGACTATGCGGACCTGTCAGGCAAGGCCCACCACCTGGCTGAAGTGCTTGCGTCGACCTTCAAGGCCATCAACCCGACGACCTTCGACTTTCGACAGGTTCTGTAGCTCGCGCTCAAGCCCTACTTCCAACCCACCGGTGTCTTCCGGTGGGTTTTTTCTTGGCCAGCGTCCTGAAGGTGGACCCACCGTCTCCCTGGTGCAGCCGAGCTCGAAGAACGAGTTCTCCGGTCGCGGCACGCCGGTCTACCGAGGGCGACTGCCCAGCTGGCCACGGCTGGCTCAGTCAGGGCCCACCACGGGCGTAAAGAAGCTCGGCCGGCCGCTGGGCGGTAGTTCGCTATAGACGTCATAGGACAGCGCACGTTGCCCCTCAACCAAGAGGGGCACCCGCCCCTCTTTCCCATCACAAGGAGAGAGATATGACCCAAGTTACGAAGAACACCCCCGCGGGCTCCACCGTGTTCGGCATGTTCCCCGTGAAAACGGTGACTGTCGTCAATGGCCGCCTCATCGAAAAGCAACGCAACCTCGTCGACCATCACTGCGTCCTTCTGGGCGTCGATGGCAGCAAGGCTCTGGTGGCATACGCCGGAACCGACGCTGACGAAGCCAACAAGCGCCGCCCGGGCTACATCTCTTTCCCGAGAGATGTGGTCTCGGCGGAGAAGGCTGGTTGGAAGTTCGGCAGCGAGTACTACGTGGACTGCGACGTGCTCGCTTGGGTTCCCGTCCAAGCGCTGCAAGTGCGTGGACGTCTGTCCAATGCACTGTTCAACGCAGTTTCGATGCGCGTCATGAAGCGCCGGGCCCAGCCCGTCGTTTACAGCGAGCTCGATGATGAAGTCGTGACCGGCGCCCGCCGCGCGATGAAAGCAGCTGCCTGATTGCTTGACCCACAAGCATTCAGGCACCCCTCACCGGACTATGCGGTTCGCCGCAACTCTTGTTCTAGACCGCACAGCTCACGCTGTGCGGTTTTTCTCTTGGTCCCGCGGCTTTCGTCGTGCGGTCAGCGCCTGAGACCAGCCCTTGTGACGTCGGCGGTCAGAGCGAAAACCCGATTCTTCGCGGACGCCATCTCGCCGGCGGCAGCCAGACTCCAGCGCGTCGGCTCAATCGCTATAGGCGTCATAGGACAGCGCATTCGGCGTTGCCCCTCAACCGGAGGGGCACCCGCCCCTCTTTCCCTTCATCAGGAGAGAGAAATGACAGAAGTTACCAAGAACACCCCCGCCGGCACCACCGTGTTTGGCATGTTCCCCGTGAAGACGGTCGCCGTCATCGAAGGCCGCCTCATCGAGAAGTACCGCAATCTTGCCGACCACCACTCCGTCCTTCTGCAAGTGGATGGTGAGATGGCGCTGGTCGCGTACGCCGGAACCGACGCTCACGGCAACAACAAGCGCCGCCCTGGCTACATCCCTTTCCCGAGGGACCGGGTCTCGGCAGAGTCCGCTGGCTGGAAGCACGGTTGCTTGCTGTACATCGACTGCGACAGGCTCGCTTGGGTGCCCCTCGCGGCATTGCAGATTCGTGGAAGGCTGACGCTCAGGCTGCTCAATGCAGTCACTTGGCGTGTCATGAAGCGAATGCCGCAACCGGTGTTCTTCAACCCTGGCATTGACCAAGTCGTAACCGGCGCCCGCCGCGCGATAAAAGCAGCTGCCTGATTGCTTGACCCACAAGCAACCCTCCAGGACTATGCGGTTCGCCGCAAGACCTTGTTCAAGGCCGCACAGCTCACGCTGTGCGGTCTTTCTTTGGGCGGACTGGGGGACCTCCGTTGACCGCGGGCGCCCTGCGGCAGCTTCCGCGCAGGAGATGACCGTTCTCCTTGGAACCTGCGAACTCGACTGCAGCTTGCCAGCCTCGGTCTCGCCATGTCGGTAAACCTCCCGCGGCAACTGTTGCCTGCCGTCCGTCCGGCGCGCTTCAGTATCGGCCCGCGCGCGGAGGTTTCGAGCCGGCCCGCAGGTCGGCTTCAGGCATGTGCGTCGGCACTAGGTGCGGGCGGCTGGCCCCTGCTGGAACCCCTGCCAAACCATCTTGGCCACCATCTTCTGCATCATGCCGAAGATGCGCTCGTCCTTCAGCAACTGCTCTGCAATCTGGTTGTGAGCGTCCTGGGCCTCGATGACGACGTCCGTGAAGGCATCCTTGAAGTCACCCATCGCGAACTGCTCCTCGCTGTTGTTGCGGGCCTGGGCAGCGAGCTTCTCGTTCTTGGCCAGGTGACCTTGCCAGGTGGTGACCGCGCCGATGAAGTCCGACTCGGTGATGTGCCCGGAGAACAGGTCATTCATCTTGGCCACAATCTCGCGCAGCGCCTTCTTCTCGTCCTCGGGCGCCGAGCCCGTGCCGGCTTCGCCGATGCCAGGAAGCTTCACGACCTCGGCCTTTTCCAGGTCCAGCTGCTGCTCGCCCACTTTCTGCAAGCGGTAGTGCGTCAGCTTCACGTCGGCGTCAAGCTCCAGCTTGTGCTTGTCCTTGCCGTGGGCGGCCAGGCGCGGCATCAGGTTCTTTCCGAAAACGAAAAGCTTCTCCAGCTCGGGGTCGTCGTAGGGGATGATTTGCGACAGAAACTCGTAAAGGCGCAGGAACGAGCCCAGGTCCTTCCGAAACAGCTCCTGTGGCTCGTCCTCCAGCCCTTCATAGCGGTCAAATGCGGGCTTGAGAACGGCATGCAGGGCGCCTTGGCTCTTGACCTTGGGGTCAAAGAAGGCCGCAGCGAACTGCTCGACCTCGGTCCAGTAGTACACGCCGGCCTTGTCAAGCTTTGTGAACAGCTCGTGCACGACGTTCGGGTCGGTGACGTCCTCGAGCTGCGCGGTGCGGTAGTAGGGCTGGAAACTCGCGAGGATTTCGTCGGGCCGGTTCACGAAGTCTAAGACAAACGTGTCCTCCTTGCCGGGGTACATGCGGTTCAGGCGCGACAGAGTCTGGACGGCCAGCACTCCCGACAGGCGCTTGTCGACGTACATCGTGTGCAGCAGCGGCTGGTCAAAGCCGACCTGGTACTTGTTGGCCACCAGCAGGATGCGGTACTCATCCTGCTTGAACGCCTCCGAGGGCTCCTGTCCCTTGACGTCGTTCATGTTCGACTCGGTGAACTCGTCGGCCCCCGAGTCCGGGTCCAGCACGGCGCCCGAAAATGCTACCAGCGTACGCAGGTCGGTGTACTTCTGGTCCTTGATGTACCGGTCGATGGCCAGCTTGTAGCGGACCGCAGCCTTCCGGCTGTCGGTCACCAGCATTGCCTTCGCCTTGCCGCCAATCTTGGCCGCCACGTGCTCGCGGAAGTGCTCCACGATGACCACGACCTTCTGCGAAATGTTGTGCGGGTGCAGCTTGGCGTATTGAGCCAGCGCCATCTTGGCCTTCTTCTGCGGCACAAGTTTTTCATTGGCTACCGCGCCCAGCTTATAGAAGGTGCTGTAGCTGGTGTAGTGCCTCAGCACGTCCAGGATGAAGCCTTCCTCTATGGCTTGGCGCATCGAGTAGACGTGGAATGGCACCGGTGTGCCCTCGGGCCCTTTTCGGCCGAACAGCTCCAAGGTCTTGGACTTTGGGGTGGCCGTAAAGGCGAAGTAGCTGACGTTCTCGGGGCGCTTGCGTCCCTCGATTGCCAGGGCGACCATGTCTTCGGACGTTAGGTCTTCCGGGTCGATGTCGACGTCAGCCTCGACCTGGACTTCCACCCCGTCGATGACTTCGACCGCCTTCTGTTTCGATTTGCCCTTGGTGAGGGCCTCCCGCAGCTTGCGCGCCGCGGTGCCCGTCTGGCTGGAATGTGCCTCGTCGACGATGAGGGCGAACTTGCGTTGCCCCAACGCTCCGACCTGGTCCAGGATGAAGCCGAACTTCTGCAGAGTCGTTACGACAATCGGCGCGCCCACGTTCAGGGCCATGGCCAGCTGCGCGCTGTTCTCGGAGATGACCTGCACCACGCCGGCCCTGTGCTCGAATTGGCTGATGGTGTCCTGCAACTGCTTGTCCAGCACGCGGCGGTCCGTTACCACGACGACTGTGTCGAACGTCTTCTTGTCGGCCGCGTCATGCAGGTTGGAAAGGCGGTGCGCTACCCAGGCGATGGAATTCGACTTGCCCGAGCCGGCGGAGTGCTGGACCAGATAGTCCTTGCCCGGGCTTTCCTCGGCCGCCGCGCGAATCAGTTCCTGCACGGCCACGAGCTGGTGATACCGCGGGAAAATGAGGGATTCCTTGGTGGCCTTCTTGCCGTCAGAACCCTCGACCTCCTTCGCTTCCAGGTGCATGAACTCGCCCAGCACCTCGAGCCAGACATCTGGTCGCCAGACGTACTCCCACAGGTAGTAAGTAGGGTAACCCTTCCCGGGCGGCGCGGGCGGATTTCCGGCGCCTGCGCTCAGCATATCGACGCCATCCGGCCTGCCTATGTTGAAGGGCAGGAACTGGGTATCGTCGCCCGCAAGCTTCGTGGTCATGAAGACCAGGTCGCTGGAGATGGCGAAGTGAACCAGCGCGCGGGTTTTGAACTGGAGAAGAGGCTCCAGCTCCTTGGACTTCGGGTCCTTCGGCAACCGGTCCTTCTTGTACTGACTGATGGCGTCCTTGACGTTCTGGGTCAGGTCGGTCTTGATTTCACCGGTGGCGACCGGCAGGCCGTTGACGAACAGCGTCAGGTCGATGCTGTTCTCATTGTGCAGGCTGTAGTGCAGCTGGCGGACCACCGTCAGCCGGTTCTTCTGGTACAGGTCCAGCAGCTTGGGGTTCTTCTTGTGGGCTGGCTTGAACTGGCAGAGGAAGAACTTGGCGTCGACGTCCTTGAAGCCATGGCGCAGGAGATGCAGCGTGCCGTGGGTGTCCAGTTGCTTGGCAACCCGCTTGACGAAGACAGCGTCGGACTGACCGTTGTGCCACTTCTTGAACTTGGCCCACTCGGTGGGCTGCGTATCCTGCACGAAAGCCAGCAGGTCCTCGGCCAGGATTGCGTACTCCTTCGAGTAGCTGGAGGCCTGCTTGGGATGGGTTTTGACCGACCAGCCGTGAGCCTCGAGCTGCGTGCAGAGCTCGTTCTCGAAAACGCGTTCGGTGTGAATGTTGGACGTGGTCGGCATCACTCAATCCCCTGCTTCTTCAAGAAGCGAGCGACCGACCGCCCAGGAGCATACGGTGAAGAGGAGCACGAGTCCCAGTCCTCCGGCGACCATGCACGAGACTGCGGGGCGCCACCGCTCGGACATCGTACTCAGACCGGGGTTGCCATCCATCGTGTCAAGGAAGCTCGCCATAGCTGCGCTCAGCCCCAATCCGATGAGCAGAATCAAGAGGTTTGCCCATGCTCGTAGCTGTTTTCCCTTCCACTCCGCAGTCAGCGGGTCGTCGCGCCGACCCGGTCGCAGCGAAGCAAAATAGTTCATGATGTTCAAGATGTGGTGCACGTTCCTCTCCAGCGATGTCGTTCTCTAGAGTAGCGGTGATTTGAGGACCCTCCCCGGCCTCCTGCTCAACGAAGGCAAGAAGGTCCGCCTCTTCACGTCCAGCAGCGGCTTGGGAATCAGATAGCCCCCTTGAGCACAGTGCCGACCTGCAGGAGGCCGGTCACCGCCGCGGAAATCAGCGAAGAGCGGTACTCGCTTAAGCGCTGGATATGCGCTCTGGCATGTTCCTGCAAGCCTTCAATCGCGTGCTTTTTTGCGATGAACGCTTGCACGATTGCGTCTTGTTCGCTTCGCGGCGCAATCGGTACTCGGAAGGCTCTCAGGGTGTCGCAGTTCATCGCCCCTTGAGCACCGCCGCTCCCGTCACTAAGGTAGCGCAGTGCGGTGTACAGCCCTGTTAGTACGACAACCAGGTAGTCGTCTGAAACCTCGGGACTCCTTGAGGTCACATATGCGACGTTCTGGCTCACCGTGGCCGGAATCGCCAGCCGAGCGGTCATGCCCCGCGTTGGTCCTTGGCCGATAAGGCCAACTATGGCGCTTCCTGGCCGCACCACACGGAGTCCGGTTTCGGACAGGGCGCAGTCGGTCACGCACTCTGCCGTCTCCTTGATGACTCTGTCGTTGATGGCGGTGCTGGTGACCCAAGGCATGGTTCCGTCCAACCAGTACTTCTGCACCTCTCTCTTCGGCGTGCAGCCGTTTCCAACATCTGCGAAATAGCCCAGCTTCGGAGTCGACCAATGGGCTGGCACGCGGGCGAGCCAGCCTTCCTTGCGTCCACTGGAAGTTCCTTTGCGCTGAAGTCCCTCGCTCGCGAAGTCGAACGCATAGGCCTCAAGTGCATCGTCAAGTGACACCAGGAGTTGTTCTTTCTCTGCAATCAACGCATCAATTCGCGCGGTCTTTTCGTCAAGGAAGTTGGCGATGCGCACTTGGTCGGAGCGAGCGGGTGCTGGAAAGTTGACGCTTCCGATGAAGCTCCAGTCAGCTCGCGGCATCTTTGACCCGTAGGTTGAACCATCGATGGCGGAAATATTTTCCGTGGACAGAAGACAATACCTAAGAAAACGTGCGTCTACACCCTCAGTTCGCAGGACCAGACACTCCGTCGTGCTGAATCCGTGACTTTCGGCCACCCACCCTTTGGCCAAATAGGGGCGAAGCTTTCCGAAGAGCACGTCGCCTGGCTCGAATACGTTCGCACTGCCTTCCGGCTGCTGTTGTAGCTCAATGCCGGATAAGCGGCCCGTCCAAGATTCGATTTGTTCTAGGCCGACATAAACGCCCTCGGCGGGCACGCTGTCAACCTTGGTCCCTCTCAGGCCGGCAAGGAACTTCAGCGGCTTGGTTGGATGCTTCGTAACGAAGGGCGTCAGGGTACTCAAGCGAGCACTCCCTTCATCAGCTCCATGAACCGCTTCTCCATCTCGCCAATTTCCTTGGCGATGACGGCCGGCTTGCGCGGCGGCTTGTACACGTAAAAGTAGCGGTTGAAGTTGATTTCATAGCCGACCTTGCCGACCTGGCCGTCCTTTTCGTCGCAGACGTCCTCGTTAACATACGCGTCGGGCACGTGCGGCAGTACCTCGCGCACCATGTATGCCTTGACGTCTTCGGAGAGCGGCACGTTCTCGGTGTCGCGCAGGTCTGGGTCGTACGGCTTCTGCCCCTTCTTGAGTTTGGGCGGCGCCTTGCCCTCCTGCGGCGGTCGGTCAACGGTGACCTTGCGGTATCCAAAAAACTTGTTTTCAAAGACCTTCGACACAATGCGCGCCGGCTCGGCCTGACCCCTCCCGTTGCCGTTCTTGCCCGTCTCGGCGAACTCACCCGCGAAGGTGGCCTGGTCGACAGCGCCCGCGTAGACCTTCACGATTTCCTCGACCTGTTCGTCGGTGATGAACACGCGCTTGTTGCCAAGGCTCTTCATCCTCTTGTACATGCGCGTCGCATCGATGAGCTGTACCTTGCCCCTGCGCTCAGCGCCTTTGTGGTTTGACAGCAGCCAGATGTAGGTCGCGATGCCGGTGTTGTAGAACAGGTCGTTAGGCAGCGCGATGATTGCCTCCAAGAGGTCGTTTTCGAGAATCCACCGGCGAATTTCTGATTCGCCAGACCCGGCATCGCCCGTGAACAGCGGTGAGCCGTTCAGGACGATGCCGATGCGACCGCCGCCGTCGGCAGCAGGGCGCATCTTCGAAATCAGGTGCATGAGGAAGAGCAACGAGCCGTCCGAGACGCGCGGCAGGCCAGGCCCGAAACGGCCGGCATATCCCTTTTTCTCGTGCTCGGCCTTCACGACGTCCTGGACCTTCTTCCAGTCCACCCCGAATGGCGGGTTCGCAGCCCCGTAGTCGAACTTGTCGCCAGCGAAGCCATCGGCCGACAGCGTGTTGCCGCGGACGATGTTCTTCGGGTCCTGGCCCTTGATGAGCATGTCCGCCTTGCAGATGGCGTACGACTCGTCGTTCAGCTCCTGGCCAAACAGGCGGATGACGGCAGAGTTGTTGATTGAGCGCGCGACGGCCTCGCCCACCGACAGGATGCCGCCGGTGCCAGCAGTAGGGTCGTACATCGAACGCACCACCCCCGGCTTGGCCAGCGCTTCGTCATCACCCGCGAAGAGGCATTGCACGATGAGGTGGATGACTTCTCGGGGTGTGAAGTGCTCGCCGGCCGTCTCGTTCGAGGCTTCCGCGAACTTCCGAATCAGCTCCTCGAAGACGAGGCCCATGGTCTCGTTAGGCACCACGTCCGGATGGAGGTCGACGTTGGCGAACTTCTGCACCAGTTGGAACAGGAGGTTCTTCTCCTCTAGCTCCGCCACTCGCTCGGTGAACTTGAAGCGCTCGAACACGTCGCGCGCGTCTTCCGAGAAGTCGCCCAGGTAGGCCACCAGGTTCTGGCGAATGTGCTTCTGGTCAGCGAGCAGGCCCGGCAAGGTAAACGGGCTGACGTTGTAGAAGGCCTGCTTGCTCTTGCGCTTGAGAAAGGGGTCGAGGTTGATGCCAGTATCCTTGCGCTTCTTGGACTCGGCGAGCACATCCTCCTTCGTGCTCTCCAACACGCAGTCCAGGCGGCGCAACAGGGTGAACGGGAGGATGACCTTGCCATAGTCCGCCTGCTTGTAGTCGCCGCGCAGGAGGTCGGCGACCGACCAGAGGAAGTTCGCGAGTTCGGAAAAATTCTGGGCCATGAGCTGGTTCCCTGTTAGTTCTTGGACGGCTTGGTTTTCTTGGCGGACGCTGGGGGAGCCGGCGCGGGTGCAAGATGCAACCTCTTGGCATGCTCGCGCACCAGGACCTCAAACATGTTGGTCAAACTGCGGCTCTCCGCCGCCGCACATTGCTCCCAGAGGTCGCGAACCTCGGGGGTGAGCTTCAGCGACGTGGCCGAGGTCTTTCGGAGCGGGCGGGGCATGAGAGGTAGAGGCCGCTTGCTTAGATACCGCAAACCGCTATACGTTACCAGTCGTCGAGCAGTGTCACAAGCGGCGACTCCGAAGAACATGTTCTTTCGATGGTTGCGCACCACAATACGAGGGCGCAAGCGGGAAGTAGCCTCGCACTATCGCTTCGCCCGCCGTGAGCCCAGTCAGGTCGGCACGCGTGTCTTGCGGGCAACGACCGAGCTCCCCAGTGCCACCACACGCGCGCTCTTGAAAACAGGTTCTCGCGTGGCTCGGTCCACGAAGGTGCTGTAGCGGTACGGGTCGTAGGTCACGCCGACCCCGCGCATCCTGCGTACCTTTTGCTGCCAGGGCCGCTTGTCAGCAATGCTCGCGCCTGACTCCAGCCAGCCCACCAGCTCACCGCGGATGCCCGCGTGGACGTTCTTGCGCTTCTCTCGCAGGGCGCGCTGCCGGCCGGCCTGCGAGACCACGAAAGACGCGTTCTCCAGCTCGACAGCGTCGACGTGGGCGATGACGCGGCCACGGGTCTCACGGTCCTCGCTGCGCACGGAGAGGCACCGCCGGTGGAGATTGAGGTAGATGAAGACACGCATTGCCTCCGTCTAGGGAGGCAATTTAGCGGGAAAGCCCTGCTCTAAGCCGGTCGACGTCCGATACTATCGTCAGATTACAGCTTTGAGCCTGAAGTATCGGACACCATGAGCAGAACCTTCCAACGACCGTTTCCCTCTGTAGCTCGCCAGATGGAGGCGCTTGGCGACCGTCTGCGCATGGCGCGCCTACGCCGCAAGATTTCGGCCGTCCAAATGGCAGAGCGCGTGGGAGTTTCGCGCGACACACTACATCGGCTGGAGAAAGGCGAACCGAACATCGCCCTGGGAACCTATCTTCGAGCGTTGCGTGTGCTACGCCTGGAGAAGGACCTTGACCTGGTTGCAAAGGATGACGTACTCGGCCGGAAGCTGCAGGACCTGGGTCTTGAGCCGTCGGCTGCGCGCCGACCACGCAGGCCTCAAACGACGCCAGCTGCCACCAGCTGACGCTTCGCACTGCGCAGTCCGACGCGGAGTGTCAGGTCACGCCGCTGTGTCCATAGACGGGCGACCGGCGCTAGAGCGCTACCCGTGAGGTGCCCCAAACCGTGAACCAACTCTCCTCGGTGCGGTGCGTCATCGCAGTACAAGGACTTTCCCCACCGCGCCTTCGGTTCGAATTGTGTTCCGCGACACGGGTCGTCCCGGCCATTTGGCTTCGTAGCGGTAGGTTCCCAGCAGTCGATGCCCCGGAGATGCAAGCACGAACCAGCCGGGGCAGTCGGATTGATTCCACGGGTCGCGCCCGAGTGCCTGGCATAACAGCCAGTCGAAATCGAGAATCAAGCTCACCGTTGCCCCGGACGGCTCTGTCCTGACCTCAAATGGGTCGCCGAGCAGAAAGTGGCACATGCCGCCGCCAAACAGCAGGAGCGGAACCTCGTGGCGACGGCTCTCCGGGAGCGCCAGAACCAGCCCGTTCCATTTCTTCGCAAGCGAAGCCTCAAGCTCACCGTAATCACCTTCGCGGTAGAGACCCTTGAACGCCGCAGCCTTTGGGTCGGCCTCAGTGCCGCTCAACCTCGCGGCGATGTCCTGAACGTCCCTTTCTGCCAAGGCCTGCAATGCCCTCTCAAGCTCCGGAACTTGCATGCCCGTCATCCGGACGAGCTCAACCATGTACAAGCGGAAAGCCACGCCCTTCATCGTGCTAGCCCAGGTGGAGCTAAAAGGCCTGGGCCCCGTGATGTTCGCATAGCCGCACACGCCATACAGATGCTGGTTGCAAGGCAAAGCCTTGCCCGCAGCAGCGTCCATCTCTCGCACGCGTGTGTCCGATTCGGTTGGCGCATAGTTATAGGCGCTTACCGGTGAGCGGGCACACCGGGTCTTTGCAAGTTCTTCAAGCAGCGTTTTGCCTGACGCACTTTGCAGGAACTCCTTCTCCAGCGCCCGGTAGACCTGTACTTCAAGGCTCGCCTCTGGGTGCTTGCCGATGTCTGCCAGACAGCCGGAGCCGGCGGCTCCCAAAAGCATAGAGGCGGCCAGGCAGCGAAAACGCGTTCTGAGGACTGTGGCTTTCGGCATGGCGCCCTCCTGCTTTGCCTGTGGTGGTCGCATTGTGCAGCCGAGCCCTCCCTGCGTCACCAAGCACCTGACTTCCGCGTCCTGGAAGCCGGGTTCGCGCCTGTCCCGGCCGGGGGCCGCCGGCCTTGAGGGCTCGCGCGTCACTTCCTTGTCGGCGTCCTCGGCTGCGTCTACCCGCGCTGGCAGGGACGTCGGCCAGGTAGCGCCTTTCATTTGTCCGCATCGTGCGCTGTCCGCCCACTGATTGCGGGGCTCGTCGTCAATCCCGACGGTTGCGCTCGCGCTCCTCGAGCTCACGGCGAAATTCCTCGTTTCCTTCGCCCCACCAGTGAGGAAAGAAGAATTGCGTGGCGGCCCCGATGCAAGCGATGGAGAGGACCAGGTTGAGGGTCTTTGCAGCGGCTGCGGTCTGTGGCCCGAGTTCGCCAATGAGGGTGGCCCCCGCAAGGGTTGCAGCGTTTTGCGCCAGGACCACGAAGGCCAGCAGCACGAAGCTCACGATGAATTTGCTGTCAGGCATGATGGGGTTCAGAGATATTCAAGCGTCGGAAACGGCTTCTTCGCGGCGCGGACGCATTCAGGCCACAGGTTCTCCATCGTCCGGGTCGTCGCATCAGGGTCACGGTTGCAGAGTGTTCGAGGGGGCGGGCTGCGATACGGCACGTATGGCGCAACGAGACGCACCCATGGGATACCTCGTTGGGCTTGCGGTCCAGCTCACCAAGGGAAGCCGAGGAGTTCACGGTGCCGAAGGCTTGCGTCAGCGGTACCAGGTCGTCTGAGCATTGGTTTTTCGGTCTTCGAGGGCGCGCGAGCACTTCGGCCGGCACGCAGGGAACAAGGCCTCAGCCTTCAGGTCGCGGGGTCGAGGGCACGGGCAGGGCGTCAACCATGTCGTCAAAGTTCTCGCCCGCCAGGTTGCGGGCATGAAGGTCCGCCCACTGCTGGGGATTGAGCTTGCGCGCCTTTTCGTAGCGGACCCAGCCCAGCTCGAGCTCAGGCTGCATCGACATCATGACTTGGCCGCCAGGCACCGGGTCGGAGCCGGGCGCCGGCGCTGCAGCGGAGGCTTGTTTGCCCAGGCCTCTGCAGAACTCCCACAAGGCATCCTGCGCCTTGCGCACCTCGGGGCCCCAGGCCCGCTTGCGGATGGCATCGACGCGAGCGTCGGCCCAGCGCTCGGCCAGGGTGAAGATGTGCCGAACCACGTCCTCCGGAACCACCGCGGTCTCTTCGGCCTCCAGCTTGCTGGCAGGCCCCCGGCCTCCCGCCCCTTTGCTCGCCTGACGCGCCTTGTCCATGACGGCGTCGTACCGGTCGTCCCAGGAGAGCCCATGCTCCTTTATTTCGTCCAGTATCTCGAGAAGGTTCTCGATGTGGTTGGCCATGTATTTAATCCTTGGGTGCCGCGCCTGAGGCGCCGTTGATAGCAACTGATGATTTGGCAATGGTGGCGCATGCACCTTCTTCGGAACGAAACCGGCGCATCTGCCCGTCGGCTCGGAGCAGGTACTCAACCCTGCCACAGGGCCACTCGCGCCAGACACACCATGACTTGCTCACCGGATGCGCGCCCCATGGGCCAGGTGGTTGCGCCGCACTCACGCCGGGCTACGAGTGAACCGCGCCGCGATGTGCTCTTCGAGGGAGGCCTGGTCGCGCTTCCAATCCCGCTCGTCGTGAACGTAGTCGAAGCGCATGCAGAGGTTGCGGTGGAAATTCTTGAATTCGTGCAGGGTTTGGGCCGCCTGCGACTGTCCGCCCGTGGCCAACGCCGAGCTCGGAACCCGTGCCAGGACCTCGTCCTTCAAGTCCTGCGCGAACCGGTAGAACTGCGGCGTGAAGACACCGGAGATGCCAGCTGTCTGGGCGACAACGTCCGCGACACGTTCGGGAAGGTCGACGCTCAGACCACGTCCCGTGGTCGCCGCTTGCTGCTGCGCGGCGCCGGTCAGGCGCGATTGCATGGCCAGGAAGGTGATGGCCAGGGAGCCGGTGAGGGACTCGATACCCCGAACACCCGTGAGCTCGCCAGAGAGGTCACGCACCGTGAACGGGCACCTCTCGAGGAGGTAGCGAACGTTCTGCTCCAGCGAATCTGCACCGGCCGCGCCGTCTGCCCCTTCGGCATTGCTGGCGCGTTCCGCACTTCGCGCCAGGCCTTTGCGCAGCGCATCGGAGATGCAGTCAGCGTGCAGCTGCGGGCCGGAGCCGAAGTCGTGGGTGTGGAACTGCTTGATGGCAACGTGCATGCGCGCCAGCCACTCGTCGTCGGTTTCCGCAGCCTGCGCTTCAGCATCCAACTCGGTGACCTCGACCTCTGAGGGATAGGCTTCTTCGAAAGACTCGTGCTCCACACCCTCCTCCGGCTGCTCCGCGAGCGTGCGGGCCGCGTCGATGGCGCCGATGCCCTGGGCCCAGGGAAGCACGACATTGTTGGCAGCCCACTCCTGCAGGGGGTCGACGGCGCCGGCCTGGATGTTGCGCAGCCACATGTCGCAGTGCTCGAGCGAGGGGGCCTTGCCGCCGGCCAGCAGCGTCAGGACCTCCTGGAACCGGTCGATGAACTTCGTGGGCACCTGGTCGAACGTGACGGGAGGCGTGTTCAGCGCGTCGAGCGCCACAGTGCGCGCGTGGTCGATTTCATCCCAGTCTCCTCCGACCATCTCGTTCTCGATGGCAGCAATTTGCTGAAGGGCGCCGCGCAGACGCAGGTTCTCGGCGCGAAGGAGCGTATCGGTCTTGGACATGAGGACGAGTTTTCCGGTGTGTTGCCCAACAGCGGGCGGAGCCTGAAGCGTCGCCGGCGCGCGCCAGGCAACGAACGATTCAGAAATAGGGAGCGTGAGCGCGAGGCTCAGATGAACGCGGTGGAGCTGACGCTGCCGTTGGCCTCGGTCACGTTGAGCAGCACTACGCCGGCGGTGGGCGCAGCACGGGAGGCCGAGTTCTCGATGATGTGGCCCACTTCGTGGATGCCGGCTTGGCAGCGGTATCCGTGGGTCATGTCTTCGTCCTCGGGAAGGTTCGACTCCGGAATTCCCGCGAAGAGCTTTCGCGCCAGCTTCAGCTGGTACGGGCTCATCGGGATGAAGCTCTGGTTCTCGTGGGTGCTCAGCTTGCCGGCGGCGTGACGCATGAAAACGATGTCACTGCTGAACTGACCCACGCCCTTGCGTACCTGGACGCAAAAGCCTATGCGGCTCAAGGCATCGCGGCGGCCTTGCTGGAAGCCGGTCACCAGGAATTCACCCGGGCCGGGGATGCGGCTGAAATAGCCGCGGGTGTAGTCGGCCAGGGCGACGATGTCCTGGGCGAGCGCTTCCGCCTCTGCCGGAGAGAGGACGGGCGAGGATTCGATGGCCTCAGGTGCGGATTCGTTGGTCATGTTTTTCCAGGTGGCGCAGCAGGGATGCCGCAGGGTTTGTCTTTGTTGTTCAGGGCGAGAGCTGCCGCCAGAGCCGATGAGAGCGTCTTGGCACGGGCAGGAGCCGCAATGGCCACGGGTTCTCTTGCCGAGGCAAGCGCCTTTCGCTTCTCGAGCGCTTTGACGTACCCCGGCGGGAATGCGAAGTCGGCCGGAATGCGCATGGACCGCAGCGGACGCTTGAGCTTCTCCAGGCAGGCGATGACGGTGGCGACATGGCTGAAGTCACGGGCCTCGACGTCGCGTGCCATCAGCTCCTCGCCACCTTCGTTCAGGTAGGCCAGCGGAAGGGCGAGGAAAAACTGCTTCGCCGCGGCGTTCTGGAGTTCGGGGCGCGCGTACTGGCCAACCCAAAGGTCCCCGTCGAGCCACCACTCCGCCAAGTAGTCCAGGCCGAAAACAGACGGGAAGTTGCGCTTGTAGCTTCGGGTCTGATGCTCTCGCCAGGTGGGAAGGAACGCTTCCTGGTGCATGCTCTGGATGTACCGGGCCCGTTTGCCGAGGTCGCGCAGCAGGTTGTTGCGGCCAGAGCCACCGCCCCGGCGTTGGTGCATGTCGAGGTCCATCTTCATCAGGACGTCGAAGGGTGGCAGGTACGGCTTCTTGAGTGCGGGGCGCACAACGGTCGGGGTGACGCCCGCGCGCGCCGCGCCGCCTACGTCTGGGGCCTGGGTGTCGGGCGGCGAGGCAGCGACTGCTTGTGCCGCCGGCGCCAACGTTTCAGTGGATGAGTGAAGTTGCATGGGAAGAGCGTACGACAGGTTTTCTGTTGAACCGCAAGCTGCCGCGGTGACAGTGCTCGTTGCATCGAGCACCTGCTTTAAATTGCGTGACTCCGAATGGTTCTAAAAGCGTTCTGGGTGTGTCCATTTTAGCAGAGTTGAGGCCCGCCGGACAACCTAAACTGTTTAGGCTTCTATTTGCGAGCAGAGCCTATAGACTCTTGAGGATGCTTGGCCAGTCTCATGGCAGGAACGGTTCCACGCTCGATGACCACCGTCTCAGTTGGGCGTTGTGTCTTGCGTAGTAGCTTGGCGCGCCACCGCGAACATGTTTTACGGGGCCCGCGCATCCTCTGGCTTGGCCTGGCGGAGCTATACGACTTAGAAACTCGCGCAGCTGTGCTGCCACCAAATCACTCAAAGGAAACCTGTGACCCAAACTACCCCGCGCAACGCGAAATCCGCCAAGCTTCCCGCGGTCGTTCACGAATTTGGCACCGCCCCGCAGGTCGTGCCCGCCGACTACACCCACCGCGAGGACTTCAGAGGCACCGTCAACGAGGCCGCCGAGCGCTTCGCCGGTGAGCCCGTGGTTCTGGTTAAGAGCGCCGCCATCGAAGGCAGCCCCGACCGCTTCGCCATTGGTGTCTTCGCGTGGGAGCCGCAATACCTGCCCTGGCGCAACGGAGGCTGGTACGTCACCAACCTGCACTACCCCACCGGTGCCTGTGGCTGCGTCAGCAACAACTACCCGGACAAGAAGTGGCGCATTGTCTGCGACGACCGGCGTGGTGAACTCGACGAGGAAGGCGACTACACCTTCCGGACCCGAGATGACGCCGCACGTGCCGAGCGCGACCTCGTGATTGCAAGCAGCGCGACCTAAGCGCCGCCCGCCCTGTGCTTATTCCAGCTCCGCCGTCACCCGGCGGAGCTTTTCCTTGGGGCCGACTAAGCCACGGCGCGACTTGCGCTCTCGAATATTGCCTCTGGCCTTGGCAGAGGCCGTGGTGCCGATGCCGAGTTTCTAGGGCATCAGGAGCTCAAATTGGTTCCGCGAACGCTCGAAGGCGTTGCAGCGCCGCATGTCCGAAATGACCTGGTCAATGTCGTCATAGCTGAAGCGGGATGTCCAGTCATGGATGTGGCACATGACTTTGATGAATGGGGCTGGGTCGCCTTCGCGGGTCAGCACGCGCAAGCAGTCCAGGTACTCCTCGCGATACAGCGTCGGCACGATGATGCGGCAACCGTCGACGGCGGACAGTTCTGCGTTCATGACCAAGCGAGCCAGGCGTCCATTGCCGTCATTGAAGGGATGCACTTCGGCTACAAGGAACATTGCCAAAAGCGCACGAGCTGTTCCCTCAGGGACGCTCAATAGCAGCTTGCTCCCTTCAACCAAGGTTCCTCTCACCAGTGGCGGCAGCACAAACTCTGTGTTGCCTGCTCGATTGGCAACCAGCTTGAACTCCCCTGGGCCCACCTCAGGCCGGTTCTCCATCTGCTTTTTGTGACGTGCGCGCAGCTGCTCGAGCACCGGCTCGCCCGCGGGCAACGTAAGCGTGGACCAAGTGGGGCTGAGCGCCTGCTCGAACACGCCGATGATGTCGTGCGAGTCCTTGGGTCGCGCCACCACCGGAACGCCCTCCAGCACGAAGCCGCGCGCTTCCTCGACGGCAAACTCCGTTCCTTCGATGAAGTTGGAGAAGTAGGACTCCAGAAAAGCGAAGTTTCGCCGAGCACGGTCCGTGGTCAGCGACGAGGCAGGGATGGGCAATGGGACGGCGCGCAAGCGTTGGGCGAAGTTCTCGAATAGCTCCAAGCGCGCACTGTCGTAAGGGATGGCCGCGGTCAGAGCCTTTCCCTCTCGAGTGGTCAGAACGCTCGGGCGAGAGTTCAGGATGCTGCCCACCAAGCCGTCGAGTTGGGAAAACTCGTCCTCGAGGCCCAGTTCGGGCACGAGCTCACGCGCGCGCTCTCGCAACTGGCTCAGGGCTTCTTCGCCACGAGAGTGGCAGATGTCCAGCAGCCGCCTCTCCACGGCTTCGGCGCCAACGCTCCTGCGGCTCTCCCCTCGACTTGGTGACAGGTTCTCAAGCAACATCCGAGGCTCCGACGCGAAGTAAATCGGTCGCCCCATCATCTGGCCATCGCCAGCCTGCGGCGGCGGTCCCTTCCAGACCTCTACCGTAAGGCCGGGCAGCTCTACGGTGCGGCGGTACGTGCCCACCAGGAAGACGGTGCCCTTGCTCGGGCTACCGCCGTCGAACGCGGTTCGAAAGCTCACGACGGTGCCGGGGAAGAACGCGGCCAGCACACGGGTTCGGTGACGTGCGACCAGGGCTTCCCAGTCACCCTCGGGCAAGGAGGTTGCGAAGCCCTTGGCCACAAGCTTCAGGTCCCCCGCCGCGAGTCGCCGTTGAGCAGTTCGCACCTGCGCTGACGAGAGCTCCGCGTACAGAACGAGGGTGTCGTCCAGTACCGTTGTCGTTTTTTTCATGGTCAAGCGAGCCTTGTTGCGCGAAATGTCGTGTTTTTGGTGTGCAATTAGTTTCTATTGTCGTGTTTTTCGGCCATTAGCGCCAAGCGACGTGTCGTGTTTTTTGGTTCTCGGAGCCGGGTTAAGCCATCTGTGTCGTGTTTTTGCTGAACAACAGGTCAACATGTCGCTCTTTTCCGGAGTAATCAGGACGGCGCTCCAGCTCGTGTTGCCGGGTCGAGGTGCCCAGCTCCGGGTGGAGGGCGTTCTGCTAGGGGCGCCGGAGGTAAGTGCCTGGACGATGAGCCACGGCCAGGTTGTCGCGCCGCTCCTGGAAAGTGGCGGGGATGCGCGGCCACTTGAAGCGCATCTCGACCGAACACATCGCGAATTGGCCAGGGAGAGGTTGCGGAGTGCTCAAAGGCAGGTGCGGCCAGGCCTCGGGCGTCTGGCCGGTGCCGGTATGCGCACGATGCAGTTCGCAAGGGGCTTTACTCGAGTCCCTGCGTCCGGAGCCAGACGCCTCAAGGCAAGTCCAGTGTGTCTCCGGTTCGCCCATCCACGTTCAAGACTTGCCGCGAACGCTTGCCGTCCTGCCACTGTGCTTCGTACCGATATGTTCCGATGAGGACGCGCTTGGCGACGACCACCGTCCATCCCACACATTTATCGCCCCAGGGGTCCTGCTTCAACGCACCACACAGCCTCCAGTCGAAGTCCTGGATGATGCGAATCATCGCACCGGGCGGCACCGACCGCACCAAGTACTCCGTCCCGGGCGAGTTGTAACACTGGCCCCATACAGGGCGAGCCGACAACAGGACGGGGGTCGTTGCCCGCTGCGCATCTGGCAACGCCAGGACATAGGCGTTCCACTTGACCATGAGGCTCAACTCCTTGGTCGCTGGATTGTTCACGAGGCGAGTGCGCATGGAATCAGGGCCGGCGGCCGAGGGCGACAACGTTCTTTGGATGCTCGCCAGCGTGCCTTCTTCGATGTCTGCTAGCTCAGCTTCAATCTCCCCTGGAGGTATTGAGGCGCGCCGCGCAAGTTCTCGTACGTAGGTCGCGTACGCCACGCCATGCATTGGCAAGCGCCAGACCGAATCTGCCGGGCCCTGAAAGTACGGGGGGCCCTCCAGTTGCCCGCAGACCGGTGTGCCCTCAATCAGCTGAGCGCACGGGTATGCGTCAGCCGCGGCACCGGTGATTGTTGAAAAACTGCTCGCGGAATCCAACCTGTAGATGTCACCCCGGCGCTCAGACTTCGGCTGGCAAAGCGTCGCGCCCAACCGGGCAAAGAGCTCCTTGCCCTGCGGCCCCTCCAAGAACTCCTTTTGCAGAGCACGGTACACCTGCACCTCCGGACTGCTTTCAGAGTGCTTGCCAATGTCTGCGAAGCAGCCTCCGCTTGCCATGCTGAGTGCTGCTGCGACGGCCAAAGGGCTTGGCCCCCTAGGTCGGGGAGTAATTTTCGACACGGGTAGCCTCCTCGTGCAATCTCAGTGTGAGCATTCTGCCGGCCCTACTGCAGCATTCGCAAGCCTCCTCCGAGGCAAGGAGCCCGAAGCTGCTGGCGGAAGCCGGGCACGATGCCGGAAGAGCGGCTCGGGGAACCGGTTCAGCATTAGCAACGGGCAGCTAAAACGTATCCTTGGCGCGCCGCCGGAAGTGGCCAGATGAGACTGTGACAGCCCTGAGCGGGAAGGAAGTGACACGGCCCACACGAGAAAACCCCGCCAGCAACTGCCGACAGGGTCGAAGGGCGGTGGGAGTCGGCGCCGGGTGGGGTGAAGGGAACGCCCCTCAGCGGACGGCCAACCCTGCCGGCGCCGCGGCCGGCTCAGGCTGCTTCGGTCGTCTTGCCGTGCGCGTAGTCGGAGAACTGCGCCAGGGTCAAGGCCTCATCCTCGCACGCACGGACGTACTCCTTACCCCGTTGGGTGAGGGGAAACGCGCCACTGCTATCCCAGCACTCAACCAGGTCGTGGCCGGCGATTGCTTCCAAGACCTGCGAGCCACGAAGCTCCCTCAGCCGATACCCTGCCTCGGGGTCGTCTTGTATCCATCCAGCGACCTCCGTCAGTCCAGCCTCTTGCGTTGCGAACAATGTCGGGCCTGACGCCTCGAAAGCGTCGTAGCAGAAGAGGGTCTCAACGGACCGGCCGCCTCCAACTTCTTGAATCCAAGCGCTCGCTTCAGCGAACTGCTTGGTCAGCGGATGCTCCGGCCCGCGCTCGATGACCCAGAAGCCGTTGGGCCCGCGGGTGCTGAGTTTTGGTGCGAAGACGATGCAGGTTTTGCGGATGCTGTCCAGCGTTCGGTGGTCGAAATTGGCTCGCTCGACATGAACTTCCACGCCGCCGAAACAGAGGTGGCGGTCATCGAAGCAACGCTGACAGGGGGCCTCGTCGACTCCCTTTTCTCGCCGCAGCTGGCGAGCGAGACCGAGAACGGCCGGGGCCAGCTGACGCTTGGCTTCGCTCTGTTCGCAGAGCATCTCGGCAGCCTCCTTCTCGTCCTCCGATGGGTCGAACACCGACTCCACGCGCGTGAGCGGGACGAACTTCCAGGTGAGCTTGCCATCGCGCTCCAGCTCCAGCAGTCCTTTCAAAATCGCCCAGTCCAGGGTCGTTTGCTGCAAGCGCACGGGAATCTCATCGGTTTCGCGCCAGAATCGACCGGCGTTGGCGACTTTCGGGATTGCCTTGATGGCGGCCTGCCAGTCCAGGCCTTGCTCCCAAACAAGCACGGCATCCGCGAACGCGACGCCCGACGTATTGTCCTGCGGCGTGCCGCAATACAGGCTGACGCTGGGCACGGGACCAAAGAAGTTCTTCTTGATGACAGCGGGGAAAGGTTGCATCCCGTCGAGGGTCTTGCACTCGGCGACCAGGTCCAGGTCACCGCAGGTCGTGGCGCCACGGGCATACGAGCCGACGACCCAGAGGCGGGAAATCCGGATGTACGCGTGGTCCGGAAGGGAGGGGAGAAGCGGGGTAAACGACATCACTCGCTCCGAACTTTCGACCAGCCGCTTGCACGCGCGGATGAGTTTTTCGGTGAAGTGCGCGCGGGGCTTGCGGGCTTCGGCCACCGGGTATTTGCTGTAGTCGACGTGCTTCATATGTCCTGTCCAGTTGAGTGAGGTCCTGAGCAGGTGTAGAAAGCCGGCGCGCCCAGAAACGCTTTAGGCCCTAGCGCAAGAGCCGACTGCCTGCCCAATGGCCAGGTGAAGGACGGGAGAGCGGGAAGGCAAGGCGTTGCAGGTGCGGCGGGCGCTCTGGTGGGCGGCCGGCCGCGCGCTCGGGAATGTGGGCGGAGGGAGTTCGGCGCCTGACCGGCGCCGCGCGGGTGCGCTTGGCCAGATGCCGAGTTGTTGCTCGGACGGCTAAGCCTGGAGTGCCAGCTCGAGCTCTGCGAGCAAGCTTTTCCGGACGGACTGGGGCAGCGGGAGCCGGCGGATGTGCCTGTCTTTCCAGGAAGTCGCGAGCGCCCACCGCTTGACCTCGGCCAGGATTTTCTTGTCGCTCAGCGGCTCAAAGCAGGCGCCGTACGCTGGGTAGTCGAGGGTGCGGTCGCGTCGCAGGCGGAAGGGCCTGCGGAACTGCGTAGCCACCAGGCGTACGAATCGAGCCTGTTTGAAGCCGTCACACTCAGGGGCGTCCAGTCCGCCGAAACGGACGAGGAAGCCCGGCATCTGAACCACCCGCGCCCCTGGCATAGTTGCGTCGACATAGCGCAGCCCCGCCTGGTGGGCCAGCTCGGCGATTCGCTCTTCGATTGTGCGTGCGTCAATCATCGTGGTCCTTTTTGAGTTCGCGCGGCGTGTAGCAGCGCCGTCTTAAACCAGCGGACTCTGCGGCAGACCAGTTGGGTCAGGCATCCAGATGCGCATTCACAAGCGCGGCGTCGTCGCGCATCGCACGCTCGCCGTCGGGTCCCATGTAGACCTCCGGGATGCTCAGGAGCTTGAACTTGGCGTCCACGTCCTTGTCGGCAATCGTGGCCTCGAACCGGCCGGCGCGCACGCTCCAGTGGTCCAGCGCGTCGTTCGACCAGTCGTCCGGCGGGCACTCGTAGTACTCGTACGCCAGGTGCTCAGTCACCGGGAAATCCTGAGCCCAAAGGGTCGGGAACAGCTCGCGGTGGAGCGCGACCCGGGCTTTCAACAACTCCCAAACCCGGTCCCGCAGCACGGTTCGCCGTGCGATGACGGCCGCGGCCTGCTCGTTCAGGCGCTCGTGCTCCGCCTTGATTTCAGGCAGGAAGAAGCCGGCGAAGGCGTATGCCCGCAGAGCCTCGAGCCCCGGGGCTGCCGCAGCGCGAGAGTTCGAGGAGGCCTCGCCTGCGTCGGCGGTGGCGTCGTCGAGAATGTGGGTGGGCGAGGTCATGCTCAGGGTCCAAGGAAGAAGATGTTTTGCTGCTCGGAGGGACTGCTCGCCGCTCAGGGCCTGGCCGGCCTCACAGGTGGCAAGGAACCAGTTCGAGGCCTGCAGACGCTCGTCCAGCTCCGGCCAGTCGGGAGGCTCAAGCCGCGGCGCCGCTGTTGAAGGTGGCAGCGTCAGCGCGCATGACCTGCACGCCGTCGACGCCCAGGTAGGCCTCGGGAATGCTCACGGTCTTGAAGGCGCGCGGCCGCTTCTGGTCGTCGATGGTGCACTCGAACCGGCCGTCGAAGATGCTCCAGAAGACCAGCTTGTCATCAGGCATCGACTCCAGCGGGCTGGCGCAGATGAGGCATTCCATGTGGCGGGAATGCGGCGAGCCCTGCGCCCAAAGCGTGGGAAATAGCTCGCGGTGCACAGCCATTCGGGCAAGCAGCAGGCGGAAAACGCGTTCGGTCAGAGCGTCGCGCCGAGCCTCGAAATCCGGCTCGTCCCGGTCCAGTGCATGGCACTCAGCAAGCATCGCAGCGAAGTCCGCGTCGGCAGGGTCGGCCGTCGGCCAGGCGTTGTCGGGAGCGGAAGGCGGATTGGCGGTCATGGTTCAGCAGGTCCTCGAAGGATGGGCTTGCAGCGCCAGGCGCGCTGCACCGGACGAGTGGCCAGGCCAGGTGGCGGCCAACCCGAAGACTGTCTAGCGCGCGTGTTTATGCCTCACGGCTCCATGACGCCGAGGGTCGCTGGCGGGAAAGCGCAAGGCCCCAGGCCCAGGAGTCGAGCCGGGCCGAAGGAGGAAGAAGACACCGTCGGGGTGGCCAGATGCGGCTGCCGCGAGGCTGGAAGTTCTGGGGAGTCGAGGCGCCCGGCGGGTGTCGGCCAGGGCATGCGAAGGAGACCAAACCCCTCACGCGCGGGGACCGCGTACCCGGACTCGAGAAGTGGTCAGGTGAGGCCCCGGTGGGCTTGGCGGCTATCTGTTTAGACTTCTTGAAAGACGGCCTACGGCTCTTGCATTATAACAGATGGCGGTCCATCCGTAAACCCTAAACCCTATCTGCGCAGGATGAAGTATGTGCGCCGGCAGGCCCTCCTTGCTACCAGCACCCAGTGCCCCCGCCAGCATGCAGGCGTTCCAGCCAAGCCCCTGGTCGGGGCCGAAAAGAACCGTCACCCTTTTACGCTTTAGAGAACTTGTTCTCCCCTAGTCGCGCTACGCCGCGCCACGCCGCGCCACCCCGCGCCACCCCGCAGGCCTGCCGCCCCGCGGTTCCCGGTGGCAACTCGAACTCCCCCCGCGCGTCAAATCCAACGTCGGACCGACCGCCTCCCCGCCCTTCCTCACAAGCAGCACCAGCCCCGCCAGGAGCATGACCAAGCCTTCGCGCAGCCCCTCCTTGCCTTCAAAAACGGAGCCGGCAGTCCTGCCCGCGAGGGAGTTCATCGCGCCGCAGGCAAGTGGAAGCGAAGCTCACCGGTGTGGGGGAGCTGTATATGCCGACATGCATCCGCAGCGCTTAAGTCCAGCGGAAGCCCCAGTCCTTCCTACCCCCTCATCCGCTACTCCGAACCTACGTTGCGCACCATAGCCAGACCTCCACCTCTCCTTGATTCCATAAAGGGAGCACACATAGCAGGCCAAGACCCGCCGCCCCAATAGCCCGCAGACGTATATGCGCAGAGTGCTCAGAACGCACAGAGGGCGAAGCCCCAAGGAGCAGAAAGCAGGAAGGTCCATCCTGAGCCGCCGTGGGACGGGTACGGACGCGATGAGCTTCCGGACCTCGGCCGTCAGTACCGAGGGATGTACCAGACCTGCGGAGCATGCCCAGGCTTTTCGAGTCCCCCGCACGCTCCGCCCCTGCGCCCTAAGGCCTCACCGCCACGCCTGCGTGGCGCCCCAGACTCTGCCTGCGCCCCAGGGACTTCACGCCGCGCTTGCGCGGCGCAAGGCTACGTTCGAGCCCCACACCAAACCCTTCCTGCGCCGGCAGTACTCTCAAACCTCACCTGCGCCGGAGGACTCCATGCACCCTTCCTGCGCCGGTAAACCCCAGGCCTTCCTGCGCCGCAAACAGTCCGTGACTTCATCCGGCGCCCCAGCAGTTCAAGCCTACCTGCGCCGGAATGACTCACAAACCTTACCTGCGCAGAAGCAGTCCATGCACCCTTCCTGCGCCGGTAAACCACCAGCTCAGCAAGCCGCGTAGCCCCTCAGCAAAGCCAGCAGCCTTTGTCAGCAAGGTATGCCTGTGAGCAAAGAAGGCGACGCCTTCCGGCGCCCGCAGGGCTACATAAACGCCGCGCTCCCGCGTGAGACCAACCTCCGCCTGTGCGGGTGAAGGCCGCGCCTTACCGGCGCCCCGGGGCTTAAGCCGCCCCGGAAGACCCAAGCCTTTCTACGCCGGACGCAGCCTCATCGTTGATAGCAGGCAGGCCGCTCCCTCCTGCGATACGAGAGTTGGGTCTACCTGCGCAGGCAGGCGTGAGTACATCCGGCGCCTAGGGGCTTCCCCTCTCCCTGCCGCCCCCCCGCCTACCCTCCCGCCGTCCATCCGCGCGCCCCTACAGGGCGCAGAAAAGTCCATCCTGAGCCGCCGTGGGACGGGGTACGAACGGGAAGAGCTTCGGGACCTCGGAGAATAAATCGATGGGGCGTACCAGACCTGCGAAGGTGCTGGCTCGAGCCGAATGGCGTCGGAGGAGCGAAGCGAGTCCGGCGACATCGAGGCGAAGAGGCTAGCCGGCCGCAAGGCCGAAACCGAGCAAGGTCTGGTACGCCCCAGGGACTCACGCCTAGCGACGATTTCACCCATGAAATCAGTAGCTTACGGAGGCCTCGGCCGAAATGAGGGGCTCTTGTACCCCGAAGAACCTCGCCTACCCCTGTTTCTTTGCCTGTTAGTCATCGATTAAACGGGCCCGGAAACAGGGGGTTAAGAAATCGCGTTACCGGGCGCAGCGAGGCCTTCCCGAGCCCCGCAGGCCGCTTTCTCTTTGATGCCTGTACCCACCCCATCACAGTTGTGTGCGCACGCCTGCGCTCACGGCGCTGCACACAACCGCTCTCACGGGTTTATACGCGAGCGTGCTGCTCATCACTGGGCTTCAGGCCGGGTTGCGCTCGTGCACTGTGCTGCAGGCGGACGGCGGACCCGCGCATACAAAACCTGTGCCTATGCAACAAGGAGGACTTGCTCGCCCGAGCCAGGCCCACGCATCTCGGCGCCCGCCGCAAACGTCCCAAGGACTACCCATGACCTCAGACCACATCGGAAAACTTCTTCTTCGCGCAACCCTGGGCGGCCTCATGCTCTTCCACGGTGCCGCAAAGATTCTCAACGGCACCGCCGGAATTGAGCGCATGCTGTCGGCAGCTGGACTGCCGGCGGCGTTCGCCAACCTCGTCCTCGTCGGTGAAGTGCTCGCTCCCGCGCTTTTGCTCCTGGGTCTGTTCACCCGCCCCGCGGCGATTGTGATTGCCGTCAACATGGTCGTCGCCGTACTACTGGCCCACACGAGTCACCTCTTCGCGCTCGGCAAGTCGGGCGGCTGGTCGCTCGAGCTGCAGGCCTTCTTCTTCCTGACCGCTGTTGTCATCGCCGTGTTCGGCGCTGGCAAGTACCGTATCGGCGTACAGCGCAAGGCGTGGTGGGCATGACGCCAGGGGCGTAGCCCCGAACAAGAACGGCGCCTTCGGGCGCCGTCAGCTTTTTCTGGGCGCAGTACTTCGAGCCTTGTCAAGTGCACGCTGTTGTCCAGAACGTCGACCGCTCGATTTGGAGGCACTCTGTTCAAACCAAGCGCTGATGCGGGTTCGGCGCGAAGTACACCGGTTATCCACAGAGTGATGCACGGGTTCGGTGGAAAACTCTGCGCGATTTTTTCACGGCTCATAGTTTGGCGCTTGCTCAAGGAGGCGGCGGCTCGGTTACCCTACGGTCGCGGCGGGAGCGGGACGGGGCGCTTGACAACTGTTCTGCGCTTCTCAGCCTCCATCGCCGGACCACCCCGTGCGGAAATCACTCGGAGCGTCGCGACGCTGCGATGAAAATCGCAGAACGCCTGCGCAACAACGTGGTCGGAGAACGAGCTTTGGCGCTCGTCCCCGTGAGGCGCGCGGATTGCCGTTGCCGGAATCTCGGTCGCCCATCCCTGATGGACTCTGAATGCACCGACGATTTGGCCGAACGTTGGCCATGCATGGTCAATCAATGCTTGCTCTGGCGTGAGCATCTCATCCGTCACCTCGCAGGGCACCTGTCCGTCCAAGCCTGCGTGGGCAGCGAAAAACTCAAGCTTTGCTTCGGTCAGCACAGGCCGCACCGTGGCCATGCAGGTGTCGTAGAACTCCTTCGCGTCCGAGCGTGGCGTTCCCTTGAGGGCAGCGATGTAGCTGAAGTCAGTCGGCTCGGCGTCGATGCGGGCGAGCCAGAAGCCTGAAGAGCTGTAGCCATCTCCGACGTTGAGCCTGCGCATGAAGTAGCGCGCGCCGGCGCCGGTCTTCGGAGCGTCGTCGGTAACCGAAAGGTCGAAGCGGTCTAGGAGCGCAACCAAGTCGAGATGGTCCATCCGGTTGTCGACGCGTTCGTCGTCCGAATAGCGCGCCAGCATCGCCTTGAAATGGTCTAGGGCTGCCCGCTGTGTTGGCCAGGTTCGGCCGTTGGATAGCTGAATCGGTTTCGCCACGCTCTGTCCCGGTCAAGGGCTGAATTGTCGCAGGCATCGCGCCCCTGCTAGCCGTAGCCCGGATGGCTAGACTTCGGCATGCACCTGAAACGTCCACCCGCAGCATCCGCACCGATTTTCGAGCAAGGCGCTCGACAGGGGTCCGCGCCTTGACAGGAACACCCTCTATGTATGAACGCGCGATGGGGCCGAGCTTCACCACGCTCGACCCGGAGGTGCGGCTCTTCCATACGCTCGCGGGCTGCCACGAGCTGCGCGGCGCCGTTGAGACCGAGGCACCCAGCACGCTGGCCGGCAAGCTGCTTGCCCGAATGCTCGGTACACCGCGTCGTCAGAATCACGGGTCGCTGGTATTCAGCCTGGACGCCTCGCCGACAACCGAGCACTGGACGCGGAGGTTTCCCGCCTCAGCGATGAGCTCAACGTTGCGACTCGACACGCCAGGCATCGTCGAGCAGCTGGGCACTGCGCGCATGGCGTTCCAACTGGAAGCTGTGGAGGGCAAGCTCGTCATGCGCCTGCGGCAACTGTGGTTTGCAGGCATTCGCTGCCCCACGTGGCTCATGCCGCGCGTCACCGCGGAAGAAACGGGGACGGCGAACAGGCTGAACTTTCATGTGCGCGCCACTGTGCCGGGCGCGGGCCTGGTTGTCGCGTATCGAGGCTACCTCGTGCTTCCCACCCAGGAGGCGACGTGATTGTCGTCTTCGACGCACAGTGCCTCCTGTGCAATGGTTGGGTCCAGTTCCTCCTGAAGCACGACAAGGACGCCGTGTTCCAGTTCGCTTCGATACAAGGCGAGACCGGGCGGCGCCTGCTGGCGACAGCCGGGCTGAAGGTCAGTGGACTGGAAACACTTCTGCTTGTGGACGGGACGCAGACTTGGCAGCATACGGCGGCCATCCTGCGCGTGCTTCACGTAGTCGGCGGGGCATGGCGGCTCGCGTGGGCGGCGTGGCTGGTGCCTGCACCGGTTCGGGATGCAGTCTACCGCTTTGTCGCCCGCAACCGTTACCGAATCTTTGGCCGCTCCGCGGTCTGCCTGGTTCCGTCACCGCTCCACGCCGAGCGATTCCTTACCTGACGTCCGCCCGCGCGCGTCTATTCGGGATAACCGTGCAATCGCCTCGCAGTGACTGCTGAGTGGCCGGGGAGAGTGCTATAGCAGCCAGAGCTCCTAGTAGGTCGTAGCAACCACAGGCCTGAACATGATTACGGTACCGGCCGGTTACCGGGCGGCCGCCAGGAAAGGCCAAGCTCCCGACGCGCGCCCACGCAAGAGCAGCCACACTGAACCGTAGACGACGGCCAGTACGCCCAGTGCTGTCCGGCAATGAGCCCGAGAAATCGCGCCCAGGGGGCATGGTAGAACGGCGTTGCCCCGAGAACGGCGACACCACGAAGCGCACACATGGTGAGAACCACAAGAGCTGCGCGGACCCTCCGGGGCGCGAGCAAGTTGTGTGCGACGTCGGACAGGTCCGCCTACGGGCCGAACTCGGAAAAAGGAAACGCCGACCAGGTTCATGGTCGGCGTTGAAGGGTGAGCGCGCGCAACAGGCTGGGCTGCACTCGTGGTGTGAATCAAACTGCGGCGTTCAAGCGCTGGCGAGACCATTGGGTGACCAACTCCTTCAATTGCGCGTCGCTGTGCGACAGCACGTACGCCTGGACTTCGGCAGGGTTGCTCCCCATCGCAGTGCGCACATCGGTCATCAAGCCGGCCAGGTCTCGCCCGTCCAGCCCCGACCAATCGCGCACCACTTCGCCACAAAACCGCGCTCGCGCTTCATTCCAGTTCCGGAACTCGGCCGCGGTTGCGGCGTAGCGCTCGCGAAAGCCGCACCCCTCCAGCCGCTCCATCAACATCGGAAGGTACTTGTCCTTCGCAGCTTCATACGGATAGGCGGGCAAGCTCCCAGCGGGCTGCTCTTCGAGCCAGGCAAGGAAACCCTTGTAGCTGGTTCGCTTTCTGTCGCGCACCCGGCTCTTAGCGTTTCGGTTGTGCAGCTGAAAGATGTCAGGGTTGAAGAACGGAGTGCTCGCGACGAAGCGAAAGATGTCCTCGAGCGTGTCGAAGCCAGCCGCCCAGGTTTCGTACTGCCATCCGAACGCGGGAAGGATGGTCCTCCAGTCGCGTTCCACCAGCAGTTCTGTGAATTCGTGGGTTCCGCTTTTGAAGGGGTAGAGCAAGCCCAGGTGCCCGAGCTTCATCCCGAAGGAGTGCACGACCCGTCCCAGGAGGTTCCCGCAGTCGTTGTACCCGTAGTAGGAAAGCGAGGTGTCAAACGCCAGCGGCGACGTTGGCAGAATGTCGACCTGAAGCTCGTTGAAGGCAAAGCTGTACGTCTTGCCCGATGCCGCAAGCTGAGCAACGGTGCGAACCGCGACTTCAGCTTCGACCGGCGCATCAAGCTGGTTTACCGGCGAGCCGTCACTGACCAGGTAGTCGATGCCGAATGCGCGGGCAAGGGAATGCCGAAAGTCGAACGCAGAGCCGTCCGTCACTTCTACGAGGACATCCATGTCTCCGAACGACTCCTTGGCCCGGTACGCCGGGATGACTGCAGCGCGCCGGTTGGGGCCCACGATGGTTTGCACCCGGCCCAACACGTCGGAAACAAGGGGGTGGTACTCAGCGGCGCTGAAGCGCCGCGTATGCCGGATGCCATTTAGTGCGTTTCCGCCCATGTCAAATCTCCATTGATGATTGTCCTGCACAGTCTAGAAAGGACGGTTTAGCTCGAGGCGGGAGGGCAAGGGCCGAAAAAAGGCCCTCATGATGAGGGCCCCGAATCAGACAGCGCTACCTGTCGTGAATGTCCGCGTCCTGGGCGGGTCGCCACTGCTGCTGAGCGGCCCGAGCTTTCAGCTCGCGCTTGACGCTGCCGTACACCCCGATGCCCAAGGCAGTGACCAGGCCTGCACCGAATGCGCAGAGCGGGCCGGCCAGCATATAGCCGCCGAATGCCCATCCAGCGATGAGCGCGACCGCGGGCGCCGTCTTCACGAACCCTTGGGCACGCAGAGCGAGCAAGCGTTCCATGGCATCGCGCGATGCGTAGATGACGCCTGCCAACAGCGCGAGCTGAAGGAAGAAGTTCATCGACCCCAACACCTTTGCAAGTTCCTGCATGTTTTCCATTCTCGAGAATGTCCGCCTTGCCGCGTCATCCGAGCCCCTCGGGCTCGAAGTGGTCGAAGCCCGGCGGATGGTTAACGAGTCCGTCGACCCGATGAGCAACAGCTGCTCATCCGTTGTATAGCTAGCGGCGACCCGACGCAGTCGCACCAACCACGCGCCAGACGACAAAAAGCCCCGCAAAGGCGGGGCCGTCGAGGGGGAACCTTCCCCGGGGCGGTCAGTAGCCGATGCTCTTGTCGAACTCTTCGTTGCCGTTTCCAAAGGTATTCGGGAACAGGAACACGAAAAGTCCGGTAACGACGACTGCGCAGAGGAGGTATTGAAGTTCCATGATGCGAATTGTAGCAAGGTTTTAGAATTTAGCAATAGCTTTTAGCTTCTCTACAACAACCAAGCCCCTGAAACCAACCAACTCCCTGCCCCTCGCTTTAGGGCGCCCAACACGCCCGCAACACCACTGGCTGCGCCGCCACGCATCACTCGCAAACGAAGAAAACGCCGGCTCGGCCGGCGTTCGTTTGAATGTTAAGCAGTGGGCTCGGCGCTCAAGCCACGCGCCTTTGCAAGTAGTGCGTCCTTAGCTTTAGCTAGCGCGCCAGGCGTGAATTCAACGTAGTTCGCGCCGGAAATGCCCAGCGCAAAAACCGAATGCGTGGCCACGATGATTTGAAAGCTCGCCGTAGAGCGCTCCTGGGCAAACGCATGCCACAGCTGTGATTGCCACTCAATCGAGAAGTTGCTCTCCGGTTCGTCGAGCAGAATGCTCGGTTGCCCGGGCTCGATGGACGCGGCCATTCTCCCTTCAATCAATTCCAGCTTGGGCTTCCAGACACTGTTCAGGTTGCCGGCGCCCACCTTTCGGACGATATCCGTCGGCATCTTGGCTTTCCCCGCCAGGATAGCGAGGGCCCTATTGATGCGCTGGACCGACACCTGGCCGTGGCTGGCCTCGCGTTCCGAAAGCTTCGACATGATGCCCTCCCTCAGAAAGTCCTCATCGAAGGAGCCCCCACTGACGCCAATTTGCTTCCGGCTGTCAACGAACACCGCGGGCTGCCCGTCGTGTGTCACCTTGAGCCCGATGCCGTCCACGGCCGCCTTTTGGAACGGTGCCTCGATGGTCGAGCGAAGCGACTCCTCTGTGATGGCGGATACCCCACCTTGTGTGGCGCACATCGTGTCGCTGAGGATGCGCAGGACTGTGCTCTTGCCGCAACCGTTGGGGCCGAAAAGAATGTTCAGGCCCGGCTTGAAGTCAAGCTTCTTGCGTCCAGCAAAAAATGGAAGCTGGGCCGCGTAGCCGAACAGCGGGGACCTTTTGAGGCCGGTGAACGAAATAGATGTGTACATGTCTCGGTTTTCAGAGTTTGCCTGCTTGGTCTAGCAATCGGGGCCTGGCCGCACAGGCCCGGTGCGGCGGCGCGCCCGCATGCAACGACCAACGCGGCGGCCCTTGAAGATGCGCCCTCGCGCGCAGCCAGGGGTAAGAATCCGCCGCGGCCTGCAGTCGAGCTAGTCAGCAGCCGGGTCCGGCGTCGCAAGCAGCATCTCGGCCAGGTCGAGCGCTTTCCGTGCCGCCATGGCGCGGCCTTCGTAGATGCGGACCTGCGCCCGCTTGCGAGCAATGAGGGATGCCGCGGCCTCTTCCTTGGTCGGGCAGGCGTACCGCTTGTTGGCAGACAGCCGAACGAACTTCGGCGCGCCGTGAACATCTAGCCAGACGCCCTTCGCAGTTTGCTTGGTCACCCGGAACTCTCGACAGAGGATGTCCACTCGACCTTCCCCGATTGGGTTATCGAACTCGTCGAGCGATGGCGCATAGCGGACATCTTCGTATCGGTAGAAGACGTCGAAGCTCGAGGCCCGGCTGACGGCAAAGGTGGTTGGGGCTTTCATGGGCGCCTATAGCAAGGCTCCTTTAGCGCTTCATTTGGCCCAGCTCTGACGCCCCGGGGCGGCGGTGTTGTTCGCCTCCCGTTCCATTTCCTCGAAAGAAAGGGCCTCCGTGCGTACGCAGGAGGCCCTGGAATGACGTGTGGGCTTTCAGCGCTTGTAGTAGCGCGCACCTTCGGCTGATTGCGGGTAGTTGCTGGCTTGTCGAGCGCGGTGGGAGGAAATCCGACCGGTCGCGGTTCCTTCGCCGCCGAATCGAGGAATTCCCTCGAAATTCGGGGATGAGGAGACGAACCGGCTCATTGAGGAGCCAAGGAGAGCGTACCGAACTACGCCCGCGCCAAAGCTCGACACGAACCGCGAGATATCCTTCACGCGCTTGTCAACCTCCGGGTCAGCGACGGGCACGCCCAACCTTGCCAGGGTTCGGGCAAGTGGCAAAGCGCTGAGGCGAGCCGATTCTGCGGGAAGCGGAAGCTGCACTCCAACCCCGTCAGCTCCCTTCACGAGTTTTGTGCCGCGAGGGAGGGCCTGGAAGCCCGTCGTGGTGGCGTCGATGGGGGAACGTTTGCTATCGGGCATGAGAGCGTCCTATTCTGTTGAGTTGACCTTCCGCGTTTAGCGATGGCCCCGCCCAGGACCCCAAATGGGCGGCTTAGCGCCGGCGGCTAACTTGAAGACAGGCGGCTCGCCCCCAGGGCAGGTGTACCTCGGCGCCTTCGCCAACGTCCCTCCTCATAAATGTGGATTGACGTCGCGAAAGCGGCGTGTATTGTCAGCTCGGCACAGAAATCGGGGCAAAACAATGCGAACATCCTCTCCTCTCGCGTACGCACAGGCAACACGCATCTGGTTCATCGCTTTGGTGCTGTCGGTCCTCGCTGGCTGTGCAGACATCCGCCTGGTAGGGACCTACGACAAGCAAATCGATGACGGCGTCACCGCACTGCAAAAGAGCACCGAGACGTACCTGGTCAAGCTGACGTCCGGACCGGGGGACAAAGCGCTGCCGTACAAGGGCAACGAGGCGTTCTACGGCGAGACCAAGGTGGCTGTCAGTTCCTTGCGCGTGCGCGCAGACGCCACGTCCCGGAACAGCCTGACAGTCCGGCAGCTCGACACATTGCAGACTAACTACGACCTTTTCCAGAAGATGCACCAGGACGGCATTTCGAAAGCTGAAATTCCGCTCGTCCGGGATGGGTTCAACTCTCAGTTCACGGCAATCTTGACCTTCGAACTCGCGAAGCGTCGCACAGAGAATCCAGATGAATCGAAGGCGGTCGCGCCCCCCACGCCCGTCAAAACACCTGCGAAGTAAGGAGCTACGAAATGAGCGGCATCGACGTCGACCAGCTTGGAGCTGACATCGTCAGCGGCTTCAAAGGCGCGGTAGGGGCAAAGTGGCCTGCAGTGCGAGAGTACTTCGAGGCCGAGTCAAAGGTGCTGGCGCAGCGGCTTGCGACCATCGCCAAGCTTCGCATCGAGGGAAAAATCTCGGAGCAACGAGCGAAAGAGCTGGTTCAGTTTCAAAAGAACTCATTTGAGACAGTCCTTCTCGCAGTCGAAGGGCTGACCCAGCTCATCATTGAGGACGCGCTCAACGCCGGCTTGAAGGCCGTCAGAACTGCGATAAACACCGCGATAGGGTTCGCACTTCTCTAGCGGCTGCCGCGCCGCCGGCCAGTTGCGGAAACCGTAGGGCTTTCGTCACGACTGCCGGCGCGCGAACGGAGCCCCGAGCGCCCGGGGCACCTCTCCATCGCACATCGTGTTGTTGCGTGCGTACTCCGCGAGTGAGTCGATTTGCCGGTGCGCAGCTTTTACCCCATCGAACCGGCTCTTGCCCCACGGCAGCCACTGGCTTTTGAGGTTCTCGGTGAACACGACCCGCAGCTCGCCCGGCGTTCCGTAGAAAACGCGGTTTCCGAAGGAGCGGCTCAGCGCGGCCTTGAGCTCGTCAGCTACCCTCTCCGCGTGAGCCTGGTTCGCCTTTACATGGCGAAGCTCGTGTTCCGCAATCTCCCAGAATGCGCACGTGCCCTTCGGGAACTCCTTGGCCACGGTCACACATTGGGGCCCCACCTGAACCTGCACCTTCACCTTTGGTCTGGCGCAAGCCAGTCCGGTTGCTCGGTCGACCAAGGTTTGACCTTCCCAGCTCGACGACAACTGAAAGTTGGCTTGGGTGAGCCCTAACGTGATGTGAGCCGCGCCGCCCAGAGGCGCCTTTCGCGTGAGCTCCTGAGCGCCCATGCCAAATTCGTAGACGACCTCGCTGGGCAGCGAATCCACGATGACCTCGCCGAGCCCCAGTCGCCGCTCGCACTCGGCCTTGAAGCGCTCGGGAGGCTCGGGCTGGGCTTACGCGGATAGCCCGGAGGCAGCGAGGATTGCTGCGGCAAGCAGGCGAACGCACAGATTAGGCGCCGACAGGGGCGCGTACGATGAAGGCACGGCGGACAGGAAGAGCTACGGGACTACGTCTAGGCATGCGCGCGTTCTGTGCCCGGCAGGCGGGCGCGCGCTGTGGCTACACGGAGGTAGGTCAACTACTCACACAAAGCAACGATGAAGCTCCAAAAACATCCCCCGGTGAACAAGATTTCGGTTTCGGACGCTTTCCGGGTACGCGTCTTCAACATCGCCCAGGAAGTGCACTACATGTTCCAGGCTCACAGCGAGGCCCGTGGCGGCCATCCCGTCGAGTTCAGCTGCCACATGTACGACTCGGCGCCGTGCGACTACGCGGCGTACATAGACGTGGAGACCATCCCAACCGATAGCCACGGCCACCGCCGCTGCTGCGCAACGGGCAATACGCTCGACGAGCTGGTTTCGAACCTGGACCTCGCCCACAGGCCGTCGGAGCTCGCCGAGCTGCGCATGCTATTGGCAACGCGAAGCCTCACCAACAAGAAGCAGCCCATCGGCGACCTGGTTCTCTACGAACCCTCAGCCGAGCAGCGTGAACGCCACGCCGCGGCGCGTGCCCGCTTTGTCAAGGAACACCTTGAGAAGGAGAAAGCGGCAATGACGCAGCGCACGTCCATCGCCATCGAAGCCGCAGCGGAACACGTCGCCGCAGCTGCGAAGTTTGGCATCCGGCGAGATTTGGCACCGAACTTCGACAGAATCTGATAGGCCTTGATTGCGAAAGGACCCCCTCAACGAGGCGGGTCCTTTTCTTTGGCTGCCCCGGACGAAAATGCCCTGCAACCAGAAGGTCGCAGGGCATCAAAATCAGCCGAGCTTAGGCGGCGTATTGCTTGTGCATCGCGCGAACCATCGAAATCTGCGTCCGCAACAGAAGCTTCGCATTCTCGTACGCCAGCTCTTGCTGGCAGAAGCGGCGCCGAGCAATCTTAATCATGGGAAGAATCTCTTCCTCCGCTTCCTGCACATAACTGAGCTGCTTCTCAGGCGTCCAGGCCTCGCCCATCGTGTTCTGGTTATTTCCGCGGTCTGCCGGCTTCGCGATGCTGGCCGTTCGGGACCTCGCCAGGCCGGCTTGATACTCCGCCGGCGTCTTCTTGACCCCGTCAACTACCTTGCTGATGGCTTCGACGCCATCAGCGACTTCGGAGCCGAATCGACTCACGAATTCGTTGTAGCGAAGGTTCCCGTCCTCCATGGCGTCATGCAGCAATGTCACCGCGATGGTCTCGATGGGCTTGATGAGGTCCGGCAGCGTCATGACGTACATCGTCGCTTCCACCGGGTGGATGATGTACGGGCCGCCTGTGCCTTTTCGAATCTGGTCCGCATGGACCTCAATCGAGCACTCGAGCGCGTCAACGGCAAGGTACCAGGAGGGGTCGACCTTGCCGGCGCCCAGGAGGCGCGAGCGCAGGATTGAGACGTACTTCTTGGTGTGGGCCTTCGCGGCAGCTAGCGTGTTGGTTTCGGACATGAGTACCTTTCTGAGTTGTTCTCTTACCTTCGCCGTCTAGCGAACCCTTCGCCGTGCGGCTGACGTGTGCCCAAGCTCGGGCGCCCTTCGCGCCAGGCGTGAACTTCTGACGACAGCCGCAGGTGCAAATTTAGGGCCCCTGATGCATCGTAGTCATATTCGTTTTAAACTGATAGCTTATAGAAGGTGCAAGGCGAATCACCCTTCTAAAACATTACTTTTTTGAGAGCGAGCACCGCATGCGTGAGGGAGAGGTATCCCAGGTCGAGCTGATGGCCAAAGACGTTGAGTTCGTGATTCGTGGATTGCTGGAGGAAGGCCGTGCGGTGTTGGTCGCCTTTTCGAGCGGAAAGGATTCATCGCTGGTCTTGGCGCTGGCCTTAAACGCAGCCCTCGCCCTAAAGCGGTCCGGCGGCGATGTGCCACCAATCCTGATTACCCACGGGGATACCGGTATTGAGAACCCAACAATTTCTGCGCTGGCAATGCGAGAAATGGAAAAGGCCAGGCAATTTGGCCTTGCGCACGGTATCACCGTGGTCGCGGAGGTCGCACGACCGTCGCTCAACGACTCCTGGGCCGTCTCCGTCCTCTCCGGGCGCAAGCTGCCCACCTTCGCCAATGCGGCATCCCGCGACTGCACGGTCGGCTACAAGGTGCTCCCGATGGCCCGCCTTCGAAAGAAGTTGCTCGCCCGATTCAAGAAGCACGCTGCCGCGGCGGTCACACTGCTCGGCACCCGCTTTGAGGAGTCGACGGGCAGAGCTGCCCGGATGGAGGAACGAGGCGAGTCAGCGACGCGCCCCTGGTCGAAGAATGGCCAGTTGTTCCTCAGTCCAATCGCGTTCTGGACTACTGATGACGTCTGGGAGGCCTTGGGCCATATACGCAGGGGCGCTCTTGAAGCGTTCACCAACGCGCGAGACGTCTTCGAGGTCTACGCCGCTGGCGGGGGTTCATCGTGCGCTGTAGTGGCCGACATGGCAACAGAAGGGGTCAAGAAGTCACGCGCCTGCGGAGCGAGGTTCGGGTGCTCCCTGTGCGCGGCCGTTGGGCGCGACAAGTCGCTGGAAGCGATGATTGAATCGGACCCGGGCTACGCCTGGCTGCGTGGCTTGAATCGGATTCAGCGGTTCATCGTCGACACGCAGTACGACTTCGACCGCAGAAGTTGGCTGCAGCGCCAGTCCGATGGGAACGGGTTCCTTGTCGTCAAGCCGGACACCTACTCGCCGGCCATGCTTGCGGAGCTCCTACGCTACTGCCTCACGGCCGATGCCGAAGAGCGGGTGGCAGCGCGCCGCGTCGGCTCAAGTCCGCGGTTCCAGCTGGTATCTCCCTCTGCAGTGGTGGCAATCGACGCGAGTTGGGGCCTGCAGGGCCAGTTTGAGCGGCCATTTACAGCGGTGGAGATTTGGCTCGACGTGCATGTGCGTGGACGCCGGTACCATCCCCCTGAGAATCTGGTCGCCTTCCCGCCCCGCGGCGTACCGAAGGAGCGCTTTCTATGGGTGGGCACGGACTGGGGAGCCGGCGAGAACCTGGACTTTCTAGGGCTGCGGGACGTTGTACGAGAGATGGTGCACCAGGATGGCACCCCTAACACGACGCTCAAAAACGGGCGCCAAGTCCTGCGCGCCCACGAGGCGGAACTCTTTGACGTTGACGAGGAAGCGGCTGAGGAGTTTCTTACCTGGGAAGCCGAGCACAAGGTTGAGCAGTCCACGCGCCTGGACCTTGCGGGGACCGCCTCCTATTTCTACTACGCCGGCCTGGGGCTCATCTCGACCTCCAAGCGGCACCTGGGCATGCTCGACGAGGTCGTGCGCAGAACCAACTGGAAGCGGGACATCGGCCTGTGCGGTTCGGGCGCCGCGGCCAAGGCAAAGGCGCTCTCCATTTCCCGCGAGAAGCGCGACGAACACCTTTCCGAAGCAGCCCGGGGCGCGAAATCCTCGGTCCCCGACCGCTCCCTACACGAGCAAGGCCAACTTAAAATCAACCCGTCATGAACTTCATCTCTCGCCCTCGTGGCGTCAAGCACGGCAAGCGCGCCCGCGCTGTGAGCAAGAAGGTCTTCCAGACCCACCTCGGCGACGTGCCGCTCGATATGACGGCGCTCAACAAGGTCCTCGAGGAGCGCGTCAACGGACCTGTCTGGAATCCTGGCGATGTGCTGCTCGTCGACACCATCGTGCCCGAGGGCTCTGCGGAAAGCATGCGTGCGTGGCTCGCCACGTTTGGAATCCGCAAGGCCGACTTTGTCGATGCCGGCACGCTCAATGCGTGCGAAGGCTCCACTTTCCACGAGGACTCGCAGGCCTACGGGAATGAGTTTTTCTGTATACAGTGGCTCGAGCACACCGACCCCTGGGACCTGGTGTTCCCCGAATCAGGCATCCGGATTCCGCTTTCGAGGGGTTCCACCGTCCTTTTCGACCCCGCGAACGTCCACGGCGTCGTAGGGCGGGGATGCTCGCAGTTTGACGAGCCTTCGCTCGGCGACTACGGGGTGCAGGCATTTTCGTCGCTGAATCTGAAATCCAACCCGAAGCTCATGCGGCTCTTCGATGTCGCCTGGCTGAAGGACAGCCACGATACCCTGGACCTGACCTGGAATGAGCCGCCGCGTCGCGTTTGTCACCTGACTGGCGCGGCGGTCTCCTGTTAGCTTTCTCAAGCAGCGCACACCCGTGCGCTGCTTTTACTCCACTGAAGGCTCCCGTGGCCGGGGCCGCCTAAGAAACCCCGGAACCGGTCGGTGTGGCGGCGCTCGAATTGGTAACGCCCTGGAAGTTTTTGCCAATTTGGCGTGGCGTTGCCGGCGCCCGTTGCTACACGAGAAAGTTCCTCAACCAGCAAAAGGCCATATGCCCGATATCCACAGCTACGCCGACGTCATCGTCGCAAACGTGTACCACCTGCTGCCGAAAGGGACCGACCAGGCCTATGCAGTCAGCATTCGCATGGATTTCAACAACTACCAGACGGACAAGGAGCTTCCGACAGTTGGTGGCTACCTGCACCTCGCATGCCACGCCCCGGCCAACTACATGTCGGTTTTCGCCGCGCTGACGAAGCGCCCAATCGCACGCTATGACGAGCTGGACTGGGCCCACGTGTGCTCCCATGACAGCGCTTGGCGCGACGACGGAATTCGGGCCACGATGCGCGAAACGTTCCGGACGCTCCATTGGCACGCCGAGAGCTACCTAAACTGCTCGCAGGAGAGCTTGTCGGTCCACCTCGGAATCGAAGACATGGCCCTAAGCCTGGTGCACGAGCTTCTAGCTCCCGCGACGCTCCGGTTAGACCGCAGCCGTCTCGACGTAGCTGGCTTCATCAAAAAGGTCCCGGGCTGACGCACTCCGCCCCTTCAATCTCATTCATCGTCCCGCCTTGTGCGGGATTTTTTTATCGTACAGCGCACGCTCGTTGCACAAAGCTTCGTCCCTATAGGTCGTGGAAACTTCCTTCTGACCAAGCGCCATTTCCATGACCGCCTTCCAAGGAGCAGGACTCCTCTTCACCGTCATCTCCGTCTTCGGTGTCATCAACCATCGATACCTGAAGCTGCCCGACACTCTGGGCATCACGGCAGTTGGATTGATGCTTTGCCTTGGCCTGTCCATTCTTGGGACGGGCCACCCTGAGATGGTGGCTCAGGCTCAGAAGCTGGTGACCCAGATTGACTTCTCAGAGGTAGTCTTCCACGGCTTGCTCTCCTTGCTTTTGTTTGCAGGGGCGCTTCACGTCGACGTCTCGCGCCTGCGTGCCCACAGGGCTCCCGTCTTTCTACTGGCGACGGTCGGAGTCGTCATCTCCACGGCCGTAGTCGGGTTCGGCCTTTACTTGGTCGCAAGCCTGTTCGGTAGCCCCATCAGCTTGTTGTGGTGCCTCGTGTTCGGTGCCCTCATCTCTCCGACTGACCCGATTGCTGTGTTGAGCGTGTTGAAGAGCGCTGGTGCGCCGCCGGCACTGGAGTCAAAAATCGCGGGCGAGGCTCTCTTCAACGACGGCACAGCTGTCGTGACGTTCGTAACGCTGCTCGGCCTCGCGGCCGGCACAACACATTTCTCGTTGGGTGAGGTTGCAGTGACGCTCGCACGCGAGGTCATCGGTGCCCTGCTCCTAGGAGTGGCTGTGGGATACGGAGCCTCCTTGATGGTCTCCCGCGTGGAGAGCTACCCGGTCGAAATCCTCATCACCCTCGCTGTTGCCACGGCCGGCTACAGCCTTGCCGAGCTCCTGCATGTTTCCGCGCCCCTGGCTGTGGTCATCATGGGGCTCGTGCTTGGCAGTCACGGTGCAACAAAAAGCATGACTGCAAAGACGCGTGAGCATCTGTTCAACTTCTGGTCCCTGTTGGATGAGCTGCTGAACCTGTTGCTTTTCGGGCTCATCGGGCTCCAGATGATTGCGGTGTCGCTCAAGGCAAATGTGGTCTACCTGGGCCTCGCCGCCATCCCGGTCGTTCTCACGGCGCGATTCCTCAGCGTTGCTGCACCTTTGTCGGCGCTGAGGGGCTTTCACGCCATGAGCCCTCACGCAGCCAAGGTGATGACCTGGGGTGGTCTGCGGGGCGGCATTTCGATTGCGTTGGCCCTCTCTCTGCCGGTGTTCGAAGGCCGCGACCTCATCATAGGCGTGACCTACATCGTCGTGGTCTTCAGCCTGCTGGTCCAGGCGACGACCCTCGGGCCGCTCGTCAAGCGGCTAGGGCGCTCCTGCTCCGGCGAGTAGTCAGCAAGCGAAGCGATGGCTCGGGCGTCGTTCTTGTTTAGGTCGACTCTAAAACGGTGCGAGCCTAAAACATCAATGCTATAATGGCTAAGCCGTGGCCTACGCGTGGGTTCTTTCCAAAGGGACCCTTTTTTAACACCCTGCCGCTTCCCCTAACACCATACATGACTATCCACATCTTCGGCGGCGGAACCATCATGCATGTCCGCAGCCACATGGCGCTATGTGCGCCGGCGAAGGGCGGAACGGCCAGGAAGCTTGCCGAACTCCTTAGAGGCAAAGGCGCCTCCTGCGAGCTCCACCTCACGGGCATGGCGGACCCTGACAGTTCGATGGATACCAACGACGACGTCGAGGCAGAGCTCCGCCGGGTCCTCGCGCTACCGGAGACACAGGCAATCGTGTTCAACGTTGCGCTCTGCGACATGAACGGCCAGATTGGTGACGTGAAGTCTGGCAAGTACGCCGAGCGCCTCCAAACCAGAAAGGTCCCGGAGGGCGGGCTCGTGATGAAATTGCGGCCAACCTCAAAGGTCTTGGGCCTCGTCAAAGAGCTGCGCCCGGACGTGTTGGCAGTTGGGTTCAAGACGACCGCGGGGCAGGCTCCGGAGGTGCAGGTGCAGCGTGCTGCTGTGATGGCGCAGCAGCATGGGCTGCCACTTGTGTTCGCCAACGACGTTGTGACGCGATACAACATGGTCATTCCCTTCCTGGCGGAGCCCGCCGGCGAGCCTTGGCCGCTTTACGCAGGCGACAACCGAGAATCGGCGCTCGGGCACCTGGCTGACCTCGTTCTGCTGGGCCTCAAACATGGCTAAGCCGCTCGTCGCTGTAGACGGCGCATCCGGGACCGTAGGGCTCACGCTTATGGCACGCCTCGCCGGCCGGGATGACATCGAGGTCACTCCCCTTGGCAGCAAAACGCCGGCCGACGAGAGACAGGCAGTCCTCGAGCGGGCGTCGGTAGCGGTGTTGTGCCTGCCCGAAGCAGCCGCGCGCGCCGCAGTCGCTTCCGCCCCGAAGGGGCTGCGCATCCTTGACGCCAGTCCAGCTCACCGAACCGCCGAGGGCTGGGTATACGGCCTGCCAGAGCTCTCCAAGGACCAGCCTGGCGCCATCCGACATGCCGACCGTGTGGCCAACCCGGGCTGCTACGCGACGGGGGCGATTTTGCTGCTTCGACCGTTCGCCAAGGAGCTGGCAGACGCCGATTACCCCGTCAGCGTCACCGCCGTGGGCGGGTATACGTCTGGTGGCAAGAAGATGATTGAAGCCTTCGCGGCGGACCCGTTCGGGTACCGACTGTACGGGCTCGACCTCAACCACCGGCACGTCCCGGAAATCGTGCGGTTCGCGCAGCTCAAGAGCACGCCAGTTTTCATGCCAGCCGTGGCAGGGTATGCCCGAGGAACCTTGGTGCAGGTGCCGCTGCACCTGACAGCCCTGGGGCTGCGCCTTGAAGAGGTCGTAGAGCGGCTGCAAGGCGCCTACAGGCTGACGCGTGTCCACGTCGACGTGGACACGGATACGCGCCACTTAGATGCCCGCTGCACGGGAACGAACGACGAAGATGGTGTTTTCGTTTCGGTTCATCCGAGCGTCGATAGTTCGTGCTTGGTGCTATCGGCCGCATTTGACAACCTCGGCAAAGGTGCTGCCGGCGCCGCCTTGAACAACGTACTCCTAATGCTTGGAAGCAGCCTCCCTTTCGCCGGGACCAACGGCCGCCGAAGCTGAAGGCCTGGCACCTTCGTGGAGGCTGGTTCGGTCGAATAGCTCGCAAACTAATGGGGCTCGCCACAGTGGGGGTTCTTGTGTTTAGCTACAGCATCCCTTCGCTAGCTACACCCTTCAGGTCATCAACTGAAGGAACCCCTTGAAATATCTTCGCACCCCTGGCGGCAATCTCCAGTTCATCCTCGAGTCGGACGACGACAAGGAACTGGTAGCAGACCTGCTCGAAACCCACGGTGGCGACGACGTGACGCTGCTCTCCTGGCTCTTGGAAGCAACCGGTTGGTCACCCAACGGGCACTTCGACCGCATCAACCCCGAGGATGTCGCCGCCCTTACAGATGCCCCCATGCTGGCAACAGATGTCGAATACCTCGACGACGGCTCGCGACGCGTACACGGCGACGTCTGGTGGTACCCCGACTACGCTGTTCGCAACTTTGGCGACGAGCTGCTGGCAACCGGCAAGACCCAGTTCACGCTGGCTGCCTAGGCCGACCGGAGGGCCGGCGCTCCACATACTCCAAGCAACTACCGAAGGAACACGATGCCAGCAAGTCAAACCGCTGCCGACAATCAAGGCGCGCTCTCTCCGCGCGCGAAGGCCTTAGGCCTCGACGTCGCAGGCACCTATTTCGACTACGACACGAAGATGCGCGAGCCGCGCATCCCGAGTACCGACGAAGCCTGGGAGGACGGAACACTCGGCCGGGACGCCCGCTACGCCCGCGTAGTCTCGCCGCAGGACGCTTACGGCCTCGGTTAACGACCAGCCCAGCTCATGATTAAAGGGGACCGCATCGCGGTCCCCTTTGTTTTGGAATCAATCAGGCTTCAGGGTCTCGAGCGAGTCGACCCGAAGGCGCGGCCCCACGGCCTTTGCCTCCCTTGCACGGGTCACCGTGCCGTGCACGCGGACTCGAGTGTTCTGCCGGCGGGCTGCCTCTTCGGGCGAAAGGCCCTCGAGCGCCCAAACGCCTGCATCCTTGGTGACGACAGCCGGCGTGTTGAACTCGGCCGTTCCCCGCAAAACGAGTTTTCCGGTGAGTTCGATGTGCTGGCCGACCGACGGTGCCGCGCAGGCCGACAGCGCAAGCGTACTCAGAAGCATGGAAGCAAGAGCGAAACGGGGATTTTTGAGCATTGGCGGTCCTAGTATGGGGCAGAAAAAAGCTGCTCCTTGGTGTAGGAGCAGCTTTGAAATCAGACCGTCGAGGGTCTTAGTTGACGATGACCGTCAGCGTCGTGCCTCGCGGGACGCGAATCGTCTCGTTGTACGTCCCGGTCGCGTGGTAGCGGGTGACAGGGAAGCTCGCCAGGGACTCCAGCTGTGCTGGAACCGCAGACGGCAAACCACGCTCGACTTCACCAAAGAAGGCTGGGTCAATGTCCACCAGGTTGAAGCCTTCTTCGCTACGAGCGGGCATCGTGTACTCAGGCACGCCCGAGCTCACCGGCACCAGACCAGCCGAGGCGGCCGAGAAGCGACGCAGTTCTTTGCCAATGCCCGAGCCAGCACGCTGAGCCTTGATGGCGGCGTCCAGGATGTCCGCAGAGTCCTCGATGCCCGTGCTGTTCAGCACCGACTTGAAGAAGCCGAGGCCAAACTGGCGATTCAGGAAGCCACCGAACGAGCCGGAGACCGCGTAGCTTTCGCAGGTTGCTGCCATCGGCGTCCAGTTCAGCAGGCTGCAGTTGTAGCTGCCGACACCGCGGTAGTTCAGGTAGGAGGGGAAGCGCACGTCACGAATTGCGTTGTGAGCCTCGTCCAGCTTGAAGCTGGCCCAGTCCTCCATCATCAGCGCAGACATTTCTTCGAGCCAGATGTCGAACGTGAATTCAACGCCCATCTGGACGCCGCGGCGGTAGAAGTTCTGCATGTGCATGCCTTCGTGCGCCAGGGCTGTCACGATTTGCTTGAGACCACGCTCGCCGTCCAGGTACATCGTTTCCGTGTCCATGTACAAGCTCAGGGACTCGTTGCTCATCGCCAGTTGCGGGTCGCCGTCCTTCTTGAAGTTGTTCAGCGCCCAGAAGTAGCCGCCGAGGCCGTAGGCCTGGTTGTTCTGGTCGAAGTTCACGAAGAAGATGTCAATCGGCTGTGCCGTGCCATCCAGGAGGAAGGATTCAGCGTGCGGGCCCCAAAGAGGGCCACCGACCTTCACCAACATGTCGTAGATGCCGCCGGTGCCTGCGAACGTGTCCCGCATGCGGGTCACGAGCGCGTCAGAGACGCGTGCCGGGGCCAGCTCCGAAGCTTCGACCCAGACGTTCACCATCGTGCCGTCGCCGGTCATCTTCTGGTCTGCCAGCCTGACGGTGCGCTGCGAGCGGTCGTTGAGGTACACGGTCCGCTGTTGGCCAACCGCATAGCCAGAAGCCTGCGAAGGCGCCGTCGGCGCAGTCAGCTTGGCTGCATACATCGACTTGGATGCCTTGCCGCCGAGCAGCTTTCCGAAGCCAGCGCGATTGAACTCGCTGATTTCAGCCTTCGCTGCGACGTCCACCTTGTTCGGCTCGACGTCGCCGATGACCGACTTGCTCAGAAGCTGGGTCTTGCCGCCGAGGTTGTAGATTTGCAGCGCCGGCATCGGCACCGCTTCAGCGGATTCGTTAGTGAACACCAGCGTCACCAATTGACCGTTCAGGCCTTTGATGGACACCGGAATGTCGACAGGAATCGTGGAGGTGTTCGAAGCCTGCCAGACGCCGGTACCCGAACCCCCGTAGGTGTTCTGGTCGACCGCGCCGCAGCCGGTGCAAGCAGCGACTAACGGCGAGTCGGTCGGTTGCGCGGGCGTTTGGGGCGCTTCCACGACGGGTGGCGTCGTGGGCGTTTCCGGGAAGGCCATCATGCCTCCACCGCCACCACCGCCACCGCCACCCCCGCAAGCGGTGAGTGCAACGGCAACAGCCAGGCCGGCGGCGAAGCCCAAGAGAGATTTCGTTCGATAACGGTACATGCGTCCTGTTTCCTTGTTCCGGCTGTGCCGGCTTTTCGTTGGCGACGCGAGGTCGCAAAAAATGTGGTTCCTTCGCGGTCTAGCAACCGCCCATGAAAAGGGGGTACGGGTCTAAAAGGAAGGTCTGCGAGGGACCTGACGGCCCGCTGCAACGACGCATTAAAGGGAGAGCAGTGCGCCGGGCTCGGTGACTCGTTCGTCGATTTGCATGTGGCGCACGTCTCGCACATGAGCAAGGAGCTGAGGCGCGCCGTCGACGGCCACCAGCGTCAGGCTGATGCTGACGGTGAATTCCGAGCCGTCTACGCGGCGCACGCGCCAAGTGAAATACACGGGTAGCCCTGAAAGCGCCGATTGCATCTTGCTCAGGGCCATCTCGCGCGAGAGCTGCCCATCCGGTTGCAGCCGAGGGGCGAGGTCCCAGGGGTCAAATCCGGCAAGCTCATCGGCGCGGCTCATGCGGAGCATCCGAAGCAGCTTCGGGTTCGCTTCCATCAACTTGCCGTCCCGAAACAGTGCGATGCCGTCATTGGCCTGCTCAAACAGGACGCCGTAGCGACGGGCGTATCGTTTTGCCTCGGTCTCGGCACGTCGAAGTTCCGTGATGTCGCAAACGATGCCGCATACCCGGACAATTTGACCCGCAGCGTCCTTGACGACCTGCCCCGATACGAAGAGGACATCAGCCCCGCCAAGGCTGCGCTCGATGCTCACGTCAAAACGAAATCCCTCTCGATTTCGGGTCGCCCACAGGAATCGTCGCAGGACGCGGCGCTTTTCCTCAGGCGCGAGGGCGCCAAGGAAGGCTTCAAGCGTTCTCCCCCAGGTCGGACCACGGTGGCCCGCAAGATTGGCGAGCTGGCGTGACCGATAGAACCGTCGGGGCTCGGTGCTGTAGTCGAATACGCCCTCGCGCAGCCCGCTTGCGGCAAGTTCGAAACGCTCCTCCTCGGCTCGCAGGCGGCGTAGCCAGGCAAAGATTGCGGCACACATGGCCCAAAAGAAGACCAGACCCACAGTGCAGAACAGGATGACGCCGCGCGTGACCTCTCGCCAGGCTTTGAACACCTGAATCCTGTCCAGCCCGACCGCCACGATAAGCGGATGGCCGGGAACACGGCTGTATGCCGCGAATTTGGCCCGACCGTCCTTGGCAACGCCCGCCGGAATGGTGAATGTGCCCTCGGCGCCGAACGAGCCCACAGGCAGGGTGGTTCCGGCAAGGTTGTCCCCGACCGTACTGGCGGTGTATGGCACACGTGTCAGCAAGATTCCCCGGTCGCTCACCAGGGAAAGGACCGTGTGGGGCCGGGTGGTCAACGAGCGATAGAAAGTCCGCACGTAGCGCAGGTCGACCAACGCCATGACCATGCCGCCAAACTTCCCCTTGTCGTCGTAAATCGCTTTGGAAATTGGCAGCACCCACTCGGTGCCATCGGGCGCCCGCCGCGGCTCTCCGATGTGGGTCCCGCGGTCCAGGGGCGTTTTCTTAAAGTAGGCGAGTGTTTCGCAGTCCTTGAAGTAGGCGTCAGGCGGGGTGACGCGCCCAGAACTTGCGACCACCTCGCCATTCGGGCCCACCGCCAGAAGGGTCGCAATGACGGCGTTATCGAGCACCTCGCGTGCGATGGCTTGATGCACCCTCGCGGGCGAGAGGGCGCGGTAGCCGCCCTCTGCGCGGATGGCCGAAGCCGAGGCGTGGAGCGTGTTCGTTACGTCCCGCAAGGAGGCCGACAGGTGACCGGAGAGGCTTTGGGCCACGAGCTGCCCTTCCCTGTATGCTTCTTCGATGGAGCGCTCACGGGAGGAACAGGCCGACCAGACGGCAAAGGCCACGGTGACACTGGTCACGACGAACGCCGACAGGGCCAAGACGTATTGAAGGGGAATTCGGCGGGCCAGCATTCGATATCTCAGGGGTTGCCTATGGGTTATCGGCGCGAGGACCGGAAGCTTTAGGCCGCCATCGCCGATGAGGCCCCTGCGGCTAACCCGGCGGTCACAAGTGCTGTCAGCGCTTGGTTTTCGGCGTCTCGCTTCCTACCGCGCATCATGGTCCCGCGAGGACAGGGGCGTTCGCTATAGGTGGCACGGACAACCTCCGTGCTTTGCACCAAGGAGATTTAATGCAAGTTCAGACCAACAGCCGCGCCCAACGACGCTTTCTCGATGCCGTCGCCATCCAGCGCCAAGTGGCAATCGCCAGGTCTCGCGCCACGGCCGTTAACGACGCTCGCGTTTCTGTTCAGCGTGGCCGCTTCCGCAAACACCACGCAATGGACTGTGGAAATACGAACTGCGGCCTGTGCAGCAATGCCCGCCGCAATCCGCACTCGAGTGGCCTTGCCCGGCTGACCCGTCAAGAGCGGGTGCATCTCGAGCAGCTGTCCGGCGGCGTTCGCGAGCTTTTTTCGGGCCACTAAGCAGGAAGTACTCCAACATTCAACACGGGGCACCTTTTGGTGCCCTTTTTCACGCCTGCCTCTCGCGCCCGCCCACGTCGCCTCCCCCACCCATCCTGGGTGATGGCGGTTTCACGCCTTTTTCAAGGCAAGCCTTGGCTTGCCTTTCGGTATGCCCGTGCGCCGAAGGGGCAGCAGGGGATAAGTCACGGCCCTACACGAGAGCTGATTCCCAGCTCGGCCATGAACCTTCAAATCCTCTCCGACCTCCATATGGACGGCGCAGCCTGGACGGCGCCGCTCACCGAAGCCGACGCTATCGTGGTGGCCGGCGACCTTTTCGACGATGGTGCACGCTCCGCCGTGTGGTGCGTCGAGCTTGCCCAGACTGCGGGGAAGCCCGTCTTCTTCGTGCCGGGGAACCATGATTTCTACGACGGGGTGATTTCGGAGCGCTTGCTGAACATGCACCGCATTGCGTGCGCAGGCGACGTCTACCTGCTGCACAACAAGTCCGTAGAGCTGCAGGGGGTGCGATTCGTCGGAACTCCGCTGTGGTCCGACTTTCAGATTGACGGCCCTGCGTCGTCCGTGCTGGCCAAGCATGCCGCCCAGGACCTCATGGGCGACTTTCAGTACATCCGCATCGGCGATGGGACGGGAAGCGCCAGGAACCTTCGCTTGAACGACGCAGTGCGGATGCATGAGCGAGGCCTGCGCGCGCTAGACCGCGGATTGACCAACGCCTACTCGGAGAAGGTGGTGGTCATAACGCACCACGCACCGTCCGTACGTTCGCTCACCCGGGGCTTCCGGTACTCACCACTCAACGGGGCCTATGCCTCTGACATGGACGAGTACGTGGGCAACTCGATGGCCAAGCTTTGGGTCCACGGCCACATGCACGCAACGCACGACTATATGGTCGGCTCGACACGCGTGCTCTGCAACCCACGCGGCGGCCCCCGTAGCCTCAACGTCGACTTCAACCCTGCCATGGTCGTCGAGGTTTAGGCAGTCATGCTCCGCAGCGAATACGCCCTCTACCTTTCGGACATCGGCCTGAGTAAAGACCAGCTCAGGGCGATTCGCTCTGCCCTCGCTATCAGCATGCGCGAAGCCCCTGACCCTTTCTCCGTCGGCTTCGACAGCGGGCTCAATCTGGTCTTCCAATTCCTCTCGGGAGGCTTAGCCGAGGCCTCGGAGTTCGAAGACGACTATTCGGGCTTACCGGCTCACGTGCAAGTCCCTGAGGCGCCGGGCGAGCATGCGCTTCAGCTCCCTGCACAGTGGCATTGGGCGGCTGAGCAAGCGGAACAGCTGGCAGGCGCGGTGCAAAGCCTCGCGCGGCCAACCTGGCATGAACTAGCTTGCCAAGCAGCCCGAGCAGAGGCAGAGCCGGAGCGCTTGTTTTGGGCCGGGCGAGCCTCGGCACTCACTGCAGTTGCAAGCGCGTTTTGGGGCCAAGCTCAACCATAGGCCGTTGCGCCCGAGCAAAAAAATGCTGCCCTCGGGGAGGGCAGCAGGAAAACATCAGCGGCGAGCGTAGCGAGCCTTGTTGAGGGTTCGATGCTTGTCAGAGCGCAAGTTGACCCAGACTGTCTTGACGACGCCCCCTGGCAGGAGCGCCATGACTAGGTCACGATACTCGTCCATTGGGCAGCGCCACAGTTGCTTGACAACGCGGCTATTTCGACCGTCGGGGCCGTCTTCCGCTTCCGTTTCGATGAGGGTTGCTTGCTCCGGGATAAAGGCATGGAGCAACGTCACCTTACCGTACCGGTCGCTGTTGGCTTCATTGAGGGCGTGCCTCGTGTACCTCAGAGGTCCACGGTGGCATGGCTCAGCCAGGCGCGCCGGCATAAAAACATCCTTGTGAAAAAGAGCGGTCATCAAAAGCTCCAGGGGGTTGTTCCTGAAGCGTTTAGCGAAGCCCCTTTAAATAGCTTCTGCGTACGAGGCTCCTCCGCCTCGCCCCTGTTGGGCGTAGCACCCCTTAACCCTGCCTCCGGCTAAAGGGCCTTGCTACAGGACCGAACGAGCACTTCCCTACGCTTCACATGCCCGCACACGTCCCCGCCCTTGACCACTCCACCTGGCGCCATCTCCTGCGCGAGGTGACGCAGGCCTCGCTTGGGCTGCGCCTGAAGCGCTTCCCGAAGGAATTTCTCCAGACCGTTCTCGTGGCGCCCGCCACGGTCGCCCGGTGGATTGCGCAGGAAGTACCCGCCTTGCTCGAGCGTCCGCATCTCCATGTCGTGATTGCTGGCGCCGCGAAGGGCCCGGACAGCCTGGACGAAGGTCGCTGGTACCAATACCTGCCCACGTTGCTTGGACGGCCAAAAATGACGGTGCGGGTCACGTTAGTCGGGCCGGAACTGAAGCAGGGGACAGAGAACGCGAGCATTCGCTCGGCAAACGAACGGTCCGGCATCATCACGAGCGCCGGAGCAGACGCTGTGAGCAACCTGCCTACGGCAGAGCTCGCCGCGGATGCTCTTTCAAGCTGGTGGGCGGAGCGCCCCCAGAGCGAGGCAACGCCCGACGTGTGCTTCGTGTTCCACCCCGGCATGGAAGCCTTCGGTGGCTCCTGGCTGTCGCGGGAGCAGGGCCTATTACCGTTGATGGACGCCGGCGTTCCAATCGGATTGGCCGCCTCTTGTGTTGAGGAGCTTTGGCACGACGAGTGGTTGGTACGCAAGTACGGCGCAGCCATGCGCGGTCTGGCACAGGCGAATCCTTTCGCGCTCGAAAGGGACAACGCCAGATTTGGAGGCCAATGGGCCGCCCTTACCTGGACGCTGGACCCCACCCTCGTACCCGCCGCAGATTTCAAGGCCATCAAGGCGGAGCTCGTTCGCTTCTACCTCGCGCTCGACCAAGCCAAGCCCGGCTTTTCCTCCTCGGGGAACGCCATCTTCGGATTCATCGGCGGTGTGGTCCCGATTCAAAACGTGGCCACCGATGAACGAGCCCGGTTGGTCGGCATGCCCGCCGGCGTGCTTCTGTGCCTGGAGTCCGGCCAACTGCTCGGCCAAAACACGGTCGGGCGCTTCGAGCTTGTGGAGCGCATTCCTGCAGTACCGCTCGACTTCCTGGCCGATTTCCCTGGCGAGGAGGCCCACCCGGTTGACAGGTTCATCTGGGCGTCCGAGAAGTTCCGGGGATACGTGGAGCCAGTGCTTTTGTCGAGTGCAAAGAGGGCACCAGAGACCTACTTCGACCTCTTCGGCTCCCCGTTGGAAGCAAGGAAAGGGTCGATGCCTGGCGACCCGGGCCCCGGCGGCATTTCCGACTCTATAGGCGAGGGCTAACTTTGAGCGCTGAGCTATACGTAGGGTAAACCCTTCCTCTACTACTTGGAGCAACCGTCATGCCCGTCTCGCACAGCCCGAAGTTCACTGATGATTTTGAGCGCCAGCTCGCTGCCCAGGCAGCCGCGCAAGGTGGCACGAAGGACGGCTACACGTTCAGCGACGCCTTCCACCTGTGCAAGGACGCGCTAACGACCGTAGTGCGTGTCGTGCAACGTCTGCGGGCAATCGCTCAAAGCCGGAAGGTCGGCTTCAACGTCGCCTGAGCGGCCGTAGCCCGACAGAGCCCTGCCGATGCAGGGCTTTTTGCTGGCCAGTGCCGATGCCAATCGCTCGTTTAAGCGCCGCGCGCTATTCAACAGCAACCCCTTTCGGAACTGAACGATGAAATCCCTTCTCCCCCTCGTCTTCGCCGTCGTCATCGCGTGCGGCATTCCAGTTGCGAATGCACAAGGCGGTCCGTCAGCAGGCCTCCTAAGCGCAGCGGCTGACGACTCGACGGCGTTCGAGCTCCTCACGCAGTCCCAGGTTGGCTTTTGGCGCGGCATGTCCCGCGAAGAGCTCGAGTCGCGGACGACGGCCAAGTCGCCTACGCATCGGGTGCTGAACCTAGGTGAGTTCGAGTTCTCGGTTCGGGGCGTCGATTTCGACCCCGAGCAGGGCCTCGTGGCCGCATCCCTTGAATATCGAAGCGATGACCCGGCAAAGATTGAAGCAGCCTACGAGGCCTACAAGCGAGCCCTTGGTGGCCTGAAACCCGACTACGTCCGCTCCGCGCCGAACGGCACGCCTGCGATTCCTGACCTCAAGTTCGAGATGATGGGCTGGAAATCCCCGGACGGCGCGGAGAGTGCGCTCGCGCGGCTTCACTCCTATGCAGGGAAGGCAAAGAGCAAGGGCGCTGTCGCCGCAGGCATCGTCACCTTCGCCCTTCGGCGTCGGTGACCGACGTAATTCAGGCAAGGCAGAATAAGGGGTCCAGTGCAACGACCCTTCATGCCCCACCAAACCGCCCCAGATGCCGACCAGCAGATTGACGAAGTAGCCAGCCGGCATGCAACTGCCGCAGCCTTCTTCGAGCACTGGCCCTCCTCCCTCACGCCAGCCGAGGCCACTCTGCGCGCTCAGCTGCAGTCCTTTGCGACGTTTGGTGCGATGCTGTATGTGTACGTGCTGCATCGGGGCAAGGTCTTCAAGGCGGCGCCCTACCCGAGAGATATCGCGCGAAATGCCGTGAAGAGGCAGTGCTTCTGCAACGCCGCCCAGCTTGCGACAGAGTTCCCCGACAGGTTTGTCTACGTCGAGGGCTATGCGCTATCTGCCATGGCGACAGCCCACGCCTGGTGTGTTACCCACGACGGAACCGTCGTCGACCCGACGTGGGAGAACCCGGAGGAGTGCGCCTATGTGGGCATACCCTTCGACCTGGACTTTGTCACGACGCGCGTACTCGAGACGGGCTACTGGGGCATCTTCGGCGAGATGCCGCAGCGTCAACTGCTTTTGCGCCCCGTCGAAGAAATGGTGCATGAACTGTGGAGAGAAGAGATAGCCGCACGCAAAAAATGGCCCGCGCTCGAGGCCGTTCTATCGGGGACGCCAGAGAAGAACGCCCGCAGCATCCGCCGGTAAGCAGGCTGCAAAGCCGCGACATGGGGCGAGCGGAGCCCTCCTGGCTACACGTCAAAGGACAACCACCCTTTGACCAATGAACCAAAATCCTCCGAACCTGGCCGAGTCCAACTTGCTGCAAATCTGGGAAGCGATTCGCGACGACGCGTTCTCGAAGCGCACCGCTGACTTGCTGGGGGCCCTCAATGGGCTCAAGGGCGCCGGCCCAGAAGCAATGCTGAGCCGTCTGCTGTGCTACATCTACGATATCGCTGTGTACCAGCTCGGCGCCGTGTACGGCGATTTGCTGCCTAGCGATGCAAACGCGCAGCACTTTTTCGTGGCCACACCGATGGGCTTCCCTGGCAGCACCGAGTTGATTCCATCCACGCGCACCGAGGATGAATCCTATGTTCTTGCTGCCAAGCACCTGGCGCTGATGGACAGATATTTAAGCGACTACGCGCAACGTCCGGCGTTGTAACAAGGAGCCCGGGCTACGCCTAGCATGCCTCATTCCGCGCCCTCCATATGGAGGGCGCTTTCCTTTGCCTCAGGCACAGAGAAAAGCTGAGCTCCAGGCGCTATACGCCTTCATGTCCTCTATTTTCCTGAAGCTTTGTGAACGCATGGGTCTGTCAGCACGAGCGCTACAAGCCCACGCCCCGGTGGTTGTCCCATTCCTGACCGGAGCGGGCGCGGGGCTGTCCGTCTTGTACGCATGCTTCTGGCTTAACGGCCTGCTCTCTTTCGGAAAACCTGTTTTCTGGGCAATCACCGGCTTGCTGTCGCTCTTCGTCCTTTCCGGTGCCGCCAACGTGACCTTTGCTCGCCGGGAGAATCGAGCCATGCAGCCCGCAGAGCGCGCCTGGTTCGCCGCAATGTCGGGTGCCGTGCCGGCGCTCCTCATCGTTGTCATCGCGCTCACAATGTCCGCGGGTGCCGTAGTGCTGCGGCTCTTGGCCAAGGGAGACCCTACGGTAACGGCGCAGCCCCTTCAGCCGTTTCTGCTGTGGTGCCTGCTGGCTCTGGTTGTCCTCAGCCCCGCAATGGGCGGCCTGGGCTGGCTCGCGGTGTCGAAGCCGGTGCAAGCCTGGTTCGCAGAGTGCTTTCCGCCGAAGCCGAAGCGCAACTAGCCCGACCCCTCGCCCGTTCGCGCCGGGTGCTTCGTCGTGCACCTGCGGCCGCGCTGCTCCGCTAAATCCGGCACCTAGACGACCTGGGTGCGAGCTTGCCGACGTGGCGCCCCACCTGCGCGCTGACCGCCTGACGGCGCTCGCCTGAAATGCCTGAACAAACCTGCTTGCCGCTTGACGCAATGACCGTCCTACCCGCCCCCGCCACGACACTGCCCGCCATCTGCGCTTGTGACGCGGTACCCGCTTTGTGCCGGGCTCGCCCAGGTGAATTCCTTGCGCGAGGGAGGCGCCGCCGTCCTGACGGAACACCGTACATCGAGTTTCACCGGGGAGCGGGAATATGCGACGGCGACTTCGATTTCCTGAAGGGTGCGCTACTTGAACCCCGTGTGACGATTCTCAGCTTCCTCCCGCCGCACCCGTCGCCAGACCCCGGGCTTTTGGTCGAACTCGCGCAGCGGGGATACGACCTCGCTACGTTCTCCTTTTCGGTCCAACTCCGGTCCGCACCGTTTGCCCACCCCAAGAGGCTTCGTTCCGTGCCACAGCTGAAAGCAACGCTGCTGGCCAGGTGGGGCCGCGTCGAGTATGACTGCCCGGACCTTTGCACCTCTTGGGGATTTCCGGCGCGTCGGTGCGACTCGAGCATGCTCATGGGATTCTTCTCAACGCCTCGGTACACCGAAGGCGACGGACAGAGCATCTACACGCCAAAACGTCAACTGAGTTTCCTTGAGGAGTTGAAGGCTCGGCACCTTGATGTCCGCACCGTGCGCATGGCGGTGACGCGAACGCAAGACGACCTCCCCACCGTAGCCCCTTAAGCCGAGGCGAGTCCTGCGCCCACGGCAAGCGGGCCCGTTTTCTACACAGGGCAGAACCCAACTACCTGGAAATCCATGGAAATCCTCAGCCTTTCCCAGCGTCGTCAAGCTGCCGAAGCCCTGCTTCGTATTGAACCGGACAGCATGACTGGTCCAGAGCTCGACCTGGCCATCGCGCTGCTTTGTCACAAGCAAATCGACGTTGATGCGGTGCCCCCGCAGCAGCCTCCGCGGGTGCTGACCGACCACGAGTGGGGCCCGTATTCCCCGACGACCGATTGGCGCCTCACCGGGGAACTCCTGGCAAACGTCGGACTCGTCTCGGGCTCTCACGCCATCTATGGTGAAGGCGCTGAATCCGAAACCGTGGTCAACCACTGGTACAGCTGCCACGCATACGTGGGCGGGAACAGCACGGAAGGCTACGACCTGCAAACCGTCGTTGGTATCACGGCAGCAAAGCTGCTCGCTCACGAGGTCGAGTTTTCTCCTGCATGGAAAGCTTAGCTCCGCCCGCACCCTGATTGGGCCGTCCCTGTGGACGGCCTTTCTCTTGGGGCGGCCGCGTCAGCGCACTCGTAGCTACAGGAGGAAGGACAACTTACCCGTACCAATGAACCTCTCATCCTATCCGAGCCGGAGCTTCCGCAAGCTTTGGCACCAAGGCAGCCTCAACCCTGTCGACAAAGGCGTTCGAGGCGTGAGCTACGAAGGCGCCGGGCTCTCCGTGTCTCGGCACCCCGATGCCTGGGAGCAAATCGCGCGCCTTGGTGGCCTGCCACTCTGGGTGCTGAGCCGCAAGGACCGAAGCGCCGGCCGCTTCATCGACTACCGCCGCCTTGGCCCTAGCCAGCAACATAAACTCGCGCAGGAAGGTACCCGCCGCGGCTGGCTACAACGGGCAACCAGGCACAGGTTGCAGTGGACCGACCCCGAGGTGGGCGACAAGCGGTACTGCCTTTTCGCCGACGAAGACAAGGCTAGGGCCGAAGCCGACGATATCGAGCAATGGGCGGAGAACATCACGACGGACCTCATCGAGATGGACGTCGTCACCCCGCTCCTCGCCAAAGTAACGGGGCAAGCGGTTTCTGATGACCTGGCGGTTGACATGGTGCTGACCGGCATTGTCGAGGAACTCGATGTGTTCGACGGGGTCTGGTGGGCCGACCGCCTGGACCCAGCAAACTTCTCTGCCCCAAGGGGCTGCATCTCCATGAGCGCCCTTTGCCGTTGGGACGTGGAGCAGCGCGCCCCAGCAAGGCGTTGACCACAATCATTCGAGCTAGCCCGACCCAGGGCTCGCCTTTTCTTTGTCTCTGAATGCCGAACCTTCGGGCCGCCCCTGAAGCGCTTTCCTACACGTCGCAGGAAATACAGGAGCATCCCATGACCCACTCAGACATGGCAATCGCCATTCTTCAGAAGACCAACGACGGCGACGACCTGAGCCCTTCAGACCTTCATCTGCTGGAAGGCGCGGTCAACGGCCGTTTGACCAGCAGAGCCGTCGAGCTGTTCGAGGCAATGCATAGGAACGTCACCGAGGGGACGTACGCAACCTGGCAGCGGACGTATCTGGCGCCGCACCTCACCAAGGCACCCGACGGAAACGTCTACTGGAAGGGCATTGCGGTTGAACACTATTCCTTCCCGCCTGAACGCCGAGACGAGGAACTGACGCAGGCCCAAATGCTTGCCGCCCGCTGCCAGCAACTGGAGGCCGTCGACATCCCCGTGAACTCGCGGACCGTGCTCTGTGCGGATTGCTACGACGCGCCGGCGGATAGCCCTTGGAAGCAACTGCTCGGGAAGTATTACAGCTTCATGAGGAAGAACGGACACGTCATCGGCCTGTTCCACGTCAAGTTGTCAGAGACAGGACAGCTCGGCATTGCCGCGGTCAGCGCGAAAGATGGCGTCGCAACGGTCGAGCGCCACCTTGAGGCCTACGACGCGTTCCACCACTACCAGCGACTTGGCTTCGAAAGCCAGCAATCGTCGTCCTACGACCACACGGCCCGCTTGCTGGAAGCGCTTGGCCTGCAGCCGGACGTCCTTAAGGCAACACTCGCCGCCGATTCCGAATTGGCAAAATGATTTCGCCCCGCTCGCAGAAACTCGAGCGGGGCGTTTTTCCGTGTCCGATGGACTCGGGGACCGAGGGCTAGGGGTGCTGCCGCGCCCGCGGGTGAGGCACTAGTGCCCTGGCCAGCGCGAGCACATCCCTTGCGACCAGTTTCGCCTGTACGCAGTCCTTGACGTTCGGGCCTGCCCGCTTGCAGAGCGCCTTCGCCTCCTCGAATCGCGGGCCGGAGGTTTCGACGAGGACGATGGCATTTCGATTGGCGCCCATGGCGAATGCTGGGGCGACTGTCATCGCCAGGAGTGCTGCTGCGAGGAGATTTCTGTTCATAAAGCGGTGCTGCTCAAAAGGGGCCATCAACGGTGGCGCGCCAGCTTTGGAATAGCACTGCCATTTATCGCCTCAGGGAAAAGCCGACACGAGGTCGGCTTTCGAAAGGGCTTGTCAGCGCACCAACGAGAGCTTGCGAACTACAGCGGTGGGCGGCTCGGGCGTCAGTTTGGGGCTCGGGGGCACTTCAGTCTGCGCAGCCACCGCAAACTCCTCGTCATGAACGGCGAGCTCATCGTTTGCTGCCAAACTGAGTTGGTCTACTGCGAGCCGGCCATCTGAAGACGTCAGGTCGAGGAGCTGAATCTCTGCCGGGCCGCGGATTTGACCGGCCTCGTAGAGGGCGCGGATGGGACCGGCGAGTACCTCTTCCATCTTCACCGGCCCAGGCGCTTGCATGAACGCTGCAATCGGAACGGAGAGGGGGCGGATGGCGACGAAGTGGCTCATTCTTGTGTCCTTTGTGTGTGCAAGACCTGTATAGGCAGGCACTTTAGGCAGGCGCTTTAGGGAGGCCGAGCCTGCCCAACGACGGCCGCGATACCACCTCGGCCTCACAGCTCCCGCGCGACGACCTTTATCGCGGCTTGACCGAGCATCTTGGCGACGTGGGCCTACTGCGTCCCTGGACTAGGCCAAGCTCATCGGATTGCGCCGCGAATAGCACGCTCATTCCCCTGCCCGCTTCTGCGGGCGTTTTACCGTCCACACCTGCGGTCAGGGCGACGAGAAAAAGCCCCGCGGATGCCGCGGGGCCGAATGTTGCGAGAGTGGCCTTCAGCCGGGGGTCAGCGCCGGCGACCAGACGCCGCTGTAGGCGACGCCTCGACAGCGAGCAACCTCAGCGATAGCGCACGTAAGGCGGTCTTGCCGGTCCCCGACTACACCTGGCTGCAGGCGGTCGGCCCCATACGCCACGGGATTTCCGTTCACCGGCGTTCTGGTCAACAGCAACCAGGCAGCGGAACTGCGCTCGGCCACATTTCCGAGAGTGGCGCCAATTCGGCACCGCAGCTCATAGTTGGTCAGGTCCCTGACTTCCCAATCGATTTCGGCGACCTCAAGCTTCACCCTCCCAAGCCTGCGCGCGAGCTCGGGCACCACGCCCCAAACGAGGCTGGAATCGTAGGTGCAGTCGTCGGGTCGGAGGGTCGTACTTTTCCGGGCTTCACGCGCCAGCTTCAGCAGTGCGGACGCGAGCCACTGATTGGTAAGCCGGTACAAGCGGTTCGCCTCCGAAGCCTCCTGGTCTAGCCTGCTGCGGCATTCTTCGCTCAAGTGCATTCTGAACATCGGTTCTCCTGAAAGTAGTCCTGCCGTGTGTAGGTAGCCGCGCGACCTGCCCAAGAAAAAAGCCCCGCAGTGCGGGGCTCGTGAATCTACGGTAGAAGGCTTGCTCAGCGAGCAATCGGGGTGATGTCGGCCAGGTTGGCCTCCTCGATTCGAATGCCGTAAATATCGGCGTCCGAATACAGGATGCCTTGCTTGTTCTCAATGAAGCTGAGGTCATCGACCACCCAGGGTTCGGAGCCGCCGTCCAGCTTGGCGCAACGCGTCCCAGCGGGGACCGTGACTTCGTATTTCGAAGGACCGACCGTCGTGGTGACTTCGGCCTTCGTGCGGGCAGTGTGGGTGCGGGGAGTCGGTGTGCTTTTCATATCTGTCTGCAAAAAAGGGGTTCTTTGGGGAGCGGCCAGCGTCAGGCTTGCCTTGATTCCTTGAACTTCGATTTCAAGAGTGTGAGAAATCTCGCGGGGGTCAGGTAGTACGCCGTAGGCGTCCGGGCATCCACCTCAATCGTACCCTGTTCAGGGTTGTAGGCGTAGTCGTGGTCGTCGCCAAGGCCGCACACGAGAACGTCAAGGCGCTTCAAGCCTTCGTAGCATTGAAGGAAGCCTTCGGATTCCTCGGCGCAGATGCCTCGCACCAGGTGGGCATAGGCGTCGGGTTGCTCGTCCTCCAACAAGAAGCAGCGGGCGAGCGCTTCCGGCTGGTCGTTGAACGCCGCGTTTGGGTAGGTTGCCGGGCCAATCAGCCGGTGGGCCAGGCTCTCGGTGACCGCCTTCAAGTCCTTTTGGAGCTCGTAGTCGGCCATGACATTCATCTCGAGCATCGCTGCCGCGGCGTTCTTCTTCAGCAGCAGGAGAGCTCGCGCGACCTGGCTTTCGTTGTGTTCCATTGAGGTAGAGGGAAGTTGTCCTCTCTCGTGTAGAGAATCAGGCCTAGGCTGGGACCCGGCGACTTACCGCCAGCTCCGAATTCCGGTACCTGGGGTCGTGGCTGACCTCGTCGCCGAGCCATGCCGGCCGCGGAAAGTCCTGTTCCTCGGACCCAAGCTCAACTTCTGCGACGACCAAACCGTCCAGTTCGCCCTCAAAGACGTCGACCTCGAAGGTCACATCGCGGACGGGGATGAGGTAGCGCACCTTCGTGAGGCGGCCCAAGCTTGCATGGCCGTTCAGGAGGTCCTCGGCATCGCTGAGGGGGATGGGGTACTCAAATTCCGCGCGGGATAGCCCTTGGGTGTTGCTCTTGAGGGTCAGAAATCCCTTGTCGCCAGCGACCCGCACTCGAACGGTCATTCCGTTGTCAGCCAGATATCCCTGGCCAATATGGGTCCCGGCCAGCCCCGAGAGCACGGAGCGGTCCCTCACAAGAAACTTTCGTTCGATTTCAGTGGCCATGACAAATCCTTTCAGTTCGGGGGTCTAGCGATGGCACTTAGCTACACAGGCGAGGACTGGCAAAGCCCTCAACCCTCGTATTGGACCTCCCGCGCGCCCGCGCCGCAGAGCCTCTACCGGGGACCGAATTTGGACACACATGATGAGGAGAGATTTTGATTGAGACTGTGAAGAAGACGGTGAAGGCCTATTTGGCGCGCAATCCGCACGAAGCAGCCGGCCTCCGTGCGTTGCAGGCCCAGCTTGCCGACGACCGGGACATTTTCCTTCGCTCGAACATGCGGGGCCATCTGACCTCCAGCATGCTCGTTCTGGACGAGACCCGAGCCAGGGTGTTGGTCATCCACCACAAAGCCTACAACCGCTGGTTGCCGCCAGGCGGGCATGCTGAGCAGCCCTGCTCGTTGTTCGACTCGGCGCTGCGCGAAGCTGAGGAAGAGACTGGGGTGACAGACCTCAACTGCCCGGGGGCCTGGAGCCTCGCGCCCATCCCCCTGGACATCAACACCCACGCGATTGCCGCGCAGCAGCGCAAGAACGAAGGCAAGCACTGGCACCACGACTTCGTCTACCTGGGTATGGTGGATGAGCCGTACGACCCCGTGCCTCAAATCGAGGAAGTTCACTCGTGCCGCTGGCTTGACTTGGCAGAGTTCGCAAATGACCCCGACGAAACCAACCAACGGCTGGCTCGGAAGGTGCAGCCGCTCATCGCTGCCGGCATGCTCCCGAGAGCTCGAGCACTAGCTTGATTGTGGAAACCCGCCTGGCACATGCGCCTGGCGGGTTTTTCCTATTCCCCGGGGAGCCAGCACACCACAGGACGCCCGCCTGGGAGCGCCCTCTATTGGTCGGAACCGATGCTGAGCAGCTCGATGTCGAACTTCAGCACGCTGTTTGGCGGAATGCTGCCGGGCACCCCCCGCTGGCCATAGGCGGTGTCGCTGGGGCAAGTGAGAGTCGCCTTGCCTCCGACCTGCATTGTTTGTACGCCGTCTGTCCAGCACTTGACTACGCGGCTCAAGGGAAGGGCGATGGGCTTGCCCCGCCTGTGGGAGCTGTCGAATTCCGAACCGTCCGGCAGGGTGCCGCGATAGTGCACCTTTACGGTGTCCGAGGCCGTAGGGTGGGCGCCGGCACCCTTGAAGGTGTGCTGCACCCTGACCCCCGAAGGAAGTGTCTCGACTTTGCGGGCAGCTGAAGTGGCTACCACGGTTGCTGTGGTGGCGACAACCTCGGCCGCCGGTAGAGCAGCGTGAGCCGAGGTGGCGAAGAATGCGGAAGCGAGCAGGAAGGTAAACGGTTCCATGGCCTAAGGTGGCAGTTCGTTGGATGAGATATAGCTCCCCTCCTTAAACGTCAGGCGCGCTCAGCCGCGCGCCTATACCAATAAGGACCACTCACCCCCCCAAACCATGACACCTGAAGACTTTGCCGGGCCAACGCCCGAGGCGCGAGATGCGCAGCTGCGCCAGTACCGTGCTAGGGCCGCCTACTACGACTCCTTCGCTCTCGAGGGTGTCAACAACGACTGGAAGCATCCGACAGTTGTGTCCGCGCGCGCAGCCTACGAGGCGACAGTGACCGAATTGGTCGGGCTGCTCGGAGAGCAGGCAGACTGCCGCCTGGTCGACACGGACCTCTGGTCGGCATTCTCGGATGCTCACAAGGACGACGTTGGCTTTCGCCCTCGAACGCCGAGAAGCAGGACCGCGGTCCTTCGCTGGTTCGAGAACCTCAAGGCCACGGCCGAACACAGCTGATTGATTCCAAGCCTGGCTCTCCCTCCGAGATGCCAGGCTTTTTTATGACACGGGGCCACCCCCCCCGTCAGCGGCCGCCCAAAAAATGCGAAACGGCCCCGTAGGGCCGCCTCCTAGAGCCAAGCTCTCAGCTTACTTCTTCGCCTTCTTGGCGGGCGCTGCAGCCTTCTTCGCCGGCGCGGCCTTCTTGGCTAACGGCGTGGCAGCAACCTTGTCGGCCTTGCGCTTGGCGGCCTTCGGGTCGATGGCGGCCTTGAAGGCGGCGCCCGGCACGAACTTCGGCACCTTCTGCGCGGCAATCTTGATTTTCTCTCCCAGGCGCGGGTTAAATCCAGAGCGAGCAGCGCGGGAGACTTGCTTGAACGTGCCAAATCCGATGATTTGGACAGGCTCTCCCTTCTTCACGGCACCGATGATGGCGCTGGTGAAGGTCTCGACGATGCGCGCAGCCTCTGCCTTGCTCACATCGTGGGTGGATGCAATCTTCTCGACCAGTTCGATACGGTTCATTTCAGTTTTCCTTGGAATAGTTCACCATGTTGCCTATGGCGGCGCAGCTTCTAAAGCGAAGTTGCAAGCGGCGCGAGTGTATCCCACCTTCGGAGCCCACTAGAGAGAGGCCTCGGGAAGACGTGGCTGCGCTGACACCTCTAGCAGGAGCAATTCTGGGCCAAGGCCGAGTTCGTGATGTGCCGCCCGAAGTCCTGCCCCCGCCAAGGCACCGCCGGAGGCGACAATGGCGCATTGCATGCCCCGTCCCCTCCCACAATGAAGCCGCTTCCACCTGAGCTCGCCGACCTGGTCGACGGAATCATCAAGAAAGTACGAATCGACGTCGAAGCCGGAAATGCACCTCAGACGTTCGCCATAGTGGGCAGCACCTTGTCCCGGGAAGTGTTTGAAGTGCCGCTGCCTACCGATGAAGACCAGGCCAAGACGCAAGCCGCGGAGCACATCAGACGTGTCGCATCGCTGATGAGCGCGGACTTCGTCGTTCTCGTGGTCAACTCCTGGGGCCTTCCGAAGCGAAAACTCAAGGACTTCGACGCCATCATGGATAAGTACGGCTCAGTCGGCAACAGCCCCTATCGCGTGAGCCAGATGGCCTTCACGGTAGAGACGAACGAAGGCGTCTGGCTTGGGACCGCCCCTCTGGTGAAGAACCCGCGCAAGGTCCGCGGGGACACGTTTGGCGCAGTGACGTTCTTTTCTGGCACCACGTCGGACACGGCCGGCGTGTTCTCAAGCCTGCTTCCGCAGGTCAGGGCCACGCGGCACTAGGCGCCAAGTAAAGCGCTGAAGTCGGGGCACCCATCGACGAGCACCTCATCCCGTATGTCGCTTGGTTGGACTTTTGCGGAAGCTGAGTTGGTCGAAGCCAGCTTGCGCAATGCGGTACTTGTCCGCAATGCCGACCATGGGGCGCGATTCCGGTGCCAGTACGCCGCCCCAGAACATGTCGAGCTCCTGATAGGCCTGATAGGCATCGAATAGCCGGTAGAACTCCACCGTTTCCAGCGCGGGGTTCAGCGTCAGGCTTACCCGGCTAACGCCAACTCCCCTGCGCTCAGCCTCGTTGACCGCGATGGCAACACGCTGGGTGACCGCCCAGTCGAAGAGTTCGGTGCGACCCTGTTCGCCTAGAAAGTCGCCGACTTTCTCGGCAAGCGTGCGCTTGGAGCGCCACCCCTTTGCCTTCAGCTCCTTCTCCGGCACATGTCGGCTCAGGTCGGCAATGGCCCCCCTCGCGTCGTAAAAGACATGTTCATCGACGGCGTAGCAGTCGGTCAAGTCGTGGTCCCGTGGCGGGCGGTAGCCGCGCAGGTGGCGCCCGTATAGGCGGACACGGAGGCCACGGTACAACTTGCCGGCAAAGAGGATGTGGAGTGCGTCGAGCGCGACCACACTGCCGTCAGCGATTTCGATACGGCGCGGAATCCCCGCTGCGGTGAGTCCATTCCAGGGAACAGGAACGGCTCCCTCCGCAAACTGCTGGCGTGCGGCCGTTCGCACGAACACCCGTGTCTTATCCGCGCCCAGGGCCTGAGCGTTGTCGTAATAGTCCCGGAATTTGGAAAGTACGCGCATTTAACCGGCGCTCTGCACGCCTATAGGGTTTGTTCACAGGATAGGGCACGCGTTTAGCCCGCATGCCACCGCCGGAGGCCGGCAGGTTTGCGATAATCCTGGGCCCAACGCCCGCTGCTCCCCTGAAAGACCCCGATGATTGAGGCTCGCGCCCTGGACCCGACGAAAGTTCGCGACATCGCGCCACTGGTGCTTGACGAAGGCGGCCGACTCAAAGTTATGCCGGCCGCATTTTATGAAGGGACGACGGTTGAGGAGCGGGCTATTTTTGGCGTCCGCCACGCCGCATACGGGCTGCCAACGCTGGAGCTTGTGGCTTGGCTGAAGGCGTTGATTGGTGACAGGCCTGCCTTGGAGATTGGGGCAGGGACGGGTGTCCTCAGCGATGCGCTCGGCATCATCGGCACTGACAACCTCATGCAGCAATGGCCGCACATCCGAGCGCACTATGCCGCCCTGCGCCAGCCAGTCATCGCCTACGGGGCAAATGTTAGGCAGTACGACGCCGTCGACGCGGTGTGCGCGCTCAAGCCGAAGGTGGTGGTTGCCTCATGGGTCACTCACAAGTACGACCCGGCCCGCCACGAAGCCGGCGGAAACGAGCACGGCGTAGTCGAAGAGGAAATCATCCGCAACTGCGAAACCTACGTGGTCATCGGGAACACACACGTCCACCGGGCCAAGTCCGTCTGGTCCCTACCCCACACGCTCCTCCACCCCTCGTGGCTGTACTCCCGCGCACACAATGGCTCCCGAGAGTTCATCGCGGTGTGGGGCAAGTACGCGCCGTGGCGAGCAGCCTAAAAAGAGAGCCCTCCGGTGGAGGGCTCGAATCATCGGTTGGTCTCGGGTGCTTTCGTTAAGGCGAACTCGATGCGGTCAGCGTCAAGCATCAGGTAGGAATCCCCGCCGCCCTCGGTTTCATTGCGGTAGATGACCGCGTCATAGCCGGCGCCTTCGAGCAATGCTTGGAAGCCAGCTTGGTCGAGATAGCCTTCGTCCCACAGCGCATCACTCTGCTCCGCCGAGATGACACCTGCGTCCCTCAACGCCGGAATGAGGTTGTTTAGGGTCCACGTATGGCAGTCAGGCATCCGCAAAGGGTTCTGCATCGTGAGGAGGCACGGGAGAATGCGCGCGCCCTCGACGTCGTCCTCGTCGCCTCCTTGCAGGAGGTGCTCCAACCGGCGGTTAGCCGTGTCCTTCGAGCCGAAGTGGTAGCCAACGTCATCGCTGAGTTCGAAGCGGAGGAAATCCTCGCGCGCAACCGTCGCGTGGTAGGCAAGAAAATGCGTTGGCATGGGCAGTAGCTCCCTAAAGTAAGTCCTGCCCTGTGTAGCCACCGTTTTGTTCGGCGAGGGGGAATCGCGTTGGGGCGCTCGACCGACTTAAACGACATGGCCGGCATAATCTAAAATGCAACAGCCTGCTTGCGCCTCGACACTGGTGCTGCTAAAATGCTTCTAACCGCGGCGCTGCGCTCGCGTACCACCTCCCATAAGAAACAGGCAATCTAAAATGCAAAAGTCCATTCGTGTCGCTGTCGCAGCCGCTGCTGTCCTCATCCTCGCCGGCTGCGGCTCGGTCAACTCCACCCTTGCGAAGCGGCACGAAACCGTGGAGCACTACCACGTGTTCCAAGTGAAGACCCGCGCAACCACGGACGCCGTCATCAAGGCTACCGCCGACGGCTTGGCCCGCAACACGAACTCGGTGGTGCAGAACCGTCCCCTGCAGATGGGCGCCAAGGTCCCCGAGACGGCCGGTCGCTTCCAGCTCGTCGACCCTGCCGCGGCACTTGGCGGGACCTCGCTCGGCGCAATCATGGCCATACAAGGGGGCGCCGGCGCCTCCATTCCACGCGTTGCCAAGTGCGACGGCGCCGTCTGGACGTCGCGTGCCAATCGGAGCGTCTCGGGGTCCGACAACCTGACCCTGTACACCTGCATCTATCGATACAAGGATGGCTACGAGCTGAACATGTATGCCGTGTTCCAGAAGGCGAGCGGCGGCCTGAGCGGCCTGGCGCGGGACGCCGTGGCAAGCGCAATTGGTTCTCCAGAGGAGTGGACCAACAAGACCATCCTCGACATGGCGCGCAGCGTGGAATCGGCAACGGGTGCCAAAGTCGAATACGTGGAAGGCCAGCCGGAAATCGGGGCCGTGCCAAAGGTCGACCAGCTGACCCAGCGCTGAGCCATCCCGGTTCACACAACATGGGGGCCTTTGCGGCCCCTTTTTGTTGGCAGCAAGCTCCGCCGGCCTTTGAGGCGAGCGCAAGGAATGGCCAGAGCCTGCTCGCTAGACGAGCCAGGACCACTCATACAAGGCAACCCATGCCCACCCAAGCCCCAAAGCGCTTTTACGGCGACGACAACCTGGCCAACCCGGCAGCGAAATTGCGAGAGCTGGGCATTCAGCTTCATGCGACGTATACGCACTGGATTGCGCGCAACTGGCACCCTCGCGACTTCGTCTGCGCAGTCGAACACACCGCAGACGTTGCCTTCGCTACCTTCCTGCTGGAAGGTTCTCCGGATTTTTCAGGGGAGCCTCCGCCGCAACTTGAGCAGGCAATCTTGGCCGTACCCCGTTCTGGCCAGGACCACGGCGCGCCGATACGGTTCTACGACGAGTTGAGCTCGCTCAGCCCGGAAATCGACACAAAGACCTTGGACCGCGTCCTCGCTCCGCACTTCATCCGCTGGGTTCTGGACGGGTGGCTCGCGCGCGATTTCAAGCAAGCGGCATCGGCCTGCGCTGCGGGCATCGTCTATGACCATCACCTTTGCAGCCAATTGGGCGGTCTTGGCGGTGGCAGAACGGCCCTCGAGTTCTTGACCGAGCCGTACCGCGTCGTAGAGCGCGTGACAGCCCAACCGGCAGGCCGCTGATTCCTATCGCCTTCCCGTGCCTTCTCGCCCGGGAAGGCGTTTTCTTCCGGGCTGATGCGGCTACAGCGCCGTCTCTATTCCAGTCACAACGCGTACCCGCTTCGATTCCGAGGAGCCTCCAAATGCTGAAGCTGAAAACTCTGGCCGCCGTGTTGGCCACCCTCGCCATGCTGGCAGTTTCGCTGCCCGCAGATGCCCGCGCCGGCAGCCCGTCCGGTTCGAAGTCATCATTTACGTCCTCCCGCAGTGTCACCGCAACTCCCGCGAGGGCGCCGGTCCGCGCGGGTGGCGGAGCGTCGGTAGGGTTGCGGCGCTCCGAAGCCATGCGCGAGGCGCGCTCGCAGCCCGCTGAGCCTGCCCGCTCATACTCGCGAGCCACTGAGGTGCCTGCTACACAGCCGACGGGCAACGGGAATAGCATCATCGGAAGCAATGTGCCGCGGCGCGAGGGCACGCCCCTCACGGCGGGTGGCGGTTCGGCGGGCGGAGGCTCCGCCGGAAACTACGCTCGGCCGGCCACCCAGGAAGCGCCACGCCGCGGTTGGAGCGGGGCCCAGATTGCGGGCGCCGCCGCCCTTGCCGGTGTCGCGGGCTACGCGATGGCGGACAACCGAGACCCCGCTCCCACGTCGACACCCACCCAGACACCCCAGGTGCACGAAGCTCGAATCCGGACGCACGAGGCCCCCGAGGCGGGGGGCTATTCCGAACGGGCGCCTCGGGCTGCATCGGCCGCCGTGAACAACCCACCCACGTCACAAACAGAAAAGCCTGCGCCCGCGAGCATGCTCGGTGGCCTGCTCCTGGCCTTGCTGGTCGTGGTTGGCGCTTTCTTCCTCCTGCGCAGTCTGGTGAAGCGAGACCGCGGCAACCAGCCGGCGGGCCAAGCCGGGACGAACAAGGCCGGCAGCGACCCAGCGCTGGCGACGACGCCTAGCCCCCGCGCGACTGCTGCGCCGTCGGCCGACGCACAGTCCGAACTGCTGCGGGAAGCCCCGGAGCTGTTTCGACGCGTGCAGGACGCCAACAACCGAGGTGACCTGGAAGAACTGGCAGCGTTGAGCGACGATGGTGACTTACTGCAGTACTTTGTCTCGAGCATCAATGAACGGAACGAAGCGCCGCGTACCAAAGTTCTCGCCGTGAGCGTCCGGGGCAATCGTGTGCTCGACTTCGTAAGCTCGGCGGCGTCCTTCACTGGCAGCATCCACTTCAAGGCGGAAATCGCCGAGGGGGATGGCCCCTCTGAAGTCATCGAAGAGGTCTGGCACTTCCTGAAACCCTCGGGCGGGGGAACCTGGAAGCTTGCCGGTATCGAGCAACTCTGACAGACATCTCTGCGAACCGTGCCCCCTCGCTCACGTGCAGGGGGCACTTTGCCGTAGGCTACGAAGCTCCAGGAGGCCGAGCGTCCGACGGGCCGCTAGGAAAGTCGTTGATTTGGCGCGATGCCTCGGGCTTCCAGCGCGGCGGAAACCGAGGCTGCTATGCACTCCGGCGCGTAGCGGAGGGTTTGGCTCTCGTCTAAGCCAAGGGCGTCGAGCACGCGTGCGAGCGCGAGGAAATAGGCTCGAAGCCTTTCGTACGGTACTTCACCGTCCAGCTGAACAGTTTGGCCGCTGGCGCGATTGAGCCGGCGAGCCAGCTCCTCCGCATACGCAAATCGAACCCGGTCATGCCCAAAGTCTCCAGAGATGCTCAGTCGGGCGTCATGGGTGAAGTCGTCGCTCTGGATGAATACCGAGCCGTCGTTTGCTTGCGCAGCGGTCCAGGGGCCGGCTTCTTATACCGGGGACTGCTGTCGGCAGCCCGCTTCGTACATCGCGAAGGCATCGTTCGTCAGTTTGTTAGCGTAGTTGTGCCCGTTGCGCTCAAGGTCGTAGCCGCGATTCCGGGCCAACTCCACGAACGCACGCCGGCTCTGGGCATGACGATTCGACACTGTCTCCTCCGCGAGATGTAGTTCCAAAAATAGCGAAGCGTTTTAGCCAAAAAAAATGGCTGCCCCGACTTTCAGCGGGGCAGCAGGAATGATGGAAAGTTCAGGCCGCTACCGGAACTTGGTAGCGCAGCTGGTTCCAGGTCAGGCCGAGCGAGATGTCTGTCTTGAACGCAACGAGCTTCCGGGACAGGCGAACCTGGTCGACGTGCGCGCGAAGGTTCTCGGCGCGCTTGCCTTTCAGTTCGCCTGCCGCAGCCAGTAGGTTCTCCAGGCCACCGTACTTGGCAATCCATTGGCCCGCCGTCGTCGCCCCAACGTCGGGGACGCCTGGCACATCGTCCGAATCGTCGCCGGTCAACGCCAGCACGTCGTGCACCAACTCGGGCGGCACGAAAAACTTGGCCTTGACCCAGGCGGCGTCACGCCACTCCGGCTTGAAGTGGTCCCGGATTCGGGCGCCCTGTGCGAGCATGACGGTCATGTCCTTGTCGTTGGACACGACCACGAGTTCAGCACCGGGCTTTCTCTTGGCCCAAAGGCCGCCGACTGTGCCGATGACGTCATCCGCTTCGACACCTTCTACCGAGATTGAATGGATTCCGATGTCCTTGATGCGCTCGCGGAACTCAGGCAGCGCCGCTCGGAGGTCCTGGGGCATCGGCTTTCGCTTCTGCCGATAGGCTGGGTACAGGTCGTGCCGCCAGGTGCGACCGCCGAAATCGAACGGGGCAAGTACGTGGCTTGGCCGGTGCTCGCTCAGTGCGCGCCTGAAGGAAGCCAGCGACGAGCGCAGTGCGCCTTGGGCCTTCTCAGGCGAATCGTCGGCCGGAATGGCTTCGTAGACGCGCCGTACGATGTTCAGTCCGTCGATGAGGAGGAGCTTTTCCTCAGGGGGTTGTTCGTAGTCTTCCATTGATGCCTCTTTCTGATAACAGGTCCTGGAGCGTGTAGCGAGTCAGCCACGGGAGGCGCGGATATAGGCGTGGTGCATCTCGGCTCCACCATTGACCATGCGATAGCTACAGGGGGCATCAGGACAACCCAACGAAAGAACGACCAAATGACATCCTCCAAGACTCTCCTCGAGGCCAAGGCGCCCCTAAAGCCCAAGCCCACGGCTGCAGAACGGAGTGCCGCGCTGGTCCAGCGCAAGGCCGCCGAAGCCGCGGCTGAAGCCGAACGAATCGGGCGCTTCGAGACCGAGCGCCCAGTCTGGTGGCTGCGAATCTGGGCGAAGGCCCTGCGGCTTTCCCTCCTGGCACGCGACCACACCGGCTTTCGCGACGCGTATAGCTGGTGGTTTGACGACTTCCGCGTGGATGCCGTGGCACAGTCCTTCCACCTGGAGTCGACCGGCGGCCGCGCGAACGTGCACGCCGAATCGGGCACCGCGGCCTGCGAGTTCGAGCAGATTGACGCGGCCCTGGACCGCGCCATCACCTGGTTCGACGAATACCTCGCCGAGCAGGAGCGCCTGCGCCAAGCCGAGCTCGAACGCCAGGAGCATCGAAAAAGGGGCCTGGAAAAGCTCACCGATGCCGAAAAGTCCGCCCTAGGCCTAATTCGCTAACCACTCCTTCAGGGCCCGCACACCGTCGCGGGCCCTTTTTCTTTGGACACGCGTGCCCTTTCGATAAGAAAAGCGGCCCCACAAGAACTGTGTGGCCGGTCGAATATTTCCCCCCCCGCTGTACCCGCGCCTCGTCGCGGTAACAAGGCAGGCCTCGCCGCGCAGGCGGCATTCACCGACCCCGCTCCGGGGGACGCGCTTTTACTGAGGCGCCCTTGTCCTTTTCGCTACACGCACCAGGACAAACTACAGCCCTTCGGGGCCTCAAGACACATGACTTCCGAAAATCGTGACTTCGCGGTGGACCGCAACATCCTCGTATCGGTCATCCAATCCCAGGCAGGAACACTGGGCAAGGCGCTTCTCGAAGGCGTCATGAACTCTGTCGACGCCGGCGCAACCCGCGTGAGCATCAAGCTCGGCGAAGCAAGCTTCACGCTTCGGGACAACGGCCGCGGCTTTCAGTCCAAGGACGAAATCATCAAGTGGTTCGAAACCTTCGGCACGCCCCACAAGGACGGCGACGCCCGGTTCGGCCGTTTCCGCATGGGCAGAGGACAACTCTATTCATTCGGGGTCAACACCTGGCGCACGGGCACCTTCAAGATGGAGGTCGACATCATCGGGCAGCCGAACCTCGGCTACAAATTGACCGAGAATCTTCCGACATCGAAGGGCTGCCGCATCGACGCGAAGCTCTACGAGGCACTGAGCGCAGCGGCTCTCGACGAGGTTGTGCGCGAGTTCTCTGAGCTCGTGCGCTTTGCAGAGATTCCCGTGACGTTGAACGGCCGCGAAATCAGCCGCAACGTGAAAGACCAGAAGTGGGACACCGAAACGGACGACGCGTACATCAAAATCGTCCGGACCGGTGACCTGCTGGTCTACAACATGGGCGTTCTGGTTTGCAAGTTTCCGAACTACGAGTTCGGGACTGGGGGCCTAGTGGTTTCGAAGCAGGCCCTTGAAGTCAACTTCGCGCGCAACGACATTCTTCGCCACAAGTGCGAAGTCTGGCGCCGCATTGCAAAACACATGAAGACGTACGGCCTCAACAAGGTTGCGTCCAAGGTGTCGCTGACGAAGGAAGAGCGAGACTTCCTGGCACGAGAGTGGAGCTATGGCACCCTGCCCCCCGACAAGGAACTCGAGCTGCGCGACGTGAAGCTCTTCACTGATGCGACTGGCCGCCACTGCTCGTTGACCGACCTCTCTAATGCCTCGCGGCTGGCGGTCGCCCGCGGCAGCCACGGTCGCATCGGAAACAAGCTGCACCGGGAAGGGAAGGCCTTTGTGCTGGCGGAAGAGACGCTCTCGCGTTTCAGGGTCCATTCGCTGGACGACCTGCTTGGCATCATCGAGGACAGGACCAAGATGGACCTCCGTCACCTGACGGCAAGCCTTGAGTCGCTTGCACTAGGGTGCACCGAAACGTACCTGGTCACGGCTGACGAGGAATTGCCGGTGGAGGAGCTTTGCATGCTCACGGCGTTGCGCCAGAAGCATGAGAAGTTCCACCAATGGTTTCTGACGGGTGAGCGCAGCTCCGGCATGCGCGAGCTTCAGTCGGGTGAGTCGGATGTGGCGCTTGCGTGGACCGACGGCGCCAGCTATATCGTGATGGGCCGCAAGGAACTTCAGAAGGCGATGGCCAGGGGCGTCGCGGGTTGCTTTGAGCTTCTTCTAACGCTGACCCACGAGTACTGCCACGACAGTGCCGACTTGGAAAGTCATGAACATGACTTGGTGTTCCTTTCAAAGCATCACGACATTGTCCAGTACCAGGGCGGGAAGTTGTTGAAGCTCGCAGAAGAGGTCAACTCCCTCTACTTGCGGTTGGCGAAGCGCGGTGGCATTTCGCTGCCCGCCCGGCCGGCAAAGCCCACAAGCGTCGGCCGGAAGAAGGCAACTGAAGACCATCCTGCGGCGAAGGCACAGCTCAGCCTCGCATTCTGATTCGCTAAGCGTCCGCTCTATTGAGTGGACGCTTTTTTCTGGCCTGGCGGGCGGTTGTTCCTACACGGGAAAGGCAATCAACTCTCCCCGATAGGAATCCTCATGACCCAGCAAGCAGTTCAAGCGCGTCCGGTCGCCCAGCCGCGCGAATCCGCCTCTTTCACGAGCGTCGACTTCGACCGTATGGTGGCCTTCGCCTACGAGCGTGGGTGGCAAGAAATGCCCTTCCATTTTGTCGTCAAGGAGTGGGCCCGCCAACAGATACTGCATTGAGGGCTTCCCGGCCTCCATTGCAGATGATTCATCAGTCCACCGTTCGGTGGACTTTTTTTTCCGCTCTCCCCCAGGCGGCTTGAGCCGGGACCCTATCTGCCGCTCGCGCACTGAGCGCACACCAACGCGGTCGCTTCACTGGGAATGACAGCATCCTCCGCACCCGGCGCCGCCTCTCCCGATATGGCCGCCCTCGAAGCGGCCTTGGCTAACGGCCAGTTCGTTCTCCACTACCAGCCCATCTTCGTTCTCTCGACCCGGAGGGTCATCGGTGTGGAGGCGCTGGTAAGGTGGCAGCAGCCGGAGAGGCTAGTCCCGCCTGATGATTTTCTGCCGGTCGCGGAAGCCACAGGCTTCATCACAACCCTCGGGGACTGGGCGCTTCGGGAGGCCGCGAGGCAGCTCCTGCTGTGGGATGAGGGAGGCTTGCGCCTCAACTACGTCTCCGTCAACGTCTCCCCGGTGCAGCTGCAGGATGACGCGTACGCGGACAGCGTCCTGGCGGCCATCACGGATACCGGAATTGAGCCCGGTCGTGTACTGCTCGAGATTACAGAAAGCGTTTCCATCGCCGACGCTGAGCGAGCGGCAGCGGCACTGAATTGGCTGGCCAGAGTCGGAGCCCGGGTTGCGCTCGACGATTTTGGGACTGGGTCATCCAACCTGGCCAGTTTCCAGCGCTTGCCGCTCGCCGTGCTCAAAATTGACCGCAGTTTCGTCAATCACATCATGGAAAGCGCTAGGGACCGCTCTATCGTTCAGTTCGTCACAGGCCTAGCGAAAGCGAACGGCTTGGCCACTGTCGCCGAGGGCATCGAAACCCAAGAGCAGCTCGATGTGCTCACGGGCTTAGGCGGGGACTACGGGCAGGGGTGGCTTGTCTCCAAGGCACTGGCCCCCGATGCCTTGCTCACCGCCTTTGAAAGCGGCCGCCTCGTGGCCAATTCTCCGACCCGACAAATGCTTGAGCGAAGCGAGCGATTTGCTATAGAGCGGACTGGCAAACCGTTTTAGAGTGCGGCACTGCCGCGTTTGTGCTAAAATGCTATTTAGGCAAATCAATTTAGGAAGCATGAAAATGAAGACCATCCTCCTTGCGCTTGGCGCCGCCATCATTCTGAGCGCATGTGCCGCCACCGGCGACGACTACGTAAAAGGCGTAGTGCCGGAAATGTCGAACCACCCCGCCCTGGGTTCGATGACGTCCGCAGAGCGTGCGCTTCTGGGACCGGATGCAAATGCCAATGGCATTCGGGACGAAATCGACCGCCTCATCGCTATTAACTTCGACGGTGCGCGGCCGCAAGCGGCAGCCTACGCAGCCAAATACACCCAAGGCATGATTGCGGGCTCCCGCGGCCAAGGGCCCACCCCTTCCCAGGCATCGGACCTTGCGGGCGCGGCAAGCGCGCTGGACGCGGCATCGAGCACCACGCTCGCGGCTCGCATTGCGAACACGCCTGAGCGTCGTGCAGCCGTTTCCCTCTGGGCCAGGAAGGCCGCCGCGAAGCCGTGACCGTCAACGGCCTGCGAATAACTTGGCGCCGCGTGCCGGGCATCATTTGGCGCGCGTCCTGGTGGCCCGTTTACTTTGCATTGAAGTGTTTACTTACTCTGGTCGCCTTTTTGGGGTTTGGCCGCGCCATGGCCGCTGATGTTTGGAGCGCCCTCTCCTAGGCCGGGCGGGTAAGGCCGACCCCGCCGGAGGACCGCCCGCGGCCCGTTTCGCCGTTTGCTCGGCTGCCCTTGCGCTCACGAATCTTCGCGCGACAGCACCTGGCCGGGCGCTACACGGGGCATGACCCATCTTGCTTCGTTCCCCGCCGGCACTGGCCCGGACACACCCGTGGCCCTGCTCAAACAGCTGACTTTCCAGCTAACCATCCACGCCCCGCGCTGGACACCTGAGCTGCGAGAGCTGCAGAGCAGGGCCGAATCCTTCATCGGGAAAGTCGAGGCAACCGGAGCTGGTGGCTTGCTCGCCGACGCATCGCTGATGGAGTTGCTGGCGAAAGCTGCACGCTATGACAGGCTGAGGGCGCTGGCCGAAGCCACGTCTACCGAGCACGCAGGCTTTCGGGTCGGAGACCGCCTGTATCCTACGTTCGATGCCGCGTTCGACCAGGAGATGGCCACCGCTGAGGCGGACCACTCGGTGCTCCGCTAGGCGAAGTCGACTACAACAGGTGCGGCAGGACGAAAGCGAAGAACACGCCGGTCGCGTAGGCGGCCACCGCAAGGCCGTACACCACCCTCGAAATCAGCTTTTGGCGAACGCAAGCTGCCGCCAGCCGTCTGTCAGCCGGGCATGAGGCCGGCTTGGCCTGGAAGTAGCCCGCGACGAGCAGCATCGCAGCCGAAAGGCCAAATACGAGCGCCTTGTGCTTGGAAATCCAGATGAGCTGAGGGAAGACCGTTAAAAGCGACGCCAGGCTGGCGCCCGCGCCGAGGCTCACAAGGACTGCCGGCAGAGCGCAGCAGACCAGGGTCGAGCTGCTGGTAAGAAGCGTTAGCCAGGCGACCGTAGCGCCTTCACGGTTCAGCATTTTAGGTTCCGGACCTCTTCAAGCGTCTTGCGCGAACGCTCGACGCTCTTCAAGTTGAACCCGTGGCTTGTCAGCGTCCAGCCAAGCGCCGCTTCCGTGGCCACTGGCGACTTCTCGGTCTCCAGGAAGATGACGCCGCACTCCAGTTTAGGCTCGATTGCAGTCGCGTCCGCTGCCTTTAGCAGGGACGCCCGCATCTGGTCCGAGCAAAGCGCGCAGTTCAGCCCATCAACCTTCACTTCGAGGGTGTCAGCGTGGGCGGCCGTCGCGGAAAGCACGATGGCCAGGGTAAGAAAGAGTTTTTGCATTGGGCAGCTCCAGAGTCAACCACCTTTAGCGAACGGACTTATTCCTGCAGCCGGCCAAGGGAACAGGCGAGAAAAAGGCCCGCGCAGCAGAGTGCGCGGGCCTTCAATCAGTTGGCAGGGTGCTACGCGCCCGTGTCCACGTCCGCGGCAGCCGAGACGTCAGAGAGCAGCGCCTCCAGCTCAGCCGCCAACTCCTTGAGTGCCCGAATTCGCGACAAGACGGCAGCCACGTCCCGCGGACCTCCGTAGTCGCGCAAGTACGCAATCTGAGCCTTCGATTGACTGCGAACGCTCGCGAGCTCACGTGCACAAACCGCGTCGTGGTTCGATTGCTGCCCAGCCAGCATGCTGGGCGCGAAGGAGAGCTCGTTGACTTCCATGGCAGACATCAACCGCTGCATCTCCCACATCGCAGCCACATAGTCGCGATAGCGTGGAACCTCCCCCAGGGTTGAGCGTTCCTTTTCCTGCGCCTGTCCGAGGTTCCACAGCCCCACGGCACGCAAGACTGTCTTCAGCTCATCCGCGGCCCGGCCTTCGCCTTGCCCACTGGTGAGGTACGACGCCACCGGTGGCACAGGGATGCTTTTCCCGTTCGCCATGTCAGGTACGTCTTCCACAGCCCAGTCGCCGTGCAGGCCCGCAATTCCCGCCAACTCATTCACGGCATCAAATGAGCCGTAGAACTCTTTGGTTCCCCGGGCCGCCGGGTCCATGGCCCTCATTTCAGCCAACTTCCCGAAGTAGAGGTTGGCTAGAGCGACCATGCGCTCGACATCCCCCGCCTTCTGAGCGGCGAGCTCTACCTTGCTGCCAACCCGCCCGGCGCCGCTCGCCACCAAGTGCTCGTAGCTGTCTCGGTGCATGAGCGCAAGCCCATAGGCCCGCTTAGCCCCGCCAACCTGGACCCCTTCGTCAGAGTCCAACCCGCGCTTCAGCAGGTCGTCCCATTTCGTGGTTCCGGTCATCGCCAGGGCGAGCCGAACGCCGACTTGGGCCTCGTCTTCGACAGCCATTCGGCCATAGTCGTAATAGGTGCCGAATACCGGCAGTGATGCAAGTTCGAAGCGAGCAGCCGGGTAGATGATTGAATCGTTCGGATTCTTGTCGAGAGGGTACCGGTGGCCCCGTGAGGCGACCAGAAATCCCACGACAGGCTCGTCGCCCGTCAGTACGCGCCCAGAGGTGATATCAGCTACGTAAAAGCTTCCCATTGTTCAGTTCCTTTGTTTTTGGCCGAGCCTTCAGCCGAGCCCGTTGACCATCTCCTGTCTAGCGAGATGACCCAAAGGAACGGCCACCGGAGATTTCCTCCGGTGGCCGATGCTCAATCAGTTGGCTGACGCGTTCCTCTGTTCAGCCTCAAGCAGGCGCCGAACATGGTTCAGATGCTCCTCGGTCTGCGGAACGCCGGCGGCATTCACGTCCAAGAACATCTGGAGTAGCTCCGCGCGCGATGCCTTCGAGGCAGGAACCTCCGCGACCTGGACGACGCGGGACTCGACATGCCTGCGCTCACGCTTCAGCATTTCGTGCCAGTAGATGCCCTTGTATGCCCTGCGACTTTGCACAAGCTCCATGAGCGTGCTCAAGCGCTGCTTGCCGTCAAAGACCTCCGCCGGCCTGGTGTATCCGTAGTTCACGAAGATGAATCGGCCAAGGTCACGACCGCAGAACAGGGAATCGAGATACCTGTCCTTGTCGTCAGCGGTCCAAGCGTAGCCGCGTTGGTAGTCGGGCGAATCATCGACGCCGAAATGCCCCACGCGGCTTACCAACCCCAGAAGGTCGCCATTGCTAAAGACCGTCCGCTCCAGGAGCGACGGGCGGCAGACGGACGTACCCTTTTCGGCGGCCGTCTCAAAGACCTCCAGCCAGTGCGACGTCAGGTATTCAAAGCCGGCGCCCACCATTTGCCCGCTTTCACGCTTGAGGTTGCGGTAGCGAATCGTCACGTACTCGTCGTCCTCATGCAGCCCGACCACAACACATTCTGGCAAGGCGCCGAATGTAACGGCCATGCCAAGTCGCAGACGGCGGCGCTCTACAACCGGCATGCGCACGGCCAGCCGGTCCAAATTGCTTCCACGGAGCTTCCTGTAAGCAACCTCGACTTGCTCGGCTTCGGTAAGCTCCCTATGCAAAGCCTGCTCGATGGCCTGGGCGGATGCCTTCCGGTAGCCCTTCACCCTGGTTAGCGGTTGCGGAGTTTTCGCAATCGAGGGATGCTCGCTACGGTGCTCCCACCAGGTCTTGCCGATACGCTTGTCGCGCTGGCGCCACTCTGCGATGGTGGTCGTCTCGTCCTGCAGCAATACCTCGTAGAAGCCCTGGCGCGACGGCGCGCCATCTTGAAAATCGTCTCTATTCCTCATGGTTCTCCTAGAACTTGCAGTTGCCTGTAAGGCCTATAGGGATGGCGCACGACGACATCCTCGGGTGGACCCTCAAGAAGAAAATCGGCCCACCAGATGGCGGGCCGATTGAAGAAGGGAAAAAACGCACTTGGTGGCAGGAAGCTCGAGCACGACGTCAAAGGGCGGGATTTCGCACACTTCTCAGGTGCTCCTCCAGGCGCTCGGTCAACTCCTTGGTCGCAACTTCTCTTTGGCGAATCCACGGGTGCTCGAAGTGCTCGGCGGTCCGACGAATCGTCCCACCGAGGTTCGCAGAGAGATGCAGCACAGTGGCCTTGTCCGCACATGCAAACACCATGACCACGTCTTCGTTTTCATGGCTAATATCGGCCAGCGTACAGCCCCTCACGGTGGAGTCCAGTGCCCACTCGTCGGGACTAGGTCTGAGCGCGCTGTCTACCGCGCAGGCTGCAGCACCTGCAGCAAGGGAAAGCACGACAGCGGCAAGTGCTCGCTTCATTCCGAACATGGGTGTCCTTTGAAATAATGTCCTGCACACGTATAGCGAGCGCCCGTACGCCACCCGGAACTGCAAGGCGTGCTCTTGGAGGCCACCGGCGCGTTCCCGAAGGGAAGGTGTCTCCTAAGGTTGCCGTGGAGGGCCGAAGACAGAAGAAAGCGCCCCGAAAGTTCGGGGCGCGAAGGTGGGTCAGGCAACGACCTCGAAGGAGGCCGAGTAGCCGCGTCGACTTGCAACAAGCACGGCGTCAGGTTGGGCCTTGGAGCCTACGGTGAACAGCAACTCAACTGCCTCGTTCCAGCCTGCGCGAGCGCGCGCCTGGTCCGGATAGCGCGCTTTCGCGCCTTGATAGCCCTGTCGAACCCAGCTGGCGACCAGGCCGGGTGTGCAAAACGCATTCTTGGCGGCTTGCCATTCCGGCTCGTTGCCCATTCCCCAGAGGAGATGCTCGAGCTCGGCGACCGCTGAGCGTTCCGTTGCGACGAACACCGATTCGGCCAGTTCGCACGCCACGGGCGCGGTCCTCGGACGGAGGTCGAACACCTCCGGCCCTTCGCCCGCTTCATAGGCCATGCCTACGACGCCAGCCGCTGAGCGGGTCAGGGCGTTGAGGCCCGGCGTGGGCAAGCCGGCGGCTGCCGTGTCGTAGGCGCCCAGCAGGCCCGAGCCTTCGTAGTTGACGTAGTACTCCGCCCCTAGGGTCGCGAGTTCCTCCGCGAGCGAACCGCGGTCATGGGGAAGGTGGTGGAACAGGTCGTGCACGACCAGCCAGTTGTTTGCGGCGCTTCTGAAGGTGCCGGGCAATGGCTCCCAGCTATCGCTGGCGTCCGCGGGAAGGCGGCGATACTTCAGTTCGAGAGATTCCATGGTGTCTTTTCCGTTCGAGTGGTCCTGCTCCCGTGTAGCGAGGACCTGTCGAACGCCCGGCTCCATAAAGCCACGTCGCGCCCGTGGGGCCGAGCCCCTCAAGTGGGCGGTGGCTTAGGAATCGAAACGCCCCGCGTATCGAACTCAAGTACTTCCCGCACCATCGTTACTGTCTTCGGACCGACGCCGGCCACCTGGCGTAGTTCCTCGGCTTGCGCCGTAAAAACGGAATGCGCACTACCAAAATGACTCAGAAGCTTGCGCGCGGCGGTCGGCCCGACGCCGGGCAGTCCTTCCACAAGGTACTGGCTTTGGGCAAGGCGGTCACGCGGCTTCCCGGCACGCAATGCAATCTCGTACCCGAGCCCCTCCAGGGCATGCCTCTGCATTGTCAGCAGCAGCGTTGCCGTCTGCGCGGTGGTGCCAGTTGTGAGGATAGGAACGCCCTCGAGCAGCGAGATGTAGGACATGGCTCCCAGAAGAGCGTCCTCGGCCATCGAGGACCTGGTGGCAAAGAGGTTTCCCTCCACAACGATGAAGGCCCGCGCGTAGGTGGCCTTCAGAGTCGCCAGTTGGGCGAAGACGCGACGATTCTCAATCGATAGGATGAAATCGCTTGCGGCCTTTCGCTCGACGGCCAGGCCGTCCGCCAGCACGTAGTCGCCCACTTCGAGCTCTTCAACGACCACGTCTGCGCCCCGCTGCGCGAGCAGCTGAGCCAGCCCACTGCGGGACTCACGCGAATCAACAATCAACCGAGCCATGCCTGCACCTCCGCCAGGTAGTCTAAGCGGCATCGAGGCCCGGGGCATCGAGCGAGACGTATAGGCGGTAGATGGGCTGGCTGTAGAGATTTTTTCATCACAGGACGGCAAGCTGCGGCCGCATGCCCGCCACGAGACATCCGACGTCCGCCTCCTTCACGCTTGCGGCCAACTTGCGTACCTTCCGCACACGCGCCGGTCTCTCGCAGGAGGAGCTGGCAGACCGGGCCGGAGTTCATCGCACCTACGTGAGCCAGGTTGAGCGCCAGGTGGTCAACCCGACCCTGGCGTCCGTGTCTAAGCTCGCTGATGCGCTGGGCTTGCCGCTCGCACGCCTGCTGGACGGCACAACTGCACCTGACTCAGCCCCGCACCGCTTGCGAAGCGGCCCGCGCGGATGGATAGCCTAGTTGACGGTATTGCCGTCGAACTCGATGTCGACAGCGAAGGACGGCATCTCCGCGGAATGGGCAAGCGCGAGCATGGCGTGGGTCAGCGCCGCCTCCAGCAGAGATTGAACCATCAGCGTTGCGTGGCTGTCGCGGCGCGTACTCACACACACGTTTCCGACGAGAGTCAGGCCTGCTGCATCGGCCACCGGCTTCAGGCGGGCAAGGGCCGCCTCCAGTTCTGCCTGTACGACATCGACCACGAACTCCACCAGGGCTGCCGCGGCGCCGGCACCCCGCATGGTGGCGCGGGTCACGAGCTGATTGAGGCTGACCTCAAACCGGACACCGCCGGCTCTACAGGGGGCCGCAAGAACCTCTTGCGCGTCCACCTCCGGGCGGATGACGAGGGAAAAGTCGACAAAGGCCGCCACCTCTGGGGATTGCGTGCCTTGCGCGAATGCGATGTGCCGACTGCCTCCCAGGCTGCTGACGACCCCCAGGGGCGCCTCGGCGGCCAGCTTGCGCAAAGCCGGCTCGTCCAGCGCTGTGAATAGCGGGAGCGACTCCTCAAGTGCGCCGGTTTCGTCAAACAAGAATGAGCGATGCCAGAACATCTCGCACGGCGCTGCATCCATGGCAAAGGTGCGCGCGATTGCCTCTGCGGGCCGGCCCAGCCGCCCAGGGCTCAGGATGTGGAAGTAGCCGACTGTTTCGCCATCATGTGTGCCCGGCAAAGGACGCATCGAAGCCGACGAGTTCACCGCATTGCACGGCAGCACCTCCGCGACCAAACGGTGCAGCGTGAGCGCCTCCCGGGTCGCGGAAGTCGCTGGCCCCACAGGGACGTGAGGGAAACCGAGCTTGGGAGAGAGGTTGCGCATGAGGTGAGCGAGGTGTGGTGTCCTACGCATAGCTACCGCCCCCGTTGTCGAAGCCTATAGCCGGTCCTTCCAGACCGGCCCGGGCCAGGGCGCCCGGGTGACTGGAGACCGCCGGCATACAGCGGTGCACCGCTCAACTCCGGACTTTCCACCGGGTCTTGCGGCAAAGCTTCCAGCTGCGGTCCTCGCGCGCCGCAATCGCGTAATCGTCCCACGGGGTCGGAAGGTTGGCAGCGGCTCGCTTGCCTCGAGGCGCGACCTCGCCATCCTCCTGAAGGACGAGCACGGCACTGCGGCGTTCGTTGATGTGATGGACGCGACGGAAGTGGTGCCCGCCGTGACGACGACCTGTCCCTGGGACGGGTCCGTAGCCGCAGTAGTCGTGCTTCGAGGCCCAGAAGGGGCGTCGGGGTGGCCCGCGAAACCGTTCGAAATCCGCGGCCACTACAGGCGCGCCGAAGTCAGTAACCATCATCCAGTCTGCGGTCACCCAGGACAGCAGGCGGGAGCAGTAGAAGGGCGACGTGAAGTCCAGCCCTAGGTTTTGGCTCAGCCACCAGTATCCAAGGGCTCGGAACGCTGCCTCGAGCGACGGATATTCGTAGCTTGCGCCGCTGCGATGACGCAGGGTCACGCCCGGTTGATAGGGCGGAATCGTGTGCATTGGAAGGCTCCAGTAGTTGTGAAACTAATGGCCATCCAGCACTCCTTTGATTCGGTCAAATGTCATTCGGCGATTGCTAGTTCGTTGACGAGACCGGTGCCCCTCGAGAGGCAGTCCCTTTGCCGTCGGTATAGCGATGATGGTTTTAGCCGCGGCTAAAGACGGTGGCTACAGAACGCATTCATCAACCCCGGAACCGCCTGTGCCCATCCTCACGTACCCTGTCGCCCTGGTCGCATGGACGTACCTGTACGTCTTCTCGCTGAATCGACACCCAAAGTCCGGCGTTCCGGTCCGGCAGTTGCAGGCTACCGTGGCCGTATTCGGGGGCCTCATGGCCCTTCATTTGCTCTCAATCGGCTACGCCCTGTTCACAGGCGAGCTCGACTGGGGGCTTATCGACGTCGGCGTTGAGCTCGCGTCGCTGTACATCGGCCTGTGCCACGTCGGAGGTTGCCTTCTGGCCATCGACCATCTGAGGCAGCGAAACCCGTGACAGCCTATGTCGATGACGCTGCGATTCTTTTCAAGGGGAAGCCGCGCTTTCACCTGACCGCGGATTCGCTCGAGGAGCTGCATCTTTTCGCCAGCGAGTGTGGCATCAACCGCTGCTGGTACCACCGTGGTACGCGCCACCCGCACTACGACGTCACGGCCGAGCAACGCCAGGTGGCGACATCTCGGGGAGCCGTGGCTGTGACCAGCCGGGAGCTGCTCAAGCGCGCAAAACTCCTCGCTAGCCAGCCGCGCCTTCCTGCGCTGCCCTGAAAGGTGGGCTTGGGAGGCGTAGGATTAACACTATGCAGTCACAGACCTTACACAAAAGTATCAGCGCCGCGGTGTTCGAGAGCTTCCTCGAGGCGCTCGCGGGGCATTTGCAGCTCGAGTCCGGCGAATCCCTGCCGGATGGCGTGGGCGACGTGGATAGCGGCGGTGTGCCGGTTTCATTGGCCGTGCAACGCTCCCAGCGTTTTGTTGCTGCTCGATGGGCCTGTGTAGACGAAAACGGCCTCGCACAGCACGAAACGTTCTTCGTACAGCCCAAGGGAATAGCCGCCCGAACGGGATATCGAATAAGGCGGTACGCGGGTCCGCTAAGCCCGGTCCACGCCCCGGATGGTGGCGGAACCCGACTGGAAACTCCGGCCTGGTGGTCGGCAGCAACTGCGACGGGAGCGCCTATTGGAACGGGGACCCTGCCGACGTTCGTAGAACTTCTGGCGACGCTTTGTGGCGAGGGTCGCGTCAAATCCACCAACCCGGAGTTGCTTGCGCGTCTCAACGCCCAAGAGGATGAGGCGAACTACCTGCTGACGCTGCTGGACGAGCAGAAGCGGCAGCTCAAGCAATACAGGGCTCGCCTCCGGAGCCTCGAAGCCGCCACAGGCAACGCAGATGCGCAAGCCGACGAGGTGGTCGTGGACATCGACGGAAGGCTGCCCGACTTGGAGTCACTGCCAGCCTGGGCAGCGGAGAACCGCGAACGCATCGTGGTCCTGCCGCGTGCGCTTAACGGTGTAAAGAAGTCGCGTTACGAGCGGCCGGAGGTCGTTTGCGCGGCGTTTGAGCTACTTGCCGGCACATACCGCGACACCCGCCTAGGGCTCGCGAAAGCCGAAGACCTGGACGCGGCTATGTCCATCCACGGGCTGAAGTTGGAAGGCTCCGTAGGAGCCAGCATTGCAGGTGAACAGGGAAGCGCCTACTTCGTTCGATGGGACGGACGTCGCAGGATGCTTGACCTCCACTTGCTCAAGGGAGGCGGGCGCGACGAGCGCTATTGCATGCGCTTGTACTTTTTCTGGGACGCCGAGTCGGGTCGCGTTGTAGTCGGCTCCGGCGTGGCCCATCTTGCGAACAGTCTCAGCTGACATCATGGCGAAACTACGAACCAAATCAGGACGCGCGAAGTCGCCTGCCGGGAGGCTCACCCAGGACGACCTCTTGCGAAGCATTGTGAGCAGCCTTGCCGACAAGCTGATGTCCGACCAGAACATGGGCATCGGCGATTCCGATGCCGCGAAGGACGTGCTTTTCCTGGAAGAGAATTGCTTTCCACAGCTTTGCCGCCAGGCGGTCGCAGAGGCCGAGTTTGAGCCAGAATTTCCCCCTCGGATTCAGGTCGTGCGGTTGACGGGCCTTGGCGACGAGGGCGGATGGGCGGGGTCGCTCGTGGAGCCCGGCGACCCGAGCTTCATTTCAGGAGGCCCTGATGGAATCCGCGCCCGCATGGCATCGGCACTCCGCAGGAGCGAAGCGACGCGGGCAGTGGCCCTTTGGGTATGCCCTTACAGAGTGGGAGGGCCGCCTGCGAGAGACCTGACCTTTGCATTTGCATTCCTGCGGCACACGGACGGGCTCGAACAAATCTACCTTGTCAGCGAGTCTGGCTTCATGCGGGTCCCGAGCAATGCAAGGCTGCGGGCGTCCGCCCTGGATACCATGCTTGAGGGCTATGGAACACTCGAAGAGCGCATGGAACCAGTGATGGGCGCGGTGGAAAATGCGCTGGTCCAGGCTCGGCCCAAGGTCGAAGCTGAGTTCGCGACCTGCAAGCTCCCGGTGCCAGCCCTCTCCGAAGCGCAATGGACGCTCTTGGTTCGAAGCCTGCTGGCGCAAGAGGAATGGAGACACGCAGTCGAAGCTCTTTGCCGCGAGGCTGTGGGGCCCGCAATCGGCCAAGCGACGAACCTGGCTGTGCTGGTTGGCAAGCTTTCCGAGGAGCTAGCCGCCGCGCTCAACAGGCTGGAAAGCCGCGCAACGCAGGAGCTTGACCTGTCCCGCGACAAGCAGTTCCGCAAGCTCCAAGCGGACCTTGAGAAGGCACAAATGATTGCCACGGGCGCTCAAGAGCGTGCTAGGCGCATCGAAGCGGAGAACCAGGAGATTCGCCGGGCCGGGGGCGCAGCACGAAGCCACGCGCCTCCGGAGCCTGGTCCCGGAAAAGGGCTTGGCGAGGCGTTGGTAGACCTCTTCGGCTAGGGGCCGCGGCCCAGTTAGCCGGTACCCCAGCGTACGAAAACGCGGCCGAGGGCCGCGTTTTCTTGAATCAGCGCTTCGACATTCCCGGCACCTAGCTTGCTGCGTCGACGCTCATCGGAGGCAGGTCGAGATTCTCGATGTCCACCAGCTTCGCGATATGCACGTCGATGGTACGGAGGACAGTCGCGCCGGCGCGATTGCGATGGCTCTCGAAACCAGTGACCCGTGCCGAGGGAAAGTGTGACTCGATGAGCTCGATGAGCGCGTTCCGACTCGCCTCGCAATCGACCAAGCCTTCGTGGCCGGAGCCCTCGGACGTTTCAAGTACAAAGCCCCGCTCGACAAGGCTGGCTAGCCAGGTGGCTCGAGTAACCTTGTCCGAGACGGGGGTCGCCGAGAACGTCAACGAGGTGGTGCCGAAAAGGCTGCCGCTCAACTTGAGGTGGACACTGCCGTACTTGCTGAACGACATGTCGGAGATGTGCCCGAAGCCGTAAATGTCCCACCAGCGGTCGATACGGTCGCCGAGACGCTTGACTGCCGCTTCCACGTTTTCAGCGGTGACCTGCTCGCCCAGCCTGCGCTCGAGCTGGAGGACCCGCTGATTCGCGGCGCGAAGCGCCGCATATCGCTCTTCTCGCACGGCGGCCGCATCGGTTTCGATGCCGGTTAACTTGCCGACCTCGGCGAGGCTGGATTCGGCGACGTACAGGACGTTGCGTCCATGGTCCCGAGAGAGCTGGTCGCCCGCGGCCATCTGGTGGAGGTGGTTCAAGCCGCTCACGACCTCGGTGAGGGTGCGCTTGAATACAGCTTTCTGGTCGGCATTGAGCACGACCATTTGGTTGTCGTTTGACATGTGTCCTTCCTGGTGTGCGCTCCGCGAGCGCGTTCAACACCTGTAGCCAACGGGACTTATCCCCCCTATAGGTGGCTAGACGAGGCACATCAACTCAGGAAAACACAACGAACCATCAGGACCTCGTCGTCGTCGACGTGCAACGTGCTACCGCGACAGCATTGCCTCTGGCATCCTCCGCGCGCTGGTAGCTGAAATCAAGCAGCGTCTCGCCGCGGGCATCCCAGTTTGGATGTTCTACTCGAGTCGAAACCTGCGGCGGCGGCCGCGATGAGTGCTTGGCAGAGGTGGAACTCTGGCTCTCCAGCCGCGGCGTTCGGGCCGAGTGACTTCACCCCGTGACGTACCTGAGCCGGAAGGTGGATTCACAAGGTCACTCCATTCCGAGAGGCCTTCCTTCGAGTGCGCCGGGGGCCCTAGCGGCAGGCATCCCCTTTAAATTCTTTCCTCAAGGCTCCTCTCCGGGGCCATTTCCTTACGCTCTCCAGTGCTAGGCTATCGGTTCCCGTACGGCGGCACCAGTCACACCGGTCCTGAAGGCGCTCATACAAATCGAATGGACGCGGAGCGCTATACACACAAGGTAAACAACCAGGAAAGACCAATGTCCAAGAAGAACGAGCCGTGGCTATCCGCCACGCAGGCGCTCAAGCGCATGAACCAGGTCCGGAGCGCAATCGGTGGCGCAAGTCCATTTCTCGTTCAGGCGGCCGTCTTCGGCCGAATGCAGGCTTGCACCATCGTGGAGCTCAGAGCTGCGATGGTCAACCCCTTTCAGGGGGTCAGCCGGGGCGGGCGTCCTGTCATCGTTGCGCTCCGCTCGTCGGAACCGACGGCGATGCTCACCCTCGACCAGGCTATCGCCGCGACCGAAGCGCTGGCTGCCTCCACCGGCGAAGGAGTTCCCTTCCTGGCAGGAAGCAGCGAACAGTCGTTCCAGCTCTGCGATATCCGCCCCACTAAGGGCGGTGCGGATGACTACTTCAAGGTGGTGACGCGCGGCGGGGTCAGCGTCGTTTACGCAATGCAAACCATCCCGCGCAAGGACTGATTCTCGGCCCACGATTCCCTCGTGGGCCCTTTTTTGCCTTGGCAGCGAAGCTTGAGCTCAAAAAAAAGCCCCTCAACGAATCCGGTGAGGGGCTTGAGAGGAATCACGGACGTCCGTGTCCCGGGCCGCGCAATCGACGGTCCGCGTAGCGAAGACCTGTCACCTTGACGCCCTGCGTCCTAGGCTCTGCCTGATGGGCAACAACACACACGATTTGGGGCAGCAAACGTCCCTCATACACGCGCACTTCAAGAGTGGAGCCATCCTCGGATGGCGACCTCGTGGGAGGCGTGCCAGCTTTGTTTTGCATCTTGATTGTTCCTGAGTTGACCTACAAGGCTGTATAGAAAATACGGTACTTGAATGCGACCAGCCTAAAACGTTTCTCCAAGGCAAAAGAAAGCCCAACCGCGGATGCGGTCGGGCTTCTAGAATGAGGATTGAGGCCTAGGCCTTATCCTTGAGCAACGATGCGATACGTTCAGCCGGCAAGCCGGTAAGAACGGATGCGTGCGTCGCGACAGTTCTGATGACCTGCTCGGCTTGAAGCCGCATGCCAGGCGCAAGCTGACTTTGACGGCTGATGGTGCCGTCGCCGTCGGACTCAGCGCTGTCCTCTGTAACTGCGTAAACCAGCGTGAAGTGCGTTTCGAGCTGACTGCCGTAGATGGATTGCAGCGTCCGACTCCCGGGCGAGAGGTCGTGCCAGCTATCACGGCAGGGCGTCAAAAACGACATCATTGAGCCGATACCCGCGCCCCAGTGACCGCCCCAAGGGGTGGCCACCGTGACGAGTTGGTCGACATGCATGTGCTGCTCCAGCGCCTTGACAAGATGCCAAGCCACAAGGCCGCCCATGCTGTGAGCAACAACTCGGATACGTTGCATGCCCGCTTCGTCCATCAAGCGAAGGACTTCCTTTGCAAGGCGTCCGCCACTCACTGCGACAGCGTCACCACTTGCGTAGTAGGCATACCAGGCTTGCTGTTTGGATGTGTCCAGCTTGCCTGCAACGTCCACAAAATCTCGAGGTGAGCCAGAGGACCCGTGCACGAAGAGCACGACTTCCTTGCTGACATCGACCGGCTGGCCCATGTAGACCCCAAAGTGCTTGAATTCCTGGGGCTTGACGGAGCCGACCTCCGCCACGGACACGTCGAAACGTGCATCGAGAGCGATGTCGACTACCTCGGCAGCATGAAGATGCGAAAAAACAAAAGAGAGAACGAGAGCAAGCCATTTCATGGCATTTCCTAAGAGAGTTGACCTGCTCTCTGTAGGAACGTCGCCTATGCGACCGCCCAGCGGGACCTCGAGATGGGCTATGCCCCTCGGGAAATCATGACTCTGCAGAGGGGACAGGGCTTCGCCGACCTGCTCCCTCAGCTCGTTACGGAGCTGCGTGGCCGGGGAGTTGATGACGAAGGAGGATGGGACTGCGCAGCGGCGCGAGACATTCCGGTGCTCACCGCTTCTCCCCAGGACGCTCCCCTTGCCGTCAATGGGTACCTCACAGTTCCGGGCACTCCGGGCAGCCAGGACGTGAACGTAGACGCCCGCCTCGTGGTTCGTCAAGGCCGGAGACGAGGCCATCATGGAACTTGTCGGAAATGGGATGCAGGGTGAGGCCGCTGCCTTCGTGCTGAAGTCTCTCCTCGATGGAGGCCAGGCAGACGCCCTTGCGGCGCACGAGCAGCACTTTCTGGCAAGGAAGCGTAAACCGGGCCTTGCCTGCGGCGTCGATTTTCGGCTAGACGTCCCTCAAGCCCTCAACTGGCTGGAGACCAATCGTCCGGACCTGTACCACGCGCTTGGAATCAAGCGCATCAGCTGATTGCCATTACGGCACCGAAGGCGCTCGTATAGCGCCTTCGTTTTCGCCTGAGCGGGCATGACGAGCTACACGTCAGAGGACAAAGGAGCAATACATGTTTTTTGAAAAAGGCACGAAGGTGCGCTTCACGGCTGAAGCCCTAGTTCGTAAGGGACCGTCGGAGTCCAAGCGCTACTCAGGTCGCACCGGCGAGGTCACTGGCTACCGCATGGGCGCTGTCGCCCCCATCGTCAGCTTCCCGAAGGATGGTCGCCGCAAGGAGATGCGTCTCTTCGAGGTCTCCGTCAAAGACCTCGAAGTCGTGCCCGAGGCCCAGCCCCGGCAAGGGTCGAAACCGCACCGCGTGCTCGCCCCTTGAGGCCTACGCCCGGAGATAGAAAGGGCCGGGGTTGAAGCACCAGCTCATGCCTATTTCCCAATCTGGAAGGCTTCGCAACCTGGGCAAGGGCAAATGACCTGGCTATGTCGTGGGCTTTCGAGCACGACGGTGGTGGGATTGAGAGCTGGTTCGTCCTTTCCGTCCGACCGCTCTAAGCAGCTGATTCGTGAGCCCCGCATTCCTTCGTGGATGCGGGGCTTCTTCCTTCCCAAGAAAACGCGCGGCCTTGCGAGTCCAGGTCCGCACCTACAATCGGCGGGAGGGCCTCGGCCCTGTCCCCGCGGGCGGCCGGGCCCATACAAAGCGTCCGGCTATACGAATTCCGTCCCGTTCCGAGCCCCTTCGCCTGCTGCTCTGCTTCGAGCAAGTCTCCTGAAAACATGTTCTCTGCCGACTCAAGCCGCCGCGGCTTTCTGCTCCAAACGTCTGCGCATGGCGCGACGGCCGCCCTTGCATCGCTCTCGAGCCTCGCCCATGCGGCGGCGGAGAAGCGCGGCAAATCCGTTGCTCGCATGCCCACAGTTTTCATTGGGCATGGCAGCCCGATGAACGCCATTCGCGACAACGAGTTCACCCGCCGGATGTTTGCGTGGGGCCGAGCTCTGCCGACACCCACTGCCATCCTCAGCGTCTCCGCGCACTGGCTCACCCAAGGCGCCACGGGCGTAGGCGTTCAAGAGCGTCCAAAGACCATCCACGACTTCGGGGGCTTCCCCCAGGCACTCTTCGACATGGAGTATCCCGTGCCAGGCCACCCTGTCTTGGCTCATCTTGCTGCTGGCTTGGTCAAGCAGGGGCGCGTGGTCCCAACGCAGCAGTGGGGCCTGGACCATGGCACGTGGACAGTCCTCAAACACCTATACCCCAAGGCGGACGTGCCGGTCTTCCAGGTCTCCGTCGACTACGAGAAGCCGGCTTCGTTTCATTACACAGTCGGCCGTGAGCTGGCCGCCCTTCGGGACAAGGGCGTTCTCATTCTCGGAAGCGGCAACGTGGTGCACAACCTTCGTGCCACGGACCGAGGGGTCGCGGACGCGCTCACGGCGAGCCGGCCCTGGGCGCAGTCGTTCGATGACGCCGTGAAGGCTGCACTCGCCGGAAGGGACGACAAGGCCCTCATCAATTTCAGCAAGCTCGACGGGGCATCGGTTGCCGTAGCGACGCCCGACCACTACTACCCCTTCATGTACCCGCTCGGAGCCGCAGGCGGCGGTGAGCGCGCGCAAACCATCTACGAAGGCTTTCAATCCGGGACGCTCAGCATGCGTTGCGTTCAGTTCGGTTAAGCCTGGCCCACCAAGGCAAAAAAAGGGCCGACGTCGTGAAACGTCGGCCTTTCGAATGTCAGCGGGAGTAGGCCGTAGACGGGAGCTGAGCGGGTTGAGCTTTCCAAGCACCGCTCACCCCGTCAATCTCGTCCATCCACACTGTCCGCGTCGGTTTGTCACCGATGCCTATGCATCCTCTCCGACCGCGCTCCGACAGCTTCCTAATTGCCATCCGACGCCGCACCGCTGCCGTCAACCCGATTTCCTGCGAGCAGAAGAACCCGGGAGTGCCCGGCGTCAACTATTCTGAGCGGCGAGCGTCAAT
>NZ_LMTS01000348.1 GCF_001541225.1 Variovorax sp. WDL1 | reverse complement strand
AACCCTCACAGGTGGGTCAATTTTCGGCCGGCGCCAACACTCGACGCGCTCCAGGTGCTCGGGCAGCTTCTCGCGGCGTGGTCGGCGCGGGGGTGCCTTCGGGGTCTTGGGTGCCTCAGGCAGCTCGCGCTGCAACTCGGCCAGTTGCGCCTTCAGGCTGGCTTCGTCCTCGGCCAACGCCTCCTGGAACAGGGCGCGCTGCTGGGCCGTCATGACCTCGGTCTTGGCGCCGAACTTCCAGCGTTTGAGACGGGCGAGCTCGAAGTTGACCTTCTCGAGTTTGGCATGCGCCCAAGCGATCTCCCGCGCCTGGGCCTGAACCTTCTGCTGCAGCCGCGCGATCAGCGCGGCCGCCCCCGGCGGCAGTTGTGCCATGTCGATGGGGGAAGCAGCGTTGTCGCCGAGCATGCCCGGCATGTTGCCCGACTCGGAGCGCCTTGCGCATCGGCAGATGCGATGTCAACGGCGCCGAAGGGCTTCCCGCCACCTCATGATCGGCTAATGACGCTGAGTTCGCCCAGGCGCTGCCATGGCAGGCCGACCGCCAGGGCTTCGAATTGCTGCGCAGTCAATTGCAGCGTTGCAGCCTGCCCTGGCGCATGCTCCAGCCAGACGAAGCGCCCGGCATGCAGGCGGCGCGTGGCGCACCATACGCCGAAGCCATCGTGCACGAGCAGCTTGATGCGCGTGGCCCGCAGGTTGGCGAAGAGGTAGCCATGATGTGCACGGGCCGCGCCGACAGTGTTGACGACGATGTTGAGCAACCGGTCGGCACCGGCGCGCATGTCCTGTGGCTGGGTGCACAGCCACAGCGTGTCGATGCGGATCAACGCGCCGGCTCCTCAAGCGGCGCACAGCGCATCGGCCAGCGCGCGCAACTGCACGGCGTACAGCGCGCCTGCGCTGGCAGCGCACTGGAGCTTCACGTGCAGGCCGCCGCGCTGAAGTTCGATGCGGATGTCGGGCTCGGATGCAGGGGCAGCGACCGAGGTCGCAGCTCGCGGTAACTCGACAGGAACGAACTGAAGAGCAGGCGCGTTGCCATCGACTGCAGGCGCCGCGATGCTCATGCGTTTGAGGCCGCGGCCCGTGAGCCACTTGCGCACGACGTTGGTGTTCAGGCCGTGCGCGATGGCCACGGCCGAGACCGACGCATCGGGCTGTCGGCACTCGGCCAGGATCTGCGCCTTGAACTCGGCACTGTGGACCCGGCGATTGGAGCGATTGGAATGCATAGGCGTCCGCCAAAAATTAGGTGGACGCCATCCTCAGAGGGCGCCGCGACGGACGCAAGGTGGGATGGCCGGACGCTCACTTCATAGCTGCAGCCGGCCTGGTGGTAAAGCTCGCTGGTGTAGCGCTCGCGCCAGTAGTCGATCTCGGCCGTGGGGTTCACCCGCTCGGCGACTGCCTTCCCACACAGCCCTCCGACGATGCCGCCCACCACCAAGCCGGCGGCAACGCCCACGGGCCCCGCTACCGAACCCATCGCTGCGCCGGCCACCGCGCCTCCCGCCGCTCCCAGACCGGAGCCAACGATATGTGCGCCCGGCGTACCGCTGATCGGATCGCGGTTCAGGTAATCCTCCGCAGGTGGAGTCTTGTCATTGCTCATGATTCGACTTCCTTGGGGTTCTCGCGCGCGAGAACGCCTTCCTCACCGCCTCACGTTCTCCGCTTGGCCGCCGCGTTCATCGGGCGCATCCCTCGCCTCGTTTCGGAGGTCCCGAATCTGATCATGATTTCGCCGAGCGCCTTGGACCTGGCGTTCCACGAAGCTGCGCACCTCGTGCGGCAGGGTCTGCGCCAATGCCTTGCTGTACCGCGCCAACGCGGCATCCTCTCTTCGTTCGCATTCCTCGAGCATCGCCAGGTCGCTGTCCGCGCCCATGGCGCCTTTGATGTGGATCCAGCCACGATGCATGGCCCCGCCGGCCGTGCCTCCCTCGGAGGGCGTGCCGCCGAAACGCCAGATCAACTGAACCAACTCGTCGGCGGCCTGGTGGCATTGCTCGGCGCGGTGATAGAACAATTGCTGTAGGTTCGCCGCCGCTACTTCATCTGCACAGGCCTGGAAGCCAAACTCTGCATCCCGCGTGGATTCGAGCAGTTCGTTGAGCACGCCAACCACCTGCTCGTTCTCCTTAGCCTCGCTGCTCTCCGAGCTGTCGTCAGGGTCGCCGGTGCGGAAATAGGCGCCTTCCGCACGATCCCAGGCCGCGCGCGCGGCTGAACGGGCCTGCTCCCATGGCAAGCTGGAGTCGCCCCGCCGGGCATTCCATTCTTGCGCCAGGGCCGGCTCGATGCTGTCGAAGTCGTCCTTGTGCATCGCGTGCATCGCGCGGCTGGACCAGCCCAGTTCGTACGCGGGGCGATAGTCGTCGTAGCTGCGTCCCGCCTCGTAGAAGGGCTCGCCACGTAGCGTTCACGCCAGTAGGCGCCTTCGACGGTCGGGTTGATGCGCTCGCCCACCGCCTTGCCGCCCAGGCCGCCGGCGACGGCACCCACCACCAGGCCGGCGACCAGGCCGGCCGGTCCAGCCATTGCGCCGGCAGCAGCGCCTGCGACTGCGCCGCCGGCCGCACCGAGGCCCGTGCCGACGGGATGGGCGCCCGGCTCTCCCGTCAAGGGGTCGGGGTTCGTGTCGTCGGAAGGCTGATTTTCCTTGATCATGATGCGACTCCTGGATAGCGCCTAGCGCCATCGGGCGGTCAATCCACTATCCTGGCGCGAGGCTCCAGGTCGATCGTCATCAAGGTATGACGACCGCTGTAAGGATTTGCCGCTGCGGCCTTTTGCCGAGAAAAGGCTTAGTCGAGCTCTTCCGGCAAGGACTGGCCAGCTCGCGTTTCGCGGCTTCCTGCTACACAGCTGCGTCGGGCGCAGAATGTGAAGGCACAGGCAGCGCGACATGGAAGGTCGCCCCGGCGTTGCGGCCGGCGCTTTCCACCCGGATCGTTCCGCCGTGGCGCTCGACGATGTGACGGGCGATCGACAGGCCGAGTCCCAGCCCTTGCGCATTTGCCTTCAGTTGCTTCGTGAATGGCTTGAAAACATCCGGGAGCATCGCCTCTTCGATGCCACTGCCAGTGTCCGTCACCGAGACGGCGTACATCCGGGTGTCGCGGCGCAGCTGCAGTTCAATGCGTCCGGACGCCGGGGTGAACTTGACCGCGTTTGATAGAAGATTCCAGAACACCTGCTGCAGGCGATGCGCGTCGGCAACGATCGGCAGCTGGCCGGCTTCATCTAGCTGTAGTTTCTCACCACGTTGTTCCCCTCGAATCCG
>NZ_LMTS01000175.1 GCF_001541225.1 Variovorax sp. WDL1 | reverse complement strand
CAACGGCCTCGCTGCGCGAGGCCTGGAACAGGTGCATGCGAACACGTACGAACGTGAGCAAGAGCAAGAGCAAGAGCACGAGCACGTGTACGAGTACGTGCATGGGCATGGGCATGAGCGTGTGCGTGTGCTTGTTCGCGAGTGTGAGTGTGAGTGTGAGCGAGGACCAAGAGCTCATGCCTATCTGCATTCCACACAAGGACGCGCCATGGCGCGTTGGACTC
>NZ_LMTS01000031.1 GCF_001541225.1 Variovorax sp. WDL1 | reverse complement strand
GACTCGCCCGCCGGGGCGAAATCCCGGCTCCAGCCTCACACCGACTGCAACGTTCGAAATCGCCCCCCCGAAGCCGTCTCCTGCAGGCGGGAGAGAGAGCAAGACGGCAGCCTCATCGCGCAGCTGCGAAGCGCTCATGGCCTCCCCTTCCGATTCACCTCATAAACCGTCTGCCCGATCGCCTTGAAGCCCGGACTCACCAGCGACGCATTCTCCGAATGCCCCGCAAACAGCAGCCCCCCTGGCTTCAGCAGCGGCTCGAAGCGATCGAGGATGCGCTTTTGCGTCGGCTTGTCGAAATAGATCATCACGTTGCGGCAGAAGATCGCGTCCACCGCCTCCTTCACCTGCCACACCGGGTCCAGCAGGTTGAGACGCTCGAACCGGACCATCGCCGCGAGCTCGGGCCGCACCCGCACCTTGCCGGCGTTGGCGCCGGTGCCTTTGTTGAAGAAGCGCCGCAGCCGCTCGGCAGGCAGGCTCTTGACCTGCTCCAGCGTGAAGACGCCCGCCGAGGCGCGGGCCAGCACGGCCGTGTCGATATCGGTGGCAACCACGCGGGCCGTGCCGGCGCGTTCGCCCAGGGCCTCGACCAGCGTGATGGCGATCGAGTACGGCTCCTCCCCGGTGGAGGCCGCGGCGCACCAGACGGTAACCGGCTGCTTGCTGCGCTTCGCATGTTCGGCCAGCACCGGGAAATGATGCGCCTCGCGGAAGAAGGAGGTCAGGTTGGTGGTCAGCGAATTGATGAAGGCCTGCCACTCCTCGCCGTCGTGGCTCGACTCCAGCATCTCGAGGTAGCGCGAGAACTCGGGCAGCCGCAGCTCGCGCAGGCGGCGCGACAGCCGGCTGTAGACCATCTGGCGCTTCTGCTCGCCCAGGGCAATGCCCGCGCGGCGATGGATCAGCGTGCGGACCTTCGCGAAATCGTGGTCGGTGAAGAGGAATTCGGAGTTCACGATCGCAGCCGGTGAGGGGCTTTCAATGTACATAGCGCACGTCTTCTTCAATGTGGCGATCAAGCGCCCAAAAGCCCTGCATCTCGCTTCCGTTCACACCTTCTCATCCTGCCTCGGCGGGGCCGAGGTCCTGGGCCCAGGCCAGCGCCGACAGGTGCGCGGCGTTGACCTGTTCGGCGCTCATGAAGAGCGCCTCGGCCAGGCTCGCGGCGCGCGCGCCGTCTTCCTCGCAGCTTTCGGCCAGCGCCAGGAAGGGCCCGTAGGCACCCTCGCGCGACAGGATCGCCTGCTGGACCGCCTCGCTGAGCTGCACCTTGCCCAGCACCTCCCTCATGGGGACGCCGAGCAGGCGGTCGATCAGCGAGAACATGCCGACCACGAAGAGGTTGTCGGCATCCGAGGCCGACAGCATGCCCTTGCCCATCAGCTCGACGAAGCGGCCGCGCAGGATGGCCTTCTTCATCATGAAGGGCGGACTGGCCTTGGCATTGCTCATGGCCAGCAGCACCGAGAGCCAGCGGAACAGCGGCGCGTAACCGAGCATGGTCACGGCATGGCGCAACGAATGGATCTCGACGCCGGCGCCGATGGCCGGCGAGTTGATGTAGCGCAGCAGCCGGTAGGTCAACGCGGCGTCGCGCTTGAGCACGGCCTCGATCTCGCGCACGTCCTGGTTGCGCTGGATCATCTGCATCAGCTGCACGATCAGCATGGACTCCGGCTGCATGGCGCCTTCGCTGCGCGCATCGTGCTCGCCGGGCCGGAGGTGCCGCCCCTCGACGAAGACCTCCAGCCGGTGCGCGGCGGCGGCGCTGAAGTCGTTCCATTCGTCCATGCGCGTGGCGATCAGCTGCAGCGGCGGCAGGCCTGGCCGCGCCTCGCCGCGCAGGCGCTCCACCAGCGCGCGGTCGCCCGCGCCCACGTCGAAGTGGGTCACGAGGCCGCGCAGCTCCTCTTCCTGCGGCAGCGCGTCGGCGCCGCACAACATGAAGCTGAAGCCCTGCTCGCGCAGGAACAGCACGATGGGACGGAGCTCCTCGTTCAGGAGCAGCTCGGGGCCCACGCACAGCACGACGTTCTCGGGCGGCAGGAGCTGCAGCTCGCCGGCCACGATCGACTCGGCCGAGACGTCGACGAAGAGAAGGGTGCGTCCAAGGGCCCATCCGGCCTTGGGGCTGTTGAGATGCCGGCCGGCGCAACTCATGAGCGCCTTGAACTGCGCGAGCGCATCCGCCGCGTTGTCCGGCGAGGCCGCGCGCCATGCCAGCCTGTAGCCGATGACGCGCTTGCCCGCATCGAGCAGTTGGACATAGGTCACGTAGCCGCTGGCGTCGCGTTCGCCGGCAGCACCCGCCTGGCCGGGCGCGGGGGCGTCGCTGGATTCGTGGCGCCGGAAGAAGTCGAAGCGCATGGCGTGGGTTCCCGGTGCTCTCAGGCTGCGATCGCGTCCATCCTGGAGGCGCCCGCCAACGCGGCGGCACTGGCCGCCTGGGCCCGCTGGATGCGCGGCATGGCGCCGACGTCGATGATGAAGGCCACGCTGCCATCACCCAGGATGGTCGCGGCCGAGATGCCGGGCACCTTGCGGTAGTTGGTCTCGAGGTTCTTGACCACCACCTGGTGCTGGCCGAGCAGCTCGTCGACCAGCAGCGCGAAGCGCGTGTCGTCGGCCTGCACGATCACCAGGATGCCCTGCGTCGGATGGGTCTGTGCGCCGTCCACGTCGAACACGCGGTGCAGCTCGATGAGCGGCAGGTATTCGCCGCGCACCTTGATCACATGGCCGTCGGCGGTGATGGAGTGCAGGTGCTCCGCCAGCGGCTGCAGCGACTCGATGACGTAGCTCAGCGGCAGGATGTAGGCCTCTTCCCCCACCTTGACCGACATGCCGTTGAGGATGGCGAGCGTCAGCGGCAGCACGATGCGCGTGGTGGTGCCGCGGCCTTCGCGAGAGCTGATCTCGACGTGGCCGCCCATTTCCTGGATGTTGCGCTTGACCACGTCCATGCCGACGCCGCGGCCGGAGATGTCGGTGACCTGCTCGGCGGTGGAGAAGCCGGGCGCGAAGATCAATTGCCAGACCTCGTCGTCGGGCATGCCGTCGCTGACCGCAATGCCCTGCTGCTGCGCCTTGGCCAGGATCTTGCCGCGGTTGAGACCGGCTCCGTCGTCGCTGACCTCGATCACGATGTTGCCGCCGTGGTGCTGGGCCGACAGCAGCAATTGGCCGGTGGCGTCCTTGCCCTTGGCCAGGCGTTGCTCGGGTGTCTCGATGCCGTGGTCCAGGCTGTTGCGCACCAGGTGCGTGAGCGGGTCCACGATGCGTTCGATCAGGCCCTTGTCGAGCTCGGTTTCCTTCCCGTAGGTGTCGAGCCGGACCTGCTTGCCCAGCTTGGCGCTGACGTCGCGGATCACGCGCGGGAAGCGGCTGAACACGTAGTCCATCGGCATCATGCGGATGGACATCACCGACTCCTGCAGATCGCGCGCATTGCGCTCCAGGTGGCCGAGGCCGCTCAGGAAGCGCTCGTAGGCCACGGGGTCGAGCATGGTCGCGGCCTGGGTCAGCATCGATTGGGTGATCACCAGCTCGCCCACCAGGTTGATGAGCTGGTCCACCTTCTCCACGTCGACGCGGATCGAGCTGGACTCCTTGGCGTTCGCCATTGCAGCGGCGGGCGCGGCCGGCGCTGCGGCAACCGGCGTTGCCTTCGGCGCGGCGGCCTGGGGGTCGGCGACGGTGGCCGCGGCAGCTTCGGGCGCCGCTGCCTCGCGCGTGATGTGGATCTGCGATTCGTCGATGACGAAGCAGCACACGGCAATGATGTCATCCGGGCTGCAGGTGGTCTCGAGCAGCGCCGTCAACTGGTCGCCGCTGCGCGTGCGCGACAGCAGCTTGCCCAGGTTGCCGAGTTCGTCGGCGAGCAGGTCGCACTCGCTGTCGGACAAGTGCGAGAAGCGGATGCGCAGCGCGCCGTGCGGCACGGGCTCGGCGGGCGCGGGCACGGCGGCCACGGGGGCAGGCGCGGCCGTGGGGGCTGTCGCGGCCTCGGCGGCGCCGTTCTCCAGCGCCAGTTGTTGCAGCACGGCGCAGATCTGCGCCACCCTCTCAGGCTCCGGTTCTTTGCCCGCCTGGTAGGCCGTCATTTGTTCTTGCAAGGCGTCCTTCGTTTCCAGAAAGGCATCGATCATCGGAGCGCTCAGGCTGAGTTGGCCATGGCGCGCCCGGTCCAGGAGTGTCTCCAGCAGGTGCGTGGTGTCGGTCAGGGCGGTGAAGCCGAAGGTGGCCGCGCCACCCTTGATCGAGTGCGCGGCGCGAAAGATGGCGTTGAGATGCTCGGCATCGGGCGCAGCGACGTCGAGCTCGAGCAGCAGTTGTTCCATCTCGGCCAGCAGCTCGACCGCCTCGACGAAGAATGCCTGTGTGAATTGACTGAGGTCCATGGGTGCTCCTTGTTCCGGCTTCTCGGGGCCGGGTCAGTTCTGCAGCGGCGGCGCCTTGTACGCCGTCACCTTGACGTTGTCGGGCGGCGTCGGCGCTGCCCGCGGCAGGCGGCCGACGCGCGTGGCCGCGCTGTCGCCGTCGCCGCTGTTCTCGCGCTCGATCTGCTGCTGCGTGCGCTGGTTGAGCACGATGATGCTGATGCGGCGGTTGATCGGGTTGCGCGGCTCGGCCTTGTCCAGGTGCATGCTGTCGGCCAGGCCGACCACGCGCATCACCTTGTCCTCGGCCATGCCGCCCATCACCAGCTCGCGGCGCGAGGCGTTGGCGCGGTCGGCCGACAGTTCCCAGTTGCCGTAGGATCGGTCGCCGTTGGTGTAGACGATGGCGTCGGTGTGGCCCGACAGCGTGATCTTGTTGGGGAGCTCCATCAGCACCGGCCCGATCTCCCGCAGGATGCCGCGCACGTGGGGCAGCAGCCGGGCGCTGGCCAGGTCGAACATCGGGCGGTTCTCGTTGTCCACGATCTGCAGGCGCAAGCCCTCGGTCGTGATGTCGATCAGGATCTGCGAGCGGAACTGCTTGAAGATCGGACTGTTCTCGATCAGGTCATCCAGGCGCTTCTTCATGCTGGCAAGCCGGTCCGCGTCGGCCATGTCCTCCATGTCGGCCTGCGCCAGGCGGACCTCGCCATCGACCTGGGTGGTCGGATCCATGCCGCCACCGGGAATGACGCTGCTGCTGGTGCCGCTCTTCTCGCCGCCGTTGATCGCCACCTTCAGCGGCATGCGGAAATGCTCGGCGATGCCTTCGCGCTGCTTGGGCGAGGCATTGGAGAGCAGCCACATCACGAGGAAGAAGGCCATCATCGCCGTCATGAAGTCGGCGTACGCGATCTTCCAGCCACCGCCATGGTGCGCGCCGCCGCCGTCACCGGCGACGCGCTTGACGACGATGCGGCCCTTGTCTGCACTCATGCTCCTACCCTTGCCATATCAGTGCTCCACCATGCTTCGCACCGCCCGCAACGCACGAACCCGCGCCCGCGAATCGGGGAACACCGCGGAACCGGCTTCGCCGGGCCGCTGGGGTGGGCGGCCACACGAAGTGGGCCAACCTGGGGGAGAGCGTCATTTCTGTGCCTTGACTTCGCGCACATGGCTGTCGAGCTCGGTGAAGGTCGGCCGCTCGGTCGAGAACAGCACCTTGCGGCCGAACTCCACCGCCAGCTGAGGCGCGTAGCCGTTGAGGCTGGCCAGCAGCGTGACCTTGGCGCACTGGTACATCTTCATGCCCTCGGCCACCTTCTGCTCGATCAGCGAGGCCAGCGGCGACACGAAGCCGTAGGCCAGCAGCACGCCGAGGAAGGTGCCCACCATGGCATGGGCGATGAGCGCGCCCATTTCCGACGGCGGCAGGTCGGCCGAGCCCAGCGCATGGACCACGCCCATCACCGCGGCCACGATGCCCAGCGCGGGCAGCGCGTCGGCAATGCGCGAGAGACTGTGGCTGGGCACCTCGGCCTCGTGCTTGATGGTCTCGATCTCGTGGTCCATCAACGCCTCGATCTCGAAGGCATCGGTGTTGCCGCTGATCACCAGGCGCAGGTAGTCGCAGAGGAACTCCATCATGTTGGGGTCGCCCAGGATGTCCGGATAGCGCGCGAAGATCTCGCTCGAGGCGGGCGCCTCGACATCGGCCTCGAGCTTCATCATCCCTTCCTTGCGCGCCTTGGCCAGCAGCTCGTAGAGCAGCGCCAGGAGGTCCATGTAGAGCTGCCGGTTGTGCTTGGAGGAACGCAGGAGCAGGGGCAGCTCCTTGATGGTGGCCTTGATGGTCTTGCCGTTGTTGCCGGCGATGAAAGCGCCCAGCGCCGCCCCGCCGATCATCAGCAGCTCCACCGGCTGGAACAGGACGCCGAAGTGGCCGCCCATCAAGGCATAGCCGCCGAAGACGGCCCCCACCACCACCAGATACCCGACCAGAACCAGCACGCGCTTCCCCTTTTGCCCGTCAAGGCATCGAATCCAGTGCCTGCCGTCAGGGCAGGGCCGCCTGCAGTGCCCTCCCTGCGGGCGCTGCTTCCGGTCTATCGGCAGGGGAAGCCGGTTTCTGAAGTCCTGATTCGCTCGGAATGCCCGGCGCCGCGCGCTTGGCACCCCGCGCCTTGCCCGCGCGTGACGGCGGGCGGCACAGCACGCACACGTAGCCGTTCTTGCTGTCGTGCGCGTGCGCCACGAACTTGCCGCCGCACCGGCAGCAGGTGCTCAGTTGCAGCATGTCGCTGTCGAAGAAACGCACCATCGTGTAGGCACGTGTGAAATCCAGCACGATTTCGCTGCCTTGCGATTCAATCTGCTCCGAATAAAGCCGATAACTCTTGATGAGGGCTTGCAAACCACTTTCGTTCGCGTGCGTCAACATGAATTGATACATGTTGTAAAACATCGACGAATGGATATTGGCCAGCCACGTCATGTACCAATCCGTGGAAAAAGGCAGCAAACCCTTGGGTGGCGAGACGCCCTTGAGTTCCTTGTAGAGGCGGATCAGGCGTTCGCGGCTCAGGTCGACCTCGGCCTCCAGGAACTGCAGCCGGGCGCCGAGCTCGATCAACTCGATCGCGAGCTGCACCTCGCGCACTTCGCGCAGCACGCTTTTCCGGGTCATCGGCCCGCTGCCGGGCGCGCTCACGCGGCAATGCCGGCTTCACGCACCTGCAGGCGCCGCGCCGACATCAGGATCGACATGTGTGCCTGTTGCAGCGTCGTGTCCTTCTCGTCGCCGACGACGGCCGACATCGAAGGATGGTCGTCGATGCGGAAGCTGCACAACAGGAAGTTTGAGGCTGCCAGCTTGAGGATCTGCGCCAGCGACATGCCGGCCAGCATGTCGGCCAGTTCGCGGCTCACGCCGAGCTTGAACATCGCGGCTGCCCGGTCCTGTTTCACGAGTTTCTGGGCCAGGAGCATATAGGCTAGATTGATGTCGCCAATTTCTTTCGAAATGTCGCCGCTCGCTCCGTTGATCACCTTGTCCGTTTCCACTTTGCACTCCGTTCAATTCAAGGCTCAAGTGTATGCAGCCTGCTTATGGTTTGTAACTTTTCGTGCGTTCAGTTTTGGGAAGTGAGGAATAAATTACAGACGCTGTGTGGCCCCTCGCTGCGGAGGGCGGCGGGAGGAGATTTGCCGTAAGAAGAACTCATGCATTTTCATAATTTACGGTCTGGTCAATTCTGTAGAAAAAAGTAGTAACACTTGGTTACTCTAAATAAATCAATTGCGGGTTGATTAACTAAAGTATTAGGCTGGCCGGCGCGCGGATCACGCGCGGATCAGGTTGATCGGGGACTTGCTGCGCCCTGCTCCAACCCATGGATCCAGGCCATCACCTCGGCCACGGCGAGGTAAAGCTCGGGCGGGATCTGGCGGTCCAGGTCGACATGCATCAGCAGACGGATCAGATCGGGCGAGGCGTGGACATAAAGCCCGTTCTCACGAGCCTCGCGCATGATCGATTCGGCGACCACGCCATAGCCCTTGGCCACCACGATCGGGGGGCGAGTCTTGTCCAGGTAGGACAGGGCTACCGCACTTGGGCGCTGGTCTTCGGAGGGCGTCATGGCTGTTCCGTCGATTCGTACGGTGCGCTTTGGTTGAAGCAGGAGCCGGGGCGTCGTCCCGGCAGCCGAGTCACTTTC
>NZ_LMTS01000242.1:47852-55998 GCF_001541225.1 Variovorax sp. WDL1 | reverse complement strand
CAGATCCGACGGCGTCGTTCATTGATCAGCATCTCCCTAGGCAATTAAATGGCCGAACAGGTGAATACTTTTCTCGCTGCAGGGCCGCACGGCGTTCATCACTGGCGACTCACGAGGAATTGGCCGCATGGTCGCCGAGGGATTTCTGGCCCAGGGCGCGCGCGTTTACATCAGCGCGCGAAAAGCCGCGGCGTGCGATCTGACGGCGCAGGAGTTCGCAAGGACTGGCCACTGCGTATCGCTGCCCTACGACGTGTCCACGGTCGCTGGCTGTCAGGCCTTGGCCGACGCCTATGCCCAGCATGAGCCGACGCTGGACATTCTGATCAACAACGCGGGCGCGGCGTGGGGAGAAGACCTCGATGCTTTGCCGGAAAGCGGCTGGGACAAAGTGGCTGACCTGAACATGAAGACGCCTTTCTTCCTGACGAAGGCGCTTTCCGAACCGCTGCGCGCCGCAGCCAGGGCGCGCGTGGGAAAGATCATCAACATCTCCTCCACCGATGGCATCGGGCTCAATCCTCAAGAGAACTATTCCTACGTCGCGAGCAACGCAGGCTTGATCCACCTGACGCGGCGGATGGCGCTGGGCCAGCGCAGCGCCAGCGCAGCGCCAGCGCAGCGCACACTTGGCCAGCGAACGGCCTTCATTTGCGGCCAGCAGGCCGCAGGTCGTACGCGACCTGCCGGGTCCGACGATCAGAAGGGTCTCGTCTCCGATTGACCGAGGCCGCCGAACCCTCGCAGGGTCAGCGTCGCATAATTTCCGCGCGCAGGCGCTCGACGAGTTCGTCCGTCGGCATCACGTCGGCGTACTTGCTCGCCATGTCGAACAGGTTCACCCCGCCTTCTCACCGCGCAGATCTGGATCAAGGACCTCGCGAGGGATTTTGCCGGGATGAACGAGATCTGGGACGCATGGACGGCGCCCGCTGCGGCACCGACCCGGGCAACGGCGCAATGCGAGATGGGAGCCCCCGATGTGTTGGTGGGGATCATTGTCACGGCTGCAGCCCGATAACCTGGCTTCGTCGCACCGAGCGCACCGGGACCCGTTGGGGTGCTTCCGAACCGGCGATTGGGTGCGGGTGGATTCAGGCAACGGCTGGCCCGTTGCTGCCCTGCGCTCACCCGATCCATAGCTCACTTCGCTCGCATCCGACCCGCTGGCGAGGTCAGGCAGCCAGGCGCGCTGCCAGCTGCCGCGCGGTTCGCGCGCTGGCGCCCTTGCCGGTAATCGCCAGCGCCGGGGGGTTGGCCAGCATCCGCTCGAAGACCGCCCGCACTTCTTCCGCTCCGATATCGTCGATCATCGCAATCGCTTCGCCAATCGGCGTCACGGTCCCGCTGGCAAAGAGCTCTTCGACGGCATGCTCCATCGTTGCGTAGGTCCGCTCCTCTGCGCGCACGCGGGACACGGTCAGCTGATTCTTCGCCCGCTCCAGGTGCACCGGATCGATGGTGGTGGCCTGCGCACGCAGCAGGCCGCCCGTCGTCGTCATCAGCGCATCCAGCTTGTCCGGCGTTGTGACCGCATGCACCACGAAGTTGGCCCAGACGTCCCCGCTGTCCATTGTGGAATGCGCCGTGTAGGCGAGGCCGAGCTGCTCCCGGACGGTGTCGACCAGGGGCGCCGACATCCCGCCTCCAAACAGGTTGGCCGCAAGCGTTGCAGCAAGGCGCCAGCGCTGCTGCGACATCTCCTCCTGCAGAGCGGGCGCAAGCGGATAGGCGATGTTCATGAACACCTGCGACACCTGCGTGAAGCGCCGGGCCATGGCATGACCGATGTACTTCGCGGGCGCCGGCTGTCGCGACACGAGCAGGTCGGCCGACGCGGGCATCGCTGCAAAGAGTTCCCCCGCGAGCGTGACCCAGGCTTCGACGTCGAAGTTCCCCGCCGCAGCGACGACGGTCTTTTCCGCGACGTAGTGGGACTGCACGTGGCGGATCAGGTCGTGCCGGGTAAAGCTTTCAATGTTGCCGACAGTGCCGATCACAGGCATGCCCATCGGGTCGTCGCCCCAGATCGCGCGGTCGAGCAATTCGTTGGAGTAATCCTGTGGATCCTCCTCGTACTCGATGGCCTCCTGGCGAATCACTTCCAGCTCGCGCTGCAGTTCACTGTCGGGAAATGTGCTGTTCAGAACGATGTCGGCCGTCATGCGCAGCAACTGCTCCGCGTGCCGGCCCAGGCCGGTCATGAAGTAGCCGGTGGTGTCCTTGCCAGTGAACGCGTTGACATCCGCTCCGAGCCGCTCCGCATCCAGGTTGATGGCCTGAACGGAGCGGGTGGTGGTCCCCTTGAACGCCATGTGCTCCAGGACATGGCCGATGCCGTTGGTGACCGGCGTCTCGTCCCGGGAGCCGACACGCAGGAACACGCCCACACTGGCGCTCTGCACATGGGGAATGGGAACGGCGAGCAGCCTCACCCCGTTTGGAAGCGTGTGGAGGACCGTGGTGGTGCGCTCCGCGTGCAGCCGGACCATGGCTCAGCGGCCTTCCGGCTGTTGCAGCCTGACGCCGATGCCGTAAAGCGCGAGCAGGCCCAGCGCGTGCCCGATGGCCACGCCGGGCTCACCCGCTTCGATGCGGCCGATGGTCTGGACATGCACACCGAGGCGCGCGGCCGCGGCGGCCTGGCCCTCGCCGGCCGCCGATCGGGCCAACCTTGCCGCTGCCCCCAATTCTCGGATGGCATGCAAGGTGTCGTCGCCGATGTCGGCCGATATGCGCTTTCCTTTGGTCATGGGTGCGGTTTCCGCCAGACGAGAGTGAAGTTGTTTGCCGGCATGGGTACGGCCTTCTCCAGCGCAAGGCCTTCATTGCCCGCGACTTCCGCCACCTTGTCCATGTCGCGCACGCCCCAGAGCGGATTCCTTGCGCGCAGGCTCGCATCGAACGCGTCATTGCTCTGCGACGTATGCGCGCCGCCGCGCATGTACGGGCCGTAGGTCACAAGCACGCCGCCGGCGGGCAGGATCCTGCCGGCGCCCGCCATCAATGCGAGCGTGGCCTCCCACGGGGAGATGTGAATCACGTTGATGCACACGACGGCGTCGGCCGCGGATACGGGCCAGGGATGCTTCGTGACATCGATGGCGAGGGGCGGCTTTACGTTCGACAGGTTGCCTTCGGCCACCCACGCCTCGATGGAAGCATGGCGCTCCACGTCCATCTCGCTGGGCTGGAAAGTGAGGGCGGGCAAAGCCCTGGCAAAGTGCGCCACGTGCTGGCCGGTGCCGCTGCCGATCTCGAGCACGAGGCCGCGCGGCGGCAATACGCGCGCAAGTACCTCGAGGATCGGCTGCTTGTTGCGCTCGGGGGAGGGAGCGGTCTCGCGTGAGTCCATGCAGCGATGGTAAGCCTCAAGCCGTGCCCATGTGGCAGGATGCGGGCCAGTAGCCGTCTTTCGATGACCACGCTCGGTTCGCCCGAAAGCCGACGTTCGCCGCGTGCTCATCTGACTGCCGTCGGCGCGGCGTGACCTGGCGCTACAGCTTCGACCTCGAGATCAAGGTGATCGCGAAGACTCTCAGGACAGGTGGCCACCGATAATGGCGACCGCGAGGGCTTGGATGCCCTCGCGACAGCGGCTTGCGCAAGGGCCCTTTCGCGGCAGCGCACGACACCGGGTCTTTTCCTTGCGTTCCGAATGACATCAACCTCTGCCGCCAACGGCGGCTCTTTCGTCGTGTGGCTCACGGGCCTCTCCGGCTCAGGGAAGTCGACCCTTGCCCAGGCCTTGAAAGACAGGCTCTCGACCTCCGGTGCTCTGCCGGTCGTTCTCGACGGCGACCGGATCCGATCGGGCCTCTGCAGCGATCTCGGCTTCGATCCTCCGGATCGCAGCGAAAACGTGCGCCGGGTCGCGGAGGTCGCGAAGATCTTTCAGCAAGGCGGCTGGATTGCGCTCGTGGCGGTCATCGCTCCGTCCCGGGAAGACCGCCGGCTTGCCAGAAGAATCATCGGCGAGCCGAACTTCGTCGAAGTCTTTTGCGAGTGCCCACTCGAAGTCTGTGAAGCGCGAGACGTCAAGGGCCTCTACCGGCGCGCGAGGCGCGGGGACATCGAACAGTTCACCGGCATCTCGTCGCCCTACGAACCGCCGCTGCGGCCCGACCTCGTCCTTCACACCGCGAGCCGCAGCGTCTCCGAGTGCGTGGACACGCTGCTCGCCCACCTCCTGGACCGTCGCGACGCAATGCTCCGGCAGGGTTGAACAGCCCTCGCGCTACCACCACGGCGCAGCGGTGACGAGCATGGCCAGGCCGATCACGGCATGGATGCGCCGGTAGCAGTCCTGCAACCTGCTGAGGCTCCCGAAATCGAGCCCGGACCGAATCGCCCGCAGCGAGGCGAAGAGATGCAACGGGTAGAGCAGCACCGCCAAGGCCAGCGGCGCGGGGACGACCCGGCACAGGGCGAGTCCGGTCAACAGCGCATAGGCGAGCGTGAACAGCGCGAGGCTGGCCAGGACCGCCTGCCGTCTGCCGAACGCCACCGCGTGGGTTCGAATGCCGTTGAGGAGGTCGCCTTCGTAGTCGCGCGCTTCGTGCGTGAGGTGGCCGGCGGCAAAGACGATCCCGAAATAGCAGCCAATGGCGATGCCTTGCCCGGACAGGGATGCGAAGGCCGAATAGCCGAGCAGGAAGTGCAGCGTCCCGCCGGCGAGATGCAAGGCGGAACTCAGCCCGGGCGTTCCCTTGCCGTGAATGCCCGGGGCCGAGTAGAGCGCGCTCAGCACCACGATCGCAGCGGCGATCGCGAGGGCCGTCGCACTGACCGTGCTGAACAGCAGCAGGGCGAGGACCAGCAGCGCAATGCCGAGCCAGGCGACCTCGGTGCGGCGGACGCCTCTCGCCCTGAAGGTCCATGCCGCCCGGTTGGGGTCCAGGTTGTCACCTTCGATGCCCGCCCAGTCGTTCACCACGAAGACGTGCGCCACCAGGCACAGGTTGCCGGCGATGAGGGCCGCCATCGTCAACAGGCCGGGCACAGCGAACTCCCGCATCGCAAAGAGCGCACCGAGCAGCGGCGCCCCCTGCAATACGCACACCTCGTCGAAGCGGATGCAGGCAGCCAGCCGCCGCAGATAGCCGCCAGGCCGATCAGGCCGGTTGTGCGCGGCCTCGCCGTCCATCTGCACCCTCAGCTCCCGCAACCCGCCGCGGCGTCGTGGGCGCGGCATTGCAGCGCAAGACCCAGTCGCTGCTGCTCGTGGTAGAGCCGCAGCCACAGTGCGTAGCCGAGATCCTCGGACCAGTAGAAGCGGCGCACGGTGGCGCTGAGGTCGTTGTGATACAGCAGCGGCGGTGTGCGAGCGACCAGGGCGAAGTCGCTCGCCGCCAGCTCCCGCAGAAGGCTCGATGCTGCGGCGTACTGCGCCTCGGTTGCCGGGCCGCGCTGCATCTCGCGCAGCGATTGCGCCACCGCCACCCAGCGCGCCTGGCCGGGCACATCCGACCGCAGCCGTGACGGCGGCACTTCCAGCGCGCAGCCCGCGTGCTCCAGGTCCGCCAGGCGCAAAAGCACCATCGGCGGTGCGCCGGCGTAGTAGACCCACACGTCGTCGTCATTCGAGCGCGCCGCCAGTGCCCGGCACAAGGCGGCGGCAGCCGGCGGTTCCTCCTGCGCGAGCAGCATCAGGATGTGCATCTGGATCACGAGGTCGGCAGGGTTCGGGTCATGCCCCGGGTCCAGGCATTGATAGCGGTCGCGCTCGGCGAGCCAGGTCCGGTACAGCCCATCGGGCCGCTGGAAGCGATGGATGTGCTTCAGCGCACGGGGCAGCAGGGTCCTGTCCGGATGCGGTGCCACCCGCCACACGAGGCTGGTGTCGTCGGAATCCGGCGTGATGGCGCAGCCCAGCACCCCGATGGTGGGCGCGTCGGGCCGGCCGTGATAGCGCACCAGGCCATCCGCCTCGATCTGGCTCGTGAGGAAGGCGCGCGCCTTCGCCAGCAGACCTTCCAGCGGCACGTCGGCCGCCGCCGGCGCGGCGACATCGAGCATCACCGCGTTCAGGTAGGTGTTCATCTCGCGCTGCGGCTTGTCGTAGCGCGGGCCGCTGGTGAAGCTGGTGAGCCAGTAGCCCGGCGGCTGCTGGTGCTGCGCCAGGCGCTGCACCGCGAGGCGCGCCGACCGGGCCAGCACGGGGTCGTGCCCCCGGGTCGGGCCGGGCTCCGGGACCTCGAAGGAACGCAGACGCAGGAGGCGCGGCTCGGCACCCGGGTCCGTGCGCACCAGCACGGCCAGCGAATGCGTACCGGCTGCGAGCTGGCCCACCGGGAACCGGAGCCGCCACCCGGCAGGGCTGGTCTCGCCCAGCGTCTGGACCACGTCGGGGCGCGTGAAGAACTCGCCCGTGCCGGTGACGAAACGCCCGTCGACGAGCAGCGCGATGTCCAACGGAGACCGCGAGTCCACGAGCGCCCATCCGGCGACGTCGACCTGCCGTTCGATCCGGTCATCCTGCTCGCCGCCGCTCAGCAAGACATCGATGACCTGGACGAGGTCGACATTGCCGCGCACCGCCCGCAGGAGGTCGCCGGACGCGGGGGGGTGCCGCAGCTCGGCGATGAAGGGGGCGTTCTGCGGGCGCCACATCCCCACCATCCGGTCATGGCCGCTGGCTTGGACCAGCACGGCGTCGACCGTGCCGAGGTACCAGAAGGCGCCCACCGCCTGGATGGCGATGGCGACCGCGCAGGCAGCGCCGAACAGGATGCGGCCCGGCCGCGACAGCGCCGCCACGACCGGGGGCAGCATCCACATCAGCATGGGCAGCGCGTCGCCCAGCCATCGCGGCCCCCAGGACACGCCCTGGCGCCAGTCGACCATCGCATAGAAGACGACCTGCAGGACCAGGGCGGACCAGATCGCCAGGGTCAAGCTGCGCTGTGCCTTGTCGCGCAGGGCGAGCGGGAACAGGCACAACAGGAAGAGCAGGAAGGGCGAGAAGACGAACAGGCCGCGCGTCGGGCTGAAGAGCAGCCCGACGATGCCGCCGAGCACGTCGTCGTTGTAGTTGTGCGGGCGGACGAAGAGCGCATAGGCTCCGGCGACGTGGCCGACCACGAGCAGGTTGTAGGCCGCCGTCAGGCCCACGGGCACCATCCCCGTCGCGATGAAACCCAGGCGCAGCGGGCCGGCCCACCACAGGCCGTAGAGCCCGAGGGCGGCCGCCAGGATGGCATCGGCCGGCCGGTTCGCGGCGATCATCGCGCAGAGAAAGCCGGCCGCGGCCGCGCGCAGGGCCGTGCGCGGACCGGTCAGGAGCAGCATCGTCGCGACGATGAGGAGCTGCGCCAGCCCATGCGCCCATAGCGCCTGGCTGCTGACCACCCACGTCGTGGTGGCGAAGGCATAGACCAGGCTGAGCAGCGCCGCCGTTCGCGGGGTGCTGCGCCGCCTGAGCAGCAGGTAGAGCAGGGCCACGGATGCCGCCGCGATCAGCGAGGCGACCAGCTTCTCCATGATGCGCGCGACGCGGTCGAAGAGATGCGGATCCCATCCCCGCGCATCGAGGTAGGCGACGGCGGGCAGGTAGAGCGGCGCGATGACCACCGGCAGGAGGACCGGGTAGGTCGACACCTGGTGGCTGCCGAGCCCGTGCGTGATCCAGAACGCCGAACTGTTCTGCCCCCGCGCCGGTGGCGCCAGCCGCCCTTGCGCGACCGTGTCCACGATCGGGTCCAGCACGACGGTATGGTTGCGCAGGATCGAGAACGGCAGGTAGCGCGCCGCATAGCTGTCGGCGGCTGGTATGGCCCGGAGGTTGGCGTTGTAGACCGCGAAGCAGAACAAGCCGATGAGCAGGGCGACGGCGATGTCGAACGCCCGCGAGCCGGCGGGGCGTGTCCGCGCGGACTGCGCCACCGGCCCGGCCACTGCGCCTTCGGTCATTGCCACCGCCGGTCGACGACGCGGCGGCAGTGCGTACTGCACGCCGGCGCGCTCATCGGGTGCGCTGCGCCTCGCGCCGAAGCCCGCGGCCGCCCAGCCAGCGGCGCACGGCCTCGACGATGGCGCCCAGGATCGCCCCGATGCGGTATTGCAGCTTGATGTCGGGCGGGCCTGCAGCCACTTCCTGCGCCAGGGTCAGCGTGTCCGCGATCCCCGTGCGCCAGAGCTTGGCGGG
>NZ_LMTS01000242.1:0-47811 GCF_001541225.1 Variovorax sp. WDL1 | reverse complement strand
CGCGGCAGCCGCGCCAGGTAGTAGCCGGGGAAACGCAGCACGTCCGATGCGATCCGGACGGCGGCCGACCGGGTGCGGTCCGATGCATGCGCACCCGCCGCCGGCGCCTGCTGCCGCCGGACGTTGACCCGCGCGGAGCGCTCGATGCGCAGCAGGCGCTCGCGCATTGCGGTGCCGACCGTGGCCGCGCTGTAGCGCTGCGCCACCGTCGCCGCGCCCGCCTGGCCGATCGCCTCGCGCCAGGCCATGTCGGTCCAGACCCGGCGCATCAGCTGCGCGGCCACGTCCAGCCTGGGTTCCGCCCAGGGCGTGCCGGCCGGATAGGGCCCGTGCGCGAGCGCGCCGGGCACGACGTCGCACGGAACAATGGCGGCGTTGTCGTCCGTGGTGAAGTCTGCATTGCCGCTCCAGCCGGTCGTCACGACGGGCAGCTCATAGGCCATGGCCTCGGCGATCGACAGGCCGAAGCCCTCCGAGCGGTGAAGCGAGACGAAGCTGTCCGCGCTGGCAAGCAGGCGGAAGCTGTCGGCGCGCTCCAGCGCCGCGTCCAGCAGCGAGATCCGCCGGCCTGCCGCCGCACTGCGCAGCGCGTCCACGAGCCGCGGCTCGGCATGCCCGTTCAACAGCTTCAGCACGAGGCGGACCGGCTCCTCCGGCGAGAAAGCCTCGCTGAAGGCCGCGATCGCGCCCTCGGGGTTCTTGCGGAAGGGGACGGAGGCGACGTCGAACTGGAACAGGAAGACGAATTCGTCTGCCGTGACCTCGGGCAGCAGCGTGGCCAGCCAGGGCCGGTCGCGCCGTGGCCGGGGCGGACGCACCATGGGCGGCATCACCAGCACGGGCACGGTCGCCTTTTCGCGGATCGCGTCGGCCACGAATCGCGACGCGACCCAGATCTCGTCCACCAGGTCGAAGCGGTTCGCCCATTGTTCCGGGAAGCAGGGCGTCTCCCAGTACCAGCAGCCGATGCGATAGGTGTCGCGCATGTCGCCCGGCAACGCCGCGAGCACACCCGGCAGGACATCCGCGTTGCAGCCGAGGATGGTGACCGCCGCCGCACCCGCCAGCCGGGCGCCCGGGACTGCATAGTTTCCGATCGGCGCCGCCGCATCGGCCGAAATGTCGTGCGTCCGCACCGCGACGCCGGCGGCTTCCAGCGCCGCGATGCTCTGCCGCGCTGCCTCGCCGACGCCAATGTGCGAGCGCAGGTAGCCCACGTAATTGACACGCGCGGCATCCGGCTCGCCTGTCCCGGCGAAGCGTTCGACCAGCGCGGGGTCGAGCCCCATCTCCGGCTGACCCGAAATCCGCAGCCACGTCAACAGCCCGGCCGTTTGGCGGCCGTCGTCGTAGGCAATGGCGACGTCGCCCCGCAGCCGCAGCACCGCCCGGAGGTAGCGTCCGACATGGTCGCCGGGCGCGACGCCCGCGGCCCAGTCGAGAAAGGCCGGCTCCTCCAGCGGATCGCCGAACGCCAGGCCTTCAGCGATGGCCTGGCGGTACAGCGCGCGGCACGCGGTGTCCCAGGACGTGCCGTCGCGGAAAGCGGCGCGCGGCGCTTCGATCGCGCGGGTCTCCCGGACGCCGGCCGCCTCGAGGGCGCCCGCATAGTCTTCGAACAGCCGGAGCGCATCGCCTGGCGGCTGGCTGCCGAAGCGGTTTTCGTGCTTCGAGATTCCGCCCTGGTCTGCCGCGTAGCCGCTGAAATGGAAGAAGACGAGGTCGCAGTCCGCCTTCTTGCGGCTCTCCACCTGCCAGCGCCCGCCTTCGAGGCGGGGAACGCGCTCATGCAGGTTCCAGTACGCGACGTTGAAGCCGGGATGCTCCAGCACCGCGCTGCTGCTGCGCAGCAGCAGCGGCGCATAGTCCATCCACTTCTGGTCGGTGAAGACGCCTTCGCGGACGTCGTGCAGGCAGAGGTGGTGAAGCTTCGCATCCCACCAGTCGAGCAGCCCGCGCACGTCCGGCGTATCCCGCATCGCGGCGAAGCCCAGGTTGTAGAGCCCGGCCCTCATGATCGCGAGGTCGTCGGGCTTGCAGCCGTCATCGGGAAGCGGCGTGAGGATGTGCGGGGTCAGGACCAGTGCGTCGTCCGATTCGTCGCCGCCCCAGAACTGGTCGAGCCGCTGGAACACGCGGATGTCCGGATCGAGGTAGATCGCACGCCGCGCACTGTGGTCGAACAGGAAGCGAAAGCACGCGGGCTTGACGCTCGTGGCGAACTCGAGGATGTCGTAGTGCGCCCGCCGGTGATTCCATTCCTGGCGCTCGAAAGCCTGTTCGGCGGGAACGATGACGAGGTGCTCGGACAGCGGCAGCCCCTGCGGCGGCGTATCGAGCAGGAAGACGGTGAGCTTGAGCCCGGGGTGATGCTCGGCGACCGATGCGCCGAGGACACTCGCATGGGCCAGGTAGTTGCTTGCGGCGATCGTGAAGACCGCCAGCTCATTGCTAAGGTGCGGCTTCCCGCTCATGGAGCAGGAGGGCATATTTCTCCAATGTCGGGAAAAGTCGCGAAAAGTCGCGAATTCTAACCATCGGGGCTCGGAGGTTCCGGCGCTGCCACGCGGTCCCTGCGCGCCAGCTCCGCCTCGAGCTCCCGTGCATAGGCCTCCGCCGCGGCGCGCGCCGACTCCAGGCTGCGTGCGTATTCGGCCGCCGCGTCGCGTGCCGTGCGCGCCTCCGCCAGCGCCTCTTCCAGGGATTGCGCGTAGCGCTCGGCCGTGCGCGCGTCCTTCGTCCGTGCCTCGAGCATCTGCTCGAGCGCCAGCGCGTGGCGCGAGGCCTCGATGCCGGTCTCGGAGAGCGCCGCCGCATGGGCGGCAGCCGCCGCCCGCATGGCTTCGATGTTGAGGTTCAGGCGGACGCGCTCTTCCTCCTGCCCGATGAGGAAATCCGTCAACGGCTCCAGCGCCGAGCATGGCATCGCGCGCACCGTGGACGCGATCACGCGCGCGTTGTCGTGGCGATGCGTGGTGCGCAGCATGCTGTCTGCGCGCACCCTGTACCAGACCAGGGCCTCGGGCAGGCTGACCAGCCGCAATCCCGCCGCCGCGACCCGCAGGTGCATCTGCCAGTCTTCGTAGGTCACGCCACGCTGCTCGTGGAAATAGCCCACGCGATCGAAGATCCGGCGGCGATAGATGCCGGATGCATCCCCGAAGCAGTTGTGGACGGCGCCGACGAGCAGCGGGCCGCCCGCGAAGAACTGGTCCGGTCCGTGGCCCGCCCCGCCGGCATCCGGCGTTCCATCGGCGTCGTGGAAATGGCGGATCCCGCAGGTGACCACATCCGCCTGCAGTGCGCGCACCGCTTGCCGCAACGTCGCGACCATCGTCGGAAAGGCGAGGTTGTCGTCGTCCAGAAGAATCACGAATTCCGTCGCGGCAGCGCGAATGCCCGCATTGCGCGCCGCGCCCAGGTACTGGTTGGCCTGCCGGATCAAGCGCAGGTTCAGGTGACGATAAGCCTCCTCGACGCCGTCCAGGTACTGGAGCGCATCGGCGCCCTCGCTGCCGTCGTCGACCACGAGCACGGAGAAGTCGCGGTCCGTCTGTCGCGTGAGCGCCTGCAGGTTCTGGTCGAGCAAGTGCGGCCGCTCGAAATGGCTGATCACGACGGTGATGCTGGCCGGCGGGGCCGCATCCACCACGCGCTGCGCGGCGTCGTGCATCCACGGGCCGACGGCCTGCGGCGGCTGGAGGACGGCATCGGCGCCCTCGACGGCCTTCTGTTCGATGTGTTCCACCGACAGCGTGACGAGATCGCCCGGAAAGCGACGCTCGCGCTCGCGCTGCGAGCGGGCTTGGCCGAAGGCGATCACCCCGAGCTTCGTCGCCGCCAATGCGAGGCCCGCCTGCTTCGCGACGATGCTCGCGTAGCCCGGGCCTTCGCGGTCCGGGAACAGCACGGCGTCGAACTGCCGCGCGCGTAAATGGCGCAACAGCTCGACCGTCGTCCTCAGGAAGGTGGGTTCGATCGTCAGCGCGCTTTCTGCGCAAGGCTGGAGCTCGACGCCCTGTTCCGTGGCGAGCGCGGCCAGCGCGCGGCTTGCCGCTTCAGGAAATGCGCCGGCGGAAACCAGGGTGACGCGCGTGTCGCAGCCGCGCAAGGCATCGAGCATGGTCACCAGTTCGCCGGTGCGCACCGCGTCCAGCATGAACGCGGTGACGACGAGGCACAGGCTGCGCTGCCCTGCGACCGCGGGCGCTGCGATGGCGGCCGGCAGGCCCACGATCATCGAATCGGCCGGCTCGGCGATGGGCAGCAACGCCGCGCACACATCCGCGAAGGACTGCCCGACCGTGTCCAGGACCGCCTGCTTCGGCTCGACCCCGGTGCGGGCGCCGGCATGGCTCAACGCCTCGAAGGCAGGACCGATCCAGAACGACCAGACGCCGCCGCGGCTGGCCTGCATCCGCTCCGCACGCTGATGGCGATGGCCCGCGTCCAGGAAGGCATCGATGTCGGGCGCGGCCTGCGCCAACGCCCGTGGCCACGCGCACCCGAGGTCGTCGGCCAACCGCGTCGCCACCCCCCGCCAGTCGTCCAACAGGTCCGCATAGCTGCAGAACGCGCGAACGCCGCCGCGGGTATGGCGCTCGGCCGCCAGCATGTAGCGCAGCCAGAGCAGCCCCGCGCGTTCCAGGCTCCAGGATTGCCAAGGCACCGCCTTGGCCTGGCGGTCCACCAGCGATGCCGCCGCCTCGAGGGGGTCGCGCAGCATCACGATGGGCAGGCATCGCACGCCGAGATCCGCCAGCGCGCGGCGCCACAGCGGGAACAGCAGCGCGGTGCGCGGGTCCTTGAACACGAAGAGCGGCTCGCCGGCGAACTCGGTGTCGATCAGCTGCCGCATGGGCGCGAGGAAGGCCTCCGCCGCGGGCGTCGCGAACCAGGCATCCGGCGGCCCGCTGAGTGCGTTGACCGCCGTGCCCGCGGCCTCCAGCATCCGGTCGTGCAGTGCGACGGCGGCCTCCGGCTCCCAATGGCCCAGCTCGTTGCCGAGCCCTGCCGGCAGCACCCGCCGCGGCAACGATGCGCCAAGCAGGTTGACCACCCGCGCCAGCGCCGAAGTGCCGCTGCGATGCATCCCGAGGATGAAGATCGCCGTTCTGACGTTCATGCCAGGGGCCGCCGCTGAGGCGGCATCTCGGGAGGTCGGGTCGTGCATGGGAGGCGCGAGAGGCGGGGTCGTTGTCGAGCCCGGATCCTATCGAACGCGCCGATGCGGCGCAGCGCACGGCCTCCGAACAGGCCACCGGACGCGACGATGCGCCCGCAAACTGCGTCATCGGTTCCCGGAAGAGCAAGAGCGACGGTCCGTCAGAGGCGAGCGAGTTCGACCACAGCTGCGGCGAAGGCCCCGGGCGCCTCCTGGGGCAGGTTGTGACCGACGCCGCCTTCGACTACGCGATGCTCGTATCTGCCCGAGAACTTCCTGGCGTAGGAAGCCGCAGCTGGATGTGGGGCACCGTTGGCATCGCCTTCGAAGCTGATGGTCGGTACATTGATGGTCGGGGCCTCGGCGAGTCGACGTTCCAGGTCGTCGTATCTCGACTCGCCTTCCGCCAAGCCAAGGCGCCACCGATAGTTGTGGACCACCACACTCACGTGGTCCGGGTTGTCCAGCGCCGAGGCACTCCGATCGAACGTGGCGTCGTCGAAGGCCCATCGCGGAGATGCGATCTGCCAGATCAGCTTCGAGAACTCGCGACGGTGCTTCTCGTACCCGGCTCGGCCGCGTTCGGTGGCGAAGTAGTACTGGTACCACCACTGCAGCTCAGCCTTGGGTGGCAACGGCGCCTTGCCCGCTGCCTGGCTCCCGATCAGGTAGCCGCTGACCGAAACCAGTGCCTTGACACGCTCCGGCCACATCGCAGCAAGAATGCAGGCGGTTCGTGCGCCCCAGTCGCAGCCGGCAATCGTCGCCCTCTGGATCTTCAGCGCATCCATCAACGCGATGATGTCGACAGCAATCGCGGCCGGCTGGCCGTTCCTGGGCGTCGTGCTGGAAATGAATCTTGTCGTGCCATAGCCGCGCAGGTGCGGGACGATGATGCGGAAGCCCTCCGAGGCCAGCAATGGTGCGACATCGACGTAGGTGTGGATGTCGTAGGGCCAACCATGCAGAAGGACGATCGGGGCGCCGCTCGCCGGCCCCATCTCTGCGTAGCCGACATTCAGCACGCCCGCCTCGACGTTCTTGATGGGTCCAAGAAGGTTCAGCGGGGCCGAGGGGCTCGGTGCAGGCGTCGATGCAAGGTCTCTCGGCTGCGCAAACGCCGTGATGCTGGCCGCCAGCTGCGTTGCGGCAACTCCCACGGCTGCCTTGCCCAGGAACGAACGGCGGGGGATGGTGAGCTGGTCAGGCATGGGTACATCCTTTGAGTGGGGGTGTGTGCTGGTGGGTCGGATTCAGCGGCGCGAGTGCCCATCGGCGCGGCAGCACATCAAACGACAGGCGAAATGGAGAAGCCATTGCACGATGGTGTCGGTCCATACCTTGGTATCAAGGTAGATGCGGCAGAACAGGACCCTGGAGGTCAGTGCGACACGGGCCGCCCGGAGATCCTGATCGGCACATAGGCCAGCCGGCGATCGCGCATGACCAGCAATGCGACGGTTCGGCCCGCGCTCACGTGCAACAGCGCGCGCCGGAAATCGTCCACGCGTTCGAGGCGCTGGTCATTGACGGCGACGATCAGATCGCCCGCCCGGATGCCCTCGCTGCGGGCGAGCCCGCTCGATTCGCGCACCAGCAACCCCGCGTCGATGCGAAGCAGCTGGCGCGTTGCAGCCGACAGCTCTGCAAGACTCAGGCCGAGACCGTCGTTCCATTCGGGCTCGGTGGTACTGGGCGAGGGGAGCCGTGTGCCCGGCTGCTCGGAGAGCGTGACCCAGATCGTGTGCGGCTCGCCGCGGCGCCAGAGCTCGAGGCGGCTGCGCGTGCCAGGTGCACGCCCGGCGATCTGCTGCAGCAGCTCGGAGAAGTGCGAGAAGCGCGCACCATCCATGGCCGTCACGATGTCGCCGGCTGCCAGGCCCGCGCGCCGGGCCGGGCTGTCCGGCTCCACGTTGACGACCAGCGCGCCGGCGGACAGGGCAAGACCGAACGAATCCGCCAGCAAGGGCGTCATCTCCTGGAACTCGGCACCCAGGCGCGCCCGGCGCACCGCGCCGGTGGCGCGCAACTGCTTGGAGATCTGCATGGCCAGGTTGATCGGCACCGCGAACGACAGGCCCATGTAGCCGCCGCTGCCGCTGTAGATCATCGAGTTGATCGCGACCACTTCGCCTCGGCTGTTGAACAGCGGACTGCCCGAGCTGCCGGGGTTGATGGCGACGTCGGTCTGGATGAACGGAATCTCGCCGGCGCCGGCGATCAGTCGATCCTTCGCACTCACCACGCCGGTGGTGACGCTTCCATGAAATCCGAACGGCGCGCCGATCGCCGCCACCCAGTCGCCCGGCCGCAGCTGCGATGAATCGCCGATGACCGCAACCGGAAGCCCCTCGGCGTCGATCTTCAGCAACGCGACATCGGTCTGCCGATCGCTGCCGACCAGACGGGCCGTGAACCGGCGCCCGTCGTCCAGGCGGACCTGTGCTTCGTCGACATGGCTGACGACGTGTGCGCTGGTGAGGATGAGCCCGTCGCTCGAGACAATGATCCCCGAGGCCAGGTCCCGGATCTGGCTGATCGTCGCGCTGGCCGGAAGCGGCCAGGCAAGCCGGTCCGCGAAATCGTTCTCGGGCGCGAATTCCAGGCCCGTCTCGCCTTCGCTTTCATCGCGCCCGATGCGCAGGGTGCTGATGTCCACCACCGTCGCGCTGCGGCTCGCGACCAGAGTCGAGAAGGCCGCCACCTGCTGCGGGGGGGATTCGATGCCTGCCGGCGGGACCTGGGCCGGACTGGTGCCGCAGCCGCAGAGCAGGCAGGCGCAGGCGAGGGCGCAGAGGAGCTGGCGTGGCTGTCGCACGAGGCGTGGCGCTTCAGGACTGTTCCGGATCGTCACGAACCAGGAGGACGGGCACGGGGCTCTGACGCACCACCAGGTCGGCGTCGCTGCCGAGCGCCAGACGGCTGAAGCCGCGCCGCCCATGCGTGCCCATGACGATCAAGTCGCAGCCCGAGCTGCGCGCCTCGTCGATCACGACGCTGGCGATCCGGCCGCGCGTCACCTCACGCAGGGAGGTCTGCGCCGTCACGCCGGCTGCCGCGGCCGCAGCCTTGGCCTTCGAAAGCACGTCCTCGCCGTAGCCGCGTACCTCGCGCATCACGGAGTCGAAGCTCACGGCCGATGACATCTCCATCAGCGTCGGAAAATCCTCGATCACGTGCAGCAGATGGAGCTTGCTCTTCTGCTCGGCGGCGAGCCGGACTGCTTCGCGCAGTCCGCGTTCGGCGGTGGCACTGCCATCCAGGGGAACCAGGATATGTTGGTACATGGCGTTTCCTCGTTTCGTCGGCCGTCTTGGACCTGCCCGCCGCCGGCCTTGCGACAAGCAGGCTCATTGTTCGTTGCCAGCGTGCCGCCGCGCTTGCGCTGCATCAACGTTCATGCATGCGCACCCTGCGTTTCAGTTCGCCCACTGGATATGAGTTACCAGCGCAACGCTGCCATGGAGGCTGTCCGCGCGTTGACCGGTGTCCTGGGCCTGACGAATGAGATCATCCTCAAGCCGAAGGTGATGTCGGCGAACGCGCCTGTTGCGATCGGCGGCTATTCGAAAGGCAGGGCCTTCTTGCCTTCCGAGAGAGATTCCGGCGCTTCGACGCCCCCTGCCTCCGCATCGCGCGATGCGGTCTCGATCGATTGACCATGCCCTTCGTTGGCCCTTTCGATATCGGTTCGATCCGTATCCCACGCGCCCCGCCGCGTGCTGCCGATCGCATCGCCTGCGGCTTCGCCGGGAGCGGGAGGCATCGGCGATCGGACCCGGCGCCCTTTTGCGGGTGCGGTGGAAGGCTTGGGAGTCGAGCGCTTCTTCATGACATCGAGCTTCGCGCCGTCAGCCGGGCTCGGCTTCAGTCCAGGACCACCAGGTCGTTGTCGACCGAAGTCACGCCCGGCACCGACCAGGCGGCGTCGCGGACGGCGTAGAGCTCGGCGAAGGAGTGAACGCTCCCGCGCAGTGCGACCTTCGACCCGTCGACCGAAATCCGGATGCGGTCGCTCTCGCGCTGCGCCTGCCGGGCCAACGCTTCCCGCAGCTTCTTCTCAACGTCCGCGGCGTGCAGCTTCGGGGCGATCTTGACCATGTTCGATACGCCGGTGACACCCATCAGGTGGCGCACCGCGTTCTCCGCTGCGCGGCGCTGGTACTCCCACTCGACCTCCCCGTTCAGCGTCACCCAGCCGGCCTCGACCATCGGCTTGATCTTCCCCGTGGGCACGAGGATGGTCCATTCGAGCGCGTGCTCCACGGCCCGCGCGATGTCGGCATCCGTGCGTTCATCGCCAGCGGGCAGCTTGACCGTCAACTCGACCGCAAGCGCCTTCACGCCCCGGACCCGTTGCGCCGCGCGTTCGGCGGCCACCTTCTCGGCATGGCTGCCCAGATGGCCTGTCAAGGTGACCACGCCCTCTTTGGCGGTGACGCCGACTGCGCCGGCCTTGATCGCCGGGTCCCAGTCGAGTTCGGCCAGGACGTCGGTTCGGAGTTGCGTATCGGATTTCATGACTTGCCTTTCATTGAGAGATCGCGGCTGGTCTCCAGAAAGGAGCCCATGCCACTGTAGGAAGAGATTGCCGCCACCGCGTTGCGCTGGATCAAGAGAACCACACGCGTGCGTTTCGCAGGCCCATCGCGCCTTGTCATGGATTGAGGATCTCGCCGTCGAGCAGGCGTGTCCATTCCTCATGGTCCTGAAGGAAGTCGTCGATCTCCTGAAGAACGTCGAGCACCACTCCATCGGAGCGCAGCTTGCCCGGCTGCCGCGCATGGCCGTCGGAGAGCGGCGAACGAACGCGCACGATCAGGCATGTGGAATCCGAGAACGCGCTGATCCGGACTTCATGGCGGCCCAGCTCGAAATGCGAGAGAAGCCCGCGCAAGGACTCCAGGCAATGGGCTGCACGTGCCTTGCGCGCGGCCTCGAGTGCTGTCTCCATGTCATTCTCGATGGCGCGAAGCGTAGACAGACAATTGGTGCGACTGAGCGGAGCGACGCCCCCGGAGGACCGGGCGCTGCTTGGATCGTCGAACATCATGCTATTCGTGGGAAGCCTCTGGCCCCAAGGACCGGTTCGCCCGGTCTTCAGGGCCGCATGGCAGCTCACTCGATGACGATCTTCGAGGAGGCAGCGGGCGCCTTCTTCGGCAGCTCCAGCGTGAGCACGCCGTCGAGGTACTTTGCTTGCACCTTCGTGTCGTCGACGTCCTGGCCAAGGCTGAACGTGCGCGAAACCGACCCGTAGTAGCGCTCGCTGCGCAGGATCTTGTCGCCGTCGCCCTTGGTCTCCTTCTCGCTCTTCGACTCGGCGTCGATGCTGACGACGTTGCCGTCGATCTTCACGTTGATGTCTTCCTTCTTGACGCCCGGAATGTCGGCCTGCACGGTGAAGGCCTTGTCGTTCTCCTTCACGTCGATGCGCATCTTCAGCGGCGCGGTCTCGCCCTCGAAGACGGTCGGGGAGAAGAAGCGGCGCAGCGCGGTTTCGAAGTCGTTGCCGAACACCGGGTCCAGCAGTCTCAGGTTGCTCATGATGGTTCCTTGGGTAGAAGTGATTGCGAAGACGCGGGCATTTGAACCGCGCCTTGTCAATGTAGGCAGGCGCGCCGATAAGCGGCTTGATCTTCCTCAACTCTCATGCGCGCGACTTGCACACAGTTGCGCGGCCAGGCTCGCCGGCTCGCGGCCCCCAGGAAGCTTGATACAGCGCAACCGCTGCAACGGATGCGATGCTTAGCATCGTCTGCGCAGCAGGAGATCTCGAATGGCACACAGACTGGTTCTTGCGGGCGCCGTGGCAGCCATGCTGCTGGGCGCCTGCACTTCGCCGCCCACGCCCGAGCAGGCCGGAATGGCTGCCGGCGGTGCGGGCGGCGTCGCCGGCGCGGAGGTCAGCGGCCACGGCACCGCTGGAGCCATCATCGGAGCCCTCGTCGGCGCCGGGGTCGGCGGGCTGGCCGGGCGAGCGATGGACGAGGGCGATCGCAGGCATACCGCGCACGCATTCGAGACGGTTGCGACCGGACGTTCATCGAAATGGCGCAACCCCGATACAGGCAACACCTACGTGGTGACGCCTGTGCAAACCTATGAGGTGCGTGGTGCGCCGTGCCGCGACTACACGGTCGAGGCGATGGTGGCAGGGCGCCTGGAGAGGGTCACGGGGACCGCGTGCCGACAGGCAGACGGCAGCTGGCGAGTGCAAGGCTGAGACGGACGCGCCGGCAATCGCCGGCCTCGTCGTCATGAGAGCGAAGGAACGGCGGTCATGCCGATCGGTTCGCGTCGCCCAAGACATGCGGCAATCTCGACTCGATCTCGGCCATGTCAAGTCCGGCGAGGTCGGTGTTGAGCGCCAACTTCAGATGTTTCTCGACCGGTTCGCTCAGAAGCGCCCGCAGTTCGCCCAGGAAGGGACTCGAAGCGAAAACCAGCAGCGAGCCGAACTCGCCCGCGGCCAGCCCTTTGTCCAGGCGCTCGGAGATTTCGTGCGCGAAGCGCAGATGCTCCTTGCGGCGCACATCGCTGCGCGGCTCGAAGCGATTGGCACCGCTGCTGTTGTCGTTGGCTTCGCGACCTGGCCGGTCGTGCGCCAGTTCGGAGGCCTTGAGGCGGCTTTCCCGATGCGTCATCGTCTCCACGGGGACCAACGCCTCGCTGGCCGACCCACGCCTGAACAGCCGAGCGATCGAGGCATTGGCAACAAGAATCCACTGATCTTTCATGGGAAGAGCTCCTGAGATGTGTGGGACATGTTGCGCGTCTTCACGATTGCCGGGTTTGCGCCAGCGCAAGAATCGGGAGGAGCGATGCCTCCTTTGCACCCCGCCCGTTCGACGCATGGGCTTGCTCTGCGTCAAGGCCGCCGCTCGGCCGCCGTGCCTCAATCCCAATATTTGACGAGGCCACCATGAAGAAGTGGAAGTTGACCCATCTGAACCTTGGCGCCGTGTGGCTCGCGGCCGCGCTCGGCCTGTTGATGTGGGACTACTGGACGCAGAGCCGGGGCGTCGAGGTGCTTCCTTACAGCACCTTCGAGCGGCAGCTGCTCGATGGGCGGATCGCCGAAGTCACCGTGGGCGACACGGTGATCACCGGACGGCTCAAGACGCCCGACGCCGAGGGCAGGCAGTTCGTTGCGGCGACGATGGTGGAACCACAGATCGCGCAGCGGCTCGCGTCCTTCGATGTGCCCTATCAACGGGTTCACAGCTCGACCTGGGTTCAGACCCTCCTGCAGTGGATTCTCCCCGTCCTGCTGATGTTCGGCCTGTGGAGCTTCCTGGCTCGTCGCGCTGGAGGCGGGATGGGCGGCGGGCTGCTGGGCATCGGCCGCAGCAAGGCGAAGGTCTACATGGAAAAGAGCACCGGCGTGCGCTTCGAAGACGTGGCCGGGGTCGACGAAGCCAAGGAGGAGCTGCAGGAGATCGTCGACTTCCTGAAGAATCCGAAGGAGCATGGCCGCCTGGGTGCACGCATTCCCAAGGGCGTGCTCCTGATGGGGCCGACCGGCACCGGCAAGACCCTGCTCGCGCGAGCGGTCGCCGGGGAGGCCGGCGTGGTCTTCTTCTCGATCAGCGGTTCCGAGTTCATCGAGATGTTCGTCGGTGTCGGGGCGGCACGCGTGCGCGATCTCTTCGAGCAGGCGCGGGCCAATGCGCCCGCCATCATCTTCATCGATGAGCTCGATGCCCTCGGCAAGGCGCGCGCCGCGTTCCCGATGGCCGGCGGCCAGGAGGAGCGCGAGCAGACGCTGAACCAGCTGCTGGTCGAACTCGATGGCTTCGATCCGAGCGTCGGGGTCGTGCTGCTGGCAGCCACCAATCGCCCCGAGACGCTGGACCCGGCGCTGTTGCGCGCCGGCCGCTTCGATCGACAGGTGCTGGTCGACCGGCCGGATCGCAACGGGCGTGCCGCGATCCTGAAGGTGCACGCGAGGAAGATCGGCCTGTCCCCGGATGTGGATCTCGATCAGGTTGCCGCCATCACGGTCGGCTTTGCCGGTGCGGATCTCGCAAACCTGGTCAACGAGGCGGCCCTGGTCGCGACCCGGCGCAAGGGCAATGCGGTGACGATGTCCGACTTCACGCAGGCCATCGAGCGCATCGTTGCCGGCATCGAGAAGAAGAACCGCATCCTTGGCCCGCTGGAGCGCAGGCTGGTGGCCACCCATGAACTGGGCCATGCGTTGACAGCACTGGCGCTGCCCGGCGCCGACAAGGTGCACAAGGTCTCTATCGTGCCGCATGGCATCGGCGCGCTCGGCTATACGCTGCAGCGGCCTTCGGAGGATCGTCACCTGCTGCGGCGCGCGGAGCTGCTCGACAAGCTGGCAGTGCTGCTCGGCGGGCGGGCCGCGGAGATGTTGGTCTTCGGCGAGCCTTCCACCGGCGCCGCGGACGATCTGGTCAAGGCGACGGACCTGGCGCGCGACATGGTGCAGCGCTATGGAATGGACATCGGCCTCGGCCCTGTGGTGTACGGCGAGCCGGCGTCGCTCTTTCTCGAGCCCGCACAGCACCCGGCATCCGGGCAGGCCGGCGCCGCCAGCGAACAGACCGCGCAGCAGATCGATAGCGCCGTGCGCGGACTGTTGAAGGATGCCCTGGAACGCGCGACCCAGCTGCTGCGCGCGCGCCGCGCGACGCTCGACCGATGCGTGCATGCATTGATGGCCAAGGAGACGCTGGAGGAATCGGAGTTGCTCGCCCTGGTCAGCAGCGCCGCGGCGCCGGCCCTGGCCGCCGTTGCCCCGGCGATGTGATCACCCGGATCGCTGCCGATCTTGACGGAAGCCGTCCATCCGGCGGCGGGGTTCAGCGTGACGGCGGGGACGCGTCATTTTGAAGCCGGCGGAACGTCAGGGGCTGCCGCGAAGCTCCGCACGAAGTCCAGCGACGACACCACGCCGGCGATGCCGGTGTCGTCGGTCACGACCACGTGGTGGACGCCGCGCTCCACCATGAGCGCCGCCACCTGGCCGGCCGGCATCGCGACGTCGACGACGATGGGTTTGTAGGAGCACATCTGCCATGCGTGCGTTGTGGCGGCGTCCCGACCCTGGGCATGGAATGCAACAAGATCCGATGCGCTGATGATGCCCGCGACTTCGCCGCGTGCGGGCTCCAGGACAGGCACCCACGACAGGTGCCTGGCGGCGAGCATGGCTTCCACCTGCGCGACGCTGTCTTCCATGGTCACGCTGTACACCGGGCGCTGCATCATTGACGAGATGGGCGGGTTCATGAACTTGATCCTTGCGGTTGCTGGCGGGGAGGGCGCCCGAGCCGCTCTTCGACGGCGAGGACGTCGCGCGTGGTCTTGAGCAGCGTGTCCGGTGTCACGCTCATCGAATCGATGCCGAGCTCGACCAGGTACGCCGCCATTTCCGGATAGTCCGAAGGCGCCTGGCCGCAGATGCCGACGTGACGGCCGTTGCGTTGCGCGCCTTCCACGGCCTGGCGAATCATCGCCTTGACGCCGTCGTCGCGCTCGTCGAAATCGAAGGCCACGAGGCGCGAGTCGCGGTCCACGCCCAGCACCAGCTGGGTCAGGTCGTTGGAGCCGATCGAGAAGCCGTCGAAGAGCCGGGCGAAGGCATCGACCTGGATCACGTTGTTGGGGATCTCGCACATGACGTAGATCTCCAGACCCGCGTCGCCGCGCCGCAGGCCATGCGAGGCCATCGCCTCGAGCACGCGCTCGGCCTCCTGGACCCGGCGACAGAACGGAATCATCAGCTTCACGTTGACGAGCCCCATCTCCTCGCGCACTCGCTTCATGGCGGCGCATTCGAGCGCGAAGCCTTCCGCGTAGGCCGGATGCGTGTAGCGCGAGGCCCCGCGAAAGCCGATCATCGGGTTCTCCTCCTTCGGCTCGAACCCGCTGCCGCCGAGCAGGCTGGCGTACTCGTTGGTCTTGAAGTCGGACATGCGCACGATCACCGGCTTCGGATTGAACGCCGCGGCGATCATGCCCACCCCTTCCGACAACTCGCGCACGAAGTAGTCGGCCGGACGCTCGAACCCTCGGGTCAGCCGCGCGATCTCGGCCCGCTGCGCCGGGTCGGCGACCTTTTCCGGGTGAACGAGGGCCATCGGATGCACCTTGATGTGCTCGGCGACGATGAACTCCATGCGCGCCAGCCCGACGCCGTCGGTGGGCAGCCGCGCCGTCTGGAAGGCGCTGTCGGGATTGCCGAGATTGACCATCAGATGCGTCTCGGGCCTACCGAGCGCCGACAGGTCGACGCTGGTCTTCTCGAACGGCACTGCGCCCGCGTAGACGCGGCCTTCGGCGCCTTCCGCGCAGGACACGGTGACTTCGTCGCCGGTGCGGATCTTCGCCGTCGCGTCGTCGCAGCCGATGACCGCTGGAATGCCGAGCTCCCGGGCGACGATGGCGGCGTGGCAGGTGCGGCCGCCGCGATTGGTGACGACCGCGGCCGCGATCTTCATCACGGTGCCCCAATCGGGCATCGTGGTGTCGGCAACCAGGATTTCCCCGGGTTGGAACTGGCCGAGCGCCAACACATCGGTGATGACGCGGGCCCTTCCGACCGCGACCGTCGCGCCGACGGCCCGGCCGGTGACCACCGGCGCCGCCGTCGCATGCAGCCGATGCTCGTCGATGCGGTCGAGCGGCTTGCGGGAAGCGACCGTCTCGGGCCGTGCCTGCACGATGTAGATCCGGCCGTCCAGGCCATCCTTGGCCCATTCGATGTCCATCGGGGTCGGCCGGCCCGCATGGCGGCTGTAGTGGTCCTCGATCACCACGGCCGCATCGGCCAGTGCCAGCACGTCGGCATCGTCGATGCAGTATCGAGCCTGGTCTTCCGGGGCGGTGGGCAGGTTGCAGGTGGGCTCCTTGCCGGCCGCTTTCGAGTAGACCAGCCGCACTTCCTTTCTGCCCAGCTTGCGCCTGAGTACGGCGCGGCGGCCCAGCTTCAGGGTGGGCTTGAAGACGTAGAACTCGTCCGGGTCGACCGTGCCCTGGACGACGTTCTCGCCCAAGCCGTACGCGCCGGTGATGAAGACCACATCGCGGAATCCGGTGTCGGTGTCGAGCGTGAAAATGACACCGCTGGCAGCGCGGTCGGAACGCACCATCTGCATCACGCACACCGACTGGAAGACCTTGAAGTGGTCGAAGCCCTTGTCGACCCGGTAGGCGATGGCACGGTCCTTGAACAGGCTGGCAAAGCACAGGCGCACGGAGTCCAGCAGCCTCGCTTCGCCGGAGATGTTCAGGAAGCTCTCGTGCTGGCCCGCGAAGCTGGCGGTCGGCAGGTCCTCCGCGGTGGCGGAGCTGCGCACCGCGACGCTCATGTCGGCGCCGCACTCCGCTCGCAGCCGGGCGTACGCCGTGCGAATCTCGCTCGTCAGCTCCTCGGGGAGCGTTGCGGCAAGGACGATTTCCCGCGCACGCTGCGCGCGCTGCGCGAGATCATCGATGTCCTGGACATCCAGGCCGGCCAACGCATCCCTCAAGCGCGGCATCGCGCCGGAGAGCTCCAGGGTGCGTCGATAGGCCTCGGCCGTGATCGCGAAGCCGTTGGGCACGTGCACGCCATGGGGCGTCAGCGCGCGGTACATCTCGCCGAGCGACGCATTCTTGCCGCCGACGCTCGCCACGTCGTCCGCGCCGATCTCGGAGAACCAGCGGATATAGGTTGCCATCATTCGAAGGCCAGGGCCCCCGTCGGCTGGCTCACGTGCCCTGCTTCCAGCGGCTTCGGCCTGGTTTCGCTCTCCGACGCCCGCACGAGCAGCACCGGCACGGGCGCATGCCGCAGGATGTGCTCCGCGCTGCTGCCCATGACGACGCGACCTACGCCGCGGCGGCCATGCGTGCCCAGGACGATCAGATCCGCGGGCCATCTGGCGGCTTCGGCGGTGACCAGCTCGTGAACTTGTCCGGAACGCCTGTCGTGAAGGACCGTGTCGGCCTCGACGCCGGCGGCATTCGCGACAGCCTTCGCTTCCGCGAGCAGCCGCTCGCCATCCTCGCGCAGCACACTCAGCCAGTCCCCGGCGTGGCCGGCATAGGCGTCCATGGCAAGCGCGAACGAGAGTTCGTCGATCACGTGGAAGAGCCGCAGGCGGCCCTGCGTCAGTTTCGCCAACCGGGTGGCTTCTTCCAGCCCGCGTTGCGCCGTCGCACTGCCGTCGAGGGGCACAAGAATTTTCTGGTACATGACAGGTTCCCTTCAATCTTGAATGGAGAGGAGCTGCCAGTATCGGAACGCTGGCGCACCGCGCCTTGATGTGGCGCAAGGCAGGTCGACGTGCGAGGCGGAACATTGCGGCGCATGCTTCGAAGCGAAGTTCGCCTATCCAGCGGAAGGCCGTGCACTCTCCATGTAGACCTCATGCTGCCATTTGCCACCGATCAGTTCATCGCCCTCTTCGGCGCCTACAACGATGCCGTTTGGCCGATGCAAGTCATTGGCTACCTGCTCGGCATCGTCATGGCCGGCATGGTCGTTCGGCCTTCGCGCGCAGGCAGCCGCGTCATCGGAACGGGCCTGGCCCTGATGTGGGCCTGGACCGGAATCGCATACCACTGGCTGTTCTTCTCGGCCCTCAACCAGGCGGCGTTGCTCTTCGGTGCCCTGTTCGTCCTGCAGGGCGCAGGCCTGTTCCATGCGGCCGTCCTGCGCGGCCGCATGGACTTCGGCACCAGCGGGAGGCCAAGTGCCTGGTTGGGGTGGGCTCTTGTCATCTATGCGGCGGTGCTTTACCCGCTGCTGGGGGTGTGGACCGGCCATCGCTATCCCGAGGTTCCGATGTTCGGCATCACGCCTTGTCCGGTCACGATCTTCACTTTCGGCTTGCTGCTGCTCACGACGACGCCGGTGCCGCGCTGGCTGCTCGCCATTCCACTCTTCTGGTCGCTGGTGGGCGGCAGCGCCGCCATCCTGCTCGACGTCGCGCAAGACTGGCTCCTGCTCTTGAGCGGAATTGCAGTACCGGTCATCGTCCTGCGCGATCGACACCGTACTTCCGCCGCAAGCGCGGCCCGTGTCCGATGCGACAGCTAGCGCCGCCGATAGAAGAATCGCTTGGCCACCTCCGCGGCCGCGACATAGGCCAGGGTCAGGACGATCATCGCCAGCACCAGCGATGCGGGCAGCGGCACGAAGCCGAGGACGGACACGAACGGCAGGTATGGCAGCGCGAGCGCCAGAGCCGTCACCGCCGCAGTGCTCGCGAGCAGCAGGTGTCCCGGCCGGCTGCGCCAGAAGGGGCCGCGCGTGCGGACCACGAGCGCGATCACCAGTTCCGTCAGCAGCGATTCGATGAACCAGCCGGTGCGGAACTCCTCGGGGGTGGCCTGGAACAGCCACAGCAGGGCGCCGAACGTGAGGAAGTCGAACACCGAACTCACGAGGCCGAACAGCACCATGTAGTCGCGAATGAATGCCGTGTCCCAGCGGCGCGGCTTCGCCACCCATTCGTCGTCCACCGTGTCGCTGGCGATGGCGGCGGCGGGAATGTCCGACAGGAAGTTGTTCAGCAGGATCTGCGAGGCCAGCAGGGGCAGGAACGGCAGCAGGACGGATGCGACCGCCATGCTGAACATGTTGCCGAAGTTGGCGCTGATGGTGGTCAGGATGTACTTGAGCGTGTTGGCGAAGATCATGCGGCCTTCGTCGATGCCGGCCCGCAGGATGGCCAGGTCCTTGCGCAGCAGCATGAAGTCCGCGGCGTCCTTGGCTACGTCCACTGCGGTGTCGACCGAGATGCCCACGTCCGCGCTGTGCAGGGCAGGAGCATCGTTGATGCCGTCTCCCATGTACCCGACCACGTGGCCGGTCTTGCGCAGCGCAAGGATGATGCGCTCCTTCTGGTTCGGGTCCACCTCGGCGAAGACGGTGGTCTGCTGCGCCGCATGCAGCAGGGCCTCGTCGCTCATCGTGTCCAGGGCGGCGCCTGTCAGGGTCGCCTCGACCGGCAGGCCGATCGCCTGCGCAATGTGCCGAGCCACCTTGTGGTTGTCGCCGGTGATCATCTTCAGCTGCACGCCGCGCTGCGCCAGGTCCACGAGGGTCTGGCGCGCATCGTCCTTCGGCGGATCGAGGAAGAGCAGGAAACCCTCGAAGCACATCCCGGTTTCATCGCCCCGGGAATAGGAAGCGCTGCGTCGGTCGACCGTGCGCGAAGCCACGCCAAGCACGCGGAATCCCTGGGTGCTCCAGCCGTCGTAGCTCGCCTCGATCTGCGCCCGAGCTGCCGCATCCAGCGCGGCAGCCGCCGTGCCGTCGCGCACCCGGTCGCACATCGCCAGGACGTTCGACAGCGCACCCTTGGTCACGAGGGTGCGCACGCCGGTGGGGTCGGCCGCGACCACCGAGAGTGAGCGCCGAACGAAGTCGTAGGGGATCTCATCCACCTTGCTGACGGTCGCCAGGTCCACGCCCGCCTTGTCGCCAGCGGAGCTCACGGCCTCGTCCAGCGGGTTGGCCATGCCGGTCTGGAATCGCGCGTTAATGCAGGCGAGGCGCAGTACCGCCGCGCTGGGGCGGGCGGCCAGGTCGACCGCGGCATCGAGCTGCACGACCCCCGCCGTGAGCGTGCCCGTCTTGTCGGTGCACAGCACGTCCATGCTGCCCAGGTTCTCGATGGAATTCAGGCGCCGCACGATGACGCCCAGGCGCGCCATCCGCTTGGCGCCGTGCGACAGCGTGACGCTGATGATGGCGGGCAGCAGCTCGGGCGCCAGACCCACCGCGAGCGCCAGCGCGAACAGCAGCGACTCCACCGGCGGCTTGTCCATGAAGATGTTGATCGCGAGCACGACCATCACCATCACCAGCATGATGCGCGTGAGCAGGTAGCCGAAACGCTGGATACCGCGCTCGAACTCGGTCAATGCCGGGCGCAGCGCGAGCTTTCCCGCGACCTGGCCGAAGACGGATCGCCTGCCCGTCGCCGCAACGAGCACCCGCGCCGTGCCGCTGCGGACACTGGTGCCCATGAAGACACAGTTGCTGCGCTCGTTCAGGCCCGCTGCCGGCGCCACCGAGCCGGGCATCTTCTCCACGGGGAAGGTCTCCCCGGTGAGCACCGCCTGGCTGACGAAGAAATCATTCGCATCCAGCACCAGCGCGTCGGCCGGGACCAGGCTGCCGGCCCTCAGTCGCACCACGTCCCCGGGCACCACCTCGGCAGAAGGCAGTGTGAGCTCGACCCCATCTCGCATCACGAGGGCCCTGAGGGTGACCTGCGAGCGAAGCCGTTCGACAGCGTTGCTGGCGACGTACTCCTGCACGAACCCGAGGATCGTGCTGCCCAGGACGATGGCGAGCACGACGCCGGCATCGAGCCATTCCGTGGCGACCAGGGAGATGACCGAGGCGACGATCAGGATCAGCACCAGCGGGCTCTTGAACTGCCTTGCGTAGAGGCCCAGGGCGCTCGCGCGCGTTGCCGCCTCGATGGCGTTGGGTCCGTACCCGGCCAGGCGCACGGCCGCCTCCGCCGTGGTGAGGCCGCGGTCCGTCGCGCGCAACTGCGCCATCAGCCGCCCGGGCGGGAGGCTCCAGTAGCTCTCTGCGACCTGCCCTACGCGATCCTGCACACGATCTCGGGCCAGAGCGCGCTGGAGGTCGGGTTGTAGTGCCACAGGATCTTGGTGACCTTCGCCTTGCCCGTGGCCTCCTGCTCGACGTTGGCGTCCTCGGGGATCACGATGGTCTGCCCGACTTCTGGAAGCGGTCCTGTGTAGGGATGATGGGTCGTGCCGACCTGCACCTCGCACGCTCTCCTGGCAGACATTCGGATGGTGATCTTCATGGGTCTTTCCCGAGCCGGACTGGCCATCGCCCCGTCACGATGTCCAGCCCGCGGTGCCCACGGCTGGAACGCGCAAGGGCATCGGCTTCGGCGGCTGCGGGTCGCCCCTGGATTCGGCGACCTCGCGCTCGATGCCGCTGCGAATCACCGCGGCGAGGCCGGCCAGTTCCTTCGCGCACGCGTCCATCAGGTCGTCGAGCGAGACGATGCCGGTTACGCGCTTCTCGCCATCGGTCACCAGCACTCGCCGTACGCCATGGGCCTCCATCACCGCCATGGCGCCGGCGATGTCGGCTTCTTCAGGGACGCTTGCGATCTTGTCGCTCGCCAGGTCGCCGATCTTGATGCCTGCGGTCTCCAGGCCGCGGGCAAGCACGTCGATCACCAGGTCGCGGTCGGTGACGACGCCCGTCACGCAGGGACCCGCTGCGGTCTGGCTCGTGACGATCAGGGCGCCGACGTGATGTTCGCGCATCAGGCCGGCGGCCTGGGCGAGCGTGCTGCTGCTGTCCACGGCGATCATGCGCCGTGTGCAGATGGAACCGATGTTCATGCGTTTCTCCTTGAGAGGTGGGGGCGGATCGATGTCTCACAGTTCGCTGGCGGCGGGCCAGTAGAGGGTGGCCTGCGTGGCTGTCTTGCCCACGCGGATGGTCTTGGAGCGCGTGAGCCCCGCGTAGCTCGCGACGACGCGGTAGACGCCGGGACTCAATGCGACGTAGAAGAGGGGACCGCAGTCCGTGAACGGGCCCAATGGCGCGCTCTTGTTCGCGGGCTCGATGATGACGGTCACGCCTGCGAGGTAGGCGCCTGTCTGGGCCTCGGCGAAAGTCAGGCGCAGGTTGTACAAGTCCTGGTTCGCCTGCATTTCCTGCTGGCCCTCGTAACTGACGCCTCCGCTGGCATGCGCGCCCGGTGCGAGCACGGGCAACGGGGTACCAAGCGCAGGTCCGGATGCGCCTTGCAGGGCAATCAGCGCGGCGGCGACAAGAAAGGCGGATCTGCGAGTGTTCATGGGGGATGTCCTCGGGTGCATGTGGCCCATTCTTGATACGAGGGCGCCGCCCACGTTTGCGCTGGATCAACAACGTGCCTTGGGGCGACCCAAGGGTTGGACGATCGCTCCCGTGTGCCTTGACGAAGCGCAAGGCCCGGAGCGCCGCGCAATGCAAGCATGCAATCCATGGAGCGCCTGTGCATCAGCCTGGGGACAGTCCGCCGAATGGTCATGCTCGCGACCGTCGCGCTCGCGGCTGGCTGCGCGCTGCTGCCGAGGGAGGTGCCGCGCCCCGCGTCGTATGCCATCGACGGTGCGCAGCAGACCTTCCTGGGCCGCGCCTTCGCGGACCAGATGCCGAAGTCGGGCGGCGAATCGGGGTTCCGCCTGCTGGTGTCAGGCGAAGATGCCTTTGCGGCACGTGCCGCGCTGGCGGATGCGGCGCAGCGTTCGCTGGACCTGCAGTACTACGTCGTCGCTCGGGACACCACGGCCACGATGCTGCTCTACCGGGCGTTGCGCGCGGCGAAGCGTGGCGTGCGGGTCCGCTTGCTCATCGATGACCTGTATGCGGCCGGCCGGGATCGCGACCTTGCGACGCTGGCGGCGCATGCCAACGTGCAGGTCAGGGTGTTCAATCCCTTTGCGCATCGCGGTCCCCTCGGCTTGCTCCAGTGGCTGGACTTCCTGGGTGACGGGGCGCGCCTGAATCGCCGCATGCACAACAAGCTCTGGATCGCCGACAACGCGGTGGTCGTGATGGGTGGGCGAAATCTCGGCGACGCCTATTTCAACGTGCGCAGGTCGGGCGATTTCGCAGACCTCGACGTACTGGCTGCCGGACCCCTCGTGGCACAGGTATCGCGCAGCTTCGACGAGTACTGGAACAGCGAGTCGGCCATCCCGGTCGAAGCATTCCTGGGTGAGCCGCCGCAGGCTGCAGAGGCGCAGCGGCTGTACGCCGAGATGGAGGCACATGCGGAGCGCTTTCGCGAAACGGACTATGTGCAGCGCTTGCGGGCCCTGGACTTCTGGCGCGAGGTGCGCGGCGGCAAGCTGGTGCTCGTCACCGCGCCAGCAAGAGCCCTCTACGACAGCCCGGCCAAGTCGAAGGCCGGCGATACGGAGGTCGGGCATATCGCTGCAGCGACGCGGCCGATCGTCGAGGCAGCGCGTCGGGAGGTCCTCCTGGTCTCACCCTATTTCATCCCGAGCGAGCGCGGCGTTGCGGTACTTTGCGGGCTGGCCCGGAGATCCGTGCGTGTCAGGGTGCTCACCAATTCCCTCGCGTCCACCGACGTTCCACTTGTTCATTCGGGCTATGCCCGCTACCGGCCGCGACTGTTGGCATGCGGTGTCGAACTGCACGAATTTCTGCCGACCCTGCCGGCGTCGGGCAGCGCGCGCCCCGGCCTGTCGTCCGGAGCCAGCCTGCACGCCAAGGCCATCGTGGTCGACCAGCGATGGGTGCTGATCGGATCCATGAACCTGGACCCGCGCTCGCGTTCTGCAAACACCGAGATCGCGGCGCTGATCGAGAGCGATACGCTGGGTCGGCAACTCGGAGACTTGTTTGCGGAGTCGGCCGTTCTCGGCCAGGCATACCGAGTCGAGCTTGCCGAGCCCGACGCCAGCGGCGCCGCGCAGGTCGTCTGGCATGGCCTGGCGGACGGCAAGCCGGTGCGCTATGCCAGCGAGCCCTTGGCCAGCGGCTGGCGCCGGCTCATCGCCGGCCTGCTGGGCAGGCTCTTTCCGGAGCACATGCTGTGACGGGGCACGACCCGCGGCTCATCCCGCCACCACAGGTTCCGCGCAACCTCGCGCGATCTGCTCGCGGGCCTTGTCCCGCAGATGCACCGCGTCCGACCAGTTATTGCCCTCTACACGCAGCGGGTCGTGCACCACCACCGCGATCGGGCCACGGCGCGGCCGCCACGATCCGTCGCGCAACACCGACCGCGTTCCGCGCAAGCTGACCGGCACGACGGCAAGGCCCGCCCCCGTCGCGGCGACGAAGGCGCCCATGTGGAACGGCCGCAGGCCCGGCGCACGGGCGAGCGTCCCCTCGGGGAAGTAGACAAGGCTCTCGCCCGCCTTGGCCGCCTGCTCCAGGCGCCTGGCGTCCTCGACGCTGGCGTGCACGTCGTCGCGCTCCACGAATCGCACGCCCATGCGTTCGAGCACCCACTTCAAGGGAGCGGACTGTGCGAGCTCGCGCTTCGCCACGAAGCATGCGCGGGCTGGCAGCACTGCGGTCAGCAGCAGCCAGTCGAGGTAGCTCGCATGATTGGCGACGATGATCCCGGGGGCGTTCTGCAGGGTCGCCTGGCCCTCGACATGGATCGGCAGCCCCGAGACGCTCAAGCCGGCGCGGGCGATGGCACGCGCCACTCGTTTGCGCACTGCCGGTGCGGGTAGCAGCGCCGCGGCTGCACCGAGGGCGGCCCCGATGCCGAAGACTGTCCACAACCAGACCGCGAAGAGCACAGAGGCATCCCGGCGCACGGACTCGCGCCACCGCCGCTGCAGGGCGTCCAGCCACAGGCGCGCCAGCTGCCACGCGACGGCGCGTTCCGACCGGCCCAGCTCGCCCTGCTCATACAGCCTGCGGCACGCAGCGCGCCGGATCTTGCCGCTGGACGTCTTCAGGACCGTGTGTGGCGGCGCCAGCACGATGTCGTCGGCGGGCAGGCCCAGGACCTCGATCGACAGCTGCGCGATCCGGTCGCGCAGCGCTGCCCGGGAAGCCGGGACATCGGTGTGGCTCTCCGCCAGCACGATCACCCGCTCGCTGCGGCTGTGAGGATCGGCCGCCCCGAACACCGCGACGCAGCCGCGCCGGACACCCGGCAAAGCGCCCACCGCTTCCTCCAGGTCATAGGGATGGATGTTGTGGCCGCCACGGATGATGAGGTCCTTCGCGCGGCTGGTGAGGAAGACCTCGCCGTCCACCACATAGCCGACGTCGCCCGAATCCAGCCAGTCGCCGTCGAACAACGCCTTCGTGCCTTCCGGATTGCGGAAGTAGCCTTGCGTCGCCGACGGGCCGCGGAACTCGATCCGCCCCTCTTGCCTGTCGGGCAGTTCCGCGCCGTGCTCGTTCACGACGCGCAGTTCATGGCCGGGCAGCGCAATCCCGCAGCCCACCACCTGCATTGCACCCGGCCGCACGGCGTCAACGGGTTCGGCGCATCCCTTTTCGTGCAGCGCCTGCCGATCGATGACGTCGATCCTCGGCCCTCGGTCCAGCGGGGGAAAGGCCAGTCCCACGCCGCTTTCGGCGAGCCCGTAGACGGGCATCATGGCGCGCCGGTCGAAGCCGAATGGCCCGAAACGTTGGCGGAACAGATCCAGCGTCGCCGCATGCACCGGTTCCGAGCCGTTCATTGCAGCCCGCCAACAACTCAGGTCCAAGCCCTGCAGTTCGTCGTCCGGCACCTTGGTGGCAAGGATCTCGTAGGCGAAGTTCGGTGCCGCGGTGACCGTGCCGCGGTGCTCGCTGATCGCGCGTATCCAACGCGATGGCCGCCCGAGAAAGTCCTGCGGCGACATCAGCACCAACGGTACGCCGTGGTAGAGGCTGCCAAGCCATGCGCCGATGAGGCCCATGTCGTGGTACAGCGGCAGCCAGCTGATGAACACGTCGTCCGGCCCTGCTTTCATGGCCTGGCCCATGGCCCGGATGTTGGCCAGGAGGTTCGCATGCGTCAGCACGACGCCCTTGGGCTGGCCGGTGCTGCCCGACGTGTATTGGATCAGTGCCGTGTCTCGTGGGCCGCGAGGCACGGGATGCCATGGCCCGTCCGAGGCGCGCAATCGATCCACGGTCACCACTGCACGCAGTTCGGGGGCGCCCGCGCGCAGTATGCGTGCCGCCGGCAGCGCTTGTTCATCGCTGACCAGCAGCACCGCTTGGGCGTTGGCGAGGATGTTGGCCTGGCGGCGCAGATGATCCTCGATCTGGGAAGCGCGAAATGGGGGGTAGATCGGGGTTGGCACGCCGCCCGCCAGCAAGATGCCCATAAAGCATTCCAGGAACGCCAGGCTTGTGGGCAGCATCAGTGCCACCGCCTCGCCAGGCGCGACGCCCAGCCGCTGGAGCGCCGCAGCCATCGTGCGTGCGTGCTCGAGCAAGGCGGTGTGGTCGAGCTCCTGTGGCGGCTGGTCGCCGGCCAGCAGTGCGACATGGCGCAGCTTGCCGCGCTTGTCGGCATGCCACTGCAGGACGTCGATCAAGGTCTTCGCCTGGACCGGGAAATCGGCCGCGCCAAGGGAGGGCGGCGACGAGCCAGCCTTGGCGGGCGTTGGCGGACGGATGCTGCTGCGCGGTGCGGCTGCCGTCAGTGCGCGCCACAGGTCGCGCGGCGTCTGCGCGGCCTGCATCGCGGCTTCGGGCATGCGCACGTCGAACGCCTGTTCGAGCCGAAGCATCAATTCCATGCGCGCCAGGCTGTCGATGCCGAGCGTGCGCTGCAGGTCGTCGTCCAGATCGGGGGGCGCTGTTTCGCCGCCGCGCAGTTCATGCACCAAGGCCTGGATCACCAACGCCAGGCGCTCCGGTGTCACGTCGGGTCTGCCCGGCGCGGTTGGCGCGACATCGATGTCCGACCCCTGTTCCATCCTGGACACCATACGCGGTCGACGGCCGGTTCCGTTGCGCTGGCGCAAGGTCTTGGACGGCAGCCATGCGTAGAGTGAAGGGGTGAGCCAAGGAGGCCTGTATGGCAGCGGACATGACGCAGATCGACTTCATTCAGCTTCGTGCTGCCATGGTCGACGACCAGATCGCCGGGCGGGGCGTGCGAGATCCCAACGTCCTGGAGGCGATGCGCGCGGTGCCGCGGCACATGTTCGTGCCGGAGCCGTTGCGCGAGTTTGCCTACGACGACTCGGCGCTGCAGGTCGATGCGGAACAGACGATCCCGCAGCCCTACCTGGTCGCGGTCATGGCCGAAGCCCTCTCGATCGACGATCGCGCGAAGGTGCTGGAAATCGGCACCGGCACCGGCTATGCGACCGCCGTGCTTTCGCGCCTGGCGCGCAGTGTCTGTACCGTGGAGACCAGCGGGACGACCGCGGCCAAGGCGGCGAGCGCGCTCATGGCACTGGGCTGCACCAACGTGCACGTCCTTCACGGCGACGTGAGCCAGCGCTTCGAGCACCATGCGCCCTTCGATGCCATCATGGTGAATGCTCCCGGCCCGCACGTGCCGCAGGCGCTGGGGCAGCAACTGGCGATCGGGGGCCGGCTCGTCATGTCGGTGGGCATCGATCCGGCCGTTCGAGAACTAGTCCGCGTGACGCGAGTGTCGGAAGACGAATTCCGGACCGAGGACATTGCCGACGTGCGGGTTGCCGCTTTCGACGCCGGGTCGCGGCGAATCCCGGCCCGTCGAGACGGGCGCAGCGCGCCCGGGTCCCCGGATTCGATCCTGGCGAAGGCCATCGCAGCGGGCTGCGAACGGTTCGACGCGGTGGGCTCGGCGGATCTCGGCCCGCTACTGGAGCGCATCGGAGACGCCCGCGTGGTGCTCATGGGCGAGGCGACGCACGGCACGTCGGAGTTCTATCGCATGCGAGAGCAGATCTCGCGCGAGTTGATCCTGCGCAAGAACTTCAACTTCATCGCCATCGAAGGGGATTGGCCCGATGCGGCTCGCATCGACCGCTACGTGCGCCACGGGCGGCATCGTCCGGCGAACTGGACGGCGTTCGCCCGCTTCCCGGCCTGGATGTGGCGCAACCGGGAGATGCGCGACTTCGTCGATTGGCTGCGCGACCACAATGCAGGTATCGACGCGGCCGACCGGGTGGCGTTTCACGGTCTCGACCTCTACAGCCTGTACAACTCGATCCACTCGGTCGTCGGCTACCTCGAGGACGTCGATCCGCCGACCGCCGGTATCGCACGACAGCGCTACGGCTGCCTGACGCCGTGGCAGTCCGATCCCGCCAGCTACGGCTACGCGGCGTTGAACCCAAGGTACCGAAGCTGCGAGCAGGAGGTGGTCTCGATGCTCGGCGATCTGCTGCACCGGCAGCGGATCTACACGGGGCGCGACGGCGAGCGCTTTCTCGATGCGGTGCAGAACGCACGGCTGGTCGCCAACGCGGAGCGCTACTACCGGACCATGTACTACGGCTCGCGCGCATCGTGGAACCTGCGTGACAGCCACATGTTCGAGACGCTGAAGGACCTGCTGAGTTTTCACGGACCCGCCAGCAAGGCCATCGTGTGGGCGCACAACTCCCATATCGGCGATGCGAGGGCCACCGAGATGTCGCGACGCGGCGAGCACAACATCGGCCAGCTGTGCCGGCAGGCGTTCGGCAGTGCGGCCTGCCTGATCGGCTTCGGCACGGACAGCGGCACGGTGGCGGCAGCCACCGAGTGGGACGGGCCGATGGAAGCCAAGACGATCCGGCCCTCCCTCGCCGGCAGCTATGAACGCCTGTGCCACGAGGCGGAGGTCCCGAACTTCATTCTTCCCCTGCGCGCCCCCGCATCCGCGCGCCTGCTGGACGGTTTGTCGCAGCCGCGGCTGGAACGGGCCATCGGCGTGCTGTACCGCCCCGAGACGGAACTGCAGAGCCATTACTTCCAGGCGGTCCTGCCGCGGCAGTTCGACGAATACATCTGGTTCGACCAGACGCACGCCGTCAAGCCCCTGGACACGGAAACCATCGAAGGACTGCCGGAGACCTATCCGTTCGGGCTGTGACGGAGTGCGCCGAGCCGCCTGATTCTTGATCTGTCGCAAGCGGCCGGCCGACGCAGCCGCGCAGACTGCGTGCCAGGAGACACCATGGAAGGTTCCTCACTCATCCGCAAGACTGCCCGGGATCGCCGCGTGCTGCCGAACCTGCTGGACTACGACGCCGAATGCCGCGCCTTCAGCTGGGATGCGGCCCGATCCGAACTCCAGGGCCTTCCCGGCGGCGGTCTCAACATGGGCTTCGAGGCTGTCGATCGCCATGCGGGCGGCCCCCTGAAGGATCGGACAGCCCTGCGTTTCGTGTCGCGCGACGCGGCGCCGCTGGACCTGAGCTATGGCGAACTCGCGCGCCGGACCAACCGCTTTGCCAATGTGCTGCGCCAGCTCGGCATCGGCAAGGGCGATCGCCTGTTCGTGCTCGCCGGGCGCATCCCGGAACTCTATGTCGCCGTGCTCGGCGCACTGAAGAACGGCACCGTGGTGACACCGCTCTTCTCGGCCTTCGGCCCGGAGCCCATCGCCACGCGCATCCGCATCGGCGAAGGCCAGGTGCTCGTGACCACGGACGGGCTGTACCGCCGAAAGCTGCAGCAGTGGCGCGCACAGCTGCCGTCGCTGCGGCACGTCCTGCTGATCGCGGAGGAGGGCGGCGCCACCGCCGAACCCGGCACGCTCGACCTCGGCGCGCTGCTCGCCGCGGCTCCTGACGCGTTCGAAACCGCGGCGACCTTGCCTGAAGACCCTGCGCTCCTGCACTTCACCAGCGGCACCACCGGCGCGCCCAAGGGTGCACAGCATGTGCATGGCGCCGTGGTCGCCCACCGCGCCACTGCGCGCTACGCGCTCGACCTCCATCCCGAGGACCGCTTCTGGTGCACCGCCGATCCTGGCTGGGTGACCGGAACCTCGTACGGCATCATCGCTCCGCTCCTGCTGGGCGTGACTTCGCTGGTCGATGTCGAGGAATTCGATGCCGAGCGCTGGTACGGCCTGCTCGAGCAGGAACGCATCAGCGTCTGGTACACGGCACCCACGGCGATCCGCATGTTGATGAAGTCCGGCGTGGCGCAGGCGCGGCGCCACGCCTATCCTGACCTGCGCTTCGTGGCCAGCGTGGGCGAGCCGCTCAACCCGGCGGCCGTCTGGTGGGGCAAGGAGGCGCTGGGCCTGCCCATCCACGACAACTGGTGGCAGACCGAGACCGGCGGGATCATGATCGCCAACACCCCGGCTTTCGACATCAAGCCGGGTTCGATGGGGCGCCCGCTGCCGGGCATCGATGCCCGCATCGTCGAGCATCTGGACGTGGAGGGCGAGGAGCCCCGGGTACGGGTCGTCGACGAGCCGGACGTCGAAGGCGAGCTGGCCCTGCGCGCCGGGTGGCCATCGATGTTCCGGGGCTACCTGAACAACGAGGCCCGCTACCGCAGGTGCTTTGCCGGCGGCTTCTATCTCACGGGCGATCTGGCCCGGCGCGATGCCGACGGCTACTTCTGGTTCGTAGGCCGCGCGGACGACGTCATCAAGTCCGCCGGACATCTGATCGGCCCGTTCGAGGTCGAAAGCGCGCTGATGGAGCACGCTGCGGTGGCGGAGGCTGCCGTGATCGGCAAGCCCGATGCCCTGCTCGGCGAGACGGTGAAGGCCTTCGTCTCGCTCAAGGCCGGCCATGCGCCCGGCGAGGCGCTGCGCATGGACCTCCTCGCACACGCGCGCAGGCGCCTCGGCGCGGCCGTCGCCCCCAAGGAGATCGACTTTCTTGCGACCCTGCCGCGCAACCGCAGCGGCAAGATCATGCGACGCCTGCTCAAGGCACGCGAGCTCGGGCTGCCCGAGGGAGATACCTCCACGCTGGAGGGCGGCGCATGAACGACACAGGCGTGCCTGCGCCCCCCACCGGCCCCGTACCCTGGGGCAAGCCCTTCTGCCTGACGATGCTCGCCGACATGCTGCGCATCCGTCGCCTCGAAGAGAAATGCGCCGAGCTGTACGGCAGGATGAAGATCCGCGGCTTCCTGCATCTCTACATCGGCGAAGAAGCCGTGGCCACCGGCGCGATGCATGCGCTCGAAGCCGACGACAACATCGTCGCCACCTATCGCGAGCACGGCCATGCACTGCTGCGCGGCGTCGGCATGGGGCCCATCATGGCGGAGATGTACGGCAAGCAGGAGGGCTGCTCGCGTGGCCGCGGCGGCTCGATGCACCTGTTCGACCGGGCGACCCGCTTCTTCGGCGGCCAGGCCATCGTCGGCGCCGGGCTGCCGCTGGCGGTCGGTCTGGCCCTGGCCGACAAGCTCTCGGGGCGCACCGCACTGACGGCCTGCTTCCTGGGGGAAGGGGCGGTCGCCGAAGGTGCCTTCCATGAGTCGATGAACCTCGCGGCCTTGTGGAAGTTGCCCGTGCTGTTCTGCTGCGAGAACAACCTCTACGCCATGGGGACGGCGTTGGCGCGTTCCGAATCGCAGACCGACCTGTGCGTGAAGGCGGCGTCGTACGGGATGCGGACCCTGGCCGTCGACGGGATGGACGTGGTGGCGGTCCACGAGGCTGCGAAGCGCGCCGCCCCCGAGGTTCGCGCCGGCGGTGGGCCCATGTTCATCGAGTTCCGGACCTACCGCTTTCGCGCCCATTCGATGTTCGACGCCGAGCTGTATCGCAGCAAGAGCGAGGTGGAAGCGTGGAAGACCCGAGGACCGATCCATACGTACACCGCGCGCCTGAAAGCGCAGGGCACCCTGGACGAGGACGAGTTCCTGGCCATCGACGCGAGGGCGCAGAGGGAGGTCGACGATGCCGTGGTGTTCGCCGAAGCTGGAACCTGGGAGCCGGTCGAAGAGCTGTTGCAGGATGTGCTCACGCGCGAGGAGCACTCGTGACAGTCCGCACCATCAGCTACCGGCAAGCACTGGCCGAAGCCCTGCGTGAAGCGCTGCGGCAAGACCCCCGCGTCTTCCTCATGGGCGAGGACGTGGGACTCTACGGCGGCACCTACGCGGTGTCCAAGGGCCTGCTCGAGGAATTCGGGCCCGAGCGCGTGCGCGACACGCCCCTGTCCGAACTGGCTTTCGTCGGCGCCGGGGTCGGCGCGGCGCTGGGCGGCATGCGGCCGATCGTCGAGCTAATGACGGTCAACTTCAGTCTGCTGGCGCTCGATCCCATCGTCAACTGCGCCGCGCTGATGCACCACATGTCGGGCGGGCAGTTCTCGGTGCCGCTGGTGATCCGCATGGCCACCGGCGCGGGCCGCCAGGTGGCAGCGCAGCATTCGCACAGTTTCGAAGGCTGGTACGCGCACATCCCCGGCATCCGTGTGCTCGCTCCCGCCACGGTGGAGGACGCTCGCGGCATGCTTGCGGCGGCGCTCGCCGACCCGGACCCGGTGCTGTTCTTCGAGCATGTGCAGCTCTACAACATGGAAGGCGAGTTCGACGACGATTCCCGCGTCGACATTCGCAGCGCCAAGGTGAGGCGCGCCGGCACCGACGTCAGCCTGATCACCTATGGCGGATCGCTGCCGAAGGCGATGCAGGCGGCACAGGCACTGAGCCTCGACGGCATCGACGCGGAAGTGGTCGATCTGCGGGTGCTGCGGCCGCTCGACGATGCGACCGTGATGGCCTCGGTGCGCAAGTGCCGGCGAGCCGTCATCATCGACGAGGGCTGGCGTTCGGGCAGCCTGGCTGCCGAGCTGATGGCGCGCATCGGCGAACAGGCCTTCTTCGACCTGGATGCGCCGCCGGCGCGCGTGTGCAGCGAGGAAGTGCCGATCCCCTACGCCCAGCATCTCGAAGAGGCCGCATTGCCACAGGCCGCGAAGGTCATCCTGGCGGTGAAAACGTTGATGGGGCGCGCGCCATGATCCGGTTCGAACTCCCTTCCCTGGGCGCCGACATGGACGAAGGCACCTTGCTGAAGTGGCATGTCAAGCCTGGCGACCTCGTGAAGCGGGGTCAGGTGATTGCCGTGGTCGACACGTCCAAGGCCGCTGTCGATGTGGAAGCCTGGCAGGAAGGTGTGGTGGCGCAGCTGCTGGTCGAGCCCGGCCAGAAGATCGCGGTCGGTACCGCCATGGCCACCCTGTTGGAGCCCGGGGAGGCGGCGAGCGGGCAGGCCGCCCCGGTGCTGCGCCGCCCAATATCGCCGGCCGCGCGCAAACGCGCTCACGAACTCGGCATCGTCGCCGACGAGGTGAGGGGTACGGGTGTCCAGGGATCGGTGACCGTGGCAGACATCGAGGCCGCCGCCCATGCCGGCGAGGCCGCTTCAGCTGCGCCCCGTCCCGAGGCATCGCCGGCCGAGCGCAACCAGAACATGCGCAAGGCGATCGCCACAGCGATGAGCCGCTCGAAGCGCGAGATTCCGCACTACTACCTCTCCGAGCCGATCCCGATGGAGAACGCGCTGGCGTGGCTGCAGAGGCGCAACGAGCGCGTGGCGCTCGCCGATCGGATGCTTCCGGCGGTGCTCCTGCTCAAGGCAGCGGCCGTTGCGTTGCGCAGAACGCCCGAGTTGAACGGCTTCTACCGCGACGGCGTGTTCCTGCCGGGCACCGCGGTGCACGCAGGCGTGGCGATCTCGCTGCGCGGCGGCGGGCTGGTGGCCCCTGCCATCCACGATGTCGGCAACAAGTCGCTGGACGCGTTGATGATCGAGCTCAACGACCTGGTTGGGCGTGCCCGTTCGGGGTCGCTGCGCAGTTCGGAGATGTCCGATCCGACGATCACCGTCACGAATCTTGGCGACCAGGGCGTGGAGACTGTCTTCGGCGTGATCTACCCCCCGCAGGTCGCCCTGGTGGGGTTTGGCTGCGTCGCCATGCGTCCCTGGGCGCAGGACGGCGCCGTTCGGGTGCTGCCCGTCCTGCGCGCCACGCTGGCGGCCGACCATCGCGCGTCGGACGGGCATCGCGGGGCGCTGTTCCTTGCCGAGCTGCGCGACTTGCTGCAGCAGCCGCAGGCCCTGGCATCGGACGCGGACGGCGCCGCCCAAGGAGGAACCCCATGAACGATGACGCCCACGCGCTCGGCGAGACCGTGCTCTCGCTGCTGCGTCCGATCGCGCCCGAGCTCGATCCGGCCACGGTCGATTGGAAGCGTCCCCTGCGCCGTCAGATCGACCTGGATTCGATGGATTGGCTCAACTTCCTGGTCGCCCTGAGCGCGCAATTCGGTGTGGACATACCGGAGTCGGACTACGCGCGTCTCGTCACGCTCACGGATGTGATCGAGTACCTCATGGCTCAACGTCGTTCCGGGCGCAGGTAGATCGTCCAATAGACCAGGGCGACAAGCACGCTGCCGCCCACCAGGTTGCCGGCGATCACCGGTCCCAGGTTGTGCAGCAGATCCAGCATGGTCAGCGGCGCGCCCAGCAGCATCGCCAACGGGAAGAAATACATGTTGGCGATCGAATGCTCGAACCCGGCCGCGACGAACGCAGTGATCGGAAAGACGATCGCCACCGCCTTGTCGGCCACGCTGCGGCCCGCCATGGCCATCCAGGCTGCCATGCACACGAGCACGTTGCAGAGTACGCCGCGAAAGAACAGTTCGCCGATCGGCACCTCGGACTTGGCAGTGGCGATACGTACCGCGGCGGCGGCCACTGCGCCGCCGTTCATCGAGGCATGCCCGGACAAGAACACCAGCAGCGCGAGCCCGGCGGCCCCGACCAGGTTGGCCAGGCAGACCACCACCCAGTTGCGCAGCAGCTCCCCGCTGCCTACCGCACCGCTTGCCCACGCCATCGCTATCAGGTGGTTGCCGGTGAACAGCTCCGCGCCGGCCACCATCACCAGTAGCAGACCGAGCGAAAAGGCGAGCCCGCCGAGGAGCCGCGAGACGGCGAAGCCGAGGGATGCGTCGCTGGCGACCAGCGTGAACATCAACGCCCCGAAGCCGATGAAGGCACCGGCCAGGACGCCCAGCATCGCCTGCGTCGCCCATGGCAGGCGGGCCTTGGCTACGCCGAGGTCACGCACGCGCGCGGCGATCTCCGTCGGCGCATAGGCATCGGCGCCGAACGGAGAAGGACGATGGGGCGGCTGCGCTCGCTGGGCCGCCAGATGGGTGTCGCTGGTCACTGGCATGGCGCCATGCTCGCGTGCACGGGCGCACCGAGCCTTGCGCCAGGTCAAAGGCCCGCGACAGTGGCGGGGCTACGCTGGTGTCGCATGAAAGCTCAAGATTGCAGCGTCTGGACAAGGAACCTCGGTATGCTCGCGCGCGCCGCGCTCCCGCTCGTCTGGCTGGCCCTGAGCGTCCCTTGCCTCGCCAGGGAAGGTGCCGCAATGCCGATGGACCCACCTGAGGTGGCGTCGCGCAACGCTGCATATTTGTCCGCCCTCGATGCGGCGACTGCCGCGCGGAAGGCTTCCAAGGATGCCGGCAACGCGCTGAAGAAGGCCGAGCAGTCCTCGAGGAGTGCTTCCGTGCGCGCCACAGAGGCGACGCTTCGAGCAGCGCGCAAGGCCCACGAATCTGCCCGTCATGCTCGGGAGAAGACCCTGCTTTCGGCTCTTCGAGCGACCGGCGAGAGTCGAGCGAAGGCGAACATCGCCATGGAGGCGAGCGAGAAGGCTTCCATCGCATCCGGCAGGGCGCTCGAGATTTCAAGCGCAGCGGCCCGCCGAGCCGCCGAACCGAGCCGGCCGGAAGCAAGGAGCGCTGCGCGTGGGGCTCGCGACGCATTGAAGATCGCATTCCAGGCCCATCGTGCGGCAGCACAAGCCGCGCACGAGGCTGCCGAAGCGTCATGGCGAGCCACCAGGCAGCCTGCCGCACGCACCGACATTCGACCAGGCCCTGCTGCGAGCACCTCTAGTGCCGTCGAAGCCGCCTGGGCGTCTTGGCGATCCCGGCGGCTTGATGTCGATCAATACGCACGAAGAGGCATGAGCCTAGCCTTGCACCACATCGACACCAGGAGTAGAGCATGACCCATCGCGACATTGTTCTTTGCCATCCCGTTCGCACCGCCATCGGCACCTACGGCGGCAGCCTCAAGGATGTGGCAGCCCCCGACCTCGGCGCGGTGGTACTGCGGGAAGCCCTCAGGTTGTCCGGCCTGCCTGCGGACAAGGTGCAGACCCTGGTGATGGGCAATGTCATCCAGGCAGGCGTGAAGATGAACCCGGCGCGCCAGGCCGGCATTGCGGCGGGACTGCCGGTCGAGGTGCCCGCACTGACGGTCAACCGCGTCTGCGGTTCAGGGGCCCAGGCCATCGTCAGCGCAGCGCTGGAGGTGTGGTCCGGCATGGTCGACTGCGCCGTCGCCGGCGGCATGGAGAACATGGATCGCGCGCCCTACCTGCTGCCGCAGGGCCGCTGGGGTGCGCGCATGGGCGATGTCACCTTGTTCGACAGCATGTTGCGCGATGGCTTGAACGACGCGTTCAGCGGCCAGCACTCGGGATGGCACACCGAAGAGCTGGTCGAGGCCCGCGGCATCACTCGCGAGGATCAGGACCGATGGGCCCTTCGCTCCCAGGAACGCTTCTCGGCGGCGCAGGCCGCAGGCCGCTTCGATGCAGAGATCGCAGTGGTCGAGGTGGAGACGCGCAAGGGTCCGGCGCGGTTCGGCAAGGACGAGCACAACCGTCCCGATACCACGGCCGAGTCGCTGGCGCGGCTGAAGCCGGCGTTCCGCAAAAATGGAACCATCACCGCCGGCAGCGCGCCGGGCCTGAACTCCGGGGCCGCGGCGATGTTCGTCGCCGAGCGTCAATGGGCCGAGAAGAACTTTCTCAAGCCCATGGCACGGCTCGTGTCCTACGGGATCGGCGCCGTGGAGCCTGCCTTCTTCGGCCTTGGGCCCGTGCCTGCGGTCAACCAGGCCCTGGCGCGCGCTGGATGGACCGCGAGCGAGGTCCAACGCGTGGAGATCAACGAAGCCTTCGCCGCCATCACGCTGGCGTGCATGCGCGAACTCGGTTTCGCGGAAGAAGTGGTGAACGTCGAGGGCGGCGCCATTGCCCATGGCCATCCCATCGGCGCCACCGGCGCGGTGCTGGCCACGCGGCTGATCCACTCGATGAGCCGCGACGGGCTCAGGCGCGGCGTCGTGACGCTGTGCATCGGCGGTGGCCAGGGCATCGCGTTGGCGATCGAGGTGCTCTGAATGCCGGCGGGCGTCCCAAGGTAGTGCGCCGAGGACTTCCTTCATGCTCATCTTCTCGCTCGAGCCCGGCAATCCTTTTGGACGCACGCTCGCCGATGCGCTGAATGTGCCGCTGTCACCGCACGAGGAGCGGGTGTTCGACGACGGCGAGCGCAAGCTGCGACCGCTGCTGGATCCTTGCGGCGCCGATGCGTACGTGGTGCTGAGCCTGCATGGCGGACCGCTGGACAGCCCCCACGACAAGCTCTGTCGCCTCCTGATGTTCATCGGCACGTTGAAGGACCATGGCGCCGCGCGCGTGACAGCCGTCGTTCCATACCTCGCCTACGCGCGGAAGGATCTTCGGACCAAGCCATACGACCCACTGGGGCTGCGTTACGTGGCGCAATGGCTGGAGTCGGCGGGTATGACACAGCTCATCGTGCTGGAGGCGCACAACGCCTCCGCTTTGCAGAATGCCTTTCGCTGCCCCACGATCCATCTCTCTGCTCACCATGCGTTCCGGCCGATGGCGCGGGAAATGTCCCGACAGGGACCGATCGCGGTGGCGTCGCCCGACCCCGGGGGTGTCAAGCGTGCGCTGCTGTGGCGGGAAGCGCTGGAGGCGCACTTGCGCGAGCCGGTGCGCTTCGCGATGGTCGACAAGCGCCGCAGCGCCGGCGTGGTGAGCGGGGGCGAACTGGTGGCCGGCGACGTGGCAGGCGCGAACGTCCTCCTGCTCGATGACCTGATCGCTGCCGGCGACACCATGCAGCGCGCCGCTCGCGCATTGCGGCGTGCGGGCGCCAAGGCGGTGGTCGGATGCGCGGCGCACGGCCTCTTCGTCGGCCAGGCGTCGCAGACCTTGGCGTGCGACGATCTGTCGCGCCTGATCGTCACGGACAGCGTGCCGCCGTTTCGCCTGCCGGAAGGCAGCCCGGTGCGAGCCAGGCTCGAGGTCGCGTCCGTCGTGCCGATGTTCGCAGAGGCCTTGAGCGCGAGCCATGCGGCCTGGAGACACCAGGACTCACGCATCCATGCACCGTTCCAGGCCGTCCAGGGCAGCCGCTGCGTGGACCAGGTAGCGGGAGGCCTGGGGTAGCCATTTCCCCGGGGTGCGCACCGCGGGGTCGAGCAGGTGCGCGGCGCTCAGCCTCGCGCGCAACAGGGCACGCCGCGCGGTGTAGAGCACGGGGAGTTGCGCTGGAGGTGCGTCCTGCAGCGCCAGGGCCAGCCGCGCCCGGAGTGCGGGACCCACCGAATAATCCCCGGCCACCGCGCATTCAAGCCCGAGGAAGGATAGCTCGTCGAACGGATCGACCTCGCGCAGACGACTGTCGAACTCCAGTGCATCGATCACGACCGGCGGCTCGGTCAGGGCAACATGCTCGGGACGCAGGTCCCCGTGTCCATCCACGATGCGGGCTTCGGCAACGCGCTTGCGCAGCAGGCCTTCATGCCGCGTGATGGCGTGGTCCATGCGGTCGCTCAGCCTGCACACGCCGATCAGGCCGAACTCGGGGCGCTCGAGCACTTCGCGGCTGTCGCTCAGCTCGCGCCGCAAGCGCTGGACGTATTCGACCTCACCGACCTGTGCGCGCGCCGCGTTCCGGTAGAAGGGCACGAGGATGGCGGCAACCGCATCGATGTCCGCTTCGCGCACCTCTGCGCGTGCGATCACCTGGTCGAGCATGCGTTGTGCCGGCAGCCGTTGCATGACGACCGCCCAGTCCACGATGCGGGCGTGTGCCGGCAGCCGGTTCTCGGGAACGGCGCGAAGCGAGCCACCGTCCTGCTGGAGCGCCAGCAGGCCAAGATAGACGTGCGGCGCAAGTCGACGATTGAGGCGTAGCTCCTCCCGCGCATTGCGTTCGCGCGCTTGAACGGTCGAGAAGTCCAGGAACGGATAGCAAACCGGCTTTTTCAGCTTGAGTACCTGCCGTTCGCCGATCAGGAGCCAGGACATGTGGGTTTCGATGCGACGCACGACACCGCTGGCGCCGTCTGGCGAGAGCGCCGCCTCGAGACAGCGCAACCGGTCTTCCATTCCCGGGCTGGTCTTATCCGCTTCCATATGTGATGGGTGCTCTCATTGGGCCGCGGCATCCCGGTTCGTCGCCCCGAGGCGCTGCGCCCATTCCTTGGCTTTCGCGATTCCGATCCGGATGGCCTTGCCGTCGTCGCAGCCTTCGGCGAGCAGGGCATTCGCGATCTCGACGGCCTTCAGGCGCACCACGGGTGGCAGGCTGCGCATCGAGGCGGGATAGCGGTCGGGTGACCAAGGCATCGAATGCTCCATGTGGTGGCTGCTACCGCACAATAGGCCCGCCGGTCGCGCCGAGGTTTGATCGTGCGCAAGCAACGAGCCCCCGATGGCACATCTTCCAGGAGCCGCCGCTCTGTTGCGCTGCATCAAGGCACAGGCATTGCCCCGGCGCTATCGTGGTGCAAGTTCTGGGGTGTATGGATGATCGATGAGCCAGTCGAGGATCGCGTGGATGCCCGGAGTCCTCTCATGGTCCCGGGCCGGCAGCGCTTCGATATCTGCAACGGCGATGCCGATGGCCTGTGCGCGGCAGTCCAATGGCGCCTCCATGACCCATCGCCCGCAACGCTGGTGACCGGCTTGAAGCACGACATCGCGTTGCTGGCGAAGGTGCATGCGAAGGCCGGCGATGAAGTCAACGTATTCGACCTGTCGATGCAGCGCAACGGAGCTGACCTGCTTCGTCTGCTCCAGGCGGGCGTGCGCATCCGCTACTTCGACCACCATGCGGTCGAGCGCATTCCGGACCACCCCCTGCTCGACGCGCACATCGACTGCGCGAGCGATGTCTGCACGAGCCTGCTCGTCGACCACCATCTCGGCGGTGTCTTCCGGGCCTGGGCCGTGGTGGGCGCGTATGGCGACAATCTGCCGATGGCTGCCGAGCGCCTGTCGCTCGGCGCCGAATTCGATGCCGGGGACCGGGCCCTGCTGCAGCGCCTCGGCGAGGCGATCAACTACAACGCCTACGGCGACGAAGAGCGCGACGTGTTCATCGCTCCGCGGCGGCTTTTCGACGTCATGGTGCGCTACCCCGATCCCCGCGACATGATCGCCCACGAGGGCGTTGTCGACGCCATGGATGATGTGCGCCGGAGTGATCTCCGGCGGGCGTTCCTGGTGCCGCCGCTGTGCCGGGAGGCAGTCGCCAGTGTGCATGTCTTGCCCGACGCGCCCTGGAGCCGGCGCGTACTCGGCTCTTTTGCGAACGAGCTGGCGAATGCCGAGCCTGAGCGTGCCCATGCAGTGCTGAAAGCCAAGGAGAAGGGCTATGTCGTCAGCGTCCGGGCACCGCTGACGGCGCCATGGGGCGCGCACGAGCTGTGCCGCGAGTTCGGCGGAGGCGGCCGTGCCCGGGGCAGCCGGCATCGACGGACTCGCGCACGACGATCTTGCGCGCTTCGTGAAAGCCGTTGTGAAGATGCGCTGGGGCGAGCCGCCAAAGAGGGCCGAAGCCGGCTGACGATCGGCTGACGATCGGGTGCCGGGGGCGTCGTTCAGACCAGGACCAGGTCGGGTGCCGCCTTGCGTGCGCCGGCTTCGGCCAGTGCTGCGCGCATCGCGTCGTCCACCGTTTCCAGCGCGACGAACTGCATGCTTGCGCGCACGCTCTCCGGCACGTCGCGCAGGTCCTTGAGGTTGCGCGCCGGAAGCAGCACGGTGGCGATGCCGGCGCGTTGGGCAGCAAGTACCTTTTCCTTCACGCCGCCGATGGGCAGCACCAGCCCCCGCAGGCTGATCTCGCCGGTCATCGCCACGTCATGCCGCACCGGGCGATCGGTGAACAGCGACGCCAGCGCGATGAACATGGCGACGCCGGCGCTCGGGCCGTCCTTCGGTATGGCGCCCGCGGGAATGTGGAGGTGGACGTCGATGTTGTCGAAACTACCGGACGGAACGCGCAGATCGACTCCACGGGACTTGACCAGCGTGAGCGCCGCCTGCGCACTCTCCTTCATCACGTCGCCCAGTTGTCCCGTCAGGTTCAGCTTGCCGTTGCCTGGCACCCGGGTCGCTTCGATGAAGAGGATGTCGCCCCCCACGGGCGTCCAGGCAAGGCCGGTGGCAACGCCGGTCACGCTGCTGCGCAGAGCGAGTTCGCGCTCGTACTTGGCAGGCCCCAGGATGGTGTCGAGCGCGGCCGCATCGATGCGGATCTTCTCGGTCGCCCCTTCTGCCACTTTCATCGCGGCATGGCGCATGGTGCGGCCGATCTCGCGCTCGAGCTGCCGCACGCCGGCCTCCCGCGTGTAGTTCGCGATGATGGCTTCGAGCGCGCCGACGCTCAGCTCGCACTGGTCTTCCTTCAGGCCGTTGGTCTCGCGCTGCCGGCGCACCAGGTAGGTCTGCGCGATCTGCAGCTTCTCTTCCTGCGTGTATCCGGGAAGGTCGATCACCTCCATCCGGTCGCGCACCGGCGGGGGTATGTTGTCGAGCACGTTGGCGGTCGCAATGAACACCACACGGCTCAGGTCGAAGGGCACGCCGAGGTAGTTGTCCCGGAAGCTGTTGTTCTGCTCGGGGTCCAGAACCTCGAGCAACGCGGCCGAGGGATCGCCGTGCGCGCTCGCGTTGAGCTTGTCGACCTCGTCGAGCATCATCACGCAGTCGCGGGCGCCGGCCCGGCGCAGCCCCTGCACGATGTTTCCGGGCAGGGCGCCGATATAGGTGCGGCGGTGGCCGCGGATCTCGGCCTCGTCATGGACGCCCCCGAGCGAAACACGGACGAAGGGCCGTTGGATCGCCCGCGCGATGCTCTGGCCGAGGGAGGTCTTTCCGACCCCGGGCGGCCCGACGAAACACAGGATCGGCGCACGGCCTTCGGGATTGAGCTTGCGCACGGCGAGAAATTCGAGGATACGCTGCTTCACGCGTTCGAGTCCGAAGTGATCGGTCTCGAGTGTCCTGCGCGCAACGCCAAGGTCGATCGGCGCCAAGGCTGGGGCACGCCACGGGAGCTCTGTCATCCATTCGAGGTAGGTTCTGAGCATCGAGTACTCGCCAGAAGCGTCCGACATGCTGCGCAGGCGGCCCAGCTCCTTGCGCGCGTGAGCCTCTGCCTCGGCCGGCATCCCGGCCTTGGCAATCGCTTCGTCGAGGCGCTTCATCTCCTCGGCATTGCCGCCCTCCTCGCCGAGCGCGTGCTGGATCGTCTTCATCTGCTCGCGCAGCAGGAACTTGCGCTGATGCTCGTCCAGCTGTTCCTTGGTGCGCTCGCCGATCTCTCTCGAGAGGCGCAGAACCTGGAGACGATGCGACAAGAGCTTCAGGAGCATGGCGACGCGCTCCGCCGGCGCGATCGTCTCGAGCAGTGCCTGCTTCTCGTTGACCTCGACGTCGACCACACTCGCGGTGATGTCGGCCAGCGCCGACGGGCCCCGGGTCGTCTGCAAGGCATGCACCAGCTCGGGCGGCACGCTGGGCAGGAAGGACATGAGTTCGATGGCCCGCTCGCGCAGCTGGAGTGCCAGGGCCTCGGCCTCGGCCGATTCGTCGACTTGTTCTTCGATGCGCTCGATCCTCGCCGCCAGGAAGGGATAGCCCTCGGCCGCTTCGATCATGCGAAAACGCTGGATGCCCTGGCACACCGCATGATGCTGGCCCTCCTCGGGATCGAAGTGATGGACGACCGTCGCGAGGGTGCCAACGGCATGGAGCGCGTCGAACACAGGCTCGTTCTCGCCGGGGTCCTTCTGCAGCACGATGCCGATCTGCGCGACGCCATCGAGCGCATGCTTGAGCGCAGCGATCGACTTCGGACGACCCACGGTCACGGCCGTCAGGACATGCGGGAACATGACGAGGTTGCGCATCGGGATCAGGGCCACGACGTTCAGGGGCAACTGGAGGGCCGCCTCCGGGAGCGGGGTCGAAGGGGCGGATGGAGTGGATTGCATCATCGTTCTCTCCTGCGTGAGCGGGAATTCGAGCAGGCGTGGCGGGCGTGGGACTCAATACATGTCGGGTTCGAGACCCGGGCGGGCGTCTGCCGGCGCCTTCTTCGGCGCGTTGGCGACCATGCAGTCCGTGGTCAGCACCAGGCTGGCAATGGACGCGGCATTCTGCAGCGCCAGGCGTGTCACCTTGGCAGGGTCGATCACGCCCATTTCCAGCATGTCGCCGTACTGGCGCGTCGCGGCGTTGTAGCCGTAGCTTCGCTGCGTCGACGCGTCGACCTTGTCCAGCACGATCGACGGCTCGTCGGCCGCGTTGCCGACGATGCGCCTGAGCGGCTCCTCGAGCGCGCGCTGCACGATCTTGATGCCCGAGGCCTGGTCCAGATTGGGGGGCGTCAGGTCTGCCAGGCAGCGGCGCGCGCGCAGCAGCGCAACGCCGCCCCCCGGGACGATGCCTTCCTCGACCGCGGCCCGGGTGGCATGCAGGGCATCCTCGACGCGCAGCTTGCGTTCCTTCAGTTCGGTTTCGGTGGCTGCGCCGACCTTGATCAGCGCCACGCCGCCCGACAGCTTGGCGATGCGCTCGTCGAGCTGCTTGCGGTCGTACTCGCTGGCCTGCGCCTCGCGCTCCTTGCGGATGGAGGCGATGCGGTCGCGAATGGCTGTCGAGTCGCCGGCGCCGCCGATGATGGTCGTGCTGTCCTTGTCGATCACCACGCGCCGCGCGCGGCCGAGGTTGTCAAGGGTCGCTTTTGCAAGAGTCAGCCCGAGCTCGCTCGAGATGACCTTCCCCCCGGTGAGGACGCCCATGTCCTGCAGCATCGCCTTGCGGCGATCACCGAAGCCGGGTGCCTTCACGGCACAGGTCTTCACGACGCCGCGAATGCTGTTGACGACCAGCGTGGCCAGTGCATCGGCGTCGACGTCCTCGGCGATCACCAGCAGCGGCGCTCCCGATTTCGCCGCTTCCTCGAGCAGCGGGACCAGGTCGTTGAAGCTGGAGAGCTTCTGGTCGCACAGGACGATCAGCACGTTCTCCAGCACCACCGCCTGCTTCTCTGCGTTGTTGACGAAGTAGGGCGACAGGTAGCCGCGATCGAACTGGAGCCCCTCGACGATCTCGAGCTCGCTGACCAGGCCGGAGCCGTCCTCGATGGAGACGGCGCCTTCGCGGCCCACCTTGTCCATTGCATGCGCAATCAGGTCGCCGATCGAGCGGTCGTTGTTCGCCGAGATGGCCGCGACATGCGCGATCTCCTGCGAGGTGGTGCTGGGTTGCGAGATCGCCTTCAGTTCGCCTACGACCATCTCGACGGCGAGGTCGATGCCGCGCTTGAGGTCCATCGGGTTCATGCCGGCTGCGAGGTACTTCAGGCCCTCCTGGATCATGGCGTGCGCCAGCACGGTGGCGGTCGTGGTGCCGTCGCCCGCCATTTCGCTGGTACGGGCCGCGACCTCCCGCAGCAGTTGCGCGCCCATGTTCTCGAAGCGATCCTCCAGTTCGATCGACCTGGCGACCACGACGCCGGAGTTGACGATCTGGGGCGGGCCGTACTCGCTGTCGATGATGACGGTGCGCCCCCGAGGGCCGAGGGTGACCTTGACTGCGTCGGCCAGCGTGTCGACGCCGCGGCGGATCTTCTCGCGCGCGTCTTCCCGAAAAAGCAGCTTCTTGGCGGTCATGGTGGCGGATCTCCTTCTTGCCGCGACGAAAGCGTCGCCCTGGGGGCACACGGTAGACGCCGCCGCGACGGCGCCGGTTGATCGTGCGCAAACGCGGAGCACACCGGAGCGATCATTGCGAGGGAATCGCCGCTGGTTGCGCTGGATCAAGGCGCTGAACGCGAAGAACTTTGCCTCACTTGGTCACAGGTGAAGGCGATGCAGGGCGGTCCGTCTTCCTGGGTCGCAGCGCAGCCTCCTTGGCAGCGCTTGCCGCGGCACGCGTCACTTCTTCCGCCTTCCTGAGCGCTTCACGGGTCTCTGCGGCCGCCTTCTCGGCTTCTTCCTTGCTCGATGACACGGCTCGTTTGGACGCGTCCTCCGCCTTGGCGAATGCCTCACGGGCGGCGGCCGCGGATTTGCTGCTCGCCTGCGCAGCGGCGCGTGCGGCTTCACGGCTTTCGTCTCCCGCCTTGCTTGCGTATGCAGAAGCCTTCTCCTCGAAGCGCCTCGCGGATTCCGCAGCCTTGCGCGCCGCTCGCCGGATGGCCTCGGCGAAAGCTTTCGAGATCTTGCCTGCGGTAGCTTCGCTCCTTTGCAAGGCCGCCTTCGCGTCGTCGGCCGCCTGGCGCGCAGCGGCTTCTGTCTCGCGCGCAGCCTTGTTTGCGGCATCCCGGGGCTTCTTCACAGGGCCGGGCGGAGGACTCAGCTGCCCAGGTTGGGTGTAGTCCGCGGCAAATGTCGCTGAGCTGAAGGCCATCGCGATCAGGACCAGCATGGTGGTGGGTTTCATGTGCGTTCCTTGGATGAGGTCGATAGGAACGCCCAGCGTGCGATAGAACGCCGCGGCAAGGCTTGCGCCAACGCAATGGACACTGCTGAAACAGCGATGCGGGCGAGAGCCCTTGACAGACGCTCAATGCACCCGGCTCGGGTACACGCTGGGCCAGGTCACCTCCCGCCCCATCATCGCGCGGGCATACAGGTAGTTGTTGAGCGCCCGCTCGCTCAGCGCGTCCATGTTCACGTGACCCTCTACGGTGCAGGGAAAGACGAATCCACGGCGCCCGGCGAACAGGGCGTCGAAGCGGAGTTCCCAACCCGTGGATGCATGCGATGTCATGGCCGTCTCCTCGTACGCCCCCGAGCCTGGTGGAATCGGGACTCTGCCGGGACGCCATCTCAATCTAGGCGCTGCGCTTTGCAGCCCAGTCAACGCCCGGCACCGAAGAGGAACAGTCTGTCAATGCTTTGTGTCATCCTGAAACGGAGCACGGTGATGCCGCCGTACCCAGGGCATCAATGCGCCGTGAGCACCGGTACGCTCATCGAATCGAGGACGGCACGCGATGCGCCGCCCAGCACAAATTCGCGTGCCCGCGTGTGCCCGTAGCACCCCATCACGATCAGGTCGGCGGCGGTCCCGGAGGCCAGCGAAAGGATCGCCCGGCCGGCACCGCTGTCGTCGAGCCGCCGGTGCTCGTGGACGTGATCGATGCCATGCAAGTGGAGGTACGGGATCAGTTCCACGGGCGCCGGGAACGCCTCGTCGACGTTGTCGCTCGCGCAGACCAGGTGGACCTTGCTCGCGGCGCGCAGGAAGGGCAGGGAAGCGGCCAATGCGCGGGCGCATTCGGGCGTCGATTTCCATGCGACCAGGACCGTCTTTGGTGCCGGCGTGGCGGAGCCTGCGAAGGGGACGACGAGCGCCGGGCGGCCGCCACCGATGATCACCGCCTCCGTGAAATCGCCGGGCACGTCGAGGCCGGCGGCATCCTTGGGGTCGCGCTGGCCGAGCACCAGGAGATCCGCCGACAGTGCACGGCGTGCGAAGCTCGGGATGACCGGCTCGCCGTGGAGCTCCAGCCAATCGACTGCGACTTCCCCCCATGAACGCGCTCGCTCGACAAGCTCGTACGCATGCGCGCGATGATCCGGATCGATCCGCCCGGCCAGGCGGCCGGTCAGCGTGTCCCCCTTGAGCGGCAGCAGCGGCAGGTACTGGGGTGCTACTGCGAACAGGGCAGTGAGGACGGCGTCATGCAATCGTGCCAGATGGTGCGCGAATCGCAGTCTCGCCTCGGCATGCGCACTGCCGTCGACATGCACCAGGATCGAGCGGATGGGCGTCATGTCGATCGGGTGGCAGCCATCTTCGGCGGGTGCACGTGTCGTCGTGCGGCTGCATGAGTCGCCTCGGCGCTGTTGAGCGCCGCGCCGAAGAACTGGAGCCGGCCGGCGCATGTCCCGTCGTCGATCTCCCGAGCAGTGAATGTCGTACTGACGATGGGCGTTTCGCCGACGAGATCGGCGATTTCGGCGGCCACGGCAAACTGGCCTGTGCCTCCAGCGACCGAAATCACCGCGAGATCAGGCAGATGGTCCCGCCGCCTGGTGACGAAGCTGCGCATCGGTGCGGCCAATCGGCCGAGCCAGATCGGCGACACAAGGACGACCACGTCGAAGTTCTTCGGGAACGGTCCGTCATAGCGGATGGCAGGACGCCGTCGCAAGAGCGAATCCAGCACGCATCGGAAGACGCCCAGGATGCCGCTGCGCGGCCGTTCCTCGACGATCTCGGCCAGCTGCCAGCCCAGCCGGCTGCAAAGCTGCTCCGCGAGTCGGCGCGAGGTGCCGGTGCGCGAATAGACGACCACAAGGACCTTGCTCATCGAGTTCCTCCATCGGTGCGACATGAAAAATCGTGAAGCGGCGCGGGCGATCGGCCCTTGCGCTCGTCGACAGCGAATGCCCCCATGGTGCTTTCGGCCCCGTGTGGCGCTCTTGCGGTAGATCAAACTTTGGTGCTATTTGCACTTCCCCGCACGGCGGGCAGCGAAGCTTGATGCAGGTCAACCGTTACTGCAGATGCGGTGCCTAGCATCGTCCTCACATGCTGAAGGAGAAACTCACATGGCACGCAAACTGATTCTTGCGGGCGTCACGGCCCTGCTGGGTGCCTGCCTGTCGCTCCCGGTCCTCGCGCAGTCTCGCGGCGAGCTGCTGTACTCCACGCACTGCATCGCATGCCATACCCAGCAGGTTCATTGGCGAGAGAGAAAGCTCGCCACCGACTGGACCAGCCTCAGAGCGCAAGTCTGGCGCTGGCAGGCGGACGCAGCGCTCGGTTGGAGCGATGATGACGTGGCCGAAGTCGCGAGGTATCTCAACGATGAGTTCTACCGATTTCCGCCAGCAACTGCGCCCGCGGGCCTGGGCGGATTTGCTTCACGCTGGGAGGGCCAGGGCGGAGGCCAGGGCCGCAGCAAGGGGCTGCCTGCCCGGACGTTGGATTGATCTCGATCAGTTGATTCACGAATTCCCCGGCGCAGACTCGTAGCCGTCGCCGGGATACCTCCTACACATGCCCGGGAAACCGGAGTCATTCATGCGCCAAGACAAACTCACCACCAAGTT
>NZ_LMTS01000139.1:33326-42180 GCF_001541225.1 Variovorax sp. WDL1 | reverse complement strand
GCCCGCGGATCAAGGTCGTGGTTTATTGAGCGCTTACGAAGCGGAACACCGCAGTCTCCCGAGCGCCTCGATCATCGCCAACGCCTGCTGCATGGCGCAACCACGCAAGTCGACCACAACTCCGTTGGGAAGGCGTGCCTGCACATCCATGGATGAGGTCTCTTCCTGGCGCGCCGCTGCGACTTCGAGCGCCACGAACGCCGAAGTCTTCGCTTCGACAACATCCACGCTCGGCGCCGTGCTCTCGGCCAGTTGTCGCTCATACAAGCGCACCCAGCTGTTCACCTGGTTCGCGTTGACGCCGCAATCGCGAGCCAGCTTCGCTATCGATACCCGGGCTCACGACACGCTAGGACCAACTCGCGCTTGGCCTGTTCGTCGTAGATGCTGCGACCATCACGCTTGTGCCCGACCACCAAGCGCTTGGCCAAATTCGAAATCAACTCTGACATTACGTGCCCACGCTCTTGTACATGGGTACGTAGCCTCACACTTCGTGGCGCTCGAAGGAAGGGCGTGGTCTATTGCGCGCTTACGTCTGATCGACACGCATACAAGTTACTACAGTCGAATATGGTGGTCTCAAGGACTCAGTGCTGATTTGTTTGTCTGAGCACTGACCAACCCTGCGTTGCAGGTCAGCCCCTCCGATCCTCGTCTGTACACGGTGTACGTGCGTCATGGCACGCACATGGCCCGACTTTTCATTTGACTTCTGGCGCCACTGTAGTCGATAAGCTTGGTGGCGGCGGTGCGTCAGACCAAGTCGTCGACTCGGCAGAGCGGGCAGGCAAGGCGAGGACTCGCGCGAAGCGCGCGAGCTTAAGAGGATTCCGGTGCGTGGACGGTCAGGCTAGCGCTGTTACCTGGCTAGCCGAGTTAGATGACCTCAACACCCGTGGCGCAGCGCCCGTCAGCCGCACCAAGGAAAAAGCCCGTCAGATGCGAACAGTTCGAGCAGTATAGGCAACGATCCGAGTTTCTGTCTGTGCCGTTGTCCGATACAGGGCACGGTGCTTGGTGCGCAGCAAGACGCCGGAAGCGATCCAGTTCTGAATCATGTGCCGCGCGACGCCGCGCGCAATCAATTCGCTGGCTGTGACGGCCTTGCTTCGCTCGCGTCGCGGGGCTGCTGTCTTGCTGTCTTTCGCCGACACCGCCGACCCGAGAAGCGCATCGACGGCTTTCGGCTCCCGCGATCCCTTGCGAGACGGCGCCATGGCGGGCGGCGACTGCGCCGTCGACGCCGTGGATCCATCGTCGAGATCGATGCCGAACAAGGCCGACAGATCTGTGCCGTCCAAGGCGCCTTGCGTGTCGGACGGCGCCATCGCCGGCATATTGCCGAGTTGTCGAGTCAGGTCCTGCGGATCCACGTGGCGCAGTCGGAACAGCAGCTCCGGCTGGTTGTCGAGGCGAGCACCCACGCCGTACAGCACCGCCGCGACATGCTTGCACATCGACGCAGCGTCCGGGCAACTGCAACGCATGCTGATTTGCCGCGGCAGCGGGAACAGCCCCTCGCCACGGCGCGTCACAGTTTCCATCACCGCCTTGGACAGGCGGCCCTGCAACAATTCGACCAGGGAGGCCACCTTGCCCGAGCATTCCTTGATGATCGCGACCCACCTCGTCGCCGCCAGCGGCTGCACATCGATCTCGACACTGTAGACATCCGAACCGGACACGAGCGCCAACACCCGGCCGCTCTCGATGCGCAGATCGATGACGGAGCTGTTGCGCACATAGGTCCGCCCGCGCGGCAGCCGGTTCGCAAAATCGCTGTAGGACTCCAGGTTGTCGCACCAGGCCTTGCCCCAGAAGCTCTTGGCGATCGCACGGCCGTCGATCGTGACCGGCTGACAGCTCTGCCCTTTCTCGTTCAGCGCCGCAACCGTTCGCTTGGCCTGGCGCTGCCTTTGCGCCACTGGAATGTAGGGCGCCCAGCCGCCGTAGTCGTTTTGTCCCATGTGTTGCCCCGACCTCTCCCAAACAAGACGCGTTCCTACCGGGCCTTGGCCTCGTCCATGGCGCTGCCGATATCGAGCGCGACCATGCGCAGCAACTCGTCGTTGCTCAGCTCCGTCATCAGTGTCTCGCCGCCGCCATCGATGACCTGGTTCGATAAACCCAGTTTGGCGTCGACGAGGGCGTCGATCTTCTCCTCCACCGTACCACGGCAGACGAACTTGTGGACCAGCACGTTGCTCTTCTGTCCGATTCGATAGGCGCGGTCGGTCGCCTGATTTTCCACGGCCGGGTTCCACCACCGATCGAAATGCACGACGTGCGATGCTGCGGTCAGGTTCAGGCCTGTGCCTCCCGCCTTGAGCGAGAGCACGAAGAACGGCGGGCCATGCTCGCGCTGAAAGGCCTCGACCAGCGCCGCGCGTGCCTTCACCGCAGTGCCGCCGTGAAGCAGCAGTCCGGGACGCCCGAAAACGCCTTGCAGAAACTGCGCAAGCGGCCCTGTCATTTCCTGGAACTGCGTGAAGACCAGCACCTTCTCCTGGCGCGCAGCGACCGCCTCGCACAATTCCCGCAGGCGTGCGAACTTGCCGCTGTCGTGCGGCCCGTACGCACCGTCGCCCAGCCATTGCGAAGGATGGTTGCAGATCTGCTTGAAGCGCATCAGGAAGGCCAGGACCACGCCGCGCCGTTGGATGCCCTCCAAGGTCTCGATCTGCGTGGCCAGCGCGTCGACCGCCTGCTGGTATAGGCTCGCCTGCAGCCTGCTCAGTGCGCAGTACGCCTTGACTTCGGTCTTGTCGGGCAGGTCGGCGATGACCCGCTTGTCGCTCTTCAGGCGCCTCAGGATGTAGGGTCGCACCAGGCTGCGCAGCGGCGCGTAGTCGACGTGCTCCCTGCTCGCCAGGCTGCGCACGAAGCGGTTGAAGGTCGCACCGGGGCCGAGCAGCCCCGGACAGATGAAATCGAAGAGCGACCACAAGTCGCCGAGCCTGTTCTCCACTGGCGTGCCCGTCAGCGCGATGCGCACGCGGCTCCTGAGCGCTTTGATCTTGCGCGTCTGCTGGGCGCCGGGATTCTTGATGGTCTGTGCTTCGTCCAGCACGACCAACGACCACTGCACTTCGCCCATCCAGGCAAGGCGCGTCACGGTGCCATAGCTCGTCACGACGACATCGACGCCCGCCAGCCGCTTTTCAGAGAGCGCCGCCAATTCCTTGGCCGCCATCGCCGACGGATGCGCGATCAGGAGTCGCAAGTGGGGTGCGAAGCGCGCTGCCTCCGCTTGCCAGTTGGCAATCAGCGAGGCGGGCACGACCAATAGGTGTGGCCCCGGGTCGCGCTCACGCTTGAGCAGCGACAGCAGACCGAGCACCTGAACGGTCTTTCCCAGGCCCATGTCGTCGGCAAGGCAGCCGCCCAGTCCCAGGCGGTTGAGCAACCACAGCCAATGCACACCCTTGCGTTGATAGGGTCGCAGCTGTGCCTTGAGTTCGGGCTGCGGATCGGTGGCCTCACCTGACTCGCCAGGCTCGCGTAGCTGCGCGAGCGTGTTGTGCAACCAGTCGCCCGCCAGGACCGTCGACCACTCGGCGCTGGTTTGCGCCAGCTCGGCGCTGGATTTGGCGTCGATGAAGGCGCCCGACAGCAGGCGCATCCCGTCGAGAAAGGAAATGCCGTCGGCGGCCGAGCGCTGCACCGTCTTCCAATGGGCCAACACGGCGTCGAGCTTTTCGCGGTCGACCTCGACCCAGCGTCCCTTGAGCCGGACCAGACCGTCGCCGGCCGCGGCCAATTGCTTCCACTCCTCGTCGGAAAGCGGTTCGCCGTCGAGCGTGAGTTCGACGTTGAAGTCGAGCATCGTGTCCAGCCCAAGGCCCGAGGCGTGCTGACCCAGGTTCACCCGGACTTGCGGGCGCGGTGGGTGCCGCGGCTTCCACCAATCGGGGATGCGCACGATCAGGCCGCTGGCTTCGAACAGGGGCACGTTGCGCAGGAACTGGTACGCCTCGGGCGGCGACCAGGCCAGCGGATGAAACACCTTGCCCGCATCGACCAACGCCTTCAGCCACGGGCTTTGCTCGGCCGCCTTGTGCACCGGCAAGAGCAACTTCAACAGCCCGGCGCGATCCTGGGCCTCGGAATAGCTGTGCAGCGCTCGCCCCAGGGGCACGTGCTGGACGCGAGCGTCCTTCGACACATGGCTCGCGCGAGTGGCGAGAAAGGCGAACGGTGCCTGCTCGTTGCTCTTGTTCTCGGCCAGATGAAAACAGACTCGGCCAACCAGGTTCCAGCTAGGGTGCTTGCCTCGCAGCCAGGTATCTACCTCGCCACCGCCGGCGGCGATTTCCTCGCGCACGGCCGTGTGCAGGTCTACCCACCATGCATCGAGCACCGCGCCGTCGAGGTATTCCGCACCCGTCATTGGTGGCGCTGCGGCGGCCAGTTGTTCCAGCGCTGCGCGGGGGGCGGTCAACTCGACGCTCGCCCAGTTTTCGGCCAATGTGGCAAGGGCGGTCAGCCGCACCATGAACAGATGTGCGAACTCGCGGCCGAAGGCAAGCGCGGGTGTCAGGGCGCCGCCCAATTCCACCGCGCCTAGTTGCAGCAAGCCATGCGCGCCGCTGCGCTCGAAGGCCTTGCAAATGCGCGTTGCCGCGGGCGATTCCGGGGCGTCGGCAACGCCGCGCGCAATCTCCAGGTAGACCCGGCCGGCAGGCGAGATGGCAAGGTCAATGGCCAAGCCCACGAGATCGCCCTGGGGGGCAGGCGTAGCGCAATCGAGATCAGCCATGGGAGCATTTTCTGGCGCAAACGTCACCGGCCGGCGCTAGGCCGCGCATGCGATGCGAGGCGCCGATTGCTGCTGGCCGGCGCCTCTGCCTTCGCACCAGGTCCGTATGCATGGGCCCAAACTCCATTGGACCGCGTGCAGGCCCGGGCGCCGGTGCGCGAGTTTGTGTTCCTGGGCGGCTTCAATTGGGCGGCCGTCAACGTGATTGCGTAGCGCGAGGGTCAGGGAGAAGGAAGCCCGGCCAGGCTGCTGACATCATCTCGACGATGGGGGGCGATGGCAGCAATCCTGGCACGCCAGGGAGTGCGCTTCGACGATGTCGAATGGGTAAAGGCCGGCGGCGTGCTGCAGAGGTTCGAAGTATTGCATGTCAACGGGTCGGTATCCGGCGGCGTCGCGCAGTTCGTTTTCCTTGAGCACGATCTCCACCGCGCGCGTGAACGACTCCATTGGAATCTGCAGCGAGCCCGGCAGGCCGTGCCTGTGATTTCAGCGAGCCGGCCCCCAAGCCAGCCTTGATCTACGCGACCGGCGCGTGCGTCCCATCGACAAACGCTGCCACGGGAACGGCAAACCGACTCGCCAACGCACGCATCTGACGCAAGTTCAGTTCACGTTTTCCGCTCAGAACTTCCGAGACGACGCCTTGCGACCCAAGTTCTTCGGCCAGGTCGGTTTGCTTGAGTCCGTGCTGATCCATCAGGAAGCGCAGCATTTCGCTGGGCGCCACGTCTTTGGCAGGATAGTGGGCGTCGTCGTAATCGCCAATAAGTTCGCCGAGCGTCGCGGCCAGATCGGCCAGAGGGTGGGCCTCATCAGCAGCGCCGGCATCGAGCAAGGCATTCAGCGAGGCCACGGCCGCGTCATAGTCGACCTCAGTGCGGATGGGACGAAGCGGAACGTGCTTTGAGATGGCCGAGAAGTGTCCGGCCAAGTCATCAGCGGCTTGACGATCAATCACGACTTCCATTTGTCGTACTCCTTGTGCGTGAAGACATGTCGAACAAACAGCATTTGGCGATTGAAATGGATCGAGGAAATCACTCGGTACTTGTTTCCGCCAATGTCAAACACGTAGAAGTCGCCGACCTTGTCTGTTGCATTGAAGGCCCCCTTCAATTCCGCATAGTTGGAAAAGGCTCCGGTCTCGACGATCTTGCGCCACGCCTGCAACGGGGCATCAGCATCGCGATGAACCATTGAGAACGCGGTCAAGGCTTTGTTGGAGATCACCCGCATCGGATCAAGTATATCTCATTTTGAGATATACCTCGCCGCCACAATGCCTCCCTCAGCGGCGCTGACCTCGTCCGGGGCGATGGCCGTTTTCGCCTCACACTACGCGGGACGCCCCAAAATCCCCGCATCGCATTCATCCTCTCGTCGCGCGGGAACGAGGTACATCGACGTCGTGCCGACGGATGCATGTCCAAGGTTGTTCTGCACCACCTGAATCGGCATGGGCGCCTGCCCTTCCCTGCCCTGCAGCGCGTGGGACCCGTGGGTATGCCGCAGCCAGTGCGTGCTGGCCTTTCTCAGTTGCCGCGCGTCCATGCCGTCGGCGCGGGTCGCCGCCTGCCCGAGGAACGCCTTGATGGCCTGGTAGAGCCCAGACGCCGACCATCCCACCGGACGCTCGAGCGGGGTGTCGAAGCGGGCCATCACGGGGATGCCCTGGTTGCTGATCGCCCCCACCTGGCGCTCGAAGCCATGCCGCGCCAGCTCGTCACCGAGCTCTTCGACCAGCTGCCCCGGTACCGGCACTTGGCGGATACGCCCCCCCTTCCCTCTCACCGACAGCAGCCAGCCGGTCGCCGTTGTTCCATCGGCCGCCTCGTGCTCGACCTGCTCCAGATCCTCGCACTGGACGCTCGTGATCTCCGCCAGGCGAAGCCCGGTGGCGTAGAGCCAGCGCATGCCGCGTCGCAGACGCCGCCCGGCTTCCGTGTCGACATGGTCCTGCAGCAGGGCGTCGAGGTGGTCCCACTGCGCAAAGGTCAAGGTCCGACTCGCGCCCAACGGCCCCTGGGGATTCGGCGGAAGGGTGACCGCCGCGAACGGGTTCCCCACCACGTAGCCCTGGCTCACGAGGAACGCGAACAGGCTGCGCAGGATGATCAGGGATTGCCGCAGCGCCGTCGGCGTCAGCGGTCCTTCGAGCGGCCGCCACATCGGCGACCAGCGTTGATGGTGCCGCGGCCCGCACCAGCTCGACGGCGGGTCTGCGACAAAGCCGCAGTAGGCGCTCGCATCCTCCGCTGACAACGAGGACAGCGCCTTCCTCCGTTCCAGGACGGACCAGAGCAGCAGCCGCTCCGCTTCCTTGCGATAGGAGCGCTGGGTCGCCGACAGTTCCCTGTTCCCCTCACCCGGGCGCTGGGCGGCCAGCCAGGCGCCGATGGCTTCATGATCGTTGACTGCCAGGACCCGGCACTTGGCCTGGGGCGCGCGGTAGTGCCCCTCGCGGCCGTCGAGCTCGGCGGGCAGCTGGAATTTTTCATAGGGCACGAGGGCCGTCGCCGCCGGCACCACCGAGGCCAAGGCCGCCGGTGTCAGCTGCGCCCGCGGCATGGTGACGTGCACGCCGACGCGCAGGCCGAGGACCGCTTCGTTGGCATGGAGCCAGTCCAGGATCCGGGCCGCCTTGCGCTCACCCACCCCGGGCACCTGGACCCACCAGCGGGCACCGATGCCGTTGATGCGTTCGACCACCGCGGCGAGGCTCGACAACCCGGCGCGCTCGAGCCGGGCGGCCAGCGACGGGTGCAGCCAAGCCGCCACGCTGTCGCTGGGACGCGGGTCCTGGACCACCAGGCCCTCGAGCCAGCGCAGCGCCTCCAACTGGTGTTCGATGACCCGGGCCCGGCGCGACGGCCCGGCTGACCCAGCGCTTTTGTAACCGCCCTGCCCTCCCCCACCCCCAGCCGGGTAAGCGGCTTCGTAGGCCTCGATCTGCTCGGCCTCCGAGAAGTCCTCCAGGCCCTGCGCGGCCGCGAACTCGGCCAGGGTCGGCAGGGCCGGCGCGGCGGTGAAGCGATCGGGATCGAGCAGGATCAGCCGCGCCGTGCCCGGCTTCTGCTCGCGCCGCGCCGCCGCCGCAAACTGGTCGCGGATCCAGGCGATGGTCCGGCGCACCGTGCGCAGATCGGTGTGCTCGCCTTCGAGCCGCAGGTACCGGTCCCAGCTGGCCCGTTCGTCCAGGCCCTGGGCCAGCGCCCGCATGAAGGCGAAGTGGCCGCGATGGAGCTTGCGGGGCGGTGCTTTTTTCACGTGGGAGACATCGGGCCGCCGCTGGAGTCTGAGGGCGAACTCTGCCAGAACTTCCACCACGGGCGAGGCGCCATCGGCTCTGCCCGCAGTTCGTGCAATTGGCTTTCGCGCAACCGGCGCCGCCGCGCGACTTCCAGTGCATGCGCGACGCCGAAGGCGTCCCGATCGCCGTAGCCCGCGCGCGCGCGCCAGCTCAGGGCAAGGTGCGCGAGTTCCTCGTCCTCAATTTGGGCCAGCTGCGATGGTGTGGGGACGGCGGTCATGGCACGACGAAGATAGCCGATTAAAAGCTGGACGGTTTGCAACGCAAGCCGCGGGTGTTCGAACCGGCACGACCCTCACCGCTTCCGGGCGAGCAAGGTCGAGCCTACGAGCGATCTATTCTGTTGAGTATCCACATAATCATCAATTTGATTTTTAGCCGACGCGGCGGTACTTTTCTGAGGTCATCTTCCTAAGTCATTGATGGCGTTGGGTTTTTATCTCGATGGGTCGTAGCACATTGGCTCTGCAAGCGAGATTAAGTCCCGTGCCGGTAGTCGACGCTGTTCTGCTGGCCCGTTTCAGTGAGCACCGTGGGCACGGCCAACTACGCAGTCCATGGGGTGAGCACCTGCAGGCCCATCGCCTCGAACGGCCCGGTGTCGCGGGTCGCCACCGCCTCAATGCCATTGGCGTGCGCAACGGCCGCGATCTGGGCGTCACCCATGGAGATGGTGTGCCCTGCCCGACGCGCCCTTTCCGCCATCTGCGCATAGGACCGGGCGGCGAACTCATCGAACGGCAAGCATCTGAATCGCGCAATCAGGCTGTTGATGGCTT
>NZ_LMTS01000139.1:22499-33295 GCF_001541225.1 Variovorax sp. WDL1 | reverse complement strand
GACGCAACCTGCGGGCTCCGACGTCGAGGCGGGCCGCACCGTCGAGCATCTCCATGACGGTGACGGCACTGATGCACAGTTGATCGACCGCCTGATCGTCCAGCCAGGCGATCACGGCGGGGGCGGAGTGAGGCTTCAGAGGTTCTGACAGGACGTTCGTATCGAGCAGGATCATTCGAACGTGGCCGGTTCGTTCTGCTCACCCGAGCGCCTGAACAGGGCATCGATCTCCTCATCGCCCATGCCTTCCCCAGCGGCAGCGAGGCTGGCCTGGAACTGACGGCCAATGGCGGCGAGCTGACTGCCCAGGCCCGGCCCCCTTCTGCGCGTCGCATCGACCAGAAGCGTCCGGGCGAGGCCTTCCACGCTGCGCCGACCGCCCTTGTGCGCATCGGCTGCCATGACCTTGAGGGCCGCGTGTGTGTCCTCGGGAATATCGCGGATGGTGATCGTCGACATTGCTGTCATTCCTTTAGTTTGCTAGCAATGGTAGCGCGCGCTGCCGTCCCCTACAAGTCGCTGCGTCAAATTGGGTGTCCAGCTACGGCCCTGCCCGCCGAGGTTTGCCGAGCCGCGAGCCGTTTTTCGGAATGAGCAACGAGGCCCTCCGGGTCAGCCTGGCACGGGGCGCGCGTACGCTTTCGCAGCTGATTCAGGAGTCCGGGACATGGCCCATCCCGCGCCTTTCGCTTGCCCACGAAAGCGTGTGAGTATTCACTTGTCAGTGAAACGCCACCTTTTTCTGCGGATCGGTCCTCAGGCCTTGCTGCCCACGAAACCATCAATCAGCTTGACCAGCTTTCGACGCTGGGCCTCGACCATCGGCTGATCAAAGGCCAGGGTCGGTCTCCCCTTGCGGTCGACGACGAGCGAGACGATGCGCTTGCCGTCGTCGTCTTTCCATTCCGTTGTGGATCCTGGCACTTGCCGCTGGGCGCCGCCCTGCGCGGTGAGCTCGGCGAAGACCTCCGCCGGCGAAGGCGGAGGCACCCGAGTCGCGAGCTCACGCGATGCGGCGAGCAAACCCTCCGGATCGCGCTGATGCGCATCCTTGAGTGGCGTCGCCCAACGGAACTGGAGATTCAAGGGCGAGCCGAACGCGCGGACGACCTCACTCGGCAGTTTGGCCAAAGCCATCGCCTTGCTAATGTTGCCCATATCCCGATCGATCGCGGCGGCCAGTTGCTTGGCGGACGGGAAAAGGCCCTGCTCTAGCGCACGCATGTACATGACGCCCTGCTCCCAGGCAGACAGGTCCTCACGCTCGCGATTCTCGCGCTCCATCTCGACAAAGAGTTCAGCGTCCCTCATGTCTGGTTGCACGAGCGCCAGCACCGGGAGGCCCAGCTCCAGGCACGCCTGATGCCGACGATGGCCGAAGACGATCTCGAAGCTCGGCGATCCTGCGGCCGCACCTTCGATCGGACGCACCTTGATCGGCTGAACATTGCCGCCCGCACTCGCGATTTCCTCTTTCAGACTAGTGAAAGCTTGCGTCTTGAAGTGCGACATATCCCGGTTGGCCCAACTGGAGGCCTTGATGAGCTTCGGATCGATACGCCGCGTCGCTTGCGCGCCGTCGAATTCGCCCAGCCGCTCGCGAAGGCGCACCACCTCGCGGTGAACCTCGGACTGCTCTGTCATGAAGGCCAGCATGGATCCAGGCCCGGTTTTTGGCGCCATGGAAGCCGCGAGCTGTTCGTTGGGCACGGAGGGCGCGATGGTGGCGGGAGCTTCGGAAATCCTCGTGCCCTCTTCCGCTGCCTCCGACGCTGATGTGCCGTCCCGCCGCTGCTGGCTGGGGATGGGGAGATTTGCCGTGACGCTGAACGCGCGCTTCACCAGGTCTTTATTCGCCATTGCCTTTTCCTTGTTCAGTTCTATCCAGCGCGCTGCGCCGCGATGCGAGTGGGAGAGATTGCGTGCCGCCCCTGCAAATCGTCTAGTCTCCTTACCCGGCACTCCACCCCTGCACGAACGAGTATCTGGGCCCCGGTGCAACACACTGGAACCAGGGGGTTTGTACCGTACAAACCCCTTGAGACAACTCGCGCTTGGGAAGCTGGTCGGGCTCGACACATGTTGGCCCCTTAGGCCTCCACCCGCAGGGGGTTTGTACCGTACAAACCCCCTGCCAGGGCCGGCAACTGCCTCGCCCAGGCATTTCGAATCGAGACCTCGATGTGCTGTACGAAGAGGTCATAGGCGTCCCGGGCACGCTTGTACGTCTTGTCCTTGGCATCGCCCGCCTCGCTGTCGTAGACGGTCCCGAACCCGGAAGACTTTTGGGAGGCGATCGACGTGCGCGGGATCTCCAATGGCAACACCTTCTCCTTGTAGGTGGCGCCAATCCATTCCCGCACGGCATCCGCTGTGGTCGACGCCCCGCGCCCGGCTTTGGGCGGTACGCGAGACAGGAGAATGTTAATGAAATCGAAGTTCTTGGTTTGTCCGCGGCCTTCCAGCATTGTCTGGGTCAGGTCGGAGAACAGGGACCAGAATTGGGTGGAAGAGGCGAAGTCCAGCGTCTCGGGAGGTAGCGGCATGATGATGCCATTGGCTGCCATCAGTGCGTTGATCGTCAGGTAGGACAGGGCAGGGGGGCTGTCGATGATGATCACGTCGTAATCCGCCCGGACGTCATCGATCCCGAGATCCAGGACCCTGTAGAACTCGAAGCCCGACAATCCCTCCTTGCCCTGCCGGGAGGGCAGCATGAACTCGGCGTCGAACAGCGAGCTCGCGGCTGGCACCAGGTCCAGTCCGTCCCAGTAGGTGCTTCGGATCATCGGCCGCACGGTCATGGATGAGCCATCGGCCAGCGACATGATCGTGTCCTTGGCGCTGATCTCAACATCGGGGAGGATGCCGAAGAGGGTGGTCAGCGAGGCTTGGGGATCGGTGTCGATGACGAGTACCTTGTGGCCCAGCAGTGTCAGCCCCTGGGCCAGAGTCATGGCCGTGGTGGTCTTCGTTGTGCCCCCTTTGAAGTTCGCGATGGAGATCGTGATCGCTTCCGCCCCTTCGGGGCGCAGCATCTCCTTGCGGTAATCCCGCACCCAATGGCGCGTCTCGGCCAAGGTGAACAGCCTCTTGCGACCGTTGGACACCAATGTCCCCGAAGGCATATCCTTGCGGCTCGCGACACGGTGGGCGAACGAACCTCGCGAGGTGGCCTCGCACAGGGTGGCCACCTGGTCGGCGCTGAAGGACGGCGCGGCCTTGCGAACCATCGGCGCCAGCATCGCCGAGCGAATGCTCGACAACATGGCTGCCGCATCCTCGGCCTGCTGGTGCACGCTGGCCAGCGTGATTTGGGGTCGAATTTCCATCATTGAACGAGTTGGTGATTGACGGCGCGATTGTGCGTGTTAGACGTGTTTTGCGCAAACGGGCGAAGTTTCGTCCAATCCTTCCATCCTCTTTCCCGAAAAAGCTCCAGAAACCCAGCGCTGGGCTTTTCAGAGGTCAAAAACCTTTAACCCTTTAATCCTTTATTGAGCATATATTCAATAAAATCAATGACTTAGGCGTATTTTTGGAGGCCTTTCAGTGAAGTCTGGAGGTTTTCCAGTCGACGCCAGAGTGGATACGGTGGGATGCGGAGCACGTTCAGGCCGCGGGGAGAGTGGATACAGTAAAGCGGGAATCCCCGCTGTCGACCGGCCTCCAGACCAAATCTTCTCCTGTGAAGCCGCCAACCGGAGCTTTTACAGTGAGCCCGGGCGCCTGTAGCTCAGGCGTGCCGGCGCTGAAAGCGGAGCTTTTACGGTGACCCGTATGCGGAAAGCACGATTGCGACAAGTGAATCGACGTTTCACATGAAGCCCGCACTGCGCTACAGTCGCGCCATGATCCCAGGAGCAAACCGAGAAGTTTCGACGCCCGCGCGCGGGCCCATCCCATTGCTCAAGCCCGTGTTCTCGCTGGCGCTGGTCCCCCAGAACAACAAGATCACCGCGTTGGGTCGCAGAACATGGAATGTATTGCTTCACATCGCACAGAACCAGGGACTGGAGCGAGACACGTTCCGCGCCGCATTGACCGACATCGTCAAAGGCCTCGACTACAACAGCGGGGACATGAAGATCATCAAGACGCACCTGCGTTCAATGATCACCACGCTGGTTGAGTGGCAGTCACCCACTGCAGGCGAGTGGCAAACGTGGGATGTGTGCGGCATGCTCTCGCACGCGAGGCTCACCAAGGAACGCGGACAGGTCTGGGTCGAATGGTCGTATGCGGTGAACATGCGCAACGAACTGCTGGATCCGGAAATCTTTGCGAAGCTGTCGCTGGAAGTCATTTCGCAACTGGGTTCGCATCCCGCGGTGGCGCTCTACGAGATCTGTTCCCGGTACCTGGGGGTCGGGCAGACGGCGCGCAAGGCATGGTCCTGGTGGAGGCCCGTGTTGCTGGGGCGGCCCGACGACGAACGTTTGCAGCGCCTCGAGTACCGCATCTTCAAGCGCGATACCCTGCGGCCCGCGCTCGCCGAAATCAATGCCCTAGCAGACATCGAGATCGAGATGCTGGAGTTCAAGTCGGGGCGCTTCGTTTCGGATCTTCAGTTCACCGTACGCAAGAAGCCCCAGCGGGTTCTGGCGCTACAGCAGCGCTCGGCCGCCGAACCGGTCGATGTCGGTGTCCTGGCCAGCGCGGAGCGGCTGGGCATTGACCACACCCGGATCGAGCGGCTGATCGAGGAGTTCGGCGACGCGGCCGTCGCCACCGCGATCGAGGCGGTCGAGAAGCGCGCGGCCAGCGCCTTCCCGGAGCCGCTGCGCGATCCACTGCGCTACCTGAGAAGCGTGCTGCCCGGCCATCTGGCCGCGCAGGAAGAGGCGATCGAGAAGGCCGTGGCGGCCAAGGAGCCGGAAGTCGTGCATGTGGCACCGAGCGAAAGACTGGTCCAATGGGAGAAGAAATGGCTTGCAGAACGCATCGAGCTGCTCGCGGCCGAACTGGCTGCACTGCCCTCGGAACGTCAGGCCGAGCTGGTTCAAGGGCTCCAAGAGGATCTGATGCGTCGAAATGCCCACCCGGCCGTGATTCAGCGATTGGTAGGGAAGGGCTGGACCCACCCCATGGTGCGCCATGAGATGGTTAGCTTCTACGCCGCTGGCGCCTATGGTCTGAATTGGAACAAGCCCACCGACAAGGAGCTGCTTACCATCGCAGCGGCGCCGAACGCATGAAACTTACCCGAGGCCTTCGGCGTGACCACTCGAATGAATCTGTTGGAGTTCACGCTTGCTGAAACCGAAGCTGACCACCGGTCCATTCCGATGGCCAAGTGGCTTCTGATGAGCGCGAGCAGGGTGTTCGGATGAAAGAAGTGAAGAATTCGACCTCGCTTCAGAACGTTGAGGCTGAGCTCGTCACGGAGCTGCGCGAGCTGATCGACCGCGCGCGCACGCGCGCCGCAGCAGCAGTCAACGCCGAGTTGACGCTTCTCTACTGGCAAATCGGGCAGCGTCTACGGTCCCATGTTCTGAAAGGCGAGCGCGGTGCCTATGGCGAACAGGTCGTTCGAACCGTCGCCCTCCAGCTGACGAGCCAGTGCGGTCGTGGCTGGGGCGAAAAGCAACTTCGACATTGTCTCCGCGTCGCAGAGACTTTTCCGGACGAACGGACTGTCTCCGCACTGCGGGGACAGTTGAGCTGGACGCACATCAAGACGTTGATGTATCTGGACGATGCGACGAAGCGAGATTTCTACATCGAGCTTTGCCGGCTCGAGAACTGGTCGTCGCGGCAACTGCAGGAGCGCATCGGCAGCATGCTGTACGAACGGTCGGCGATTTCCAGGAAGCCGGAAACGACCATCCAACACGATATCGCGACGCTGAGGCAGACGCGACGCCCCTCAGCCGATCTGCTCCTGAAGGACCCTTACGTTCTAGATTTTCTAGGCCTCAACGATCGATACCTTGAGCGCGACCTCGAGGATGCAATCCTGCGTGAGATCGAGAAATTTCTCCTTGAACTAGGTGCCGGGTTCACGTTCGTCGCGAGGCAAAAGCGAATCCAGATCGATCAGGACGATTTCTACATCGACCTGCTGTTCTACAACCGCAAGCTCAAGCGGCTGGTTGCCGTGGATCTCAAGGTGGGCGAGTTTCGCGCGGAATACAAAGGGCAGATGGAGCTCTATCTGCGCTGGCTTGCCAAGCATGAGACGGAAGCGAACGAAGATCCTCCCTTGGGCATCATCCTGTGCGCGGGCAAAAAACAAGAGCAGGTCGAACTGCTCGAGCTCGACAAGAGCGGCATCCATGTCGCCGAGTTTCTTACCGTGCTACCTCCCAGGGAAGTGTTGCAGGCAAAGCTGCACCAATCGATTGCCGCGGCACGCCAACGGCTACTCGACGACAAAAGCTAAAGCGGGCCGGCCTTCGAGCGACGCTCAGCGGCCAACGTGCCACTCGTTGCTGATCGACCAGCACGCGTGGGATGCCCGCGGGCTTGCGGGTTGCACCGCTGCGGTCGCGAGGAGCGCCAGCTCGACGCTCATGCACTTCAGGTCGCGCGCCGAAAAGCCCTTCATCTCCGGGAACGCCAGGTGCAGGTCGTGCGCCAGCCGATCGGTCATCTCGGCACCCCCAATCCTGCACCGACTGTCGCGCCAGCGGAGCCCGGCCGTGCAGCGCAGTCGTCAGCGACTCTTCATGTACGCCGCATACAGCGAGGGCTGCAGGTCGCGCAGCACCTTGCGTCGAGCAACGATGTCAGCGTGGCGGCCCTGCCGCTCCAAGCCCAGCAGTTCCACCAGGAGACGCATTGCCTGCTCCGGCGCACTGTGCTGCGAGGCCTGTGCGAGCGCCAGTTGCTCACGAAGACCGGGGCGCTCAGTGAGCACCCATGCCGCAAACCAGCTCAGGTCGCCGGTCTCGCCCCCGCCCGTGGAGATCGCATCAAAATTCGCCTCGAAGCTGCGTACCAGCTGCGGCAAGAGCGGGTCGGGCGAGCGTTGCGCGACCTCCTCCAGCAGCGCTGGCGACAGCCACCCCAGTTCCGCGAGCAGCGGCCAGGTCGCCCGCAGACCGACCAGGTGCAATCGGGCCTCGGCCATCCAGGCCAGCGGCGCCGGTATCCGGCGCCACGATTCGATGGCCGCGACCGCCTGGGCGGCGTTCTCCCAGGCGCCTGCGCACAGCCAGAGCGCCGCCGCATGGTCGTGGGGATAGCGCCCGTCAAACGCGAGCGATCCTGCGCGCCGTGCGAGTTCCTGCCAGCTCGCAGTGAGCCACGCGGCGGCACCCAGGTCCCCGAAGGTGCGCTGCGCTGCGAAACGGATGGTCTCCTGCAACAGCTGCCGCGCCTCGCGCAAGGATTCATGGTCGCGAAACGCGTCCTGTCGGCCGACTTCGGCCGCCTCGATGTACCCGGTGAGAACGCGCAGCGCCGGCAAGGACGCGTCGGCCGGATATTCCCAGGCAAGGCGCTCGCAAGCCTGCAGAGCGGCTGACGCGTCGCGCCGCTCGAGCGCATGCACAGCGTCGTTCCTCAGCATCACCTCGCGGCTGTGTTCGAAGATGTCGAGTTGCATTCCATCACCCGCGCATCAAGGCGACACGCCAATGGTTTGTGAAAGAGGGTCGTGCGGGCGCCTCAACAGGGGCGATCGCAAGTCCCAAGGCCAAAAGGCGCCCGCCTGGTCTCCCGAGCTGACGGTTGGCCCAGGGCCGGGCAAACAGGTCTTGACTGGTCGACATGCGGCGGACATGCGGCATATTGGCAGAACGCTCAAAGTTGAAGGAAGGCGGTCGCGTCATCCGCGCCGCGTTCTGTACGCAACGCGGAGACCTTCGCGGTCGGGCAAGGCTTGCCGTTCGTATTCGAAGACGCCGCTGTCGCGCAGAACCTGTCGCCAGTTGAGGCAGTTGTAGCGTGAAGGCGACTCCTCTTCGGACGTGATCCGGATGAAAGCGATGGCGTCCTCAAGAAGCGTCCAGCCGTCGACGGCCAGGAATGCCTGCGCTTCGCGCAGGCATTGCACGATGTTCGAGTCGGCATTCAAGACGAGGGGAGGGGAGGGCACGGTCTGTGCGATGTGCTCCTGGATGGCGTCACTCGCCAGGGCGCTCGCCATGAGCTCGCGCGCCTTGTCAGAGTGACGCGCCCATTCCAGCAGTTCGAGCAGATGGCGGTCGACCCGCTCGTAGCTGCGCTCAAGGTAGGCATCGGCCTCGGCGCAACTGCCGGGATTCCAGAGATCGAACCGCTCCATCAGGTGGTGTACCAACTCGTTGCGAAGCGCCACGAGTTCTTCCAGGCCGCTGACTGTCTGCGCGAAGGCGTCGGGTTCGAGCCGCATCCCGGCTCGCACACTGAACCAGATCTGGTCTGTGACCTCCGGCTCGGTCCCTTCGTCAGCGATTTCCTGACCGGGTAGATGGGTCGAGAGGTAGCTGCGCTTCAAGTGCTTGACCAGGGTGCCGAGGGTCATGAGTGCGAAGAACTCGACACGCGCCTGCCGCCGCGATGGCCAATCGTGCACGGTGCCGCTCAGATCGTGCTCGACGAGCACCGCTTTCATCAGGCGCTCGTACTGCTGGAGCCGGCACATGCACCGGCCGAGCTTGCGATGGACTTCGCTGCGCTGCTCCTGGGTCGTGGTGGCAATGGGTGGCGTCGTGTGTGGCGGGGTTGCCTCGGCGGTTGCTGCTGTCGGATCGGTGAGGTGCATGGCGGCTGGTTCGTTCGTCGGAAGGTATCCGTGCGGACATGGCTTCGTCAACTGGCATGCATCTGGAGAGGCAATGGTTTGGCGGCAGTGCATGGATTGAAGGCTGGGCGTCCACCGGCTGCACGCCGGTGCCGGGCAGATCCAGGTTCGCGCCGTCGCGCTCATCCCCTGGCGGGGACGGGCTGCGCCCGCCTTGCGCATCCCAGACGCGGGGACCGGGGCCGGGCTCCTCGGTGTCCTGCACGTTTTCCCTCGAGCTTGTGCGCGTGCGCGCAGGGGAGCGCACGGCCTGCTGTCCGCTGGAGGGCGCGGACGGCTCGTGGATGCGCTGTGCCGGCGTGGTGTGCCGCGGTGCATCTGCCTTCGAAGCCGCCTCTTGACCGACGCATAGCTCGCACGGTCCGCTGTCCAGGGCTTCGGGCTGCGCCACCGTCCTCGCCCGGTCCTCGGCTCTCGCCTCGGCTGCGGCCTCCGGGCGGTCCCTGGACATCGGCCCTTGGGGCTCGCTCGTCATGCGTCGAGGCGGCTCCGAAAGCAGATGTTCAACCACCGCGGCACACCCCGCAGAAAGGCCCAGCCATGCATGCAGCTTCTTCCTCCCGTCAGCGCGATGCGGACCACCCAACAGCCACGGGCGTTCCCCCCGTACCCCCCGAGGACTCACCAAAAGCAGGCACTTTCAAAGACAAGGCATCGGTGGCCCGAACTGGGGGACGCATAGATGTGCGGCAGGTCGTCACCGACCGGATCTGCGCGATGCTGGAGAAGGGCGGCAACGTGTTCCGCGAGCGCTGGACGCGGGCGGCTTCACGCGGCATGCCGCGCAATGGCAAGACCGGTGCGCCGTACCACGGCGCCAACGTCCTGCTGCTGTGGGATGCGGCGATTGAGCAGGGCTATGCGTCCAACGTCTGGCTGACCTACAAGCAGGCGGCGAGCCTGGACGCGCAGGTGCGCAAGGGAGAGCGCGGCGTGATGTGCGCGCACTTCGAGCGCAAAGCGCGCAGGGGTGAAGATGCAGATGACGCGGCGAACGTTCAGGCCGGCGAGGAGGGGGGCAGGGCGGAAGAGGCGCCGCGAGGTGGTGTTTTGCTGTGCATGCCATTTTGGGTCTTCAACGTCGCGCAGATCGATGGATTGCCGTCGGAGGTCGTCGACTTGTGCGTCGAACCGGTGAAGTCGCCGAGTGGCCCAGTGGAAAGCGCCTTGCGCCTGCTGGGCGGCTGCGATGCGACCATCCGGCATGGCTTCGAGCGCGCGATGTACCTGCCGGAGCTCGACGAGATCCGCCTGCCGTGGCCGAGCCGATTCACCAGCGCCGAAGCGTGCTGCGCCACATCGCTGCACGAACTGGTGCATTGGACCGGACATCCGAGCCGGCTCAATCGTCAGTTCGGAAAGCGCTTCGGCGACGCCGCCTATGCATTCGAGGAACTGGTGGCCGAGCTCGGCTCGGCGTTCGTGATGGGGCACTGCGGATTGGTGGACGCCACCATCGAGGGGCATGCCGCCTATCTGGACAGCTGGCTGCAGGTGCTGAAGAACGACCGAACTGCGATCTTCACGGCCGCAAGGCACGCAGGCGAAGCCTTCGAGTACATCCTGGCCAGGGAGATGCCGTTACTGGACACCGCGCCGCTGCTGCCATCGGATGAATGAGTCCCGGTCGATCGGCACACGTTCGGTCAGATTGCAATTGTTCGCGGCGCAGGCCAATTGGCCTGCGCGGATTAATTAGACTCCAGCGTTTCCACTTTCAATTTCTTCATGACTCAAACCTACGCCCAGTTGGCACGCCAGATTGCTGCTCTCCAGGCCTCCGCTCAAAAGCAACTGGCGATCGAAGCCAAAGGCGCCATCGCGAAGATCAACGACATGATCGCGACGTACGGCCTCACGGCTGGCGATCTGAAATTCGCCTCGACCTCCGCAACTGCTGTGTCGCCTTCGGCTTCGAAGAAGACCAAAGCGACGAATGGCAAGGGTCGCGCTGCGGCCAAGGGCGCGAAGTTCAGTGATGGACAGGGCCACCAGTGGGGCGGGCGCGGGCCGAGGCCGGCGTGGCTGCGCGAAGCCATCGCTGCCGGTCGGACGCTCGAGAGTT